>JAJTGR010000040.1 GCA_021299375.1 Gemmatimonadota bacterium
ACGACCCTCGCGGCGGTCCGCGTGGGCAGCGACGCCGCCGCACTCGCGCCGCCGCCCGATGCCCCGGTCACGACGATCACGCTGACGGCCGACCTCGTGCGTCGCGCCCCGGGCGCGCTAGCCGATGTGAGTCGCCTCGTGCAGTCGCTGCCCGGCGTGGCCGCCGGCAACGACCAGCGCAACGACATCATCGCCCGCGGCGGAGCGCCGAGCGAAAATCTGTTCCTGATCGACGGCTTCGAGGTGCCCGGCATCAACCACTTCGGCGCGCAGGGGACGTCCGGCGGCGGGATCGGGATGTTCCACAACGAGCTGCTCGCGCAGGCCACGTTTCATGCGGGCGCCTTCCCTTCGCAGTACGGCAACCGGCTGTCGGCGGTGCTCGACCTCCGGCAGCGGGACGGCGATCGCGAGCGCTGGCGGAGCCAGGCCGACATGAGCCTCGCCGGGGTGGGGCTGATCGTCGAGGGACCAATCGGCCGGCGGGCCTCGGTCATCGCCTCGGCGCGCGAAGGGTACTTCGGCCTGCTGGCCGGCCCGTTCGGACTCACCGCCGTGCCGCACACCACCAACGGCCAGTTCCGGGCGTCGTGGGAGCCCGGCGCCGGGCATCGCGTCTGGCTCTCGGCCATCGCCGGCCGGGACCGCATCGACTTCGAGAGCCTCGCCTCGGACCTCGAGAACCTCGACCCGACCGGTTCGGAGATCGTGCGCGGTGACCGCCACATGGCGGGCCTTGGCTGGCAGCATCCCCTCGGTGGGCGTGGCGTCGGCCGGTTCACCGTGAGCCGCTCCGGGCTGGGGTATGGCGAGGATGTCCGCGAGGCGCGGCTCGGCGGCGCGCGGGCGTGGTTCAACCGCTCGCGCGAATCGGAGGTCACGGCAAGGTATGACCTGACCATGCAGCTTCCGGGGTTGGGCGAGCTCAACGCCGGGGCGGTGCGGCGGCAGCTGGCGACCCGGACGCGCATGGAGGCCCCGTTCGGCAGCTTCCTGCCGCTGGCGCCGTCGGGGCGCGTGAACCCATTCGCCAGCGACGCGACCACGCGCGGCGACGTTGACGGCCTGCACCTGCAGCTGAGCCGGGCGGTGGGGCCCGCGCAGGTGACCGCGGGGGTGCGGGCCGACCGCTTCGGGCTGTCCGAGGCGGTTCGCGTCGGTCCGCGCATCGCGGCGGCGTTCCGCGTGACGCCGACGCTCGAGCTGACCAGCGGTGCCGGGCGCTACCACCAGCAGGTGCCGTTGGTCTACGTCGCTGCAATCCCCGCCAACCGCGCGCTACCGCCCATGCGTGCCGACCACGCGGTCGTCGGCCTGTCATGGACGCCCGCCCCGGCGCTGCGCGTGACGCTTGAGGCCTACGAGAAGCGCTACGCCGACTACCCGGTCTCCACCGACCTTCCGCAGTTCACCCTCGCGAATGCCGGCGACAGCTACGACGTGGTCGGCGCGCTGGTGCCGCTGACCGCCCGTGGGGTGGGCCGCGTGCGCGGCCTCGAGCTCTTCGCACAGCGCCAGCTGGTGCAGGGGACGTACTGGCAGGCGGCGGTCTCCACCACGCGCTCGCGGCAGGCCGCGCTCGACGGCGTGTTGCGCCGCGGGGCGTACGACGCACCGTTTTCGGCAACGGTCATCGCCGGTCGGCGTGTCCGCGAGCGCTGGGACCTCTCGACGCGCGCCTCGTGGGCCTCGGGACGGCCGACGACGCCCGTGCGCACCGACCTCTCGACGGCGCAGCAGCGCCTCGTGCTCGACGCGATGCGGCTCAACGAAGACCGGTCGGCCGACTACGTGCGCGTGGACGTGCGCGCCGAGCGGCGGGTCGCCCTCGGCGGGCGGACGCTCGCCGTGTACCTGGACGTGCAGAACGTGACCAACCGCCGGAACGTCGCGGGCTTCGACTGGAACTCGAAGACGAACCGGCTCGCCTTCACCGAGCAGGCGGGGCTGCTGCCGGTGCTTGGTCTCAACCTGAAGTTCTGAGCTGGCGCCGCGCAGTAGACCGTCCGCGGCCTCCTCGTGTCAGGCGACCCGTGGGAGGCGGTACTCCTGGGTCGTGGCGGCCGAGAAGCCCAGGAGCCACCGCACGTGGCGAAAGTGCGAGGTCCTCGTGGCGACAAACCTCATGCGTTCGGACAGCCGGCGGGCGCCATCATTCCGGTCCTTCACCTCCAGGCGAATCGTGCGAGCGCCCTCCGCAGCGGCGAAGATCCGCAGTTGCTCGAGCAGCGCGGTCCCGATGCCGCCCCCGCGCGCAGCCGGAGCAAGCGGGGATCGCGAACGGCGCGCGTTGCAGCGGGAAGCCGCCCCCGCGCATGGCTGGAGCAAGCGGGGTGCCGTCGATGCGCAGGTCCTCCGAACCCAGCCCGCGATGGAACAGGGCCAAGATCGCGATGGCCCTTGTTTCGCCAAGGCTACCCCGCCGGGCGTGAAGGTGCTTCACCTCGATCCCTGAGGTCAGGGCTCCATGGCGGGTCTTGCAGCCCGCGACGCCCCCGTACCGCGCACGTCACGCGTGGGGTCGAGCTCCGGGTCCTGACGCCCCCCAATGCGCCGCCCCTCATGAACGAGGCGAAGGGCGGAGCTATCCGGCGAGGTCGCGAAGCGAGCGGACAGGCAACCGGTCGCCCGCCATCACGGACGGCGGCGAGCGACCGGCAGAACCAGGAGAAACCCAGCGACACGCCCGGTCGGCGCCTGACCGAAATGCGCCTGACCGAAATGCGCCGACCGAAATGCGCCTGACCGAAATGCGCCGACCGATCAGCGCCCGAGCGCCGTCAGTGCTCGCTGCGACACCAGCCGACCGGTGGCCGCGGTGGGGTGAAAGCCATCCCAGTAGAAGAACCCGTCGGGCTGCGCGCACGCCGTCGTCCCCACCAGGCAGGGCGTCGTGCCATTGCTGAAGCCGAAGGTCTGCGGCGCCGCCAGCACGTCGGCAGTGAGCCGGCCCAGGTCGACCAGGTACAGCGTAAGCCCTGGGTTCGACGTCCGCAGTGTCGCGAGCTGCGTGTCCAGCCCGCCGTTGAAGAGCGTGGAGAACTGCGTGGCCAGTTGCATCGCCGCCGCGCCGTTCGCCCGTACCAGCGGCGTCTTCCCGACATCGGTGCTGTTCAGCACGAGAATGTGACGCGCCCCGGCCGTGTACAGCTTCTGCACCATCGTCACCACGTTGGTCACCGCCGCGGTGGGGATCGCCGCGGCGTTCGGGTTGGTGGGCAGCTGGGCCAGTGCGTCGTTGATGTCGTTGCCCACGGTGGCGGTGTTGAGCACGAACAGCGCCCGGTTCCGGTTGGGCGCCGCGCCCGCGGCGAGATAGGCGTCGACCTGCGCGATCATGTTCGGTACGCCCTGCGTGGTGCCGGCGATCGGCCCGGTGCGCGCCCCACTATACGCGTAGTTGGTGCCGCCGGTGCGCGCCGGCGTCGCGGTGGCGCCGAGGCGCTGGGCCACCAGCTCCACCCACAGCGGGCCGTTGGACGCCCGCCCCGAGAAGTAGGGCGCCGGCGGGCACGCGGCCGGGGACTGGTTGCACACGTTCCCCACGTCATCGAGGCTGGCCCCGAATACCACCATCGTGGAAAAGAGCGGCGCCTCAGCGGGGGCGGTGCTCTCGTCGCTCGAGCAGGCGGCGAGGAAGAGGGCGGCAGCAGCAACGGCGAGCCGCGCCGAGCGACGGCGGAACGACAGAAGGGATTGCATGGAAATGGAGAAAGGGGTGGGAAAGGCCGATTTGCCGCCGATTCCGGCGGCTGGATAAACCAGGTGAACGGTCCGAGAACCCCGGAACATTCCGAGCCCGCCGCCGCCACGGCGCCCGCCGGCATGGCGCCCGCCGCCACGGCGCCCGCCGGCATGGCGCCCCCGCCATGGCGCCCCCGCCATGGCGCCCCCGCCATCGACGCGGACCACGGCGAGCCGGGGCACAAGGCGTGGCTGGCCGAGGCAAGGCGGTGCCCGAGGCGTTCCGCCGTGGGATTCCGCCAGCGGAACGCCCCCGAATGTTTCGGGGGTCGCGGTCGGCGTGCGCGGCGCGTCGTCGTGGCTGCGGCAAGTATGCCGCACGAGGCCGCCCGCTGTCGGCACTCAGCGCCCCGCGCTCAGCGCCCCGCGCTCAGCGCCCCGCGCTCAGCGCCCCGCGCTCAGCGCCCCGCGCGCCGCCGCACCTCGGCCATCCAGTTGAGCGCCACGGTGAGGTCCACCTGTCCGGTACTGGTGCGCGCCATGAGAAAGTGGCGGCCGTCGGGCGACACATCGAAGTTCGCGTGGATGGCGCCCGGCAGGACGTCGGCCGCGAAGAGCTTCTGCCGCGACACCACGTGCAGGCCGCCGTCGGTGGCCAGCGTGGCCGCGAGCAGATCGTTGCCGCTCAGGTAGTACAGCCGGCGCCCATCGGGTGCCCATACCGGTTCGCTGCCCCCCTCCGCCGACACCTTCGTGCGCCCGCCGGGCCCCGGAAATGGCCGCACGAACACCTCCGGCACGCCCGACTCGTTCGACGTGTACGCCACCCACTGACTGTTGGGCGAGAAGCGCGGCATGAGCTCGTCGGCCTCCGTCACCTCGAACCGCTGCGGGGCGGTATCGCCGGTCATCGCCCGATACCAGATGTCGCGCCCGGTTTGCTCGGCCAGCGTGCGGTACAGCAGCCAGCGACCGTCCGGCGACAGCACTCCCTCGGCCACTCGCGCCGTCGCATCACCCTGCAGCACCACCGCCGGCGCGCTGCGATCGTACGGCTGCCACCACAGCTGCTCGTCGTTCACTCCGTTCCGCCCCCCGTAGCGGCGGAAGAGCAGCCGGGTACCGTCCGGGCTCCACTCCGGCCGGTCGGCGTTGTAGTCGCCGGACAGGCGGGTGAACGTGCCGGCGGCCACGTCGATCACGCTGACGGTGTTGGGATTGGTACTCACCGCCCCACCGCGCACCTCGAAGGTGGCCACGGCGATACGCCGCCCGTCGGGGGAAAAGCGCGGGAACCGGGCCGTGTTCAGCACGCTTGCCGCCTCCAGCACCGGCGTGCCGACGCCGTGTTCGTCGACGAGTTCGAGACGCGCCGCTGCCGTGCCGCGGAAGGCCACGAGCGTGCCGTTGCCGGCCAGGGCCGGTACCGACCCGGTGGTCACCTGTTCGTCCAGCGGGAGCGGCTGGCCGAGCGTTCCCGCCTTGGTGTCGAGGGTGGCGGCCATGAGCTGGCCGCCGTTGGTCACGTAGATCACCAGACCGTCACGCACGGCCACGACCGACTCGGCCTGCACGCCGAGATCGCGTGCCTCCCCCCCGGTGCTCGGCGCCAGGAGGAGCGACGTGCCAACGAGCAGCAGGTGCTGTCCATCCGCCGTGAGCACGGCCCGACTCCCGCAGTTGCAGAACTGGCCGTTCTGCGTGAGCCGCACCGTGCGCGCGGGCGCGCCGTCGGCCGGCACCAGCACCAACCCCATGACGCCCAGCGATGCGATGATGGTGTTGCCCGACCACGTGACGCCGCTGGGCAGCAGCTTCCCGGTGCCGCCCGGGAGTGGCACGTCGAGCGCCGCTCCGCCATCGACCGACAGCCGGCGCAGGCCGCCCGTGCCCGGCTGGAAGACCAGCGTGCGGCCGTCCGGCGACAGGGCGAAGTACCGGGCCTCCTCGGTGCCCGGCACCTCGCGCGCCGCAAGAGTCCCCACGTCCTGCACGTACAGCCGCCGCACGTTCCCCGACTGGGCGCGAAAGACAATGCGCCGGCCATCGGCCGAGATGCCGGTGGCGAGGCTCTGACTGATGGCAAGCCCTCCTGCCGGGGGCTTCACCACGAACCGCATTGGCGGCAACGCTTCGGTGTCCCGGCGGGCCACCTGCCACCCCAGGCCGCCCACCGCCACGGCCAGCGCCGCGGCATACGGCACCGGCGAGGCGTACCACGCCCGCCCGCGCCCGGCCGCCGCCGTCCGGGCCCCGGCGGTGGCGCTGCCCCGGAACGCCGGGTTGGCGAGCGCGTCGGCGAAGGCCCGCGCACTGGCGAACCGATCGGCCGGGAGCTTTTCCAGCGCCATCGCGAGGGCCGCCGACACGTGCGGTGGGATCGACCGGCGCAGCGAGTCCGCCGGTCGTGCGGGCTCGGTGATGATCTTCATGATGATCTGCTGCGCCGAGGTGCCCAGGTGCGGCGGCTCGCCGGTGAGCATCTCGTACAGCACGCTGGCCAGCGCGTATACATCGGAGCGGGCGGTGATGGCCTTGTCGGCCGTGGCCTGCTCCGGCGACATGTAGTGCGGCGTCCCCAGCGACAACCCGGTCTCGGTCATCCGTCCGCCGGCGGCCGCGCTCACGGCGAGCGCGATGCCGAAGTCCATCACCATCGGGCGCCCGTCGTGCAGCAGGATGTTCTCGGGCTTGATGTCGCGGTGGATGACCCCCTGCCGGTGGGCGTAGTCCAGCGCATCAGCCACCTGCGACGCCACCCGCAGGGCCTCCTCGATGCCGAACTGGGTGTCGCGATCCAGCCGCTCGCGGATCGTCTCCCCCTGGATGTAGGGCATCACGTAGTACAGGAACCCGGCGGCCTCCCCCGAGTCGAAGAGCGGGAGGATGTGCGGATGCTGCAGCTGGGCGGTGGTCTTGATCTCCTGCACGAAGCGGTCGCCGCCCAGCACCGCGGCCAGCTCGGGCTTGAGCACCTTGATGGCCACCTGGCGCTCGTGGCGCAGGTCGCGGGCCAGGTACACCGTGGCCATGCCACCGGCGCCGAGCTCACGTACGATCGCGTAGCGGTCGGCCAGCGCCGCGGCGAACGGAGCGGGGTGCGCCGTCACACCCCGCCCAGCGCGCACAGGTGCTGCCACTCAGCCGCGGTGACCGGCACCACCGACAGCCGCCCCACCTTGATCAGTGCCATCTCGGCCAGCGCCGGGTCGGCCTTGATGGCCGGGAGCGTGACCGGCCGCGGCAGCGACTGCACCGCCTTCACGTCGACCATGTACCAGGTGGGAGTCGCCGGGTCGGAGTCGGCATCGAAGTACGGGTGCGTGGAATCGAAGGCCGTGTGGTCGGGATAGCCCTCGCGGACCACCTCGCAGATCCCCACGATGGCGCTGGGGTCGGCGTTGGAGTGGTAGTAGAAGCAGCGGTCGCCGCGCTTCATGCCGTCGCGCAGGAAGTTGCGGGCGCCGGTGTTGCGCACCGAGTCCCAGCAGGTTGTCTGCTGCGGCGCGCGCTGCAGGTCGTCGAACGAGAACACGTCGGGCTCCGACTTGATGAGCCAGTAGCGCATCTCGCCCGGCGCGCGGGTGTACACGTGCGCCCACTTGCCCAGTTCGTAGGGCATCGACTGCGGGGGCTTCCTGGCGGGGGCCTGCCTGGCTGGCGCCTGCTTCGCCGCCGGCTGCTTGGCCGCTGCCTTCTTGCCGGCCGGCTTCTTCGCGGCGGCCTTCTTCGCGGCGGCCTTTTTCGCCGGTGTCATTGGGTCATGCAGCAGGCACTCGCCCCGCACCCGCGCGCCGGCATCGCGCCGCGGTCCGCGGCAGCGCCCTGCGTGAAGGTCACCAGCCCGCCGCTCAGTACGCGGCGCACCG
The DNA here is from genome assembly GCA_021299375.1 of Gemmatimonadota bacterium. Lineage (GTDB taxonomy): Bacteria > Gemmatimonadota > Gemmatimonadetes > Gemmatimonadales > Gemmatimonadaceae > Gemmatimonas. The sequence continues at coordinate 7,554 of JAJTGR010000040.1, forward strand.
GCACCCGCGTGTCCGGATGCTCGGTGAGTGGCGCCTCGTGCATGGACTGCCGGAGCTCGAAGCGCTCCGACGCCTCGCCGGCCGCGGCCGGCACGGTTTCGTAGACGTAGATCGGCATCCCGCAATCTACAAGAGCGCGGAGCACCTCGGAGGGTGACGGAATGCGCGCCCGTCGCAGAGCGTGGAGGGATCCGTCCCCCGCCCCAGACTGGCCCACACGGGCTGCACGGCGTGGGCGGAGGACACCGCGGAACCGACGTCACCCTGCCCAACCAGCGCGCCTTCTCACGTGATCGACCGGTCATCGCCGCCGCGATGTTCGCCGCCTCGCTTCGAAGCGGGCGCGGACCCTTCACATGCGACCTTCCTCCCGCTTCGGCGCGGCGCCCTGCAGCCGCGCATACAACCGGAGCGCGCGACGCGCGACCTCACTGCGGCGTTGCCTGCAGCGGCGTTGCCTGCAGTGGCGCTGCCTGCAGTGGCGCTGCCTGCAGTGGCGATGAGCGGAGCATCAACGTGCCGCCCAACGAGCGCCAGACGGAACGCCAGCGCGAACTCCGCACCGTCTGGCCATGCTATGGTGAGCACATCGGGATCAATGCAGACCTGACCGAACAACGCCGGGTCGCGCCGGGGCGTGAACGTTGGCCCGTCCAGCTCGGCGCCGAGATCGAGCTCCCCAGCAGTTCCGTCACGGACGTGGAGCCTCAGTCGGGAGCCGACCACAAGACGCACGTCGGTTCCGTAGAGCATGGGTCTCCTGCTCCACAGCGGCGATCCTGAGAAGCGGTGCGCGTACCCTCACGTGGGCCCAGCTGGCCATCAGCTCGTCACGGCGCAGGTCCATCAACTCCACGACGAGCACCACACTGCGCGCGGGGGTTGGTGGACCCGTCCCCACTCCGTCACCACCCCGTCAGGAAAACGCACCGTCACCACGCGCTGGCCATGGCTGGCATGGAAATGCCGCGAATCGTGAATGCGGGAGCGCATCGCCATGGCGATTCCACGGCACCGGCACATGACGGGAGCTCAACACCGCTACCCGGGCGCATGCCAGCCCGCGTGACGTGCGAGCAGAGCAGCGCCCGGAGGCAGACGCTCGAAGCCCGGGCTGCGATGCGGCACCAGTGTCAGTGGCCCAGGCTGACAGCGCCAGCCGTGGTGGCGGGTCCGCTGCCGCGTGGGGTGAGGCATTACCGGAGGTCCTCCGGCACAAGGGAGTAGACGCAGGCACTGTGCGGTGCGCCCTGAAAGTACAGGCGATTGCGCGCTTCACACTCGAACCGTGCGCCAACCGCCTCCGCCACACGCTGACTCGCCGTGTTGTTGGTGAGCACCACAATCTCCAAGCGCGTCAGGCCCAGCTCCCCAAATCCGAGGACGGCAGACTGATGGGCAGCGAACCGCGCGATTCCCTGTCCGGTTCGATTCGAGCTGACCCAGTAGCCGATGTTGCCGATGCGGTAGGCACGATTGATATGATTGACGCCTGTGCCACCCACCACTGCACCGGTCGCCGCGTCGAAGATTCCGAGGTGGTACTCGGCACCAGAGGCCCACATCTCGCTGGCGGTTTGCATCCAGGCCTCGGCATCGGACATGGCATAGTCCTTCGTGCACCATGGCATCCAGTAGGTGAGTTCATCGATCGACTCCCGCACTGCTGCGTACAACGACGGCGCGTCGGTCGCGAGGAGTCTGCGAACGGTGTGCCTCGGGGGCTGGCGCACGTGATTCCCTCTGGTGTGATGGCTAGAGAGCGCTCGCCTGCGACCGCCCCCCGCGGACCATGTGTGAGGCAGCGGAACCCTGCACCCTGATCCGGGCACTCGAATCGGCGTCGATCAAGGCAAACCGCCGCAGGGCAATCGCTCGCAGATCAAGATCGAACCGGCACACCCGGAGACCGATTGCGGATCATGCAGTCGAAGGTTCATCCACGCGAAGCCCGCCGCACGAGGCATGGGATGACCCACGTGCGAACGCGCCGCGGGCAGCTGCCGACGGTGCGTTCGCGAATCAGCCCTGCTGTTTTCAGCCCCCCCCTCACCCACACTCACTGAACCCGCACACGTGGCACTTCACGCACCCCTCGGCGAACTCCAGTTGGCTGCCGCAGTCGGGGCAGGTGCCCATGAACACTTCGCCGCCCACGGTGCCAAACTCGACCTGCGGCTGCGTCGCGCCCACACTCGGCGCCGAAGGCACCACGGGTACCCCCGCCGCCGGCGTCGGCAACGGTGACAAGGCGCTCGGCACCCCCTGCACCTGCGTCATCGGGCCGCTGCTGAGCAGGTCGGTCTGCACCCCCTGCTTCTCCCGCCACCACTGCTCCAGCGCCATCCCCACCGCATCGGGCAGGCTCAGCACCTTGTTGGGCCCCAATCCCACGGCACGATCGCTGGAGATGCCGCGCAGCTGACGGTGGATCTCCTGCAGCGAGATACCACTCCGCAGCGCCAGCGAGATGAGCCGGCCGATCGCCTCGGCGTCGGCCATGGCGCTGCCGCCGGCCTTGCCGAGGTTGAGGAACACCTCGAACGGCTGCCCCTTCTCGTCTTCGGTGATGTTCACGAACATCGTGCCGAGCGGCGTGTCCTTGCGGTACGTGGTGCCGCGCATCACCTCGGGGCGCGACCGCTTGCCGCGACGGCTCGCGTTCTCCGACTCGGCGCTGAACAGCGCCTTCTTGGTGCGGTCCAGCTGGCTCTGCAACTCGGCAATGGTACCCTGGAGCTCGCCCAGCTCGCGCTTGAGCGCCGCCACGTCCTTCGCGCTCTCGCCCTTCGCTTCACCCGCGGCGGCAGCCGCGGCAGGAGCGCCGTCACGCTTGGCCGTAGCGTCGGCGGTGGCGCCGGTACTCAGCACCTGGCCGTCGCGCGAGCCGTCGCGGTACACGGTCACGCCTTTGCACTTCATGTCGTACGCCAGCTCGTAGATGGCGCGCACGTCGTCCACCGTGGCGGCGTGGCTGAAGTTGGTGGTCTTGGAGATGGCCGAGTCGCAGTGCTGCTGGAACGCGGCCTGCATGCGGATGTGGTATTCGGGCGAGATGTTGTTGGCCGTGTTGAACACCGCCTGCCACCTGGCCGGGACCTCGGCGTGCTGCACGCTGCCCGTCCTGGCGATGCGCTCCATGAGCGCGTCGCTGTACCACCCTTCGGCCTTGGCGATGGCCACGAAGTCTTCGTTCACGTCGGGCATCAGCACGCCCGCCTGGTTGCGCATGAACGCCACCGCGAACAGCGGCTCCAGCCCACTCGAACAGCCGGCAATGATGGAGATGGTGCCCGTGGGCGCCACCGTGGTCACGTTGCAGTTGCGCAGCAGCTGCAGGGGGCGGATGCGCTGGCCATTGGCGTCGCGCGCACAGGTCTCGTCGGGGCCCCAGATGGAGCGCGCCCACTCCGGGAATGCCCCGCGCTGGTTGGCCAGCCGCTCGCTCTCCTTCTTGGCCTCGACGTCGAGGAACGCCATGACCTTGCGCCCCATCTCCACGCCCTCGGGGCTGTCGTACGGAATGCCGAGGCGCACGAGCATGTCCGCAAAGCCCATGACCCCGAGGCCGATGCGCCGGATGCGCTTGCTGAGCGCGTCGATCTCCGGGAGCGGGTACTTGTTGACGTCGATGATGTTGTCGAGGAAGTGCGTACTGAGCGCGATGTCGCTGCGCATGGCGTCCCAATCGACGGTGCCGTCCTTCACGTAGTGGCCCACGTTGACACTGCCGAGGTTGCAGACGTCATAGGCCAGCAGCGGTTGTTCACCGCAGTTGTGCACCACGAACCCATTGCCGATGAACGAGTGCGTGAGCGGCTCGGTGAGGTCGTAGACCATCTCCTCGCCAGCGGGCACGAGAGCCTGAAAGCGGGCGGTGAAGGTCTCGCGATATGGACCGCGGGCGCCGGAGCTGGCCAGGCGCTTGATGAGCGCGCGGTTCTTCGTGCGCGTGAGGAATCCAATCTCCTCGGCGAAACGCTGCACATTGTCGCGCGCGATCACGAGGTCGTGGTCGGCCTGGCACTCGCTGGGGACACCGTTGAACGCCACGGTGCGCGCCGGGTGCCGCTCCTGGTAAATGCGGGACGCGATTCCGAAGTTGAGCAGCATGCGCTGCACGTCCTGCAGCAGCGCCAGCGAGATGCTGGTGAGTCGCACCGAGACCCCCGTGTCCGGGGTGCCGCTCACATGGCCATCGGCGGTAAACAGCGCCTGCAGGAAGCCCTGCTGCATCGTCTCGCCGCCCGCCAGCACCGGAGCCGGCACGCGATCGAGCTTGCATTCAGCGGTCACGCCATGGCGCGCCGCCACCAGCTCCCGCAGGCGTGTGCTGCTCACCGTGGCCAGGTCGCGCACGGGGATATCCACCACGCCGACGGCGCGGCTGGCCCCGTCGTAGCTCCCAAGCGCCTCGTGCACATCGCGCGCGAAGGCTGCGGCCACCTCGCGGTCGTCGCCCCGGAAGCCAAGCACCGCACCGTAGCCGCTGCTTCCGGTGCTGTGCCCGTCGGCAATGAGCCAGCCCAACACCCGCCCCTCCTCACGCGTGCCGTGCGCCCCGAACCCGCCCCTGGTGTTCTGGATGTGCAGCGCGTCGCCTTCCTGAAGGTGCTGCGCTTCCACCCAACCGCGCGCCGTCATGAAGCGATGATCGGCGGTGACGCGAATCTCGTATCCCTCGCGCGTGACCACCTTGAACACCGGCTTGATGCCGCTCTGGAACGGCGCGCCGGCCGGACCCACCTTGCCGGCGCTGAAGCGCGTATCGAGCGTCACGGGGACCGCTTCACCGCGCTCACACAACTCGGCAATGGGCACCAGCCCCTGCGTGGTGGCCACCAGCGTGTCGCCGGTGACACAGGGGTTGGTTGCCTCGTACGCCCCGAGATGCGGCACCGGGTTGTACCGGTTCGCTTCATCGATGAAGAACACCCCCGGCTCACCGGTGCGCCACGCGCCGAGGATCATGGTGTCCCACACCGCGCGGGCACGCAGCTGGCCAGTGACCGTGTGCGTCACCGGGTCCACCAGATCGTAGAGGGCGTCGGCCTTCACCGCTTCCATGAACGTCGTGGTGATGCCCACCGAGATGTTGAAATTCGTGATCCTGGTGAGGTCTTCCTTGCACGCAATGAACTCCAGCACGTCGGGGTGGTCGACGCGCAGGATGCCCATGTTGGCGCCACGACGCGTGCCGCCCTGCTTCACGGCATCGGTGCTCGCATCATACAGCTCCATGAAGGACACCGGCCCCGACGCCACGCCGGTGGTGCTGCGCACCATGCTGCCGCGCGACCGCAGCCGCGAGAACGAGAAGCCCGTGCCGCCGCCGCTTTGGTGGATGAGCGCCATGCTCCGCAGCGAGTCGTAGATGCCGCTCTGCCCGTTGCTGATCGCGTCGTCCACCGGCAAGACAAAGCATGCCGACAGCTGTCCCAGTGGCCGGCCGGCGTTCATGAGTGTCGGCGAGTTGGGCTCGAATCGGCGCTGCGTCATGAGGAAGTAGAACTCCTCGGCCAGCGCGTTCACCGCCCCGTCACTCGCCCCGTACCGGCGGTCGGCCTCGGCCACCACCGTGGCCACGCGCCAGAACATGTCCTCAGGCTTCTCCACCGGCTGCCCGGACGCATCCTTCACGAGGTAGCGCTTCTCGAGCACGGTGCGGGCGTTGCCGGACAACGTGACGAGACCGTCCGGGGGCGTCGGCGAGAAGGGCATGCGGGAGAGCTCCGGCTGGGGGCGGTGAGGCATCATTACGGATTCGACGTCGGCATTCCATGGCGCAGCAACGGGCGCAAGGCGTGCGGTCGGAGGACGCGCATGGTGTCCCAATTCGTGAGGCCGCGCAAGCAGCGACGTAAACCGTTGTAGAACAGGCACTTCTATTCCGCATATCACGGACGTGCGACCGGGGCCGGGTTCTCCACCTCGTACAGCTTTGTGCGGTTTTCCGGACACCTCTCGCACACCCTCGCGTCAGTACGACGTGGCGACAGTGCGAAACATCCGAGACAAACCGCTGTCTGACATCAGGTTAGCGATCGACGGTGAATTGGCCCGCCGTCAGCATCCCGTCACCACCACGCCAGAAGAATTGTGACGTCGCGCGAGACGGGTTCGCCACCGGCCGGGGCGGCTTGCCTGCTCTCACACACAGCGGGCAGTTGCCTCGTCTCGCGAGCGGCGCGACGCCCGCACGGCCCCGTCAGCGGCGTCGCGCGATCGCCCCGCTGCCATGTGCAGCGGCCAACTGCACGTAGCGCGCCGCGTTGTCCAGAATGCGCGCCTGCTGCTCGGCGTCCAGTTGGCGCACCACCTTACCCGGCACGCCCAGCACCAGTGAACCCGGCGGCACGTGGGTGTTCTCGGGAAGCACTGCGCCCGCACCAATGATGCTCCCCTGCCCCACGCGCACCCCGTTGAGCAGAACGGCGCCCATCCCCACCAGCACCCCGTCCTCGAGCACGGTGCCATGCACCACCGCCCGGTGCCCGATCACACAGTCCGCCCCCACGATGGTGGGCTTGCCCGGGTCAGCGTGAATGACCGCGCCATCCTGCACATTGCTGCGGGCGCCGATCACGATGCGCTCCACGTCACCGCGAATGACGGCCGTCGGCCACACGCTGGTGTCCTCGGCCAGTTCGACAGCGCCGAGGACGACGGCGGATTCGTGGATGAAAGGCTGGGCCATGTGCGAGATCTCGATGTGTGGGGGGGGAATGCGTGGTGGGTTGTCCTGATTCTTCGGCAGCTGGCTCGCTGCCCATTTGCCTGAGCGTGCCGCGGGTGAGGTCCTGCCTACCTGATCACGCAGAGGCGTGGAAGAGGAGAGGTAACGACCTTGACCGTTTGGCGCAGGTAGAATCACGAAGGGGCGCTTCGGGGTTTCGCGTGGGGTGGCGTTCGGTTGGGCGGCGGCCGGAATCGCGCGCCCGCCGGCGGTCGGGGGCGTCGGGCGCCACCCCGGCATCACGCGCCGTGCGAAGCGCGCCGAGTCGTGCTGGCCCGGCGGGATGGCGTCCCGGCCCCCCTGCGCGGGGGCGATCTACGACGGGAGGCCCCACCGGATCACCCCGGGTGCGACACCCGGGTGCTCCACCCGAGGAACGCGCGTGGATAGCCCGCGGCGCAGGGCGATCCTGCCGTTGTCCCGTTGTTGATCGCGACGCCGAAGGCGGCGCCCGCAACATGGCGCCCGCAACACGGCACCCGCAACACGGCACCCGCAACACGGCACCCGCAACACGGCACCCGCAACACGGCGCCCGCAACACGATATCGTTGCCTCCCCGTCTTCATGCCTCTGCGCTATCGGGCAGAATGAATCACGCCACACGCGGCGCGATCGGGTACACGAGACCAGTCACCTGCTCAGAAATATGCGCCCAGCGTCACGTAGAACGCCCCGCCGCGCGGCACCCCGCGTGGCGCCACATACGGCGAAGCGGCACCGAGGCGCACTCGATAGGGCTGGTCATACTGCAGCGCCAGGTCGAGCACCAGCTCGGCGCCGGCCGTCGCGATGATGCCGTCACGCTGACCGGGGCGCTCGCACAACACCTCGTTGGTACGCGCCAGCGTTGCCGGGCACCACGCCCGCGCCGCATCGCTGAACAGCACCACCGACAACCGGTCGCTGTACACCGTGAACGGGCTCGGCACCCGACTGAACATCACCAGCGGCGCGCGATACTCGGCGCTGGCTCCCACCGCGCGGATGCCGCGCTGCACACCGGGGGCCACGCCGCGCACCGGAAAGGTTCGCGCCGGGTCGCCAAGGCGAACCCCGGGCACGAGCTCCGCCGACAAGCCGCTGGTGCCACCCACACTGAACTCGGTCTGGGTCCGGGTATCGGCCACGCCCACGGCAGCGCGTGCGGCCAGCACGTGCCGTGCGTAGCCGGGCAGCGGCAGCGGCAGGTACCCGCGCCCGGTGAGCACGGTGCGCCACGACCCGAGCGACGGCGCGTCTTCGCGCCAGCGATAGCTGGTGGCACTGGAGAGCGTGAGGCCTTCTTCCACGGAAATGCCGCGCAGGCCGCGCCGTGCCGTGGAGAAGGCGCCATTCACGAACAGGCTGGGATAGCGCGTGCCGCGCCGCAGCAGCGAGTTGGCCGGACCGAGCACGGAGTCGACGTCGGCGGTGAAGTCGCGCAGCTCGTACTGCGCCCCCACGCTGCCACTGGCCGACCAGCGGATGCGCGGCACACTCCACGTGCTGGCCACCGTGATGAAGCGGCGGCGGCGTGCCACCAGTCCCAGCGTGGCACGGGCATCGTTCACCACGCGGAAGGTGCCATCCCACTCCTGCGACAGCGACAGGTCCAGCACCGGCACGCCGAGCCCGGCGTACCGGTACGCACCAAACGCGTCGACCTCGCCACGCTCGGGCTGCACGAGCACACTGGCGTCCCAGGCGTGGCGCTCGAGAATGTCGAGACCACTGCTGGTGGCGCCGAGCGTGAGGCGACCGTCGCGCCCTTCGCCAATCAACGGGAGCCAGTACCGCGGCACCAGCATGCGCGCGGCGCGATAGGTGGTGCTGCGGCCGGTGTCGGCCCTACTCACGGCGGCCAGCGGATTGCGCGCCGGATACCACGTGCTGCGCGCCACCGGGCCGAGCGTATCGAGCGCGCCCACCACAACATGAAAGCCGTCCACGCGCTGTACCAGCGCTGCCACCCGCATGCCGTCGGGGGAGACAGTCGGTTCGTACACCCCCGTGCTGACGGCGCTGGCTTGCCGCACGGCGTCGCGTTCGTCGCGCCAGTGCAGCGTGTCCACTGCCGTCCGCGACACCGGTGCGGTTTCCAGCTGCATGCGCCCGGTGCGATCGCTGCTCCACACGAGGCGTGCGCCGTCCGGTGTGAACGACGGGCTGGCGAACACGCCGCGCGCGCCCGCCACGGCCGCCCGCAGCGTACCCAGCGTGTCGAGCACCACGATACGCTGCTCGCCGGTGGGCAGCAGCTGGACGGCGGCCACCACGTCGCCATGCGGTGACCAGCGCGGCTCGGCCCACCGTTCGCCGGGTGTGTCGCGCGTGAGCGGCGCAAGGGTGCGGCCATCGGCGCTCACCCGCACGAGCCGCGAGGCATTCGCCTCGTACTGCACCGCCACCAGCGCCCCATCGGCGCGCGCATCGGGTTGCGTGAGGCGCGCCCCATGGGTGAGGCGCGTTTCGTGCGGCCCCGCGCCGCGATAAAGATCGGAACGCAGCACGTAGGGATCGCGGCGCTCGAGCTGGGCGTACAGCACCGGCGTGTTGACGCCGGCGTTGGCGCCCACCGGCACATTCACATCCAACGCGTTGCGCCACGCGGCACGCACCGGTCGAGGCTGGGGCATGCCGCCCGCGGCTACGGCCGCCACGTACAGGCCCGTGACCTCGCGGCCGTTGCTCGCGCTCCAGAGCAGCGAGTCGCGCCCCAGCCAGCGCGGCGCCGCGGCGTACCAGCCATCGGAGCTCACCACCCGCCACGCGGCATCCCCCGCGCGGTCCACCGGCGCCGCCAGCGCCGAATCACGCAGCTGCGCCTGCAGTGCGCTGAACGACGTCCCGAACCCCAGCCGCGAGGCGCGGTCGAGCAGGAACGGCACGTCATGGGCGGCGGTGACGTCGACGTAGCGACGCATCCCGAGTGAATCCGGTGGCCGCCCCGTGGCCCGTTCCGCCGCCCGCTGCACGGCCCGCTCCATGAGCAGGGCGCCATAGGCGTAGGCGGTCTGCCCCCGCGGGAAGCGCGAGGTGGCCAGGCTCCAGCGCGCCATGGGCGGGATGGCCGTGTCGAGACTCGCAGCGCGCAGCACGGTGCGGAACTCCGTGCCCACGTTACGACCGCTGCCGGTGAGCGCCGACTCGTAGTACACGGCCAACCCTTCCTTCACCCAACTCGGGGTGAAGGCATTCGGAAAGAGGATCGGGTTGCGCCCGAGCAGCGCGCGCGCCGCGCGCCACGGGCCCCGAGCGCGGTCGAGGTGGAACACGTGCGCCAGCTCGTGCGTGATGACCAGGCGCAGCCAGTCATCGTGGAAGCGCAGCTCACGCGACGCAATCGGCGGTACCGCGTAGATGACCACGCGGTTGGTGGGAAACACCTGTGCGTAGCCGTTGCTCACATCGACGTTGTCGATGAGCAGCAGGTCGATGGGGCCCGCCGGTGGCGCCATCTCACGCGCGAGCTGCACGTAGGCCATTTCGGCCACCCCGGCCGCGATACGCGCCAGCGAGTCGAGCGCCGCGGGGAAGTGCACACGCAGATGGGCCGTGGCGATGGTACGCACCGGCCCACGCGGGTCGACCTGGGCCTCGGCGCGCGACGCGGCGGCCAGCGTGAGAAGGAACCAGCCTACCCCCCGCAAGCCGGCGCCCACGCGCCGGCCATGACGGCGGACATCCGAACCCCGTGGCCCTGGCCGCCCCCCGCTCATCGCGCCGCCCACTCCCGGACGTAGCGCTCGAGGCCCGCCAGCAGCGCCTCCGCGTACGTCCGCTGGAACCCCACATCGCGCATGGCCGCTTCCTGCTCCGGCAGCATGAGAAACAGCCCCTCGGTGAGCACACTCGGATACCACGTGGGACGCGCGACGGCCAGGTTCTGGTAGTGCACGCCCAGGTCGCGCAGCCCGAAGCGCTTCATGAGCGCCTCCTGCATCACGCGCGCGAGGGGTTCACTGGCGTTGTGGAAGAACAGGGTGCTCGTGCCGTTACTGGTGAAGGGGTTCACGCCGTCCGGCAGCGCGTTCAGGTGCACCGACACGAACACGTGGGCATTGGCCCGTCGCGACGCGACCGCACGCTCGGCGAGCCCCAGCGGATCGAGGCTCGTGCGGGTGCTGAACGCGTTCGCGCCGCGGGCCTTGAGGAGCTCCACCAGCTGCATCCCGACCGGCAACACGGCGTCGCCCTCGTAGAGCCCCGTGGGGCCTGTCGCCCCGGCGGGCGGATGCCCCGGGTCGACGGCAATGGTCAGCCCGCGCAGCGGGTTCGTGACATCGATGCTCGGCAGTCGGCGTACGCGCAAGACGAAGGCGCGGCGTGCGTCGTCCCAGAGGGCCAGCCAGCCGTAGGCCGGCTGCGACAACGTGAACGTCACGCGCACCCGGTCGCTGGTGACCTGCTCCCAGGCGATACGGCGCACGAGCGTGTCGTTGCCGAGAATGGGAGAGATCTCCGGATTGGCCTGCACCCCGTACATCGTGAGCGTGAGGGTGCGTCCATCCGCCTCCACGAGGTGGGCCGGGCGGTCGCCCATGCCGATCACGACATCCACCCAGTCGGCCGCGGGCGTGACGCGCAGGCCGCCCGTCACCCGGCGCGGCATGGCCGTGCCGGCAGGCAGCAGGGTCAGCTCGTCGGTGGCGACCCACACCTCCAGCGCGTCGTCGAGCTTCACCCGCGTCGCACTGCCCTGACGGCCCGTCACCTCGAGCACGGTGCCAGGCAGCAGGATCCACTTGTAGGTGCCGCCGGCGATGGTGCGCGCATGCACCACCCGGTCGGTATCGCTGCCCACGGTGCCGGTGGCCCGCAGCTGCCCGAGGGTACGCGTGAGCGTGGGGAGGGCGCGCACGACAGGCACCGGCAACATCACCGCGTCGCCGTTGCGCGTGATCGTCACGCGCGCCGGGCGTGTACTGTCGGCCAGCAGCTGGGCGGCGACCTCGGTGGCGAAGACGGCCGCCACGTCGGCGGTGTCGGGGCTGACGGCCCCATTCGCCATCGCGCCGAGCGCGAGGAGCGGTCGCGCGATACTGTCGCGCCCGACCAGCACCACGCGGGCGTTCGCCGGCGCGCGCACACTCACCCGCAGCAATTCGTCCGGGCGCGCCCACCAGCCGCGCCCAGGTTGCAGCGACGCCGAATCCACCCGCAGCCGTCCCGTCGCCGGCAGCGACACGCGCGGGGGATAGCGCACCCGCACGCTGCGCCGCACGGTGTCGGCCCCGCGCACGGCCACCAGGTCATAGCGCGCGGCCGTCGCCGGTGGATTGACCAGCCAGCCGAGGAACGCGCCGTTCGGCGCCACCGGCACGGCGACGTCGTTGATGCGGAGCTGGACGTCGCCGCTCCCGAGGCTGCCGAGGATGAAATTCGAATCACGGCTGGTGATGACCTGATTGTCTGCGGGGTAGCGGACCTGAACGGTCATCGGGGCGCCGGTGACCACCGGGACCGGGGGAAGCCCTGGGATGATCGGAGCGGGCCCGGGGCTGGCGCCGGTCGCTGGCGCGGGGGTGCGGCTGCAGGCGCCGAGCGCGACGAGCAGACACGCGGGGAGCATCAGCGCAAGGCGCGGTGCGCGTCCCCCATGAGAGCGGGCAGCCGGGGCGGCGGGGCGGAGGGACGGGCGACGTGGCATCCGGTGAATCTGTCCGGTTGACGAAACGCGGGCCATGTGTCGCCACCTGCCCCGTGGGGCGTGGGAGATGCCGCTGATCCCTCGCACCCTTCCGCTCGAGGCGCCGCCGGTGCAACCTCCGAGCATTCCGTCCGTAGGGAGATCAGTCCCCTCGCGCGCACCCGCCCGTACCATGTTGCTGTGACCGTTTCCCCCCCTCACTCCCTCCAGTCGCGCCCCGGTGGCGAACGCCGGGTGGTGGCGCGTGTCTTTGCCCTCTCCGACGTGGGGCGGACGCGTGACCACAACGAGGACACCTTCCTCGTGGCCGACCTCGGGTCGGGAGCGCCCCTCGATTTCGAGCTGGGCTATCACGAGATCACCGCCGACGCGCACGGCCTGCTCTTTCTTGTGGCCGACGGCATGGGCGGGGCGGCGTCAGGCGAATTGGCAAGCGGCATGGCGGGCACCCTCGTGCTGGAGGCGCTGCGCCAGCAGTGGATGACGGGCGCGCCTACGAGTGACCGCTTCGCGACGGCCCTGCGCGACGCCACCGTGAACGCCAACAGCCGTATTCACCAGTACGCCAAGGAACACCCCGAGCATCGCGGCATGGGGACCACCGCCACGATCGCCGGGCTGCTGGGTGACCGGCTGTACGTGGTGCAGGTGGGGGACAGTCGGGCCTACCTGGTGCGCGATGGCACCGCCCGCCAGCTCACCAAGGACCAGTCGCTCATGCAGCGGCTGGTGGAGGCCGGTGAACTCACCCCCGAGGAGGCTGAGGTGAGCGACCGGCGCAACATCATCCTGCAGGCGCTGGGCCCGGAAGCCCACGTCACCGTGGACATCACCCACCAGCAGGTCCGCCGCGGCGACACGCTCATCGTGTGCAGCGATGGCCTCTCGGGTTTGGTGAAGGCCAATGAGCTGGCCGCCTGTGCGGGCGAAGTGTCCGATCTCCGACAGCTCTGCCGCCAGCTCGTGGACCGGGCCAATGAACGCGGGGGGCCGGACAACATCACGGTGGTCGCCGTGCGCTTCGAGGGCGACGGGCTCGACGAAGCCACCGCCACCGATCGGGTGGGCTACACGGCGTTCCCCATGGCCGGTACGCTCAACGACCAGATGCGGGAGGTGGTGGCCACCCCGCTGACGCCGCCGCGAGCCATCCGGGCCGATCCGACGCCCCCGAAGGGCATTCGTCGGACCGCCGTGGGCGAGATGGAGGCCGAGCGACGCCGCGCGGCCTTGGCGGCCGAGGCGCCACTCATCGGCGCGCCGCCGCCGGTGCTCGAGGAACGGCGCCGGGCGGCCATTCCGGTCTTCATGGTGCTGGGACTGGCGGCGCTGGCGGCGCTGCTATGGACGGCGTACCAGGTTGCCAACGGCTGACCCACCGCCCCAGCCCGCCCCGTTCTCCCTGGCCCGGCCTGGGCAGGACCGACGCTGGCACCCGGTACGCCGCGAACCGCCGGTCAGCGCTTGCGCAGCAGCCCGCGCCCGGCGGCCTGCTGCATGACCCGGTCGCCGCTCCACGCGATGATCGTGGGGCAGGTGAGCCCAACCTGCGCCACCCAACGCGGGTCGCCCAGACCTACCAGGACCACGCCGCGCTGCAGTGCCTCGGCCTGGGCCGCCAGCGCGCGTACCTGACGCACCGTGTCGTCGTGCAGTCGGTGACGCCCCTTGCCGGGCAGGTAGTCGGCGAAGAGCGCGATCACGAGCGGCCCGCCGCTCGCCGCCGTCGGGGCACTGACAATGCGGGCGTCGTTCCCCGCCAGACGCATGGCGTCGACGATGCCCGTTCGGTCGACGCGACGCGATTCGACGGATTCGTCGTCGTCGACGATGGCGACTTCGGTGACGCTCCCCATGGGCGGCACCGGGCCGTGCTCGATGCGCAGTACCTTGTCGGCGAGCAGCGCGCCCCACGCCGTGTCCGCGCCACTGGGGCGACGCCAGTCGTTCGGCGGCGACGCCCACTGCGCCCACTTGAGGCGCCGGCGCACCGACTGTTTGACCCGCTCGGGGTCGAGCGTGCCGTCCTCGAGCCCTGCCTCGAGCGCATCGAGTGTGGCACCGAGGTCGCCCGGCCCGAGCAGCACGTCGCAGCCGGCACGCAGCGCCAGCACACAGGCCGCGCTCGCATCGCGCCCCTCCCACACGCCCGGGAGCGTCATGAGGTCCGACACGATGAGATTGTCGAACTTGAGCTGCTGCCGCAGCAGCCACTGCAGCATCTCGCGCGAGAGTGAGGCCGGCACCCGGCTCGAGTCGAGCGCCGGATACGCCACATGCGCGGTCATGACGCTGGCCACACCGCCGCTGATGGCGGCACGGAACGGATGCAGGTCGAGCTCCTTGAGCTGGTCGGCCGGTGTGTCGACCGTTGAGGGCTCGAGGTGCACGTCGTGCGTCGCGCGGGCGATACCGGGGAAGTGCTTGGCGCAGGCCAGCACCCCCTCGGCCTGGCAGGCCTCGATCCACGCGGTGACGAGCGGCGCCACCTTGCGCGCATCATTGCCCAGCGCGCGCGAGCCAATGAGCGGATTTTCCGCCAGCAGATCGAGATCGCACACCGGGCCGAGGTTCCAGTTCACGCCCATCGTGCGGGCTTCGCGCGCGGTCAGGCGGGCGGCACGGCGCAGCGCCTCGAGGTCGCCCATGGCCGTGATGGCGGCCACCGGCGGCAGCCCGGTGGCGCCCGCAAACTGCTGCCCTGCCCCGCGCTCCAGTTCGGCCGCGATGAGCAGCGGATGCCGGCTCTTGAGCTGCAGCTCCTTGGCCAGCGCGCGCACCCCATCCTGTTCGCCGCCCACGAGCAGAAAACCTCCCACCCCGAGCCCCAGCGCCTGCTCGATGAGCGGGCGGGCGTCGGCAAAGCCCCGCTCCGGGCTCCAGCGGATGACAGGAAGCAGCAACTGCGCGAGTTCAGCGCGCGACTGGTCACTCATGACGTCAGCTCATCAGACAGGTGTGAGCGCACCGAGGATGCGCGACGCGCGGGCACCGGTGGCGCTGGGGACGTTGCCGGCGCGACCGGTGAGATGAAGATAGCCGAGCAGGGCGAAGGCGACGGCCTCCTTGGCCTCGGCATCGAAGTAGACGTCGTCGAACAGGCGAACGGCCGGTGCGGCGCGCCCCGAACGCGCCTCGTGCCACGCCAGGGCCCCCTGAAGCGCGCGCACCAGGGCCGGGTTGTGCGCCCCGCCGCCGGAGATCAGCACTTCGGTGATCGGCTCCGGCACGAAGCGCGCGTACTGGTCGGCGATGGTAGCGGCCGTGTACGCCGTCGCGGTCGCCACGGCGTCCGCCGGTGAGGCCCCCGCCTGGGTACAGCGCGCGATGAATGCGTCGATGAACGCGGGCGTGAACAGCTCGCGTCCCGTGCTCTTGGGAGGCGCCGCATGCAGGAACGGGAGCTCCAGCAGCTCCTGCACGACCGCTTCGAGGACGCTGCCCGAGGCGGCGATGGCGCCGTCGCGATCGAAGGGCTGCCCGAACAGCCGCTGCACCGCGCCGTCAATGATCACCACGCCCGGGCCGGTGTCGAAGGCGCGTACGCGCGCGTCGGTCGCGTCGGCAGCGGGCGGCACGATGGTCACGTTGCCGATGCCCCCGATGTTCTGCAGCGCACGCCAGTGGGTGTCGTGCGCGAAGAGCAGCACGTCGGCCATGGGCACGAGCGGTGCGCCCTGCCCCCCCACGGCCATGTCGCGGGTGCGGAAGTCGGCAATGACGGCGCACCCGGTGCGTTCGGCGAGTCGTGCCGGGTCGCCGATCTGCCAGGTGCTGTGTCCCGGCTCGTGCCACAGTGTCTGCCCATGCGACGCAATGGCGGCCACGTGGCGCGCCGTGACCCCAGCGCACTGCATGGCATCGAGGGCGGCGTCGGCCAGCCAATCGCCCACGTCGGCGTGCAGGCGGCAGTAGTCGCGGGCTGTACCGTGGTGCATGGCCGCCGCGAGCCGGGCGCGCACCTCACCGTCGTACGCGCGGGACGTGAACCCGAGCAGTTCGGCGCGCGGCCGGCCGCGGGCGTCATCGGCGAAGCGCACCACGGCTGCGCTGATGCCGTCGAGCGACGTGCCCGACATCAGCCCCACGAGAATGCGGGCGGGGGGCGGGCTCACGACACCGCGCTGGACGCGACCGGTGGCGGCGCGTGGGGCACCACGCGGCGGATCACCCCCCCGGCTTCGGCCAGCCGCGCGTCGGCGGTCACGGCGTCCACCTGCAGCGCGTGCATGACCAGCGCGCGTTTCACACGCCCCTCGGCGTGCTGCAGCAGGGTGCGTGCCGCGTCACGCTCGAGCCCCGTGACGTCGCACACGATGCGTTCGGCGCGATCCTGCAGCTTCACGTTGGTGGCGCGCAGGTCGACCATCAGGTTGCCGTAGCTTTTCCCGATGCGGATCATCGCACCGGTGGTGAGCATGTTGCATACCAGCTTCGTGGCCGTACCGGCCTTGAGCCGCGTCGAGCCCGTGAGTACTTCGGGGCCGACAATGGGCAGGATGCACCGATCGGCCACGCGGCGCATCGCGTCCGGCGGCGGGCTGCAGGCGATGAGCGCCGTGGTGGCCCCGCGTTCCCGCGCGCGAGCGAGGGCCCCGCGAACGAACGGGGTGGTGCCCGACGCAGCGATGCCGACGACCACGTCGCCGGCAGTGACGGCCTGGGCATCCATGGCGTGGGCACCGGCCGCGGGATCATCCTCGGCGCCCTCGATGGGGTGGCGCAGCGCGTGATCACCGCCGGCGATGATCCCGACCACCATCGCCGGATCGGTGCCGAACGTGGGCGGGCACTCGCTGGCATCGAGCACACCCAGCCGCCCCGACGTGCCGGCGCCCACGTAGAGCAGGCGGTGCCCGGCGCGGAAGGCGCGCTCGATGAGTCCGATGGTCTCGGCGATCGGTTCCCGCTGCGACGCCACCGCATCGGCCACGACGCGATCCTCGGCGATGATGAGGTCGACGATGGCGAGCGGCGACGCGAGATCGATGTCGACCGTGCGGGGATTGCGACGTTCAGTGACGCGTGGATCGAGCGCCGGAGCGGACACGAGGGCAGAGAAGGGGGAACGGGGGCGCCGGTATCACACCGGGGGCAATCACGATACGTTTCGACGGCATCGCCGCACCCTTCGTGCTGGTCGCCGCAGCGGCGGACGGGCGCCACCAACGCGCTGGACACCACACGGGAAACTAGGAACCGTCGTGACCCTCATGCAACCCGCGGGTTCGCCCCGCCCGCGCCTTGCCACGCTGGTCGGCGTCCTGCCGGCACGGCGCTGGTTGCGCCTGGGCGGCGTAGCCTTGCTGCTGTGCGCCACGGCCCTGCCGCTCACGGCACAGATTCGTGGCCGGCCCCCGGCCCGCCCGGACTACGGCTGGTGGTTCTCGGGTGGGGCGTCGGGCGTGGTGCTCGGCAGCATCAACGACGGCGCCACCCAGTCGCGCTGGGATTTCGGCAGCGATCCGCTGTGGCAGGTACGCGGCACGCTGGAGAAGGGGATCGATGAGGCCACCACCTTGGGGGTGTCACTCGGCTACGGCGTGGTCGACCTGGCGGTGACGCCGTTCCGTACGGTGACCGTGCCCGAGGCACCACAGGTGCCGTGCGCCAACGGCTGCCAGGCGCAGACGGAACTCTGGTCGCTCATGGGCCAGTTCCGCAGCGGTGGCGACCGGCCGGGGTTCCATACCTTTTTCGAGGGACAGGCCGGTGTGACCGGGTTCCGCAACCTGCGTACGCGGGACTCGACCCAGGCTCCCATTGGCGCCACGCGACAGCAGTTCGACCTCTCCGGGTCGCTGGGGTTCGGGTTCGGTTATGCGCTGTCGCGCGGGCTGGTGGCCACCCTCGTGCAGGACTTCGGCATGGGGTGGCACAGCGAGGCCGACCTGCCAGAGGGCACCAGCCGTACCTGGCGCATGCGCAACACCCGCGCCTCCCTCCGTTTCGCGTTCTGATTCCTGATCCTCGTCATTCCGCCGATGCCTGTGAC
The DNA here is from genome assembly GCA_021299375.1 of Gemmatimonadota bacterium. GTDB lineage: Bacteria > Gemmatimonadota > Gemmatimonadetes > Gemmatimonadales > Gemmatimonadaceae > Gemmatimonas. The sequence continues at coordinate 25,917 of JAJTGR010000040.1, forward strand.
TGCCGGTCGCCGACGCTCCGCCCTGCCGCTCGCACTGTGGGCGGGCCTGCTCTTCCCTCTCGCGTGCGCGCGCTCCGGCCGCTCGGGCGCCGACGAGCCCCGATTCGACGCGCCATCCGGGCCGCCGGGCGACCCGGCCATCCCGGCGCGGGTGGCGGCGGCGTTCCCCGACGCCTGGCGACTGCCCGCCGGTGCACGTGCCACCTTCGCACCACAGGTGATGGCGGTGAGCAACAGCCCCGAGGCGAGCGCGGCGGCCGCCGCGATCATGCGGGAGGGCGGCAACGCGGTGGACGCGGCGGTGGCGCTGGGCTTTGCCCTGGCCGTGACGTGGCCGGAGGCGGGCAACATCGGCGGCGGCGGATACACGGTGATCCGCATGGCCGACGGGCGGGTGGCAGCCATCGACTATCGGGAAATCGCGCCGCTGGCGGCGACCCGTGACATGTACCTCGATGCCAACGGCAACCTCACCGACAAGAGCGTGTACGGGCATCTCGCTTCGGGCGTCCCGGGGGCCGTGGCCGGCATGGCCGCGCTGCTCGAGCGGTACGGGACCATGCCGCTCTCGCGGGTGATGCAGCCAGCCATCGCGCTGGCCCGCGATGGCTTCGTGGTGGATACCGCGCTGGCCGGCTCGATCGCGCGGGCGCGCGGCATGGTCACCCGCTACCAGCCTGAGACGCCGTACTTCCCGAAGGGCGAGGCGCTGCCGGCCGGTGCCCGCCTGGTGCAACCTGACCTGGCCAGGACGCTGCAGGCGATCGCCGAGCAGGGCCCGGCAGCGTTCTATCGCGGGTGGGTGGCCGATTCGCTGGTGGCCGAGATGCAGCGCGGCGGCGGCATCCTCACCAGGCAGGACCTGCAGGGATATCAGCCGGTATGGCGCACCCCCATTCACACCACGTACCGCGGCTACGGGCTGCTCTCCATGCCGCCATCGTCATCGGGCGGGGTCACGACCGCCGAGGCCATGAACGTGCTGGAGCAGTACCCGACGCTGCCGCCGTATGGCAGCGCCCGCTGGTTCCATCTGGTGGGCAGTGCGTACCAGCGGGCGTTCATCGATCGCAACGCGAAACTGGCCGACCCGGCGTTCGTGCCGGTGCCGTTGGCGCAGCTCACGAGCAAGACGTACGCAAAGCGGCTGCAGGCCACCATCAGCGAAACACGAGCCACGCCCACGCGTGAGCTCGAGCCGCAGATGGCCCAGGCAGCCCGCGAGCCCGAGCACACCACGCACTACTCGGTGGTGGACGCCCGGGGGAATGCCGTGGCCACGACCACCACGCTCAACAACTCGTGGGGCTCGGGCGTGTGGGTGCGCGGCGCCGGCTTCATGCTCAACGACGAGATGGACGATTTCGCCGCGCAGCCGGGCAAGCCCAACATGTTCGGCCTCGTGCAGGGTGAGCAGAATGCGATCCAGCCCGGCAAGCGCATGCTGAGCGCGATGTCCCCCACGATCGTGCTCGACCGCAACAACCAGGTGCTGTTGGTGGTGGGCGCCGCCGGTGGCCCGACGATCATCACCGGCACCAGCCAGGTGATCCTGAATGTGCTGGAGCACCGCATGTCGCTCGCCGACGCCATGCGTGCGCCACGCGTGCATCATCAGGCGTTGCCCGATTCGCTCACCTTCGAACGCGGCGGCATTCCCCCCGCCGTGCTGGACTCGCTGCGCGGCGTCGGCCACGCGCTGCGCGAACTGCGCAGCCTGGTGAACGTCAACGCGATCATGCGCGTGAACGGCGGCTGGGAGGGCATGCCGGAGCCGCGCCGCAGCGGCGGCGCGGTGGGCTATTGACGGGGCGTCAGGCGGCGCACGGTCGGGGTCTGCTCATCCGCGATGGCGCAGCCGGTGCGCCCAGCGGTGCGAGCGCAGGTACGCGGCCTGTCGCGGGCGCCGCGTTCAGGGCGTCGCCGCGGGCCGCACCGTGACCGGCCCGTCGAGCGTCACGGAAATGCCGCCGCCACTGTTCAGGCAGGTGTCGAAGTTCGCGGTGGCCGCAGCGGCGGCCGTGCCGGCCGCCGCGCCAGCCGCGGCGCCGATGACCGTGCCCCTGGTGCTCTTGCCGATCACCTGCCCGGCGATGGCGCCAATGATGGCGCCGCCGGCCACCTTCCTGGCGTCGTCGCCCTTGCTGGTACTGCGCACGCGCTCCGTCGACGCCGTCTGGACCGTGGCGTCGACGGGGTAGGTGCGGCCGCCGAACTGCACCGACACCAACTTCACGCGCAGGACCGTGTTGTCGTTCGAGTTCTTCGCCGTCTTGGCTTCGACCACCTCGAAGGTACCGGTTGCCCCCTCGGGGATCGACACGCCATTCGTGGCCCCCACCGACTGAGCGAGGGTGGCCGCGAACCTGTCGCCCACCGCCGCTGTGTTGCTGCACACCCTGGCGTTCGCCACGAATCGCATGGTGGTACCGGCCGCCACCGTACCGGAGACCTCGGCCGCGGGAGCGGGAGCGGGAGCAGGCGTCGGCGAAGGCCAAGGGGCTGGCGCCGCAGCGGGCGCCGGCGCGGGCGGTCGCGGTGATGGGCGCGGCGTGGGGCGCGGACGGGGAGCCGGTGGAGGCGCCTCCACCGGGGGCGGCGCAGGCTCGCGCGCCGGCACAGGCACATCCTGCAACTGTGGCTGCGCGCTGTCCTGCTGTGCCAACGCGAGGTCGCGTCCGAGCGCCGTATCGCTCGACAACGCGGCGCGCTCCGCAGCCTTGTCGCCCCCACAGGCCGCGAGGACCACGATCGCCAGCGACGACAGCATGATCGCTGTGTGGGGCCGACGGATATATTGACGCATGGGCATACTCCCGAAGGGGAAAGGTCTCGATGACTGGCGAGCAGCGGACGTCTGGCCGGCCGGCCGCCGATTCGACGTAACGGTGCGACGGTCGCGATGCCAACCCTGACGGCCCGTCAGGCTCTCCGCCGCCTCCTGCCGTACTACCACCCGTACCGCCTGCAAGTTGCAGCCGGCTTGGGATCGGTCGTGCTGGCGGCTGCACTCTCGGCGCTCGTCCCCTCCTTTCTGCAGCGCGGCATCGACGCCATCCGTGACGGAGCGCCGCCGACGGCTATCCTCCGCCTTGGCGGTGTGATGCTCGTCACCGCCGTCGCCAGCGGCCTGCTGCGCTTCGTCATGCGGCTGCTGCTCAACGGCATCAGCCGCCGCATCGAGACCGACCTGCGGCGCGACGTCTTCGCGCGCCTCACCACCCTCGATGCCGCGTGGTTCGCGCGCTGGCGCACCGGCGACCTCATGGCACGCCTCACCAACGACCTGAGCGCAGTGCGCATGGGCGCCGGTCCGGCCGTCATGTACTTCACCAACACGGTCTTCGGCGGCCTGTTCGCCCTCGCGATGATGGTGCGCATCAGTCCGCGGCTCTCCACGGCAGCCTTGTTGCCCATGATCGGGCTGCCGGTGCTCATGCTGCGGCTCGGGCGGCGGGTCCACGCACGCTTCGAAGCCGTGCAGTCGCAGTTCTCACAGCTTTCCACACGCGCCCAGGAGAACCTCGCCGGCGTTCGCGTCGTGCGCGCGTATCGGCAGGAGGCCGCCGAGGTCGCGCGCTTCAACGCCCTCGGCGACCGGTATCTCGAGGCGAATGTGCGGCTCGCCAGGCTGAACGGGCTGATGAACCCCGGCTTCTCACTGCTTGCTGGCCTCGCCGCTGCCGTAACCATCGCCGTGGGCGGACAGCTGCTGATCGACGGGCGCATCACGGTTGGCGCGTACGTGGCATTCGGCATCTATCTCGCCATGCTCACCTGGCCGCTCATTGCCCTTGGCTGGACCACCAATCTGTTCCAGCGCGCCGCGGCCTCCATGGCCCGGGTGCTGGAATTGCTCGACGCCGCGCCGCTCTCGGTGCGCGACACGGGCACCGCGGTGTTGCCCCCCATGCAACGCGCGGCGCACACCGGGCAGGGCGGCCGCCGGGTGGCATTCCGCCACGTGTCGTTTCATTACCCGGCCCCGACGGCCGCCCATGGCGACGGGGCCGCACGTGACGCCGAGTACGAGGGAGCGTCCCCCAAGCCACGCTGGGTGCTGCGCGATGTGTCGTTCGACATCCCGGCCGGCGGCACCCTCGCCATCGTGGGCGCCACAGGCTCCGGGAAGAGCGCGCTCATGGACCTCATTCCCCGCCTGTTCGACGCCCAGGAGGGCGAGATCCGCATCGATGGCGTCGATATCCGGGACCTGCCGCTGGCGGAGCTGCGCCGCGAAATCGGTTACGTCCCCCAGGAGGCGCTGCTGTTCAGCGAGACGGTGGGCGAAAACATCGGCTATGGGTTGCCGGCGCCCGATCCTGCCATGATCGAGGAGGCCGCCGGCATCGCCCAACTGCGCGAGACCATCGCCGCCCTGCCCGATGGCGTCGACACCCGCCTCGGCGAACGGGGCATCAATCTCTCCGGCGGACAGAAGCAGCGAGCCGCGCTCGCCCGCGCCCTCGCGCGTCACCCCGGCATCGTGCTCCTCGACGACGCGCTCTCGGCTGTGGATACCCAGACGGAGGCCGACATCCTGCGTGGGCTGCGCGGCGCGCTCCAGGGACGCACGGCCATCATCGCATCGCATCGCATCAGCGCCGTGCGCGACGCCGACCACATCATCGTGCTCGAGGCGGGACAGATCACGGAACAGGGAACGCACGACACCCTCGTGCACCGTGGCGGGCGCTACGCCGAGCTGTTGCAGCGCCAACAGCTGCTCGAGGCCATCGAGGCGGCCTGACCGGTTGCGGACGGCGAGCGCCGATGGCTGACACGGTGCACCGCCCCGTCCTACGGTCGCGGCGCGAACTCCCGCCGTAACGACTCCGCGTCCCATGCCGCGTCGGCCAGTGCCTGATCGTCGACCGCAAAGTCACGCTGCAGCGTGTCTTCGAGGTCGGCCACGGTGGCACGGACCCGCGACAGAAACGACGTCATCTCCTGACGTCCCTCACCCGCCAGCAGGTGCAGGTGCTGCTCGTCGTAGCGCCGGAACGCCTGGGCCGACCGGTGCGCCCGATGCGCCCGCACCCCCACCGCGCGCAGCGCATCGACACCCACGCGCAGCGCCGTGTCGAGCGTGTCACGGTAGACCTGCGCAATGCCCAGCTCGAGCAGGTCGAAGGTCACCGGACGGTTTTCGGCGCGCGCCAGAATGCGCAGCTGCGGAAAGTGCGTGCGCGCCGTGCGGGCGATCTCCAGCGCCGTCTCGGCGTCGCCAATGGCGATCACCAGCGCCGCCGCGTTGCTGGCCCCCGCCGTGTGCAGCAGGTCGAGGCGCGAGGCATCACCGAAGTACACCTCGAGCCCGATCCGTCGCAGCACGTCCACCCGATCGCTGTCCACATCGAGCACCACCGGCCGCACCCCATTGGCGCGCAGCAACCGTCCCACGGTACTCCCGAACTGCCCGAAGCCGGCGATGATGACCGTGCCCTGATGTCCCACGACATCGGGAGCCCGCGAGGCCGGCGCCTTGACCGGCGTGAGGCGCGGCTGCAGCACCGTGTCGTAGAGCAGCAGCAGCGCTGGGGTGAGCGCCATGCTGAGCGCCACCGTGGCCACCAGCAAGCCGCTCACCTGCGCGTTCATGATCTGCTGTTGCGACGCATAGCTGAGCAGCACGAAGCAGAACTCGCCCCCCTGCGCCAGCGCCAGCGAGAACAGCAGGCCGTGCTCGCGCCCCATGCGGAAGCCACGGGCCAGGGCCCCGAGCACCGCGGCCTTGAGTACCACCACCCCAATGACCAGTCCCGCCACAGTGCCACCGTGTTCGGCGATGAGCGCAAAGTCGATGGAGGCGCCCACGGCGAGAAAGAACAGTCCGAGCAGCAGCCCCTTGAACGGCTCCACATCGCTGACCAATTCATGGCGGAATTCGCTGTCGGCCAGCACCACGCCGGCGAGGAACGTGCCCAGTGCCGCCGAGAGCCCCACCGCCTGCATGACCAGCGCGATGCCGATCACGAGCAGCAGCGACGCCGCCGTGAACAGCTCGCGCAGGTGGGTGCGCGCAATGATGCGGAACACCGGTCGCACCACGAAGCGCCCTGACGCCACCACACCGGCAACCGCCGCCAGCGTGGCGACTGCCTGCACCCACCCCGGCTGGGTGGTGATCCACGCCGGATGGGTCCCGGTGGCGGCAGGCGCTGCGGCGGTCGGTGCCAGCAACGGTAACACGGCCAGCATGGGAATGACCGCGAGATCCTGGAAGAGCAGTACCGCAAACGCGCGCTCGCCGGCCAGCGTCTTCATGACCCCCTTTTCCTGCAGCGACTGCAGCACGATCGCCGTGGACGACAGCGAGAGAATGAGTCCCGCCGCCACCGACACCTGCCACGACTGTCCGAGCGCCAGCCCGATGGGCACGATCGCGGCAGCGGTGCCCAGCACCTGCAACCCGCCCATCCCCAACAGGATGCCGCGCAATGCCCACAGCCTGCTCAGCTCCAGCTCGAGCCCCACCAGGAAGAGCATCATGACCACACCGAACTCGGCAAAGTGCATGATGTCCTGCCCTTCCCTCCCGATCAGCCCCAGCGCGAAGGGCCCGATGGCAACCCCGGCGAGCAGATAGCCGAGCACCGAGCCGAGGCCAAGTCGCTTGGCGATCGGCACGGCCACGACGGCAGCGGCGAGATACGCGAACGCCTGGAAGAAGAAGCCCTGGTCGTTCATGCCTGCAGCTCCTGCCGCGCCCCCTGCACGAGAGACGCGAGGAGGCCCCGGTAGCGCACGGCCTCGGCTTCGATGTCGGTGGGTGTCATGGCATGCGTGCCATGGATGACGTGGGGCGGCAGCCACTGCATGCGGCAGAGCAGCGCCGTGTTCTCGAGCGGCGCCAGCAGCTGCGCGACACTCATGCGGTTGCGGCCGCCGGGGGTGTACGCATTCGCGCCGCCACCCGCGCTCACGATCTGCAGCCAGCACTTGCCGGTCAGCGCCGTCCCCTCCCGGCCGTAGGCCCAGCCATGCTCGAGAACGAGGTCCTGCCACTGTTTGACGAGCGCCGGGGTGCTGTACCAGTAAAAGGGGCACTGCACCACGAGCACGTCGTGTGCCGCCAGCAGGGCCTGCTCACGTCGCACATCGACGTCGAAGTCGGGGTAGGCTTCGTACAGATCGTGCACCGTGATGCCGGGCATCGTACGCGCCTCCGCAAGAAGGCGCCGATGCACCCGTGAGCGCTCGAGCGCCGGATGCGCGAACAGCAGGAGCACCCGTCGTGCCGGCGTGCTGCTCTCGTCGGTCATCGCGGAGGCATGCAGGTCAGATTCGCTCGACGAGAAACGCGGGGGTGAGCGGCTGCAACCACGCCGCCAGGCGTTCGAACCAGCCGGTGAACATGAGCACACCCACCAGCACGAGCAGGAGGCCGGCAAGGCGATTCGCCGTGCCGATGTTGCGCTTGAACGCCTGGAAGAAGCCGAGGAAGCGGTCGAGCAGCAGGGCGCTCAGCAGGAACGGCACCGCGAGGCCCAGCGAGTAGAAGGTGAGCAGGGTAATGCCCTTGCCCAGCTCCGTCTCGTTCGCCGCCAGCAGCAGGATGGCACCGAGCGTGGGACCGAGACAGGGCGTCCAGCCCGCCCCGAAGGCGATCCCGACGACCACGGTACCGAGGTACCCGAGGGGCTTGTCGCTCAGGTGCACACGGCGCTCCTGCTGCAGCGCGCCGACCTTGATGACATCCAGCATCCAGAGTCCCATGAGCACCATGAGCACCCCGCCGAGGCGTGCAATCCACACGCGATACTCGCGCAACAGCTGGCCGAAGGCACTCGCCCCGGCACCAAGGGCCACGAAGATGAACGTGAAGCCCAGCACGAAGAGCAACGCGTGCACGAGCGCCGTTCGCCGGGCGCGCGACACATCGTCGAGTCCCATGCCCGTGATGAACGTGACGTAGCTGGGCACTAGCGGTAGCACGCAAGGGCTCAGGAAGCTGAGCAGCCCGGCAGTGAAGGCCACAAGGATGGTGAGAGACTCAGGCGCCACGATTGGTCCGGAAGAGAGAATCAGCGCGGAGCGCCGCGGCCACTGCCTCGCCGGCAGTCACCACACAGCCCATAGATGACCAGCCGATGCCGCTGTCGCGAGAAGTCGTGGGCCTCGGCCAGCAGTGTCGTCATGCGCTCGAGACGTTCGTCACGAAACTCCGTGACCCGGCCACAGACGGTGCACAGCAGATGTTCATGATGCGGAACGCCACGGGACGCTTCGTACCGCTTGAAGCCCTCCCCGAAATCACGCTCCACCACCAGCCCGCTCCGCACCAGCACCTCCAACGTCCGATAGACGGTGGCCGTGCCCGCCGATGCGCCGCGCGCGCGCAACTCGGTGGCCACCTCGTCGGCCGAGAGGTGCCGGTCGGTACCAAGCACCACCTCGGCGATCGCCAGACGCTGCGCCGTGGCGGGAAGGTTGTGATCGCGCAGGAATGCACGGAACGCCTCCCGGTCGGCGACAATCGCGGCAGCGTCCGACGTGTGGCTCATTCCGCGACGGACGCCGCCGGCACCGGGACCCGAAGGATCTTCGCGACCTGCGCCGCCGTGTACCGGATGATCTCCGACTCTTCACCGGCCCGCCGCTGCACGCCGCGTACGACGGTCTCAACCGTTACCAGCGGCGCGTCGGCCTCGGCCTTGAGGCTGGACTCCCACTTGCCGCGCTCGGGCCCCTTGATGACGTAGCGATAGCGGGCCGTATACACGGTGTGCCGCACCGGGCGAATCGTAGGGGCGAGCGGGACGCGCTCGACCGCCTCGCCCTCGCCCTGTTCGTCGTCGGTGGGGTCGGCGATCGGTGCGCCAGCACGGGAGATATCCTCGTCGTCGCTCGCCTCGTCGACCAGCGTCTCGACGGGCACCCTGTCGGCCGGGTCGCCCAGCGGCTCCTCCGGCTGTGCCTCGGCGAGGGCCTCGAGCGCCAGTTCGGGCTCCGTCGGCTCCCCGGCCGCTGACAGCTCCGATGCGGCCACAACCTCCGGCACCCGCACGGCGAGCACGGCGATTCCCGTCTCGACGGTGCCCTGCCTCAATGGCGAAAACAGGTGCAGTTCCTCCAGCAGGCTGAGCGGAATCTCGGCCATCACCGCACGGAGAAACCGCTCACAGACCTCGGAGACCGGGGCATCGGCGCGATCGGGAAGCGAAGGTGCGGTGGGCGACGGCGCATCAGCAATCTCCTGCTGGACGTCGGACACGGGAGTCAACGGAGCGGTCATCACCAAGGGTTGGGGGACTGGGATGGGAAAGATCACCGGCCCCTCGAGGGGGTACAAGCCGAGACATGGGTTGCGCCCTGCCCCAGGTCCATTATCTTACTGATAAATTGTTGCTCGACAAACTACCATGTTCACGGCACACGCCCTGCCCGTTCTCTCTGGAGCTGTCATGCTCGCACCCCGTTCGGCCCGTCATGTGACCACCCTGCTGTCGCTGCTCTCGCTGCCGCTCCTCGCCGCCGCACGTCCGCTGCCCGAGCCGAAGCCGCATGTCATCGACAAGGCGCACAGCGAGATCAATTTCGTTGCGGATTCGCGGCTGCTCAGCGCACACGGTTTCTTCGGCAAGTGGGACGCCGATGTGAAGCTCGACGCGGCCAACTGGACCAACTCGTCCGTCAGCATCACGATCGACGCGGCCAGCATCAACACGCGCGTGGAGCGTCGTGACGGGCACCTGAAGAGCGCCGATTTCTTCGACGTGGCCAAGCACCCGACCATCACCTTCAAGTCGGTGAGCGTGGCGTCCGCGGGCGCGAACAAGCTCGAGATCACCGGCGACCTGACCGTGCGCGGCACCACCAGGCGCATCACCGTCCCGGCCACGATGATGTTCTATGAGCAAGGCACCGGCCGCTTCCGCGGCACCTTCACGATCAACCGGATGGACTACGGGGTGAGCTACGATTCGAAGCTCAACCCGATCCAACCCGAGGTGCAGGTGCAGTGGGATATCGCCCTGAGCGAGCCCAAGCCCCCCGCGAAGTAGGCCACGCCATCGACACGACGAACGCCGACCGCGCCCCGCGCAGTCGGCGTTTCCATTTCCCGCGCCCCCCCAGCTCGCGCCCCTCCGGCTTGCGCCGTCCCGCCGTTACCCCGCCGCGACGATCCCTTCCGCCGCCCGCACCAGCGTGTCCGCCGCCTGCACCAGGCTCACCCGGAACTTGCCCCGGCCGGCTGCCCCGAAGGCGATACCCGGTGTCACGACCACGCCTGGCCCCCGCAAGAGCGTATCGACCCACTCCCAGTCGCTCAGCCCTGCCGGCACGTCAAGCCACAGGTACATCGTCGCCCGCGGCGCCTCCACCGGCCATCCGCCGCGCCGGAATGCCGCCACGATCGCATCGCGCCGCGAGCGATACTCGGCGACGATCGGCGGCACCAGCGTCGCGTGGTGCAGGAACGCCGCCGTCCCCGCCAGCTGCGCGAGCGTCGATACCCCATAGCCGATGTTCGAGCGATAGGCATCCAGCCGCGTGATGGCCTCGCGCTTGCCCGCCATGAAGGCAATCCGCACCCCCGCCATGTTGAAGCTCTTGCTGCAGGTGTGCGTCTCCACGGCCACCCGGTGCGCACCCGGCACTTGCAGCACACTCGGCACCGCGAACCCGTCGAAGGACAGCTCACTGTACGCGAGGTCACTGAGCAGGAGCACCCCGTGCCGCTCCGCAAACGCCACATAGCGGGCGAGTTCGTCGAGCGATACCGCCGTGGTGGTCGGATTGCCCGGGTAGTTCACGATCATGACTTTCGCGCGCGCCACGTGCGCGGCGTCGATCGCCTCGAGATCGAGGCGCCCGTCGGCGAGGAACGGCACGAACACCGGCTCGGCCCCAGCCAGCATCGCGGCGCGCGCGTACACCGGGTAGTACACCTCCGGCACCAGCACCACGTCACCAGGATTCACCTGCGACTGGATGAGCTCCGCGATCCCTTCCTTCGAACCCGCGAGCGCGAGCACCTCCTGCACCGGATCGAGATGCACGCCGAAGCGCGACGCGAGATACCCCTGCACCGCCGCGGCATACTGCGGGTGCGCCCGGAAATGCGGGTAGCCGCTGAGCGCGCGATCGGCGGCCGCGCGCTGCATCGCCTCCACGACCACCTCGGGAATTGGCCCATCGGGACTCCCGATGCCGACATCGATGAGCGTCTTGCCCGACGCGCGCGCCGCCGCGCGGCGGGCGTCGAGCTCGTAGAACACGTAGGGAGGGATGGCGTCGAGTGTCCGGGCAGTCATGGGCGTGAAGTTAGCATGCAATCGACGCCAGAGCCGGGGAACGCGGTTCCCGGCACCCGCGCTACAGCGGCGCTTCCGGCTTCGGCGTGGGTGGGTCTGTCCACGTCGCGGTCCCCTGGATAGCTGGCCAGGCGGGCACCGCGAGGCGGGCACCGCCTTCGGCGTCGCGATCACCAACGGGAGAACAGCCGGATCGCCCTGCCCAGCAGCCCACCCGCGCGCGCTCCGCGGGTGGCGCACCCGGGGTGAGCCGGTGGGGCCTCCCGTCGTGGATCGCCCCCCGCAGGGGGGCCACGACGCCATCGCGCCGGGCTCGCTCGACCGGGCGCGCTTCGCACGGCGCGTGATGCCGGGGTGATGCCGGGGTGGCCCCGGACGCCCCCGACCGCCATAGGGCGCGCGATTCCGGCTGCCGCGCAACCGAACGCCACCCCACGCGAAACCGCGAAGAGCCCCTACAGCAACGACACGGGGTCGCGGTCCACCACCAGACGCAGCTCGGCGTCGCGGGGCACGGGGCACCGCTCGGCAACATAGCGGGCCACCCGGGTCATCAGCTTCGGTTGCGACGACTTGAGCAGGAAGTGCCAGCGCCAGCGGTCCTTGATGCGATCGATCGGGCACGGGGCCGGGCCAACCAGCACGAGATCGCGCAGTCCCTGACGCGTCATCAACTCCCCCAACCACTCGGCCGCGCCCATGCAGGCAGCGGCCGTGGCGACCTGGTCGACCCCACTGACCAGCACATTCGCCAGCGACACGAACGGCGGATAGGCCGGCAGGCGTCGCGCGCCCAATTCCTCGCGCACGAAACCGAGAAAGTCATGCGACAGTGCATGGCGCACCGCGTGGGCCTCGGGCATACGCGTCTGGACGATCACTTCGCCGCCCTTGGCGCCGCGCCCGGCACGTCCCGCCACCTGGCTGAGCAACTGGAAGGTGCGCTCGGACGCGCGGAAGTCGGGCAGGTTGAGGCCCGTGTCGGCGTCGACGACGCCCACCAGGGTGACGTTCGGAAAATCCAGTCCCTTGGCGATCATCTGCGTCCCCAGCAGAATGTCCACCTCGCCGCGGCCCACGCGATCGAGGATCTGCGTGTGCGCCCATTTTCCGCTCGTCGTGTCCACATCCATGCGCGCGATGCGCGCGTCGGGAAAGCGCTCCGCCACCAGCCGCTCCACCTGCTGCGTGCCAAGGCCCCGCTTTCTTGGCGATTCGGCACCGCAGCGCCCGCACACCGCGGGCACCTCCACCTGGTGCTGGCAATAGTGACAGACCAGCGCCTCGGGCACGCGATGATACGTGAGCGAGATGCTGCAGTGCGGACACACGGGGACATCGCCGCAGGCTTGGCACTGGATGAACGCGGCATAACCGCGGCGGTTGAGAAGCAGCAGCGTCTGCTCACCCAGCGTCAACCGTGATTCCACCGCGGCGAGCAGGGTGGGGCTGAATACCCCGACCGCGGGATCATGGGGGGCATGCGGCGCGCGATGCGCGAGGTGCTGCTGGCTCACGGCGCGCATGTCCACCACCGTCACCGGTGGCAGTTGGGCCCCGGCGGCGCGGTCGGGCAGCGTGAGGCGTACCGCCTGCCCCCGGTCGGCCCGCTCCCAGCTCTCGAGGCTCGGGGTGGCGCTGCCGAGCACCACCAGGGCCCCCTCGGCGCGGGCGCGCACGATCGCCGCTTCACGCGCATGGTAGCGCGGTGTCTCGGACTGCTTGTAGCTCCCCTCGTGCTCCTCGTCGACGATCACCACGCCGACCCGCTCCAGCGGCGCGAAGAGCGCCGAACGCGCACCGACGGCAATGCGGCGTTCGCCGCGTCGCAGGGCATGCCACGCGTCGAGCCGTTCGCCGTCGCTGAGCCCCGAGTGCAGCACCGCCACGTCGTCGCCGAATGCTCCACGGAAGCGGTCGACCGTTTGCGACGTGAGGGCAATCTCGGGCACCAGCACGATGGCGGTTCGCCCCGGCTCGGCAAGCACCGCGCGCAGCACTTCGATGTACACGAGGGTCTTGCCACTGCCGGTGATGCCGTGCAGCAGGAACACCTGCCCCGGATCACCGGCGAGAATGGAGGCGATGGCCTCGCGCTGCGCCACCGACGGATGGGGCGGTGGGGCCACGCCGGCGCGCTCGGCGAACGGATCACGGGCCCGCGCCTCGTTGCGCACCTCCACGAGGCCGCGCTTGACCATGGCCGTGATCACGCCGGCTGAGCAGTTGGCCTGCACACGCAGCGCCTCGAGCGGCGCCATGCCCCCTTGTGCCTCGAGCAGATCGTACACGGCGCGCTGCTGCTTCGCACGGGCGAAGGTCTGCTCGCGCTGCAGCAGCGACGGCAACTCCTGCATGAGGTGCACGACACGCTGTGTCTTTGCCGCCGGCGACGGCGTGTTGGGCTGCGTGAGCGCCGTGGGCAACATGGCGCGCAGCGTCAGGCCCAGCGGTGCCGCATACCAGTCGGCAATCCAGCGCGCGGTGTGCACCAGCGGCGCCGGAAGCGACGGCACGTCATCGACCACGGCGCGCACCGGCTTGAGGGACACGCCGGCCGGCGGCTCGGCCGCCCCGAGGCAGACGCCGATCTCGGTGCGATTGCGGAACGGCACCAGCACCCGGGCCCCGACGGCCACCGGCCATGCGACGCCATCGGGCACGCGGTAGCTGAACGTCCGGAACAGCGGCACCGCCAGCGCCACCTCGATGCAGCGCCCGGCGCTCACGCCGCCCGCTCCGCCGGACACACGGTGGCCGCTCGCACGACCGGCGTCAGCGCCGTGAAACGCCGAGCCCGGGAGCGTGGCCCAACGTCACCTGCCCGCCGGGAATGCCGGGGCCGGTAAACGGATCGTCGGCGAGCAACGCCGCCCCATCGAGGTCCGCGTCGTCGAGCAGCGGCGCAAAATGCGCCGCGGCGGCGATACCGAGCGTCGTCTCGATCATGCAACCGCACATCACGCGCATGCCGTGGGCACGGGCCACGGCAATCATGCGCAACGCCTCGCGCAGGGAGCCGCACTTGGCCAGCTTGATGTTCACGCCGTCCACGACGCCCGCGAGCTTGGGGATGTCGCTGGCCACCAGGCATGATTCGTCGGCCACCACGGGAATGTTCGCCCGATCGCGCACGAACCGCAGGCCCGCGAGATCATCCGGCGGCAGCGGTTGCTCGAGCAGGTCCACGCCCACCTCGTTCAGCACGTCGAGCATGCCCAGCGCCTGCTTGGGCGTCCAGGCGCAGTTGGCATCGACACGAAGGGTGGCCGCGGGCGCCTCCTGCCGCACGATGCGCAGCACCTCGCGGTCCCACGAGGAGCCGAGCTTGATCTTGAGGATGGGGTAGGGCGCCGCCTCGCGCACACGCGCACGCAGCGTAGCCTCGTCGGGGGCGATGCCAATGGTGAAGCTCGATGGTGGCACCGCGGTGGCGTCGAGCCCCCACAGCTTCCACACCGGTATCCCGAGCCGCTTGGCGGCAAGGTCGTGCAGCGCGGCGCTCACCGCGCAGCGTGCGCTGGCGTTCCAGCGCATCGTTTTCTCGAGCTCGCGCTCGATGGCGTCGATGGACCACGCGTCAGCATGCTCCAGCACCGGCGCGAGGCGCTGGAGCGCCACCATCACCGTGTCCGCCGTTTCCCCGTAGAACTTGCTGGGGGAGGCCTCGCCCCACCCCTCGGCGCCATCGCGGTCCACGAGGCGCACCCACACCACTCTGTACTCCGATTGGCCACCGCGAGCAATGATGAACGGGTGCCGCGTGTGGACCGTGACGATCTCGGCGTGGAGCTGCATGGCAGGAAAGGTGGGGGGAAGGAGGTAGACCGGTGAATCGCACACCGGGTCGCGACTACAGGGGCGTGAGCCCCGAGGCCCGTGCGGCGCGTGCCAGCCGCAACTCGGCACTGCCGCCCTGGCTCATGAGGAACTGAATGAGCGCATCGGCCAGCTCGAACCCGCGGTCGTAGCGCTCCGCCGCCGGCTTGCTGAGGCACTTCATGACGATCGCGCTGAGCGCGGCCGGTACGCGCGTATCCACCTGGTCCGGGGCGACCGGCGCCTCGTGCACGTGCTTGTAGCCCACGGCATACGAGTCCTCCCCATCGAAGGGCGGATGCCCCAGGACCATCTCGTAGATCAGCAGACCAACCGCATACAGATCGCTGCGCCCATCCACCAGCCGCCCCATGGCCTGCTCCGGCGACATGTAGTGCGGCGTGCCCATGGCACGCCCGGTGGCGGTGAGGCGCCCATGAAAGCGGGCCGTGGCGATACCGAAATCGGTGAGCGCCACGTTGCCATCCTCATCGAAGAGGATGTTGTCGGGCTTGATGTCACGGTGTACCACGCCGTGCCGATGCGCGTAGTCGAGGGCGCACGCCACCTGCGTGGCCACGGAGGCGGCGGTGTTCGCCGAGATGGTCTTTCGCCGCGACAGCAGGTCGGCGAGCGATCCCCCCGCGTAGTACGGCATGGCCAGGTACTCGAGCTCACCGGACGTGCCCATGTCGGCAATGGCGCAGATGTATGGATGCACCAGCCGCGACGCCGCCTCCGCCTCACGGCGGAACCGCTCCCGCATTTCCGGTTCCTGCGCCAGCGTGCGATGCAGCACCTTGATCACCAGCGGCCGGCCCAGCACGGCGTGGCGCGCGAGGTACACGTGCGCCATGCCACCACTGCCCAGGCGTTTGACGACCACGTACCGATTGCCGGTCGCCTGCCGCAGCTCGCGCAGCTCATCGTCCGGGATGTCGACGGGGGGCGCCGACACCTCGGGGAGCGGCACGCCACAGCGGGTGCACTTGGCGGCCGCCGCACGATTCCAGGTCCCGCAGTCAGGGCAGAACATCGCGAACGAGGAGAGGAAAGTGGGGAGTGCACCGTGCTGCGGAAATCCGTGCTACAGGACGCCGCGACGCCGCAAGATGAAAAGTAGCAGCCCACCCAACCCCAGTTGGACGAGCAGCAAGGCCCAGAACCCATATGGCCAGTTGGACAGGGGGATCTGCGCGAAGTTCATTCCCCACATGCCGCTGACCACCACGAACGGCAAGGTCATCGTGGCCACCACCGACAAGCGCTTGGTGGCGGCGCCCAACCGGTTCGAGACCTGCGAGAGGTACGAGTCCATGGTGCTGCTGAGCAGCTCCCGATACGTATCGAGGGAGTCGTTGATACGCAGCACGTGGTCGTAGATGTCGCGAAAATAGATCTGCGCCTCGGGCGTCAGCAGCACACTGGGACGGTTGCTGAGGACGCTCATCACTTCCCGCGACGGCTGCAGGTACCGGCGCAGCGTGAGCACCAGCCGCTTCACCTGGAAGACGTCGCGCAGGGCCTCCTCGTCGAAGTCGACGAAGACGCGCTCTTCCAGCCCGTCGATGAAACCGTCGATCTCGTCGAGAATCGGGAAGTACTCGTCGATCGTGCGGTCGAGGACCGCATGCAGCGTGCGCTCGACGCCACGCGCCAGCAGTTCCGGACTGCGCCGTAGCGCGGCGGCAACTGCGTCCACCGGGGCCACCGGGCCCGCGTGCACGGTGACCAGGAAGGTCGGCCCGAGGAAACAGTGCAGGTCGGTGGTGTCGAGATCGTACGGATCCTCCGTCTCGGCGGCGAGCGCCACGGTGCGGATCACGATGTAGAGAAAGCCGGGATACTCCTCGAGCTTCACCCGCGAAGCCGGGTTGAGCGTATCCTCGATCGCCAGGGGATGCAGCGTGAACACCTTCTCCAGCAACGCATGCTGCGACCGCACCGTGCTGTCGATGTCCACCCAGAGCGGTCCGCCTTCGGCCAGCAGGTCGGCCACCTCGCGGGGGTGGCAGTCGAGCACGACGCGTCCGTCTGGCGACCGGTAGATCGTACCCGGGGCCGGGTCGGGACGCCCGGGCACCGACGCGGGAACGATGCGCGGCAGCCCCACCGTGGTCGCCGCGTCGGCGCCCCCCCCGTTGCCGGCGCCCCGTCGGCGGCGACGGCGGCTCACGCGAGCGCCGCGAGGTGCACCATCACCGCCTTCGCCACCGCCGCCGGCGCATAGCCACCTTCGAGCGCACTCACCACGCGCCCGTCGCACCACCGGTCGGCGCGCTCGACCATGGCCCGCGTGAGGGTCTGGACGTCGTCGAGGGTGAGCGTGAACGCGCCCAGTGGGTCACCCTCGAGGCAGTCGAACCCGGCGCTGATGAGTACAAGATCCGGCGTGAAACCATCGGTGGCGGCATCGACGCCCTGCAGGAGGGCGTCGACATAGCGCGTGGCCGGCAACGACGGCGGCATGGGCACGTTCCACACCGTGCCGAACGGGCCGCGGTCGTCGGCAGCCCCCGTTCCCGGATACCACGGCCACTGATGCATGGACACGAAATGGATGCGCGGCTCGTACTCCACCAGTGCCTGCGTGCCGTTGCCGTGGTGCACGTCCCAGTCCACGATCAGCACACGCTCACACCCGTGCCGGGTGAGCGCATAGTGCGCGGCGATGGCCACGTTGCCGAAGCAGCAGAAGCCCATGGCGCGATCGCGCAGCGCGTGATGCCCCGGGGGGCGCACGGCGGCGAAGCTGCGGCGCGCGCGCCCATCGAAGGCCATGTCGACGCCGTCGAGCACACAACCGGCGCCTGCCGTGACCGCATCCCACGAGCCTGCGCTCACCACCGTGTCAGGATCGAGGCGCCCGCCGCCGGCCGCGACCGTATCACGCACGCGGGCGATGTAGGCGCGGTCGTGCGCGAGCGCGAGCTCGTCTTCCGTGGCGTGCCGCCCCTCCACGTGCTGCAGCGCCGCGAACAGGTCGGGCTCGTGCTTGAGCGCCCGGGGAATGGCCACGAGGCGGCCGACATGCTCGGGGTGCTCCCAACCGGTGTCGTGACGACCACAGTCGGAGTGTGAAATGAGCGCGACGGGCTGGGTCATGCCGGGCAGGTGAAGGAGGAATCTGCGGTGCCGTTCATCGCAGACCGCGCAGGCGGCGCGAGCTCCACTCCGCGAGCAAGGCCAGCGCCGCTGCTACGAAGAGTAGCGCCGGCGACGGACCGCGGGGAACACGCGACGTGGGCGCGGTCGGAGGCGAAGCCTCGGCCTCTGCGGGCGACGGCGCACCGAGCACCGCTACGAGATCGGCATAGGGCGCGGCGTCGCCGGGCCCGGCAGTGGCCTCCGCAGCGGGCGCGGCGCGCGCAGGTCGCGCCGCATCCGGCGCCACCGCGCCAACGACGTCGCCCCACCAGGCCCGGTGATCGGCCGCGCCGTCATCGGTGCCCTGCATGCGCCAACGCCACGTGTCCCGGTACGCCACGGCCACCACGCGCCCGGCACCGATTCGACCCACCACCACCGAGGGCTCGGCGTGCGTGACCTCGCCGGTGACCTCGCCGGTGTCGGCCAGCAGCACGGTACGTCCCGGCATCACCGCAAATTCCCACGCCTCCAGCCCCCGGCGTGGCGACGCGGTGAGCAGCGCACCGGCCACGCCACCCCGCAGGGCCGTCGCCCGAACGGGGCGCAGCCCCGCCAACGACGGCACCCGGACCGCGTCGCCGGCCAGCACGAGCCCTCCGCCGGCGGTCACGAAGCGCGACAACGCCGCCGCGTCGACCGCCATGCTGTCGAGGACGAGGACCGCGGCATAACGCGCCGTATCGGGGCGCTGCGGCACCCCCAGTTGCACCGCGCCCGTGGGGGACACGCGCAGCGTGCCGTCCACCCGCCAGCCGGTCTCCTCGAGTGCCGCCACGGCGAACTTGCTCTCCCAGCCTGGCTGCGCCATGACCAGCAGCCGCTTCGGTGCGAGCGTGTCCGGCAGCGTCACCGTGGCCCGGCCGCCGCCCACGCGGGCTTCGAGCGGCGAGGCAATCGATGCGATGCGCCAGGTGGCGTCCACTCGGCCGGCCGTCACGCCCGCCGGCGCGGCCGCGGGCAGCGAATCCAGGAGCCCGCCGCCATCGCGCAACACCAGGGGCTGGGTGGCTGGTCCAGCGCTCGCCCGCACCACGTAGCCGCCGCGCGGCCCCCCCGCCGGCGCAATGGCGAGCGCCAACCCGCGACTCCCCGTGGAGTCCACCCACCGGACGGGCACACCCGCCAAGGGCAGCACCGACAAGGCCCCACGCACGGTCGCCCGTGGCACGTGCGACAGCGAGAGCGCGAGTGTGTCCTCCCCGCCGCGAGCCGCCCGCGCGACCACGGCCGCGCGCAGTGGCGCCACGACCGACCGAAGGCGGTCGTCGGTGTGGTCGGCGGCCTCCACACGAACAGACGTGACCCGCACACGCCCGGCATCGGTCGCAGCGTCGTGCCGGTCACGCACGGCCTGCCACGCCGCCAAGGCCAGTGCACCAAGTGCAAGTGCGCGGCCGGCACGCTCCAGTGCGCGGCGTCCACCATCGGGGGGCGTCAAGGTCGTCATCGGGTCAGCGCGTACACCACGAGGTTGACCGCGAACTTCGTGTTGTCCACCGAGAGGAAGCGCTTGTTGTCGGGGTGGAAGCTCCACTCCGAGCTGTAGTCCTTGTTGGAGTAGAGCACACTGATGCGGCCGCCCTGCAGCACCGCATCGAGCTGTTCATGCACGAGGTTGTCCCCCCAGCCGTTCATCTCATGCGAGGTGGTCGGCGGGCCGTTCTCGAACACGAAGAAGCAGCGATAGAGTTCGTGGCTGTTGGGCAGCGGCTGCAGCGGCCCCACGAGCCGGCGGATCTCTTCGCGGACCGTCTTGTGAAAGGCGCCGTCGACGTCGTGGTTGTGATCGTCGATGAACAGCAGCCCGCCACGGCCAAGATAGCGCTGCAGCACGGCGCTCTCGCGCACCGTGAAGCGCACCGGCAGGTGGCCGGTGAGATAGAGCAGCGGGTACTGGAACGCCGCTTCCGACGACAGGGGCACGATCACTCCCTGCGGGCGTACCGGCAGCGACGTGTAGCGCGCCACCGAGTCGATGACGTTCGCCGGCACGAGCGGCGCCGAGTCCCAGTCGCCGGAGTCGTACTGGGCAGTGGCGAACACGAACGGGGCCACGGCGGATGCGCTCACGGTGGCACACCGCGCGACCACCCCGCCCCCGGGGTCCGCACCACGTTGCCCAACACGCGTCGGGCACCAACGAACGCCGCCGTCACGTCACCGCCACGCTCCACCACGTCCAGTACGCGCGCAACGGCTCCCGCGAAGGCCGGTGCATCGGCGAGCGCTTCCACGCGCAGCAGCGCCAACGAGTCACGCGCAGCGTCGCGCGCCGCGGGCAGCAGTTGCGCCGCCCGCACCAGGCGCACATCGCGCTGCACCAGGCGCGTGGGCAGCGCCGCACGCCCACTGCGCCCACTCGTCCGGCCGGTGTCCTTCCCCACCAGCCGGACCTTGGCGAGGTCGACGATCACCTGTGGCGGCTTCCCACGCAGGTAGAGGCGCGAGGCGGCACGCGACCGCTCGATGGCCTCGAGCGCCCGCTTCATGGGTGGAATGGCACCGTGCGGATCGCCCTGCTCAAGCGCACGCCCCGCGTCCCACATGGCGTTGTAGGCCTCGAGCAGGGGCTGATTGATGGCGATGACGGGTGAATCATTGCCTTCCGCCAGCATGCCGGTCGTGCTGGCCGGATTGATGACCAGCTTGCCTCCCTGCTGGTCGACACCGTGCTCATGGCCGTCCCCCGCGAAGTGGGCATGCTCCGCGCTTGACTCACCGCTGAGCCGCTGGAACACCACATCGCCCACCGCCAGCCGCAGCCGCGCCTGGTCGCGCGCCAGCGTGAGCGACTCCCGCAGCACCTCGGCACGCGCCAGCCGCGGTTGCTGCCTGTCGAGCTTCTCGGTGAGCATCAGCAGCATGCGCTGACTGAGCAGCGACTTGTCCACGTCGGGCGGCGGCGCCGGCTCCACGGCAACCGAGTCGTACTCGGCAGGGCGTGCGATCCGGAACGCCCGCGTCTCGCTGGCTCCGAACTCACGGGTGGCGGCCGGGTGCCCGTCACGCGCAATCGCACGCAGGTGCACCACGTCACCGGGCAGCAACTGCAGCGCCGAGAGGTCGAGGGTGCCGCGAATGGTGGCGCGGCGCTGCCCGCCCGAGGCACGCCAGTCGGCGGCACCCAGCGCGACCGAGCGCACGGTGAAGCGCTCTCCCTCGCCCGAGCTTACCAGCAGGTCGAAACGCGCCGACGCCAGGCCGATATCGTCCGTTGCCGACGCCACCAGCGGGAGCCGCCCCGTCGCCTCGCGAAAGACACTGTCGCGCGCCGGCTGCTCGAGCGTGACCATCGGCACACTGTCGGCATGTCCTTCGATGACCAGCAGCCGGGTGCGCCCACCGCGCGAGACCCGTATGGTGGCCGGCGCGTCAGGGGCGACCACGCGCACACGCCAGTCGCGACCGACGGCGCTGGCAGGCACCGGCAGGGACGCCGTCGTGCCAACCACCGTGAGCCGTGCCTCGGGCAGAGCGCCTTCACCGGTGAGTTCGATCACACTCCCGCTCACCGCCACGACGACAGTGGCATCACCGCGGTCGACGGCCGCCTGGCCGGTGTAGGCCGGCGGCTTCACGCGCAGGCGCCAGGCCCCGAGCGGCGCAACGACGCTCTCGCGGGGCACACGGGCCCCAGCTACGCCGGCCGCCGCGCGATCACCGCCGGCCGACACGCGCGCTGCGCGCGGCACGACGAGCAGCAGCGCCGACCCCATCACGAACAGCGCCGGCCCGAGCCACGCCTCACGACGCAGGCGGACGAGCCCCTCGGCCACCGCGGCCTGCGCCCACACCACCTCGGCCGCACGCGTGAGCGCGGCCGGAGCCGGGGCGACCTGCTCCATGTACGTCACCAGGGAGAAGTCGGGCGGCGTGGCCCGCTGCTCCTCGATCCAGAGCGCGACCTGCACGGCATCGAGCGCCCGGCGGCGGCGCGCCAGCACCACCCACGCCACCCCCGCCGCCAGAAGACCCAGCACCACGGGCCACGTCCGCAGCTCACCCGTCACCCCCCCGAACGCGCGCACCACGCGCGCCAGCAGCACCACCAGCAGCCCCGCGCCGAGCGACACGAGCAGCGTCCGTGCGCGCTGCACCGTGGCGATGGCGCGCCGTGTGCGTTCCACGGCATCGCCGACCACGCGTGGCGACGCGGTGTCGGCGCGCGACATCGTCGGCGCGGTCATGACGCGGCCTCGTGCCGGCGCAGCACCCACTCGACCAGCAGCGCGGTGGCCGCCACGCCGAGCAGCACAGGACCGAGCCACCACGGCTCGGTGCCGGCCGACTGCCGCGCGCCCCCACGAAACGCCGAGGCGGGCGCGAGGTCGCGTACCGATGGCGCGGTATCGTCGCGTGCCAGCCGGGCGGTGCGAACCGTCACGCCACCGCAGGGTGCCGTGAGCGCACGGCGCAAGCCTGCTGCCGGTGCGGAGAGCAGCAGGTCGCTCCGCTCCGGGACGGCGATCGCCACCTCACGCACACAGCCGTCCTTATCGGGCCGCTCGACGACGGCCACTTCGCCATCACTCCACCACGCCACCGGCTGCACGAGCGAGTCCGTGTCCCACCCGGCAGGCAGTCGTGCGGTCCGTTCCCAAGGGCCCACGAGCACCTGTCCCATGGCCACGACGGCGCCTGCCGTGTCTGCGGGCATGCGGACGGCCCATCCGTCGGGGCGCCCCGACCGCGGCCAGTGCAGCACCACGGTGGCCGCAGTGACCGGCGCGACCGATACGGTATCCCGGAGGTCACCACGCTCGACGCGGACGGCATAGGCGCCGGCCGTACCGCTCGCCGTGCGCCGCGCACCGGAGAACGCGGCCGCGACCACGTCGTCGCGGCGTCCATCGGTCTGCACAAACACCGCGGGCGCTGGCCACGTCTCGCGCACCGTGTGCAGCGTGTCGCTGAACTGCACGCGTACGCGGCCCGGCCATTGAGCACGCCAGGCGTCCCACCCCTGCAGCGACCGCACCGACGGCGGCAACACCACCATGAGATCGAACCGTTCGATGCCCGGTTCGCGCTGCACCCGCACGGCCGCGGCTTGGGTCGCCGCCACGAGCGCCACGCCGGGATCGTCACGCAGGTGATCCTGCCACACGAGGTCCACGCGATCGGCGCCGTCTGGCGCCAGCCATCGCGACGAGTCGCGCTGCCACTGGCGCTCGGCCACCACAAGACGCACCGTGGCGACGCGGGTGGGCGTCCAGCGCACACCTGAGAGCGCCAGACCCGCGCACAGCAGCGCGGTCACGCGCAGGGCCAGCAGCAGCAGGTCGTTGGGGCGCGGCTGCCGCGCCACCGAGCGCGCCTCGCCGTCAGGCACGAAACGGGCCGTGGGAAGCAGCAACGGCGGTGGCCGGCGCACCGACAGCAGGTGCAGGGCCCCCACCAGTGCCGTAGCGAGGGCCGCCGCCCCCAGCACCCATGGCGTGGCGATCGACAGCATGCGCTACCGCGCCTCGACGGTCGCGGGCACGCTGATGCCCATGACCACGGCACGCACGGCGCGCACCGGATCGACCGATGTGACCACCTCGGTGTACCCGGCACCGATGGCCCGCCACCGCTGCGCCACGTCACGCCGGAAGGCAGCGAACGCGTCCCGATACGCGGTGCGCCCACGCACGTCCAGCACCCGCTCCAGCGCGGCCTGCTCGGGGTCACGCGCGAGGTGCACGTCCGCTGGCGGTTCGAGTTCTTCGCGCGCCACCACATGGATGAACTCGACCAGCGCCCCGGCCACCGCATGCGCCGACGCCACCTTGCGCAGTGCCTCGAGATCGCCGAGTGCATCGCTCACGATGACCATGCGGGCTGCCGTTGGCAGCTGGGCCACGAGCGGCGCCAGCGCCACCGCACCGCCGCACGGCGTGGCGTCGAGTACGCGCGCGAGTTCCTGCACCGTGCCGCGCCGCGTGCGCGGCGGCACCCGGGTGGCGCCGCCGCCGTGGGCCACGAGCAGACCCACCGGGTCGCTCGAGGCATGCGCCACCGCCGCCAATCCCACGGTCAGCCGGCGCGCCAGACGCCACTTGCTCAACTCGCCCTCCCGCTCGTCCGGGAACGCCATGCTGGCGCTGGCGTCCACCACGAACCACGTGGCGAGCTGCGCCCGGTCGTCGCTCAGCCGTACGAAGGCGCGGTCACTGCGCGCGAGCAGCTTCCAGTCGAGTGTCCGCGGATCGTCGCCCTGGCGATACAGGCGGTACTCGGTGAACTCGCCGGCCGTGCCGCGTTGCGTGGAGCGGTGCGTGCCGGCTGGCCCCGCCGCCACAGCGCGGCGCGCGGGCCAGCGCACGCCGCGCAGCGCGTCGAGCAGCGGCCCGTACACCGAGGCCGGCATGTTCACGTCGTGCGCACCCGCCGCCTGACCGCGGACATGGTCCGCGTCAGGTGGGCAGCGCGCTGGCCGGTGCCGCCACGCCGGCCAGCAGCGCGTCGATGAGCGGCTCCGGCGACACGCCATCCGCTTCGGCGGCAAAGTTGGGAAGGATGCGGTGGCGCAGCACCGGCATCGCCACCCGCCGGATGTCAGCCGGCGAAACCGCCGCGCGCCCCGCCAGCAGCGCCGAGGCCTTGGCGCCCAGAATGAGCGCCTGCCCGGCGCGCGGTCCGGCGCCCCAGCGGACGTATTGCTTCACCAGCGCCGGTGCGGTGCTCTCTTGCGGGCGCGAGGCACGCACCAGGCGCGCCGCGTACTGGAGCAGCAGGTCGCTGCACGGCAGCGCCCGCACCGCACGCTGCAGCGCCAGCGCCTCGTCGGCGGTGAACACCGGTTCGATCGCCGCACCCTTCGCGCCCGTCGTCGCACGCAGGATCCCGACTTCGTCGGCTTCGGTGGGATACCCCACGCGAATGTCGAAGAGAAACCGGTCGAGCTGCGCCTCGGGCAACGGGTAGGTGCCTTCCTGTTCGATCGGGTTCTGCGTCGCCAGCACGAAGAACGGCTCCGGCAGGCGCATGGTCTGCCCCGCTGCCGTTACGCTGTGCTCCTGCATGGCCTCCAGCAGCGCGGCCTGGGTGCGTGGCGGCGCGCGATTGATCTCGTCGGCGAGTACGATGTTGGCGAACACGGGACCACGCACGAAGCGAAACGCCCGCGCACCGCCTCCGCTCTCCTCGAGAATCTCCGTGCCGGTGATGTCGCTCGGCACCAGGTCCGGCGTGAACTGGATGCGCCGGAACTCGAGCTGCATGGCATCGGCCAGCGAGCGGATCATGAGCGTCTTGGCGAGCCCGGGCACCCCCACCAGCAACGCGTGGCCGCCGGCCACGAGCGCCATGAGGATCTCGTCGACCACCGCGTCCTGCCCCACCACGCGCTTGCCGATCTCGGCCCGCAGCCGGTGCACCGACGCGATGAGCTGTTCGGGGGAGGCGTTCACGCCGCGCTCACTTGAGGGGCCGGCGGCGACGCGACGTGAGGAACAACGTCGATGCGTCACGCGCGCCGACCTGGCGCAGCGTGAGGCCCTCGTCACGCACCTCGGCGCCATGCAACTTCACCAGGTACGCCTCGGGCTGGGCGATGTCCGGCAGCAGGTTCGCCATGGCGGCCTGCTTCACGGCACCCACCGTCGTGTCGGGCGTACACTCCACACGCACCGCGTCCCACGCCTCGGCGGCCTGTACGCGCAGCGTCCAGGGCATATCCGTGTCAGGCGGCGCAAGCCGCAGCACTTCAGGGCGCACCCGCAGCGCATTCACGAAAGACCCCGCCGGCATGCCGCTCATGAGGCGGACTCCACCGGCCTGTCCTCTGCGGCGGAGGACGGTGCGCCACCGACCGGCGGTGCCGGCGGCAGGGACGTGAGGAAGCGTGCGATCTGCTGGTCGAACAGGTAGCTCGAGCCGCTGACCGCCGTGCCCTCAGGTGTCACCCGGGCGGCGATGGCGATCTCCTCGCCCCCCTGCCCGCGCAACACCACGTGCGTCGGTCCCTGCTTCTCGACAAAGGCGGTGTACACGCCACCCTGCTGCGCGAAGTACCGCGCCGCCGCCGCCAGCACCTCGGCGACGGACAACGCGGTCAGTCGTTCCTGCAGCTGGCGCGACGACTGCTGATGCATACCCTGCATGGAGATCTCGATGACGGTCGGGAGCGATGGACGTCGGCGCAACCTCAGTCGCGATCGATGTCCACCGGAAAGACAAGCCGGACTTCCTGCTCGGCATCACGGTCCGCTGGCGCCACATCGACCCGGAAATCACCTCCAAGCCGAGTGGTCAGGGCGCGCGCGAGCAGTGGGTCGATGGCAGTGACGGCCCGACGGGCCGCTGCAAACGAGTCGGTGGCGTCCCAGTGGAGCGCCTCGGCCCGTACGCGAAGTATACGCAGCGCGTCGGGCGGAAGTTGGTGCCATGCCACGGCGTCCTCGGGCGGGACCACCTCGAGGACGGGGCGTCCGCGCCACCGCACCGTGAGGGCCAGGAAGCCCCGCTCCACCCGCACCCCGGCCCGCACCACGCCACCCTCGAGGGCGGCGCCGCAGACGCCGAGGCCCAGCACCAGTTCGAGGGCACGGGTGAGCCGAGCCTCGTCGACCCGCATGGTCGGGAGCAGCACGGTCGGCTCGTCCACCTGGATCGGCACCATGGGGGCGCGCGCGCGCCACCGGGCTACCGCCGCCTGCAGCGGCCCGCGCGGGTCGACGTCGCATGCCACCACCGCAAAGCCGGGCGCCGTCACCTCGGTGAACTCGCGCGCTGCCGCCGCCAGCGTCCCGACCGCCTCGAGACGTTCCCCCACCGCCCGTGCGTCCGTGGCGGCCGTCAGCGCCTGCAGCGCCTCCACCACGAGCTCCTCCGACGCCGCGCGCACCCGTTCCGCCGCGCTCCACGCAGCCGCCTGCGCCTCGAGCTCAGCATTGGCTTCAGCCAGAGCCCCGTTGGCCCGTCGCAACGCATCCGTCTGCCGCGCTTTGTCGGTGGCCGCCGCCAGCTGGTCAGCCACCAGCCGCACCAGCGCGCGCTGCTCATCGCTCACGCGGGTGGCGCCGGTGAAGTAGAACGCCACCGCCCCGATCGGCCCGGCGGCCGTCTCCAGCGGGGCGGCGATCATCGACTGGAAGCCCAGTTCGGTGGCGACCTCGTGCCACACAGCCAGCGAGGGGTCGGCGAACACGTCACCAACCTCCACCACTCGCCGCTCGGCGACGGCCAAGCCGCTCGGACCGTCGCCGACCCGCACCCGCAGCGCGCCAATCCACGGCCGGTGAGGCGCCGGCCATTCATACTGGGCCACGGGGCGCAACCACTCGCCGTCCGCCCCGAGCTCCATGACCAGCGAAAATGCCGCCCCGATCAGCGGCGTGACCCGGTCGAGTGCGAACTGCTGCACATCCCGCGGATGTGCGGCCAGCAGGAAGGCATGGGCAATCTCGCGGATCGCCAGGAGTTCGCGGGCGTCGGCAGCGGACACGTGCGGAGCCGCCGGTGTCAGGTGCCGCTGCGCGGACGCTTCGGCGAGAGCGGGCGCACCTCGAGACGATGCACCAGCATGTGCTGCGGCGTGGTCACGGCGAACGCAACGGCCGCGGCCACATTGTCCGGCTCCAGCATCCACGTGGTGTTGGTGCCGGCCGGGAACAGCTCGGTGGCCACCGAACCCGGCGTGATGACCGACACGCCCACGCCCGCGTCGCGCACCTCGAGCATGAGCGACTCCGCGAAGCCCATCACGAAATGCTTCGTACCCGTGTAGCACGTCCCACCCACGAACGTATTGCGCCCCGCCGTACTTCCGATGATGCACACATGGCCGCGGCCACGCGCCACCATGCCCGGCAGCACCGCCCGCGTCACATGGTACAGGGCGTTGACATTCACGTCCACCTGGCGGTGCCATTCCTCCGCCGTCATCTCGAGGAACGGCGTCAGCACCGCCACGCCGGCGTTGTTCACCAGCACGTCGACATGCAGACCGGTCAGTGCCTCGGCGGTGGCAAGGCCATCGGTCACGTCGGCGGGAACGCGCTGGACCGCGGCGCCTGCCTCCTCACAGGCGCGGGCGACTTCCTGCAGGCGGTCGGCATCACGTGCCACGAGGATCAGGTCGTGGGCGGCGGCCAGGCGCAGGGCGATCGCGCGGCCGATACCCCGAGAGGCGCCGGTGACCAGCGCGACAGGGCGGGGGAGAGGTGGGGTCGACATGCCCGGAAGCTATGCCGGTGCCCGGACGCGGAACACCCGCCGGATCCTGCCGTCGGTACAGAGTCGTGACAGAACCGTGAAGAAGCAGTCGCCGAACCCGGGGAACTTCGACGGGCCCACCCTCCGTCCAACCGCGAGTGTGCGGTGTCCCCGACCCTGATTCCGTATGCACAGCGTCATTCGGCTTGCCGTTCATTGCACCACAGGCGCTGCCCTGCTTGCCGCCTGTTCCCGACCGGCCGACGCCCCGCCGGCCGAGTCCACGGCAGCCCGCGCTGCCGCCGATACCCTCCGCCCGGTCGTCGTTACCCAGTCCGTCCTCAACGACTCGGACGACCCGGCCATCTGGGTCGACACGCTCGACCCCAGCCGCTCGCTGATCCTCGGCACCGACAAGGGAGACAGCACCGGTGGCGTGTACGTTTTCACGCTCGAGGGGCGCATCGATTCGGCGCGTACGCGACGCCCCATGAAGCGCCCCAACAACGTCGACATCGTGCGGGGCGTCCGTCTCGGCGGCGCCCTTGTGGACATCGCCGTGGCGACCGAACGCGGCAGCATGTCGCTGCGCATCTTCCGCCTCCCCGGCATGACGCCGATCGACGGCGGTGGGATACCCGTGTTCGACGGGGATGCCGCACGGGCCCCGATGGGAATCGCGCTGTACCGGCGCCCCGCAGATGGCGAGGTCTTCGCCATCGTGGGCGGCAAGGGCGGGCCGGTCGAGGGCTACCTCTGGCAGTACCGGTTGCGCGACGCCGGCAATGGGACGCTGCGCGGCGAGAAAGTGCGCGCCTTCGGTCGTTACAGCGGCAAGAAGGAAATCGAGGCAATCGCCGTGGATCAGGCGCTGGGCTTCGTCTACTACAGCGATGAAACGGTGGGTATCCGGAAGTACCACGCCGATCCTGACCACCCGCAGGCGGCCACCGAGCTCGCGCTGTTCGGGACCAGCGGCTTTGTCAGTGATCACGAAGGTCTCGGCATCTACCCCACGAGCGACAGCACCGGTTACCTGCTCGCGTCCGACCAGCAGGGCCAGCGACTGCAGGTGTTCCGCCGCGAGGGCGCGCCCGGGGCGCCCCACACGCACGATGTGATCGCCACCATCCCCGTCGCCGCACTCGAGACCGATGGCCTCGACGTGACGGCCTCGCCCCTGTCACCGGCATTCCCCGAGGGCCTGCTGGTGATGATGTCCACCGACAAGACGTTCCACTTCTACGACTGGCGCGACGTGCGCAAGCGCCTCCCGCGCTGATGCTCCCCCACCTGCCCACACCCATGCGTTCGCTTCTCTCCTGCGTCGTCGCCGGCCTCCTTCTCGCCGCCGTGCCGCTCGGCGCCCAGGGCGTCGTGACCGGCACCGTCACCGATCCCTCCGGCCGTCCGCTCTCGGGCGTCCTCGTGCTGGTGGACGGCACCAGCATCCGCACCGCCACTGACAAGGGGCTCTATCGCGCGGTAAACGTGCCAGCCGGCGCCCGGGCTCTGACCTTCCGCTACATCGGCTATCAGCCCGTCACGAAGACGGTCACCGTCGAGAACGGCCGTACCGCCACCCTCGACGTGAAACTGACCGAGGCGATTACGGCGCTCAGCGCCATCCAGGTGCGCGGGCAGGTGGTCGGTCAGGCATCGGCGCTCAACCAGCAGCGCACCGCCCCCACGATCGCCAGCGTGATCGACAACGAGCTCGTCGGCCGTCTTCCCGATCCCAACATGGCCGAAGCACTCGCCCGTGTGCCGGGCATCGCGGTGCTCCGTGACCAGGGCGAAGGGCGCTTCGTGCAGATCCGCGGCACGAGCCCGAATTTCAACGGCATGTCGGTGAACGGCCTGCGGCTCGCGACGCCGGAGCAGAACAGTCGGCAGCTGCCCATGGACATCGTGCCGTCCGATCAGGCCAGCCAGATCCAGGTCTCCAAGACGCTGACGCCGGACATGGACGCCGACGCCATCGGCGGCAATGTGAACATCGTCACGCGCACGGCGCGCGCCAATCAGCCGTTGTTCAACGTCACGGCGGCCGGCGGCCAGAACCAGCTCGGTGGCGGACTGCTCGCCAACCTCGGCCTCAACGCCGGCAAGCGGTTCGGTGCCAGCCAGAAGTTCGGCGCCATGATCGGCGGCACCTACTACCGCAACGACCGCGCGTCGCAGAACGTCGAAGGGGACTGGTGCTCGCAGACACGCAACTGCGGCGTGGGCAGCTCGGTCACCTCGCTCGATGCCCCGAATCTCTTCGAGTACCGCGACTATCCGCAGGTTGACCGCCTGCGCACAGGGGTGAACGGCACGCTCGACTACCTGCTGGCCAACAACGGCAAGCTGTTCCTGCGCGGCTCCTGGAACCAGTTCAACGACGATGAAATCCGGGCCCGGGCCCGGTTCCGCTTTCGCGGCGGCAGCGGCTCACGCTGGACGCAGGTGACGGCCGACTCCGGGACCACCACGGGCTCGCAGTTCGACCGCGACATCCGCCTGCGCAAAGTGCTGCAGGACATCTACACGGCGCAGCTCGGCGGGGAGCACTACGGCGCCGGTGGCACGGCGTTCGACTGGGCCGTGGGCATGTCACGCGCTACCGAGAATCGGCCGGGGGCACTGACCATGGGCTTCCGCCAGAGCAACATGACGCTGGGCTACAACTTCGCCGACGCCGACCGGCCGCGGGCATACGTCGTGACCGGTTCGCTCGACGATCCCGCGCGCTTCGGCTTCAACAGTCTCGCCAACGAAGTCCGCGACACCCGCGACGAAGACCTGTCGGCCAAGCTCAATGCCTCGCTGCCGGTGCAGTTTGGCGCCTTCAGTGGCACGCTCAAGGGTGGTGTGGCGGCTCGCCTGAAGGACCGTGCGAATATCCAGACCACCACGAACTACACCAGCGCGCTCGGCACGAACTCGCTGGGCGCCACCGGCGCGACGCTCATGGGGCTACTCACCACCGAGACGGCGGGGCGCACGATCTTCGACGGGGACTACAACTTCGGACGCACGTTCGATCCAGTCCGCATGCGCGAGTTCATCGCGGCCAATCCGAATGCGTTCACCGTGAATCAGCTGTCGTCGGCCACGACATCCGCCGGCGCCTCTTTCAAGGTGAAGGAAAACGTCTATGCCGGCTATCTCATGGCCACGCTCGACGCCGGCGCCTGGCGTCTCGTACCCGGCGTACGCGTCGAAGCCACGCAGGTCGAGAACACCGGCAACGTGGTGCGCCTCAACACCGCTGGCAGCGCGCTCGCCGAGCCCATTCGCGAAACCACGGCGACCGGCAGCTACGTGAACGTGTTCCCATCCATCAACGCCACCTACCGCGTGGGTGAGTACACCAATATCAAGGCGGCCATCACCACGGCACTGGTCCGCCCGCAGTTCGGCGACATGGTGCCCTACGTGAACGTGCAGGTGGGCCAGCAGACGGCCAGCATCGGCAACCCCGACCTCAAGGCGACCACGGCGATCAACTACGACGTCATGGTGGAGCACTACTTCACCAACGTCGGCTTCGTGTCGGTGGGCGCGTTCGCCAAGTCGCTCGACAACTTCATCTTTGCCACGGCCCGCGCCCGCACGGCCGACGATGCCGTCGGCCCTGATGCCACGCAGATCGTTCAGCCGGTCAACGGCCCCACGGCCACTCTGTACGGCTTCGAGCTGGCCTGGCAACAGAACTTCACGTTCCTGCCCGGTGTGCTGAAGTCGCTCGGCGTCAACGCGAACTACACCCGCATCACCTCGACGGCCGACATTCCCGGCCGTGGCCGCGAGGGCGCGGACTCGCCCATCCCCGAGCAGGCCCCTCAGGCCGGCAACATCGGGCTCTTTTTCGACCGCGGTCCCGTATCCCTGCGGGTCGGGGGCAACTACTCGGGTGCGTTCGTCTCCACCATCAGTGCCATTTCGCCGGATGCCGATACCCGCACGAAAGCCCGCTTCCAGGTCGATGCCTCGGGCAGCGTCCAGCTTCGCCCCGGCATGAAGCTGTTCGGCGAGTTCATCAACCTCTCCAACACCCCCCTCCGCGCCTACGTGGGCGGTCGGCAGAACCGCGGCGGTGGCGGCGACGATCCCAGCTACGAGTTCTACAAGCCGTGGGGCATGCTCGGCATCAAGATCGAGCGCTGAACAACGGGCCGATCGTTCACGGGGGGCCTCGCCAGTTGGCGGGGCCCCCCGTTCGCATGTCATGCCCGCACGACGCGGCCGTATGGCAACGCACTCACGGCGCCGCCGACGACGCGTTGCCGATCCGTGCCAACTGCCGCTCCAGAAGCCGCTGTGCATGCCGCGCCACCGGGGGGTCGGGGTGGCGAAGGAACGTCCTCAGCCACGTGCGTACCTGGTCGTCCTCATAGTGGGAGGCCAGTTCCATGGCGCACGTCAGCTCAGCCTGGGTCTCCGCGGCGTCTACCGCCGACTGATACAATCGGAAACCGAACGAATACGCGGTCATCGTCGCCAGGGAATCGACCTCGGCCGGCAGCGGCGTAGCCAGCGCCTCGGCTGCCCGCCCCGCCAGGAACGGCGCATTCCGTACGGCCAGGCACCCTTCCATCGCCTTGACCGCCTTTGCCTGCAGGCTCGGCCCGCACCCCGTGGTGCCCAGTGCGAGCGCGCCGAGCACCGCGCCGCGGAACCGCGCGATCACGGCGTCGCACCGCAGCCGGTCACCACCGTGCACTTGGGGTCGAGCGCCGGCAGCTTGAGACGCGCAAGTTCCGCGTTCACGGCCGTCAGGTCCGTCTTCCACACCGTCGCCAACGTCGCCTGATACCCCGTCAGCTCCTTCGACAGGATGCCAAAGATCTCCGGCATGTACGTACCCGGCGGCCCATCACCGCGCTCCGCCATCGACAGGAGGTTCGCGAGGCGGTTGTTGACCTTGATCGGGAAGTTGAGCGGATCCTGCCCGCTCTGGTTCTTCACCTGATAGACGTTCTGCTCGACGGCGGACGCGTTGGTCCGCAGCGTCTCCCCCTTGCTCTTGAGGGCAGCGTCATCGCCGGCGCGCTTCAGGCGGTCATCGAGCTGCTCCTTCACGCGCCGGATCTCGATCACCGCGCGCTGCGCTTCGTTGGTCTTGTCGCGCACCTGCGTACCGAACGCGTACTGCCGACGCAGGTCGGCGTCGGTGACATCGGCAATGAGCGGGCTGCGCTCGATACGGAGCGGGGCCTTGAGTTCCTGTCCATCGGCCGTGAGCCGCACGGTGTAGCGCCCGGGCGGCAGTGCGGGCCCCGCCGTCCCGGCGCCCCAGAGAATCATCCCCGGGAAGCTCTCGATGCCCGTCGCGCGCAGGTCGTACGTGAAGCGCGTGAGGCCGGCACGCAGCGGGAACGTGGATGACGTGCCGCGGCGACGGCCGGCGGTGCCACCGGCCGCCGGGGTCGCCGTGTCGCCCTCGAACTCCCGCAGCACGGCACCCGCCGAGTCGAGGATCGCGAGGGTGGCCCGCTTCGGCCGCTCGGCGAAGCGCCAGCTGAGCGTCGTGCCCGGTGACGACCGCTGGCCGACGGCGGGTGCAAACAGGTGCGCCCGGCTCGCCAGCACCGCCGGTGTGGCCTGCCGCAGCGGCGCGATGTTGTCGAGGATCCAGAACCCGCGCCCGTGTGTACCGATCGCCAGTTCGTCGCGCTCCACGATCAGGTCCGCCACCGGCACGTCGGGCATGTTGAGCTTGAGGCTCTGCCAGTTCGCCCCATCGTCATACGAGATGTACACCCCGTGCTGTGTGGCCGCATACAGCAGCCCGCGTCGCGTGGGATCTTCCCGCACGGCGTGCACGTAATCCTCGGCGCCCAGCCCGTTGACGATCTTCGTCCACGTCTTGCCGTAATCGGTGGTCTTGAAGATGTACGGCGCCCGATCGTTGAGCAGCGGCCGGCGTACCGACATGTACACCGTGCCGGCATCGAACGCCGACGCGTCGAGCTGCGACACACGCCCGAACTCGGGCATGTCCTTGGGCGTGACGTTCGTCCACGTGAGCCCGAAGTTGCGCGTGACGAACACGAGGCCGTCGTCGGAGCCGGTGAAGATCACGTTCGCGTCCTTCTTGCTCGGCCCCACCGAGAAGATCGTGCCGTACACTTCGGGACCGTTCATGTCACCCGTGATCGGGCCGCCGGACTTCTCCTGCGTCTCCGGGGCGTGGCGCGTCAGGTCCGGGCTCAGGTTCTTCCAGGTGCGGCCGCCGTCGCGCGTGGCCCACAGCCGCTGCGACGACACGAACAGCAGCTTCGGGTCGACCTGCGAGAAGAGGATCGGGAACGTCCACTGCCAGCGCTCCTTGATCTCCTTCGACGGCTCGCCGGAGTAGAACCACGGATACGGGTTCACTTCGCGCGACAGCCCGGTGCGGCGGTTGAACTTGTCGACGTAGCCCCCGTTGTTGGTGCCCGAATAGAACACGTCCAGGTCGAGCGGGTCGGGCGCGATGTAGCCGGGCTCGCCGCCGCCCACCTGGTACGACACCGCCATGCCGCCCTGCGCCTCCTGCCCCGGCGCGGCGTTCTGGCGGCCCAGGTTCCAGTTCATCGGCGTGCAGAGGGTGCTGTTGTCCTGCTGGGAGCCGCACACATGGAAGGGCACGTGTTTGGTGGTGATGGCGTGGTACCACTGTTCGGTCGGGAAGTCCTGCTCGGTGTACTTCCCGCCGCCATTGAACGTCACGGTGCCACCGCCGTCGTTGGCCACCACCAGATGCTGCGGGTCGTCCATGTCCACCCACAGATCATGCCAGTCACCGTGGCTTCCGGCGCCAATGCTGGTAAGCGTCTTGCCGGCGTCCGTCGACTTGAAGAACGACACGTTCTGGATGTAGACCAGGTCGGCGTTCTTGTGATCGGCATAGAGATGCGTGTAGTAGAAGGCGCGCTGGCGGATGTTGCGGTCGCCATTCACGAACGTCCACGTGGCGCCGGCGTCATCGCTCTTGAACAGGCCGCCGTTCTCGTTCTCGATCAGCGCATACACGCGGTTCGGATTGGCCGCCGTGAGCGCCACGCCGATCTTGCCCACGAGGCCACTCGGCAACCCGCGGTTGCGCGTGATCTCGGTCCACGTCTCGCCACCATCGGTGCTCTTCCAGAGCCCGGAGCCCGGCCCGCCCGACGACATCTGGTACTCCTTGCGGTAGGCCTCCCACGTGGCCGCGAACAGCACCTGCGGATTGGTGCGGTCGATCGCGATGTCCACGGCGCCGCTCTTCGCATCGCGGAACAGCACGCGCTTCCACGTCGCGCCGCCGTCCGTGCTCTTGTAGACGCCGCGCTCCTCGCTGGCCACGCTGTACTTGCCGAACACCGCCGCATACACGATGTCGGGGTTCGTGGGATGCACGCGAATGCGCGAGATCGCATCCACGGTGCGAAAGCCCACATGCTTCCACGTCTTGCCGGCGTCGGTGCTCTTGTAGATGCCGTCACCGGGCATGATGTTGCCGCGGATCGCGCTCTCGCCCATGCCGATGTACACGACATCGGGGTTCGATTCGCTCACCGCGACGGCGCCCACCGAGGCGCTGGTGATCTGTCCGTCGGTCACGGGCGTCCACGTCTCACCCCCATCCGTCGTCTTCCAGAGGCCGCCGCCGGTGGCCCCGAAGTAGGCTTCGTTCTTGCGCCCCTTCACGCCGCTCACCGCAATCGACCGGCCGCCGCGATCGGGGCCGATGTTGCGCCAGCGGAACTGGGAGCGGAACGCCGAGTCGAGGGTGACCGGGGCCAGCGGCGCGGGAGCGGGCCGGGTGGCCGGTCGCACGGGCGGCTGTATCAGCGCCGCCGCCGGCAGCACCAGCAGCGTCAACGAACGCAGGGAAAGCATGGGCAGGTAAGGGTCGGGGACAGGTGGGAGGGATCACGCCTACGTTGCAGGCTACGGCCGGTGGGCGCAACTCGCTGCGCGGCCCGTGACGTGAGCCGCACCCCGCCGCACCGTTTCTCCACCGTCCCGCACTCGGTCAAGCGGCTTGTTCAACCGCGGTGTGGGCGCCCGCGACGCGGGCACGATCACGTACCAGATTGAAAAAGGATTGGTCCGTGCATCGCGCAGCATCCGCGCGTCACGCAGGCCAATCCCTTTTGAATCCTGTCGTCGATCGCGCCGCCACCGGCGGCGCCATACACTGCCGTTCCCGGCGCCCATGCTGTCCTGGCCGGCGGCGACCCACACCGCCGTTCCCGGCGGCCGCCATCACGCCGGTATCAGCTCACCAGCTTCCCCGCCAGGTACGCCGTGAGCTGCGACGCGTCAACCCGGTCCTGCGCCAGCGAGTCGCGGTCGCGCACCGTGACCGTCTGGTCGCTGGTGCTCTGCCCGTCCACCGTGATGCAGAACGGCGTGCCGACTTCGTCCTGCCGGCGATAGCGCTTGCCGATCGAGCCCGTCTCGTCGTAGTCCACCGGGAACGCCTGGCGCAGGTCGGCGAGAATCTGCTTCGCCATCTCCGGCTGCCCGTCCTTCTTCGTGAGCGGGAAGATGGCCGCCTTGATCGGCGCGATGGCGGGGTGCAGTCCCAGCACCACGCGCCCCTCGGCCTCGCCCTCGACCGCCTCTTCACGGTACGCGTTCACCAGCGCCGCCAGCGTCACGCGGTCCGCACCCACCGACGTCTCGATCACGTACGGCACGTAGCGCTTGTTGTTCACCTGGTCGAAGTACTCGAGCTTCTTGCTGGAGTACTGCTGGTGCTGCGTGAGGTCGAAATCGGAGCGGTTGTGCACCCCCTCGATCTCCTGGTATCCGAGGGTGCCGCCGAAGTCGAACGTCACGTCGAACGCCGCGCGCGTAGTGCGCCAGCTCGGTCGCGCCGTGCTGGTGGAACTTGAGCCGATCGGCCGAGAGCCCGAGATCGAGGTGCCACTGCATGCGCAGCGCCTTCCACGTCTCGAACCACTCCATGTCGGTACCCGGTTCGACGAAGAACTGCATCTCCATCTGCTCGAACTCACGCGTGCGGAAGATGAAGTTGCCCGGCGTGATCTCGTTGCGGAAGGCCTTGCCGATCTGCGCGATGCCGAACGGCACCTTCTGGCGCATGCTCTGCTGCACATTCAGAAAGTTCACGAAGATGCCCTGCGCCGTCTCCGGGCGCAGGTAGACGATGCTCGCGCTCTCCTCGAGCGCACCCATGTACGTCTTGAACATCAGGTTGAACTGCCGCGCCTCGGTCAGTTGGCAGGCCTCGTGCTGGCCGGGCTGCTTGCTCGGCTTCTGCGGGCAGCGCGCATCCTCGAGCTTGTCGGCGCGGAAGCGTCCCTTGCAGGTCTTGCAGTCCACCAGCGGATCGACGAAGCCGGCCACGTGCCCGCTCGCTTCCCACGTGCGCGGATGCATCAGGATGGCCGCATCGAGCCCCTCGATATCATCACGCGAACGCACC
This sequence comes from Gemmatimonadota bacterium, assembly GCA_021299375.1. Lineage (GTDB taxonomy): Bacteria > Gemmatimonadota > Gemmatimonadetes > Gemmatimonadales > Gemmatimonadaceae > Gemmatimonas. The sequence continues at coordinate 63,699 of JAJTGR010000040.1, forward strand.
ATCGCGTGCCACCAGCGATCCTTGATGTTCTTCTTGAGTTCCACCCCCAGCGGCCCGTAGTCCCACACCGATCCCGTGCCGCCGTAGATCTCGGAGGACTGGAAGATGAAGCCACGCCGCTTGCACAGCGAGACGAGCTTGTCCATCACATCGGGATAGCCGGACATGGTTGGTACTGGTGCGGGATACGGGGAGAGAACGACGGGTCAGCGAAGCAGGTGCGCGAGGATCGCGTCACCGTGGTCGCGGCCATTCTCGATGAAGATGCGATTGGCCTGATTGCCGGACGCAATGACTCCTGCAAGGTAGACACCCGGGAGGGGGGTCGCCATGGTGAGCGGGTCATGCGCGGGGATGCCGCTCTCGGCATCGATGGGCACGCCGATCTGCTCGAGCAGCCCGGTCTCCGGCAGGTAGCCGGTCATCGTATAGACCTGCGTCGCCGGTATCCGCACCTCGCCGTCGGGCCCCTGCACCACCACCGCCTCGGGCTCGATGGCCACTACCCGCGAGCCGAACTGCCCGCGGATGCTGCCGTCGCGCAGCCGCGCCTCGATGACCGGGCGCACCCAAGGCTTCACATTCGCATCGAGGGCGTCGGCGAAATGCACCAGCGTCACCTGCGCCCCCGCCTGGTGCATGTCGAGCGCTGCATCCACCGCCGAGTTGGCACCGCCCACGACCACCACCGGTTCGCGCCAGGCACTGTGCCCCTCGGTGTAGCCATGGCGCACGTGCGGCAGGCCTTCGCCAGGCACCCCCAGTCGGTTGGGACGACCGAAGTAGCCGGTGGCGATCACCACGGCATGCGCCGCCGTCTCCCGAGCGGCCCCCCCTCGCGTCATGCTGCGCAGCAACCAGCGAGCACTGCGCTCGGGCGCCCGCTGTCCTGCCCGGGGATCCACGCGCACGGGCCGCAGCGAGGCGACGGCCTCGTACTGCCGCACGTCGAGGCCGTAGACGTCGGCGACGCCGCGGTAGTACGCCAGGGCATCGCGGCGGGTGGGCTTCTCGGTCGCGATGAGGAACGGCACCCCGCCGATCGCGATCCGCTCCGCCGTCGAGAAGAACGACATGTAGGTGGGATAGCTCGCGATGCCGTTGACCAGGCACCCGCGATCGAACACCACGGCACGCAACCCCGCCCGGTGGGCCGCGATGGCCGCCGCCAACCCGCAGGGGCCAGCGCCAACCACAGCCACATCGATCGACGACGAGTGTGACGACACGGAGGCGCTCACGCGCAACGGATCAGGCGACGGTCGTGTGCACGCCGATGATCTGGTCGCGCCGCGTCCCCACGCTCACGAACGCAATCGGCGTCTCGCACAGCTGCTCCAGGCGGTCGAGATAGGTCCGCGCCGCCGCTGGCAGGTCCTCGAGCTTGCGCGCGTCCTGCGTGGACTGCTGCCACCCCGGGAACCACTCGTAGATCGGCTCCGCCCGCTCCAGCAGCGCGAGATCGGCCGGGAACTCCGTGTACACTTCGTCGCCCACGCGATAGCCGGTGCACACCGCCACCTGCTCGAGCGTGTCGAGCACGTCCAGCTTGGTGATCGCCAGCCCGGTCAGGCCGTTCACGCGCGCGGCGTAGCGCACCACCACCCCGTCGAACCAGCCGCAGCGACGCGGACGCCCCGTCGTGGCGCCGAACTCGTGGCCGAGCTGTCGCACGTGGCTGTGCAGCGGCTCCTCCAGTTCGGTCGGCAGCGGGCCGTTGCCCACACGCGTCGTGTAGGCCTTCACCACGCCCAGCGCCGCGTTGATGGCCATGGGGGAGATGCCCACGCCCGTGGCAGCCCCCCCCACCGTGGTGTTGCTCGAGGTGACATACGGATAGGTGCCGTGGTCGATGTCCAGCAACGACCCCTGCGCGCCCTCCATGAGCACGGCCGCGCCGCTCCGGATCGCCCGGTGCACGCACAACCCCACATCGTCGGCCAGACCCAGCAACCGCGGCGCCAGACCGTTCAGGATGGCCAGCGTCTCCTCCACCGAAGCGCGCACGTCGCTCCCCGAGCGCTCGAGCTGCGCGTTGGCGCGCTCCACGCCCGCCGTGACGAGTTCCAACAGCCGCTCGGCGTTGCGGAGGTCGAGCACCCGCACACCTCGACGCGCGACCTTGTCCTCGTAGGCCGGCCCGATACCCCGCCCCGTCGTGCCAATGGCCTTGCTGGCTGCGCTCGCCTTGTCAACCAACTTGTGGTACGGCATCACGAGGTGCGCCCGCTCGCTCACGTACAGACGCCCCTCCACGTCGACCCCGTCGGCGATCAGCTCGTCGACCTCGGTGAAGAGCGTCTCCGGGTCCAGCACCACGCCGTTGCCGATCGCGCACCGCACGCCGGGATGCAGGATGCCGCTGGGGATCTGGTGCAGGATGAAGGACGTGTCGCCGATGTGCACCGTATGCCCGGCATTGGCGCCACCCTGGTAGCGCACGACCCAATCGGCGCGCTCGGCGAGCACGTCGACGAGCTTGCCCTTCCCCTCGTCGCCCCACTGCGCACCCACCACGACCACCGTGCGCGTCGTCGAATCGAACATGCGATCAGGTCTCCGGCAGCCGTTGCGGCCTCCCACAAAAAACGCCCCGCGGACGGTCCGCGGGGCGTTGTGGGAATCTAGGCTTCGAAGGCCTCGAAGCAATGCGGCGGCGGCAATTGCCACCGGGGCCATCAGCCGCTCCCCGCGAGCCGCCCCGAAAGTGCGGAGACGCTTACCACCACCGCGAGCGCCAGCCCGAACCCCACCTTCAGCCCTGCCGCCACCACGCGACCGAGAAGCGCACCCGTGGCCACACGGAGCGGCTCGCCCCGCACCGCGCGGGGCACCGTCAACTCGGCCAGCAGCGCCCCGCCGAAGGCCCCGGCAAAGGCGCCGATCATCGAGCCGACCACCGGCAGGGGCACCCCTACGAGCGCCCCGACGATTCCCCCGATGACCGCGCCCCACGCGGCTCGGCGCGAGCCCCCGTACCTGCGAGCGTACCGACCGGACACGCTGAATTCGAGCACCTCGGCGACGACCACCAGCGCGGAGGCGACCAGCAGCGTGACCAGCCCGATTTCCCCGGCGGGCACCGCGAGCCAATACACGAGCGTCGCGCCCAGCATGACCCAGAGCCCGGGCAGGCCCAAGGGCACGAGGAGGAGGCCGGCGAGCAGGGCCGAGAACAGCAACGCGAGCGCGAGCATGCAAGGGCGTACGCAAGCCGCGAGCACCGGTTTCGCACACCGGCGCCGCGGCGAGGCGCCGGACCCCTCAGAGCAGCCCGGCTGCCTCCAGTCGCGCCTTGACGATCGCCAGCTCCTCGCCCTCCACCGGCAGCAGTGGTGAACGCGGCGGACCTCCGTGCAGCCCGACCAGCGACATGGCCGCCTTCATGCCCGCCGGCCCCAGTGCACCGGCAATGTCGGTCGCGAGCGGCGTCAGCACCTGCTGCATGGCGGCGGCGGCCGCGTGCTCGCCGGCGCGGTATGTGTCCACCATGCGGCGCACCGCGGGCCCGGCGAACAGGGCAATCGCCAGAATCGCCCCCGACGCCCCCGCCTCCAGCGCCGGCACGACGGTGCCGCCGCTGCCGGTGAGCACACGGAATGACGCGTTCTGGGCCGCGAGATACTGCTGCAACACCGGGATGTTGCCAGCACTGTCCTTCATGCCGACGACGTTCTCGTGCAGCGCCATCTCGTGCACGAAGGCCGGGCTCAGCACGATGTGCGTATACGCCGGCATGTTGTACAGCAGCACCGGCAACGGACTCGCATCGGCCACCGCGCGGAAATGCGCGAGCAACGCCGGCGCCGTCATGCGCTTCAGGAAGTAATGCGGGGAGATCACCAGGACGGCATCGGCCCCGGCGGCCTTCGCATCGTGCGCCCGCGCGATGGTCTGTCGCGTACTCTCGCTGCCGATGCCGGCCAGCAGCCACTTGTCGGTGGGAACACGCGCGCGAGCCCATTCGAGCAGCTGCCGACGATCCGCGTCATCGAGCAGTGCCGACTCGCCGCTCGACCCGGCCACCAGTATGCCGTCCATACCGAAGGCCAGATGCGCGTCGAGGTTGCGCTGAAAGGCGGCGCCATCGAGGTCGCCGCTGGCCGTGAACGTCGTCACGGCGGGCACCATGAGCCCGCCCAGAGTCGAAGGAGTCATGCAGGAAACCTACCGCGGCACCCCGATCGCGGCGCCCCCACGCCCCGACGCGATGCTACACCCCGAACAGGCTTTCGAAGCCGCTGTCGAACCCGTCGTTCACGCTCGCAGTGAGGCTGCTCATCGTGTCGTGCCCCTGCGGACTCGGGAGCGGGGACGGCCGTGTCTCCGGGGCCGCGTGTGGGGTCGGGCCCGGCGCGACCGGGGGGGTCTTCGCCGTGGGGACAGGCGGGGAGGCGGGGGGCACCGGGAGCGCTGCGAGGGCGGGGCTCGCCATCGCCGGCCCGGTCGCCCCCGCCGGAGCGGCGCTCCGCCCCATCCGAAAGCTCAGCTCGAAGTCGGCCGGATTCGTGGCGGCGTTCTTCGCCACATCGAAGTCGACCTCGCCACTGTTCACCAGCTCGGTGAGGTGCTGGTCGAATGTCTGCATGCCGTACTGCGCCCCGTCGGCCATGTAGTCGCGGATCTCGGCAATGTTCCCCTCGGCAATGAGGTCGCGAATCGTACTCGTCACGATCATCACCTCGGCCGCCGCCACGCGCCCCCGCCCGCTCTTGCGCGGCAGCAGACGCTGCGACACGACCGCGTGCAGCGATTCGGCGAGGCGCATGCGCACCACCGTCTGTTCCTCTGGCGGAAACATGGCCACGATGCGCATGATCGTGCTCTGCGCGTCCGGCGTGTGCAGGGTGGAGATCAGCAGGTGTCCCGTTTCAGCCGCCTTCATCGCCGTGTCGATCGTTTCGGCGTCGCGCATCTCGCCGATCAGGATGACGTCCGGGTCCTGACGCAGCGCGGCACGCAGCCCCATGCGGAAGCTCTCCGTGTCGATTCCCACCTCGCGCTGCGTCAACGAGCTCCTCGCGTCGGTGTGCAGGAACTCGATCGGATTCTCGAGCGTCAGGATGTGCTTCTCGTATGACGTATTGATCTCGTTGACCAGCGCCGCCATGGTGCTCGACTTGCCCGAGCCGGTCACGCCGGTCACGAGTACCATGCCGCGTTCGGCGTGCGCGATGCGCGTCAGCACCGGCGGCAGGCACAGCGACCGCACGGTCGGCACTTTCTCGGGAATCACGCGCATCACGATCGAATGCGAAGCGCGCTGCCGGAGGATGTTCACGCGGAACCGGCCCACCCCGGGTGACGACCACGAACAGTCGTGATCCTTGAGCGTGTCAATGATGGCGCGTTCGGCATCGCTGCTCATGAGATGCAGGGCGATCGATCGCGTCTGCTCGGCGGAGAGCGCCTGCTTGGTGAGCGCCACGAGCCGCCCGTCGATGCGGGCCCGCACCGCATCGCCCGACTTGATGTGCACGTCCGATGCGCCCCGCTCGATGGCGGCCTTGATGATGCGTTCGATTGCCACGGTAACGGTGGGTGGGTGGGGAAAGTTGGCCCCGGTGCGGTCCGTCACCAAGACGATCGCGCGCGTGGCGCGGCAACGTCAGCCGGTCGGCACCGCCACCGCATTGAGCCCCATGACCTCCCGCACCTCCCCCAGCGTCTCTTGCGCGATCCCGCGGGCCGCCCGGGCCCCATCGGCCAGTGCGTCGAGCACCCGCGCCGGCTCGGCATCCAGCGCCTCCGACCGGCGCCGGATCGGCGTCAACTCCTGCACCATCCCCTCCAGCAGCACCTTCTTGCAGTCCATGCACCCCCACCCGGCGGTACGGCACTGCTCGGCCACGTGCTCCTGCGTGGACTCGACGCTGAACGCCTTGTGCAGCTGGTAGATGTTGCACACGTCGGGACGGCCCGGATCACTCTTCCGCACCCGCTGCGGGTCCGTCACCGCCGGGCGCAGCTTCTGCCAGATCTCCTCGTCGCTCTCCAGGAGCCCAATGGTGTTGCCAAGCGATTTGGACATCTTCGCGTTGCCATCGAGCCCCATGATGCGGCGCGCGGGTGTCAACAGCGGCTTCGGCTCGGGAAAATACTCCACGCCGAACTTCGCATTCCACTTGCGCGCCGTGTCCCGGGCCAGCTCCAGGTGCTGGATCTGGTCTTCACCCACCGGCACGCGGTCGGCGCGATAGAGCAGGATGTCGGCGCTCTGCAGCACGGGGTACATCAACAGGCCCGCCGGAATGCTCTCCATCTTCGACGACTTGTCCTTGAACTGCGTCTGGCGCTCGAGGTCGCCGAGCGGCGTGATGGTCGTGAAGATCCATGACAGCTCGGTGTGCTCGGGCACGTCGCTCTGCATGAACAGGGCCGACAGGACAGGGTCGATACCCGCCGCCAACAGCGATTTGGCCATCCCCCAGCGCCGTGCGCGCAACACGGCCGGATCGTAGGCGCCGGTGATGGCGTGGTAGTCCACCACGCAGTAGATGGCGCCGGGATGGGTGGCCTGAAGCTGAACCCAGTTCTTGACTGCGCCGAGGTAGTTGCCGATGTGCAGCTCACCCGAGGGCTGGATGCCGCTGAAGATGCGTGCCATGCCGCAAAGTTAGTTTTGGGTCGTCGGCCGAGGTACTGGTGCGCGCCCGCACAGTCCCGGCCGCCGTCTGCCATGATCCGTTTACCCGCTGCCGCATGACTGAGTCGCACCCCGACCGCCACCGATGGCTGGCGGCCGCCCGAAGTGCCGCCGCCACCGCCGCCGATTTCATCGCCCACGAGGCACAAACCCACCGGGCCATCACGTGGGAGGCCAAGAGCGTCACCGACTTCGTGAGCCACGTCGACCGTGGAGCCGAGGAACGTATTCGCGAACGCCTGCTGGCGGGCATTCCCGACCTGCGCATCGTCGGCGAAGAACTGAGCCACGACGGCAACCCCGAGGAGGGCCTGGTCGCCATTGTCGATCCGCTCGACGGCACCACGAACTTCCTCCACGGGTTTCCCAGCTACGGGGTCTCCATCTGCATCGCCCTCGACGGGGTGCCCCAGGCCGCTGTCATGCACGACGTGGCCCGCGGCGGCGTCTGTACGGCCACCGCGGGCGACGGGGCATTCGTCGACGGTGAGCGCGTGCGGGTATCGACCGTGGCCGATCCCGCTCGGGCCCTGATCGGTACGGGGTTTCCGTTCAAGGACGTCACCCGCGCCGATGAGTACCTGCGCATGATGCGCCGCCTCATGCCGGTCGTCTCCGGCATGCGCCGCGCCGGCTCGGCGGCCCTCGACCTCGCCGACGTGGCCCGCGGACGCTTCGACGCGTTCTGGGAACTGTGGCTCAACTCGTGGGACCTCGCCGCGGGCGTGCTGCTGGTACGCGAGGCCGGCGGCCACGTGACCGACCTCGAGGGACGGGACGCTCGGCTCGCTGGAGGAACCATCGTGGCCAGCAATGGCGTCCTGCACGACTGGTTCCTCGACATCCTCAACGATCGGGTCGACTGACGGGCATTCCAGCGTCCGGTGTGTGCCCTCACGCGTCCCGATGGCACACTGGTAGCTTTCGCGCGTAGCTCGCGCTCCCTCCACCCCGCCCTGCCCGTGCCACTCGTCGAGTGCGTTCCCAACTTCTCCGAAGGCCGAGATCCTGCCGTCATCGCCGCCATCCGTGACGCGATCGCGGCCGTCCCCGGTGCCCACGTGCTCGACGTGTCGAGCGATGCCTCACACCATCGCACCGTGATCACGTTCGTGGCTTCGCTCGAGGCCGCGGTACCGGCCGCCCTCGCCGGCATGCAGGTCGCGCGTGACCGCATCGACCTCACCGCGCACCAGGGGGAACACCCCCGCATCGGCGCCACCGACGTGGTGCCGTTCATTCCGCTCGACGGCGCCACGATGGATGACTGCATCGCGCTCGCCCACGAACTCGGCGCCCGCGCGTGGCGGGAGCTCGGTGTGCCCGTCTACCTCTACGAGCGCGCCGCCACCACGCCAACCCGCGAGAACCTCGCGGATGTGCGCCGGGGCGAGTTCGAGGGGCTGCGCGACGAGGTCCGCACCAATGGCGCCCGACGCCCCGACTTCGGCGAGGCTGCGCTGCATCCCACCGCCGGCGCCACCGCGGTCGGCGCGCGCCCGTTTCTGGTGGCCTACAACATCTACCTCGGCCCGGCGAGCAACCTGCCGGTGGCCAAGGACGTCGCCAAGGCCATCCGCGGCTCGTCGGGTGGCCTGCGTTACGTGAAGGGGCTTGGTCTGGAGGTCGACGGTCAGGCCCAGGTGTCGATGAATCTGGTCGACACCGAGAAGACGCCGCTGTACCGCGTCTTCGACTTCGTGAAGGCCGAGGCCGCGGCCTATGGCGTATCCCCCACGTGGAGCGAAATCGTCGGGCTCGTGCCCGAGCGCGTCCTGCTCGAGGCCGGTGCGCGGCACGTGCAGCTGCGTGGCTTCAGCCGCGACCTGCTGCTCGAGACCAAAGTGCGCGGCGCGCTGGCTGGTGGGGAATCGGTGGACGGGTTCCTCTCGCGCGTGGCCTCACCGGAGCCAACGCCTGGCGGCGGCAGTGTGGCGGCGCACGCCGGCGCGCTCGCGGCGGCGCTCGCGCAGATGGTCTCCGGTTTGACCGTGGGGAGGAAGAAGTACGCGGGGGTGGAACAGGAGATGAAGCGCATCGCCCTCGAAGCGGCGGCGCTGCGGCGCCAACTGGGCACCCTCGTGGAGCGTGACGCCGCCTCGTACGAACGGGTGCGCGCGGCCTACCAGCTTCCCAAGGACACGGACGATCAGCAAGCGGAGCGGGCGACGGCCATTCGCGAGGCCCTGCTGCACGCCGCCGAGGTGCCGCTCGAGACCGCCCGCGCGGCGGTGTCGGTGGCTGCGCTGGCAGCGGCACTGGGCGAGCGCGGCAACACCAACGCGGTGAGCGATGCGTGCGTTGCGGCGCTGCTGGCCGAGGCGGCCGGCAAGGGCGCGGTGCTCAATGTGCGCATCAACGTCGCCGCGCTCGACGATGCCGGCGCCGAGCGCGGGGCCGCGCTGGCCTCCGAGGCGCGCAAGTGTCTTGACGCGCTCTCGTTGCACGCACGACTCGCCGAAGCGGCGGCCGAGAACGCCATGGAGCCCGCGTGAACGGCCCTCGGCGTTCGGCGCCGGTGCTGGCAGCCGGCCTGCTGGCGGCCGGCCTGCTGGCAAGCGGATGCCGCCCACGTCTCACTCGAGTACCGCCCGCACCCGCGGCGGGCGAGACCCGGGCGTCGTCGACCGCGGCCGACAACTGCGACCCGCGCAACCGCGCCGCGACGTTCACCGGGCGCGTGGCGCTGAGCTTCACTGGGGCCGCCCGCGGCGAGGCGGTGGTACGCATCACCGGCGAGGCGTACCAGTCCACCGTTCGGATCGACGTGGCCACCGGCACGCTGCTCGAGCTGCGCGAGGACCGCTACCTCGTGCGGGTGTCCGTCGACGGCTATCGCAGCGTCGAGCAGAGCGTACAGGTGAAGTGCGGGCAGGAGCTCACGCTGCCGCTTGCACTCGTCCGGCGCTGAGCGGCGCGAGCCCCAACCGGGGGCACTCGCCCGCTCAGGCGACGCTCAGGCGACACTCAGGCGGGCGCGAAGGGCGTCGCGTCAGGCTGCATCGCTCCAGCCACGTTGCCTTCCGTGTCCCGGAACCAGAGCAGGTGTCCCACGGTCGGAATCGTCGCGATCGGCATGAGAATGGTGCCGCCGGCCTCCACGATTGCGCGTTCGGCGGCGTGGATGTCCGGTACGGCAATGGTGCACTCGAATCCGGTCATGCGCTCGCCTGGCACGAGCGTGCGCCGCGCCTGCAGGGAGCCGAACACGGCTGGCGTCTCCGGCGTCGAGCCCGTCTCGATCATGTAGAAGTCCGGAGGCCCCCACGCATTGAACCGCCATCCAAACGCCTGACCACAAAAGCGCGCCGCCCGCGCGCAGTCGTCGGCGTTGATGGCGAAGTGGCGGACCGGCGTTCCCGGGCCAGCGATTTCGGACATGGGTGGCTCCCGTAGCTGATGGGTAGAGGTGACAGCTATCTTAGCCTCCCTAGCCGCCGTCTTGCGCTGTCACGTCAATTCATGTCGAGATTACGACGGCCTGCCGCGGCAGTGCTCGACGCGATGTCGGCGCTCGTGCGTACCTCGGCCGTCGGCTTCTCCGATGGCTAACGGTGGCTGGAGCGACGGTCGGCCTGGGGACAGCTCCTGTGGGCGTCAGGCGGCGCGATCAGCGCCACGGCCGCTGACCGTCAGTGGATACTCCCGGCTGGGCACGCGATCTGGCTGCCCCCCGACACCGTGAACGACATGGTCCTCGTCGGGCGCGGTGTTCTTCGCTCGGTGTTTCTCGCACCCTCGCAGGCTCCGGCCCTGCGCCCCGCGACTCGCCTGCTGCGCGTCGGGAATCTCCTGCGTGCGCTCCTCCGCCGCACGGTCGAGCGCGGGGTCTTGATGGCGGCCGACGAGATGGACGGACACGTCGACGCGCTGCTGGTTGGCGAGCTGCGCGAGGCGCTGGCGCGGGATGACGACATCCCCATGGATCTTCCCCTGCCCAAAGATCGGCGCGCACGGCTGGCCGCCGATTGGCTGCTCGCGAATCCCCGGGCACGACTCGCCTCCCTCGAACTCGCGCGACGCGCCAATGCGTCGCGACGTACACTCGAACGACTGTTCGCGGCCGAGACCGGTCTTTCGTTGGGCCATTGGCAGCAGCGCAACGCACTGCTGTTCGGCATGCGCCGCCTTGCCGATGGCGGCCATGTCTCGGAAGCAGCGGTCGCTTCCGGGTACGCCAGCACCAGCGCCTGCATTGCCGCATTCCGTCGGGTCGCGGGGACCACTCCGGGGCGCGTGCTGGGCGACGGCAACGAGCGCCGCAACGCATGGAGAGGAGAGGTCACTGTCGCGACGAGACCGATGGCCGTGTCCTCCGAAGGGGCGACGAGCCATCAGGAACGGCCCACGCGGAGAAAAGAGAAACGGAGAGCGGGAGCAGGATGTCGCCACTCCTCTTCTCCGTCTCTCCATCTCTCCGTGACGGCAGTTCAACGTGCGGCGTCAATCGACGCGGCCCGAACGCGCCATCAACCCAGCGTCAGAATCCGCGGCCCGTTTTCAGTGATGGCCACCGTGTGCTCGAAGTGCGCCGACCGCTTGCCGTCGGCGGTCACCACGGTCCACTTGTCGCTCAGCGTCTTCGTCTTGGCCGTCCCCACGTTCACCATCGGTTCGATGGCGATGGTGAGCCCAACGCTGAGCTTCTTGCCGCGCTTCGGCTTGCCGTAGTTGGGGATCTGCAGCTCCTCATGTGGCGAGAACCCCACGCCGTGACCCACGAGTTCGCGCACCACCGAGAAACCGGCGGCTTCGACCACCGCCTGAATGGCCGCGCCGATGTCACCGACATGGTTGTTCGGCGTCGCCGCCGCAATGCCCGCGGCCAGCGAGGCTTCCGTGACGTCCATGAGCCGCTGCGTCTCGGCGTCGACCTGTCCCACCGGAATCGTGATCGCCGCGTCGGTGTACATGCCGTCGAGCTTCACCCCCACATCGACGGTGACGATGTCACCCTCGGCCAGAATGCGCTTGCGCGACGGGATGCCGTGCACGATCTCCTCGTTGATGGAGATACAGGCACTGCCGGGGAAGCCGTAGAGCCCCTTGAACGCCGGCTCCGCCCCCGCGTGGGAGCGGATGAAGCTCTCCACGATGGCGTCAAGCTCCATGGTGGAAACGCCGGGACGCACGGCATGTTTCGCCGCCATGAGCGCGCCGCGGAGAATGACCCCGCCGCGCGCCATGATATCGATCTCACGCGGCGACTTGAGCAGCGTTGCCGGCGCCGTCCCGCCAATCGCCATTACTGGATCCGGAGGGCCGCCAGCATGCGCGCCTCGACCTCGTCGAGCGAACCGATGGCGTCGATGCGTACCATGTTCGTCCCGCGCGTCGCGTACCAGTCGATGACAGGGGCCGTCTGGTCGCGGTACACCTGCATGCGCTTGCGGATGGCCTCGGGCTCGTCGTCCTTGCGACGCACCAGTGTCCCGACCTGGCCGCTTTCCGCGCAGGTCTCGCCCGGCGCGCGCCCGAAGAACGGGCGCTGACACGCATCACAGGTGGTCCGACCGCTGAGCCGGCGCACGAGCTCGTCCTCGTCGATCTCGAAGAGCAGCACGGCATCAACCGGCTTGCCCAGCGCCTGGAGGGTCTCGGCGAGGCCATCGGCCTGCGGGGTGGTACGCACAACCCCGTCGAGAATGGCACCCCTCGCCGCGCTCGGCGCCGCCAGCGCTTCCTTCATGATGCCCATGATGACCGCGTCGGGCACAAGATCGCCACGGTCCATGGCGGCCTTCGCCTCGAGGCCGAGAGGTGTGCCATCGCGGACTGCGGCACGCAGTACATCGCCGGTGGCGATCTTGGGAACGCCAAGGCGAGCGGCAAGCCGCTCGCCTTGCGTCCCCTTGCCCGCCCCCGGCGGTCCAAGCAGGACGATGATCATTTCGGTCCCTTAGAAGCCGCCCTGAGTAGCCTGACGCCCGCGGAAGCGCACCCGGCCCTTCTTCATGAAGCCGTCGTACTTCCGCAGCAGGAGGTGCTGCTGCATCTGCGCCATGGTGTCGAGCGCGACACCAACCACGATCAGCAGCGAGGTGCCGCCGAAGGCGAAAGGCACGTTCACGAGGCGCGCGATCACGATCGGCATCAGCGCGATGATGGTCAGGAAGATGGCGCCAGGGAGGGTGATGCGCTCCACCACCTGCTCGATGTACTCCGCCGTCTTCGCCCCCGGCTTGATGCCCGGCACAAAGCCGCCCTGCTTCTTCAGGTTCTCCGCCAGATCGACCGGATTGAAGATGATCGACGTGTAGAAGTACGTGAACAGCATGATCAGCACGGCCGACAGGATGAAGTAGAGCCACGGGTTCGGGCCCTGCGGATTGAAGTACTCCGCGATTTCCTGCAGCTTCGGATTGCCGCTGAACTGGGCCAGCGCGCCCGGAATGACGATCACCGACTGCGCGAAGATGATCGGCATCACGCCCGCCGTGTTGATGCGCAACGGGATGAAGTTGCGCGCCGCCTCGCGCTGGCGCCCGCGGGCCATCGTGCGCTGCGGGATCTGGATGAGCACACGACGCGCCGCCACCGTGATGGCCACCACACCGGCCACGACCGCCACCATCACCAGACCCAACACCACCAGCATGAGCGGCGAAATCGCCCCGGTCGTCATGAAGTTGAACGACTGGAAGATCGACGGCCACATCCGCTCGACGATGGAGAAGAAGATGATGAGCGACGCGCCGTTGCCCAGTCCACGCTCCGTGATCTGCTCACCCAGCCACATCACGAAGATCGCGCCGGTGGTCAGGAAGAGCATCATCTGGATGGTGAACCATGGCCCCGGACGGGACACCGCCGCCGGTAGCGAGGCCGTGAACAGGGCGAAGCCATAGGCCTGAATCAGCGCCAGCACCACCGTGAGGTAGCGCGTGTACTGCGTCAGTTTCTTCCGGCCCTCTTCATCCTTCTGCATCTTGTCCACGTTCGGCAGCACGGCGCCGGCGATCTGGACGAAAATGCTCGCCGAGATGTAGGGCATGATACCGAGGGCGAACACGGTCGCGCGCGAAAGACCACCACCCACGAACATGTCGTAGAGGCCGAGGAGGCCCCCGCCCTGCTGGCGGGTGAAGTAGTCCGTCAGCGCCTGGACATCGATGCCGGGCGCCGTGATGTGCGAGCCGACGCGATAGAGCACCATGCACAGGAACGTGAAGGTGATCTTCGCCCACAGCTCGGGCGTCCGGTAAATGTTGGCAACGGCCGCAGCCGCCGCGTTGTTTTGCTCTGCCATGCGCTGAACGCTCCGGTCAGCCGTCGATGCGGCCGCCGGCCGCTTCGATCTTCGCCTTGGCCGCCGCGCTCACCTTCACGCCGCGGATGGTGAACGCGCGGGTCGGCTCCCCGTTGGCGAGCAGCTTCGCCGGGCCCTGGCCCGCCCGAATCAGCCCGGCCGCGATGAGCGTGTCCACCGTCACGTCGTCACCGGCCACCTTGGCCAGCGCGTCGAGGCGCACCAGTTGGGCCTCTTCGCGGAACGGGTTGGTGAAGCCCCGCTTGGGAATACGGCGCGTGATCGGCATCTGGCCGCCTTCGAAGTGCGGCTTGCCACCACCGGGGCCGCCATGGCCCGAGCGGGCCATGGAACCCTTGTGACCCTTGCCCGACGTCTTGCCGAGGCCCGAGCCCGGACCGCGGCCCACGCGACGGCGCGAGCGATGCGAGCCCGGCGCCGGCGACAGGTTGTGCAGTCCGATCTTTTCGACGCCTTCGGCGCCTGACTTGTTGGCCACGTGCTTACTCCTCCACCGGCGTCACCTGAACCAGGTGACGCACCTTCTTGAGCTGGCCGCGCAGCGAGGCGGAATCCTGCTGCACCACGCTGGCCTGGTGATTCCGGAGGCCCAGCGCCGCAAGGGTCGCCCGCATCCGCCACGAGTGGCCGATGGCGCTGCGCACCTGCGTGATCTTCACCTTGCCGGTTCCCGGCGCCTCCAGCTTCGGCGTCCTGGCCGGCCCCTTGGACGGATGCCACACGAAGGTCCGCGGCATTATGCGACCTCCGCGGCCACCACGGCCGCCTTGCTGCGATCGATGGTCTCGGCGCGCGACTTGGCGCGCGACTTGTACCCGATCTGCGACACGTCGAGCCCGCGCTCCTTCGCCGCCTGCTCGACGGTGATCAGGTGCGTGAGGCCGTCAATGGCGGCGCGCACCATGTTGTGCGGGTTCGTCGAGCCGAGCGACTTCGTGAGGATGTCGTGGATGCCGGCGCACTCGAGCACTGCGCGCACCGCACCGCCGGCAATCACACCGGCACCCGGCGCCGCGGGCTTCATGAGCACCTTGCCGGCGCCATGCTTGCCGACCACCTCATGCGGGATCGTCGACCCGGTGAGCGGGATGTGCACCATGCTGCGACGGGCGGCCTCCACGGCCTTGCGGACCGCCTCCGACACCTCGTTCGCCTTGCCGGTGGCAAAGCCCACTTTGCCCTGCCCGTCGCCCACCGCCACCAGCGCGTTGAACGAGAAGCGACGGCCGCCCTTCACGACCTTCGCGACGCGATTGATCGCGATCACGTTTTCGAGCAGATCGCTCTGCTCTCGCTCCTGCTGCGGGCCGCCACGGTCCGGACCACGGCCACGGCCGTCACGGCCGCCCTGGCCCCCCTCGCCGCCAGGGCCCCGGCCACGGCCAGCTCCCGGACCACCCGGACCGCCAGGACCGCGGCCACGGCCGCCACCCGGCCCACCACGCCCGCGGCCGCCACCTGGGCCACCGCGTCCACCCGGCGCGCGAGCGCCTCCCGTATTCTGTGCGTCTGCCATGATCAGAACTCCAGGCCGCCCTCTCGGGCGCCTTCGGCAACGGCCTTCACGCGGCCATGGTACTGGTAACCGGCGCGATCGAAGACGACCTTCGAAATGCCGGCCGCCTTCGCCTTCTCCGCCGCGGCCTTGCCGACGGCGAGCGCGCGCTCCGACTTCGTGCCGCTCAACGTCTCGTCGCCTACCGTCAGCAGCGTGCGCTGCGCGACGTCGTCGACGATCTGGGCGTAGATGTGCTTGAGCGAACGGAACACCACGAGACGCGGGCGCTCCGCCGTCCCGTTCACTGCCTTGCGCACGCGCAGGTGCCGCCGCTTGCGCTTCTCCGCGTTCGTACGCGGAATCCCGATCTTGCCCATTACTTGCCTCCCGCCTTGCCGGCCTTGCGCCGGATGACTTCGCCCTGGTACTTGACGCCCTTGCCCTTGTACGGCTCCGGCTTGCGCAGGCTGCGAATCTCCGCCGCCACCTGACCGACATGCTCCTTGCTCGCCCCTTCGATCACGACCGTGGTCGGGTTCGGGGCCGTGATGCTGACGCCCGCGGGCGCCTTGTACTCGATCTGGTGCGAGTACCCGAGTGACAGCAGCGCGCCGTACGGCTTCACCTCGGCCTTGTAGCCGACACCCGTGATCTCGAGCACCTTCTTGAAGCCCGTGGTGACGCCTTCCACCATGTTGGCCACCAGCGTACGCGTCAGCCCGTGCAGCGCCTTGTGCCGCTCCTCATCCGACGGACGCGTCACCAGCAGCTCCGCGCCCTCCTGGGCCACGATGATGTCAGCCGGGAGCGCCCGGGCAAGCTCGCCCTTCGGGCCCTTCACTGTGACCATGTTACCGTTGATTGCCACCGTCACCCCGGCCGGAACCGGGATCGGGCGCTTGCCGATACGCGACATGTTGGCGGTCTCCTTACCAGACCAGGGCGAGCAACTCGCCCCCGGTGTTGGCGGAGCGCGCGTCGCGGTCCGACATGATGCCCTTCGACGTGCTCAGGATGGCCATCCCGAGCCCGTTGCGCACGCGCGGAATCTCCGTCACGCCAACGTACTTGCGCAGGCCAGGCGTCGAAATGCGCTTCGCCTCACGGATGACCGACTGGCCCCCGTGCGCATACTTGAGGATGACCCGCAGGACGGCCTTGCCGTCCTCGAGGTCCACGGTGCGGTAATCCTGGATGAAGGAATTCTCCTTGAGGATTCGCGCGATCTCGATCTTCATCTTCGATACCGGCATGTCGACGCGGCGGTGCTTGGAGGCACACGCGTTGCGAATGCGCGTCAGCATGTCGGCAATGGGGTCGTTGAGGCTCATGCTCTCGGGGTGCTCCTATGGTATCCGCTCGCAGCGGACCTGTAGGAAGTGAATGGTTACCAGCTCGCCTTCCGGACGCCCGGAATGAGGCCGTTCAGCGCCATGTCGCGGAGCGCAATGCGACTCAGCCCGAACTGCCGCAGGTAGGCGCGCGAACGGCCGCTCATGCTGCAGCGGTTGCGTACGCGCGTCGCCGAGGAATTGCGCGGCAGCTTGTGCAGCGCGTTCACCGCAGCCTGCACCGCGTCCGGGGTGCTCTTCGGGCTGCTGATCGTGGCCTTCAGCGCCGCGCGCTTCTGGGCGTACCGCTGCACCAGTTCCGCGCGCTGCGCGTTGCGGGCCAACTTGCTCGTCTTTGCCATCGTTCAGATCCTGAGAAGGTCGGTGATCAGGCCGCGCTCGGCTGCGCCACCTTGGGCGTCACCGGCTTGTCGTCGCCACGGAACGGCATGCCCAGCTGGTGCAGCAGCGCAAAGGCGTGGGCATCCTTCGAGGCCGTCGTCACGAACGTGATGTCCATGCCGTGGATCTGCTCGACCATGTCGTAGTTGATCTCGGGGAAGATCATCTGCTCCTTGATGCCGAGCGTGTAGTTGCCACGACCGTCGAACGACTTCGTACCGAGGCCGCGGAAGTCGCGGATACGCGGGCACGCCACCGTCACGAACCGGTCGAGGAACTCCCACATCCGCGCCCCGCGCATCGTGACCGAGGCGCCGATCTCCTGGCCTTCGCGGAGTCCGAAGTTCGCCACCGACTTCTTGGCCTTGCGGCGTACCGGCTTCTGTCCGGAGATCAGTGCGAGCTCCTCCACCACCACGTCGAGCAGCTTGGGCTGCTTCACGGCCTCGCCCACGCCGCAGTTGATCACGATCTTGGACAGCGTCGGGATCTCGTGCAGGTTCGTGAAGCCGAACTGCGCCGCCAGCGCCGCCCGCACCGTCTGCTCGTAGTGCTGCTTGAGGCGCGGCGCCGCGACCGGCAGGCCGGCGCCGGCATGCTCACGCTTGGTGAAGTCGACCGCCTGGCGCGGCTGGCCCGCCTGCTTGCCGGCCTTGCCACCGCCCTTCTGGCCGGCGCCGCCCTTGGCCGCCCCGCCCTTGGTTCCCGTCTTCGCCCCACCCTTCGCGCCGCCCTTGGCGGCGCCCTTCTCCTTGGTCGCCATCTGCTATCGCTCCGATCAGCGCGAACGGGGAATGACCTGACCGCTCTTCACGCCGACGCGCTCCTTCGTCCCGTCCTGGTCGATGCGCGTCTTCACGCGCGTCGGCCGGCCGGTCTTCGAATCGAGCAGCATCACGTTCGACGCGTGGAACGGGGCCGCCATCTCGATGATGCCGCTCTGCTCCTCCGCCGTGCGCGCCTTGCGGTGCTTCTTCACGATGTTGATCCCTTCCACCTTGATGCGGCCCGTCTTGGGGTAGACCTGGAGCACCTTGCCCTCCTTCCCCTTGTCGTCGCCGCGCATCACGCGGACGGTGTCACCCTTGGTGACGTGGATCGCTTCCCGCGACGCCTTGAGGGCGTGGCGCGCCGCGCCGAGGCGCTGGCCGCGATCCGTCTTGCAATACACGTTCTTCCGCATCTCAAAGCACCTCGGGCGCCAACGATACGATCTTCATGTACCGCTTCTCGCGGAGCTCGCGCGCCACGGGACCGAAGATGCGCGTCGCCTTCGGCTCGCCGTTGTCGTTGATGATCACCACCGCGTTCTCGTCGAAGCGGATGTACGACCCGTCCTTGCGACGTGTTTCCTTGACCGTCCGGACCACCACGGCCTTTGCCACGTCGGACTTCTTCACGGTGCCGTTCGGGAGGGCGTCCTTCACCGCCACGATGACCCGGTCGCCCAGGCCGGCATAGCGGCGACGCGTGCCGCCCAACACCCGGATCACCAGCGCGCGCTTGGCGCCGCTGTTGTCCGCCACCTTCACCACGGATTCCTGCTGGATCATGGCCGTTTACCTCAGCGTGCGCGTTCGACGATCTCGACCACGCGCCACCGCTTGTCCTTCGACAAGGGCCGGGTCTCCATGATGCGCACCGTGTCGCCGACCTTCGCCGAGTTCGCCTCGTCGTGCGCCTTCAACTTGCGGGTCCGCGTCACCATCTTGCCGTACTGCGGGTGCGGCATGCGGCGGTCGATACGCACGACCACGGTCTTTTCCATCTTGTCGCTCACGACCAGTCCGACGCGCACCTTCCGCGACGTCCGGTCCGGGGCGCCGTTCTGCGCGGCGCTCGCGTTGTTCGTCTCAGCCATCGATGTAGTTCCGGTTAGCGGCCACGGCCGGCGAGCTGGCGCTCGCGCTGGACCGTCTTGAGGCGCGCAATGTCCCTGCGGATGCTGCGCAGCCGCAGCGGCGCTTCCAGCGCTTCCGTGCCGCTGCGGAACCGGAGGCGAAACCGCTCCTCCTCCAACTCCGCGATACGCGTCACGAGCTCGTCGTCAGCGAGTCCGCGGATCTCTTCAGCCTTCATTGGTCACCGCCTCCTCTCGTGCGACGAACTTGGTCTTCACGCCGAGCTTCGCGGCGGCCAGGGCCATCGCCGTCTCGGCGAGCTCCCGCGACACCCCCTCGATCTCGAACATCACTCGGCCCGGCTTCACCACCGCCACCCACATCTCCGGCGACCCCTTGCCCTTGCCCATGCGGGTTTCGGCCGGCTTCTTCGTGATCGGCTTGTCCGGGAAGATCCGGATCCACACCTTGCCGCCACGCTTGATGTGGCGAGTCATCGCCACACGGCACGCCTCGATCTGACGGCTCGTCACCCACCCCGGCTCGAGCGCCTGCAGGCCGAAATGGCCGAAGGACAGATCGGACCCCCGGTGAGCCAGGCCGGTCGTGCGGCCCTTGAACATCTTGCGGAACTTGACCCGCTTCGGACTCAGCATCGCTCAGTTCCTCAGTTGCCGGTCGAGTAGGTCTTGCCGCGACGATCTTCCACGATCTCGCCCTTGAAGATCCACACCTTCACACCGATGGTGCCGTAGGTGGTCTTCGCGGTGCTCGTCGCGTAGTCGATGTCGGCGCGCAGCGTATGAAGGGGCACCCGGCCTTCCATGTACCCTTCGACGCGCGCGATTTCGGCGCCGCCGAGGCGGCCGCCGGCCTTCACCTTGATGCCCATCGCGCCCATGCGCATGGCGCTCTGCACCGCGCGCTTCATGGCGCGGCGGAACGAGATGCGCTGCGAGAGCTGCGCGGCGATGTTGTCGGCGACCAGCTGCGCCTCGACTTCCGGCCGCTTGATCTCCTCGACGTTGATTCCCACTTCCTTGCCGGTCAGCTGCGCCAGCTCGTCGCGCAGCTTGTCCACCTCCGCCCCCTTCTTCCCGATCACCACGCCCGGGCGGCCCGTGTGCACGGTCACCACGACCTTCCCCGGCTTCCGCTCGATCGTCACGTCCGCAATGGCCGCGTTGTCGAGTCGAGCCTTCAGGTACTTGCGGAGCAGCGCGTCTTCCTTGAGCAGCGCCGGCATCTCCTTCTTCGCGTACCAGGTCGACCGCCAGTTCTTCGTGACCCCGAGGCGGAACCCGATCGGATTCGTCTTCTGTCCCATTAGCGCACCGCCTCCGCCACGATGATCTCGACATGGCTCGTCCGCTTCGCGATCGGCGTCGCACGGCCCATGGCCGCCGGCATGAACCGCTTCAGCTTCGGGCCTTCGTTCACGATGGCCTTCGTGATCACCAGCGCGTCGACGTCCAGCGACGTGTTGGCCGCACGGGCCGCCTGCTCCGCGTTCGCCACGGCGCTGTTGAGCGTCTTTTCGATCTGCTCGGCCGCGTGCTTCTTGGAGAACTTCAGGAGGGCGAGCGCATCGTTCACGCGCTGCCCACGGATCTGGTCGATGACCAGGCGCATCTTGTACGGCGACTGCCGGGTCGTGCGCTGGATCGCGCGCGCCTCGATGCCGGTCTTCAGAGCCTTGGCCATGGCTTACTTGCCTCCCTTCTTCTTCGCGTCGACCTTCTGGCCCGCGTGCCCGCGGAACAGCCGCGTCGGCGAGAACTCGCCAAGCTTGTGGCCGACCATGTTCTCCGTGACATACACCGGGATGAACTTGTTCCCGTTGTGCACCGCGAACGTGTGCCCGACGAACTCGGGGAGGATCGTGCTCGCGCGCGACCAGGTCTTCACGACCTTCTTCTCGTTCTTGGCGTTCATCGCACCCACCTTGGCCTCCAGGCGCTCGGCGACGAACGGACCCTTCTTGATGCTTCTCGACATATCGGTTCTCGTCTCGCCTGGCGGTTACTGCGTCGCCCGGCCGCGCTTGCGGCCGCGCACGATGAGACGCTGCGACGACTTCTTCTTGTTGCGCGTCTTGACGCCTTCCTTCTTGCCCCACGGGCTCACCACATTCCGGCCACCGCGCGTACGACCGCCGTGCGGATGGTCGACCGGGTTCATCACCTCACCACGCACCTTCGGGCGCTTGCCGAGCCAGCGGCTCTTGCCCGCCTTGCCGTGCGACTGCAGTTCGTGCTCGGCGTTGCCCACTTCGCCGATCGTCGCCATGCAGTTGCCGTGCACGAGGCGCATTTCGGTGGAGGCCATGCGCAGCGTCACGTACTCGCCTTCCTTCGCCACGACCTGGGCAAAGGCACCGGCCGAGCGCGCCATCTGGCCGCCCTTGCCGATCTTGAGCTCGATGTTGTGCACCGACGTACCGAGCGGCACTTCCTTGAGCGGCATCGCGTTGCCCGTGCGCACATCCGACCCCGGACCCGACACCACCGTATCGCCCTGCTTCAGCCCCTTCGGGTGCAGGATGTAGCGCTTCTCGCCGTCCGCGTACTCGACCAGCGCGATGCGCGCTGACCGGTTCGGATCGTACTCGATGTGCGCGACCGTGGCTGGCACCCCGACCTTGTTGCGCTTGAAGTCGATGATGCGATACATGCGCTTATGGCCGCCCCCGATGCGCCGCATCGAGATGTGGCCATGATTGTCGCGCCCGCCCGACTTCTTGAGCGGCTCGACCAGCGACTT
Source organism: Gemmatimonadota bacterium (assembly GCA_021299375.1). Lineage (GTDB taxonomy): Bacteria > Gemmatimonadota > Gemmatimonadetes > Gemmatimonadales > Gemmatimonadaceae > Gemmatimonas. Next base: position 85,450 of record JAJTGR010000040.1, read on the forward strand.
CTCGGGCGTGCTGCGCGTGATCTCGGCGAAATCCGAGACCGACCGGAAGCGCGTCCCCTTCGTGACCGGCTTGAACTGACGAATGCCCATGCGACTCAGCCCTCGAAGACCGCGATGGTGTCGCCAGCCCGCAGCTTCACGATCGCCTTCTTGGTATGTGGACGGCGTCCGATGGACTGCCCGACGCGCCGCGCCTTCCCGCGCGCGTTCGACGTCCAGACGCCGGTGACCTTCACCCCGAACAGCTGCTCGACGGCCGCCTTGATGGCGAACTTGTTGGCGTCGGGCGCCACTTCGAACGTGTACTCGCCGCGATCCTGGTAAGCGGCCGAGGTGCGCTCCGTGATGATCGGGCGCACGATGGTGCGATACAGGCTGCTCATCGCTTAGCCCTCCGCCGAAGTCTGGGTGAGCGCCGACGACTCGATCACGACGACGTCCGACCAGAGGATGTGGTACGTGCTCGCATCGCTGAACGGCATCACATGGGCACGACCGAGGTTGCGGGCGCTCAGGTACACGTTCGGCTTCACGCCGTCCGTGAGGAGCAGCACCTTCTTGTCGGCCACCCCGAGGGACGCCAGCAGGGACGTGATGGCCTTGGTCTTGGGGGCGCTGAAGTTGAGCGCGTCCACCAGGAGCACGGCGCCCTCACGGGCCCGGGCATTCATGGCGCTCTTGCGCGCCAGCGCCCGCACCTGCTTGGGGATGATCTGGGTGTAGCTGCGCGGCTGGGGGCCGAACACCGTACCACCGCCCGGCCAGTTCGGCGCCCGCGTCGAACCCTGACGGGCGCGACCGGTGCCCTTCTGCTTCCACGGCTTCTGGTTGCCGCCGGTGACTTCCCCGCGCGTCTTGGTCTTGGCCGTGCCCTGACGACGGTTGGCGAGGAACGCCTTCACCGCCTGGTGCATGACCGGCATGTTGACGATCCCGTCGAACATGCTCTCGGGCAGCGGGCGCGACCCGCCCTGCTTGCCCTGCGCCGAGTACACCGGCGCTTCGAAGGTCTTGGTTTCCGCGGTCATGATCAGCCCTGCTTCCGCACGAAGACGATGCCGTTCGTCGGCCCCGCCACGCTGCCGCGCAGATAAATGAGGTTGCGCTCCGTATCGATCTTCTCGACACGGATGCTGAGTGCCGTATGCTGCGCCGCGCCGTAATGGCCGGGCATCTTCTTGCCCTTGATGACGCGCGACGGATCGGTGCCGGCGCCAATGGAGCCGGGCTTGCGGTGCTTGGTGTTGCCGTGCGTGTTCGGACCGCCGCCGAAGCCGTGACGCTTCACGACACCCTGGAACCCACGCCCCTTCGACGTGCCCGTCACCTTGACGCGCTCGCCCGGGGTGAAAATGTCGACGGTGATCGTGTCACCGATGTTGTACGACGGCACGTCGGCAGGCTTGCCGGGCGCGTCGTCGAGACGGAAGCTCTTGAGGACCGCCGGCGGTGCCTCGAGCCCCGCCTTCCGGGCGTGCCCAACCTCCGCCTTCGTGGCGCGATGCCCCTTGGGCGTCCGCTCCCCCTTCTTGTTCGGGCGCGCGACCCGCTGCGCCCCATATCCGAGCTCCACCGCCGCGAACCCTGCCTGATCCGCCGTGGTCACCTTCGTGACGGGGTTGGGCGTGGCCTCCACCACGGTGCAGGGCACCTGCTGCCCCTGCTCGTTGAACAGCTGGGTCATGCCCAGCTTCTTGCCGATGATGCCGATCATGAATGACTCACTCCGTACGAGTCGCGGGAGGCCCGAGGGCCTCGCCGTTGGACTGTGGATCGTGTCGCCCTGTGCAACACGGTCTGTACTGCGTCCTGCGTCCTGCTACTCCACCTTGATTTCGACGTCCACGCCGGCGGGGAGATCGAGCTTGGTCAGCGCGTCCACCGTCCCGGCCCGTGAATCGAGGATGTCGATCACGCGCTTGTGCGTCTTCAGTTCGAACTGCTCGCGCGACTTCTTGTCCACGTGCGGCGAGCGCAGCACGGTCCAGCGCTGCGTCTTGGTCGGCAGCGGGATCGGACCCGACACCGACGCGCCGGTCTTCTCGGCGGTGCGGACGATGTCCGCCGACGCCTGGTCGATCACAGCGTGGTCAAAAGCCTTGAGGCGAATGCGAATGCGGCCAGCCATCAGAGTTCCGAGTAGGAACCGTCTGCGTCGCGGGCGCCGGCGGATGACCGGCCCCCGCGATCAGACAGTTCTGGTTAGGCGAGGATCTTCGTGACGACGCCGGCGCCGACCGTGCGGCCCCCCTCACGGATGGCGAAGCGCAGCTGCTCCTCCATCGCGATCGGGATGATCAGCTCGATCGTCATCTGCACGTTGTCGCCCGACATCACCATCTCCATCCCCTCGGGGAGTTCGATGTTGCCCGTCACGTCCGTCGTGCGGAAGTAGAACTGCGGGCGGTAGCCCTTGAAGAACGGCGTGTGACGG
>JAJTGR010000034.1 GCA_021299375.1 Gemmatimonadota bacterium
CGCGCCGGGGCCGCGCACCTGCCACATCCACCAGCCCATGAGCACGATCGCCTCGATCGGCACGATGAAACGCAGGCAGACGTCGAACCAGGCGCCGATGCGGATGTTGGAGTACTGGTGATTGAGCTGTTCCTCGCGGAAACGCGCCGCACCGATGCGGTTGACGGCAATGGCGAAGAAGAGCCCCGAGGCCATCAGGCCGACGCCCCACACCCAGTCCTGGTTGTGCAGGATGTCGATGGAGAACGCCGACGGCAGCCCGAGGACGAGGCCGAATGTGCCCACGACCCAGACAGCGCGCTGCCGCGTCCACCCCATGTCCAGCAGCACCCGCGTGCCCAGTTCCACCATCGAGATGAGCGACGTGAAGGCCGCAAAGAGCAGCGCGAGGAAGAAGAACGCCATGAACACATGGCCACCGGGGAGGGTCGCGAAGAGCTTCGGGATCCAGATGAACGTCACGCCCTCGTTGCCGGCGCCGAAGATCGTGCGCTGCACGAGGTCGGCGTCGAGCGCGGCGCCGCTCTGCACGGCTTCCTGCAGCGCGGGGAAATCGGCGAGCGCCTGCGGGTTGGCGGCGAGGCTGCTCGCCAGCTGCGGCACCACGGTGAATACGGTACAGAACACCATCATGCCGGCGCACAGCGACACGAAGTTGTTCATCGCCGGCAGCAGCATGCCGTTGAGCGCCGTGTCCTCGTTGGCGCGCAGGTAGGCGGCGTAGGTCAGCACGAGCCCCCAGCCCGCGCCCGTGTCCCAGGCATTCTGGGTGAGCGCCTGCAGCCAGATGCTCGCATCCCCCAGCTTCTCCCACTCGACGCCGTAGAAGTAGTCGAGGCCAGCCGACGCGCCGGGGAGCATGAGGGCCCGGCCGGTAAGCACGAGGATGATCACGATCAGGAGTGGCATCAGGATCGTGGTGGTGCGCTCGATGCCCCGGATGCCGCGGGACACCACGAACGTCGCCCCGAGCATCGAGATGACGAACGGCAGGACCGGCGCCGTGCTGGTCGAGAAGTCACGCCAGAAGGCCACCGAGTTCTCGCCGGAGACCTGGCCCATCACGACCGCCACCGAGTAGCGCAGCGTCCACCCGGTGACCACGGCGTAGTACGCCATGATCGCCACCGCCACGAACGCGATGAACGCGCCCATCCACGCCGACTGCTTCCCCTGTGTGCGCACGAACGCACCGATCGGTCCCAGGCGCGTCATGCGCCCCAGCCCGAACTCCACGAGGATGAGCGGGATGGACCAGGTGAAGAGGCAGATCAGCCAGGCCACGAGGAACTCGCCACCGCCGTTGGTGGCCGCGATACGTGGGAAGCGCCAGATGTTGCCGGTGCCGACGGCCATGCTGAGCATGGCGAGCATCATGGCCCAGCGGGAGGAAAAGCCGGCGGACTGACCGTTCGACTGGCTCACACGGACTCCGATGGAGGGGCGAGGGGCGGCCGAGCCGGGACGCGGCACGGCCGGGAATGGGGCGAAACTATATTGCGGACGGACCGTACCCTAGGGGCGCCGCCGGATCGGCCGCATGTCGCCGGGCCGGTCGTGGCCCCTCTCCCGCCCTGGAGCTTCCATGCCCCGCTCGTTCCGCCTCCTGCACCGTTGCGCCCTGATCGCCCAGTTGGCCGTGTCCGCCGCGCTCTCCACCCCGCTGACGGCCCAATCGGCCACGTCCCGTGCGGGCAGTGAACAGGCCGTCATGGCCGTCGTCCGCCGCCTCTTCGACGGCATGCGCGCCGGCGACTCCTCCATGGTCCGGTCGGTGTTCGATGCCCGGGTGCGCCTCGTCACGGTGACCGAGCGGAATGGCAAGGTGATCACGTCCGTCGAGACGAGTGCCGACAACTTCGCGAAGGCGGTGGGCACCCCGCATGCGGACGTGTGGGATGAGCGCATCCGCAACGAGCGGGTCGCCATCGACGGCCCGCTGGCATCGGTGTGGGTGGAGTACGGCTTCTTCCGCGGTACCACGTTCTCCCACTGTGGCGTGGATCATTTCCTGCTCACGCGCGACGACGCCGGAAGCTGGAAGATCTTCGAACTGGCCGACACCCGGCGGACGACGGGCTGCGAAGGCTGGACAAGGTAGCATCCAGCCGTCGCACGGGCTCAGGCGATGCCGGCGTCCAGCACCTCGCGCACCTTGCCCAGCAGGCTGGCCCGGGTGAACGGCTTGCCAAGAAACACCACCTGTTGGGCGGCAATGTCCTCCACCAGCGCATCGTCGTCGGCATACCCGCTCACGAACAGGATCCGCATGGGCCCGTAGCGACGCGTGACGTCGCGCGCGAGTTCGGCCCCGGAGCGGCCCGGCATGATCACGTCGGTGATGAGCAAGTCGAACGATTGCTCGGCCAGCCGCTCCAGTGCCTCGTCGCTGTTCGACGCCGTGACCACGGTGTAGCCCGCGTTCGCCAGCAGGCGCTGCCCGACCGCCGCCACGGCCGGCTCGTCCTCCACCAGCAGAATGCGCTCGTGCCCGTGCGGGAGTGCCGGTGGCGCCGCCGCCACCGCCGTCATCGGATCGGCTGGCGCATCGAGCTCAGGCAGCAAGGCCCGCACCGTGGTGCCTCGACCCACGGTACTCTCGATGGTCATGCCCCCGCCGGCCTGCACAATGATGCCGTAGGAGATGGCGAGCCCGAAGCCCGTCCCGCTGCCGCGACCTTTCGTGGTGAAGAACGGCTCGAAGACGCGTCCGATGACGTCCGGGGCGATGCCGATCCCGGTGTCCCGCGCCGCGAAACACACGTAGCGCCCCGCCGGCAGGTCGACCCCGGCATCGTCGCCGAGCGTGACGCGCGAGACGGACAGCGTGAAGCGCCCGCCCTGCGGCATGGCGTCACGTGCGTTGCTGGCGAGATTGAGCAGGACCTGCTCGAGACGCCCGGGATCGATGCGGACGGACCCCACGCCGTCCGCAAACGCGTACTCCACGTGGATGGACTCGCCAAGCAGTCGATCCACCAGCCGCCGTACACCCCGCAGAATCTCGTTCGGATCCAACAGCCGAGGCTCGCTCACCTGCCGACGGCTGAATACCAGAATCTGGCGCGTGAGATCGGTGGCCCGACGCCCCGAGGCGAGTGCCGCCTCGATCTCCTCGCGTGCCGGATGCGCCTCCGGCAGGTGCTCCAGCGCCAGTTCGGCGTGTCCCAGGATCGACGAGAGGTAATTGTTGAAGTCATGCGCGATACCTCCGGCGAACGAACCCAGCGCTTCCAGCTTCTGGGCCTCGCGCAGTCGGTCCTGGGAGGCGGCCAGCGCCGCATTCCGCTCGACGACGGCATCGGCCATGCGGTTGAACGTACGCGCGAGATCCCCCACCTCGTCGGGCGTCGACACTGCCGAGCGCCGGGCCATGTCGCCCTCGGAGATGGCCCGGGCATCGGCGGTGAGCGATTCGATGGGGGTGAGCAGGCGGGCGGTCACCCAATAGGCGAGCAGGACGATCGCGAGTCCGGCGAAGAGACCGATGGCGAGGTCCTGCGCGAATTGCCGGCGCGACGGCGCGAAGATGGTATCGACGGGCAGCCCGACATACACGCGCCAGGGCGTGGTGGTGGACTCCGTCGCGCCGAACAGGCGGCGCGTGGAGTCGATCGCGCTGACGATGATGGTGTCGTTGCCGGTGGGCTGGTCCAGCCGCTCCTGTCCTGAAAACGTCGGATACCGGCGACCAAGCCACCGATCGGTATCCCGTGTGCGGATGATGACCGTACCGAACTCGTCGAGCACGGTCAGCACGGAGCCCTCGGGCAGGCGCCGGGCGAGGCGCACGGCTTCGAGCGAATCCACCAGGATGGTGGCGCCGACATAGCCGTGCGCGGCCCCCGTGCCATTCGGCGGGATGGGGGCGATGAACGGCATGATCCATGGCCTGCCGGCCAACGCGCGCGAACGCACGGGGGCGCCCGCCGTGAAGCGCCCCGATCGCCGCACGTCGGCGAAGTACGCCCGGATCGTCAGGTTCATGGCCTCGCGGCCCTCGGAGGCGACCAACGCAGCCCCGATGTTGCGACCAAGGGTGTCGGCGGCGAACACGTTGGCATACGGCGCGGCCGCCGTGCGGAAGATCGCGCGCAGGATCGTGTCGTTGTGCACAGGGGCCGCGCTCACGTCGACGAGGTAGGCCACGCTCTGCAACAGGGTCTCGACCTGCTCGATCTGGGCATCGAGCGCTCGCGTGATGGTGGCGGCGTTGTCCTGCGCCCGATCACCGATGCGGCGTTGCTCCGCTGCCATTCGGTCGTTGGCGCGAATCCACGCGAGGGCCACGAATGCCAGCGCGACGGCAACAGCCACGAGCCGAAGCCGTGTCCGCAGCCCGAGGCGATAGGTCGCCGACGGTACGGAAGCAGAAGGGGCCACGGCGGGAACCTACCCGACGTGACCCCGACTGGCTACCGACGAGTGGGGAAGGTGTCAGCGGCCACAGGTCGGCATGGTCGGGTCCGGTCCCGCGATCGCCGGTCTGGTGGGGCGGTTCGCGACCGCCGTCATGACCTGATGGACGAACCGTCCGAGTCGCGCCGCGTGGTCATAATCGATGTACCGCGGCTCGTCGGTGTGCTGGTGGTAGTCCACCGCATACCCCAGCGACACGTAGACGACCGGGATGTCCTTGCGAACGTAGTTCACCTGGTCGCTGCGGCAAAACCGGTTGAGCGGATTGGCCGGTACGTCCCAGCTCTTGTCGATCGCCATCGGCTCGCTGATGTTCGCGTTCACCGAGTCGACGATGTCCCCGAATTCGCGCGAGAGGCGGCGCGCCCCCAGCATTTGCACGGAGTTCGGGCCGCCGTACTTCACCTGCCAGTCGCGCCCCTTGCCCACCATGTCCATGTTGTGGGCGGCGACGATCTGGCTGAGCGGAATGGTCGGGTTGTCGGTGAACCAGCGGGAACCGAGCAGGCCGCCCTCCTCGCCCTGGTGCGAGATGAACACGATCGAGCGGGCCGGTTTCTCCCTTGCGAACTTCTCGGCGAGTTCGAGCATCACGACCGTGCCCGAGCCATCGTCGTCGGCCCCGTTCATGATCGAGTCGCGGCGCGGGGCGCGGATGGCGCGGGCCACCTTGATGAGCGAGTCGATCGTCTGCTGCTGGGCAGCCGTGGGCACGCACACCGGGTCGTTCGCGCCCTGGCGGCGCACGACCATGTTGTAGGCCCGCACCGAGTCGTGGTCCACCACCACGGGGTTCACGCCCACGTGGTCGTTGTGCGCTCCCACCAGCACGTACTCGCTCGCGCGCGTCGGATCGGAGCCGGGCAGCACGGCGATCACGTTGCGGGCGGGCGTGGGGGACATGCGCCACTCGTGGCTCCACCGCGCGGTGACCGGCGCCCCGGCATCCCCCACGGCGAGCTGCGCCACCGGCTTGCCGAACAGCGACTCCGCCACCGCCCGTGAGATGGTGGCCGCCCCCACCGCGCCGGGGTTGATGGGTTGCGATGGCCGCATGCTCATGGGCTGCGCAAACGCCGCGTTGATCGCGGTGGGCTGCAGGTCATCGAGCCCGATCACGAGCACGGCCGCGGCCCCGGCGCGGATCGCGCGCAGGTCGCGCACGGCGGTCACCGGCGCCGGTCGGCGCTGCGCAGCGGCGGCAGCCGTCGGGTTGGCGCGCTGCCGGGCTTCCTCGGCAATGGCCGCGTTGGCGCCGAACTTATCGGGCACGTCAGCGCAGCTCACGAAACTTACCGGCGCGCCGCGGCTGGCGGCGACGGCGGCGGCGACGGGCGCCGCCATTAACACGGCGACCTTGCCGCGGAAGACGGCCGGGTCGAGCATCACCGCCGTGTCGCCCCACTGTCCGGCGAACACCGCCGGGACCCCGCTTACCGATACGGCCGTTCCGATCCCGTTGCCCGGGGTCGGCACGGTGGGGACCCAGTCGCGGCGGGGGGCGAGGGAGCGACCGCCGACCGTCAGCGACATGGTGCTGGTGTCGAAGCCGACGGGGCCGAAGGGGAGCACCTGGAAGTACGTGCCGCTGTCGCCGGCCGGCGTGAGACCGAGGCGCTTGAACTCGCGGGCGATGTACGCAGTGCCCTTGTAGTTGCCCGGCTCACCGATCCGGCGACCGCGCATGGAGTCGTCGGCGAACTGATACAGACGGGTGCGGAGGTCGTTGGCGGTGATCGCCGAGACGGTGGGTCGAGGCGCCCAGGTGCGCGGGCCCTCGTCCGACCAGACCGTGCCGCGGGCCTTGTTCGGGGCGAGAAGGACAGGCACCGGCGTGGACACGGGCCGGTCCTGCGCGGTCATCGGCGTCACGAGGGGCGTCGAGAGGACGGCGGCGACCACCGTGAGAGGGGGAAACGCAGAAAAGGAACGGAAACGCTTCACGGCAGGGGCCCACGGGTGGGGGAGGAAGATCGGCGACATGGAAGTCTACGCAGCATATTCGACCGATGCTGACCCGCCTCTTCTCACAATCCGCCGCCACGTGCCTCGTGGCGGTGATGGCCGCGCCGCTGGCGGCGCAGGCCCCCGGTTTCTCTGCCGCCGATCTGGGTGGCCTCCGCCTGCGTTCGGTCGGTCCGGCGTCCATGAGCGGCCGCGTGGTCGACATGGACGTGGTCGAGTCCGATCCGTACACGATGTACGTGGCCGGCGCGACCGGGGGCCTCTGGCGCACCACCGACAACGGCGTCACCTGGACGTCGACGTTCGACGCTCCCGTGCACTCCATCGGCGATGTGGCCGTCTTTCAGCCGAACCCGAAGATCATCTGGGTGGGGACCGGCGAGCGCGCCAACCGCCAGAGCGTGAGCTGGGGCGACGGCGTGTACAAGAGCACCGACGGCGGCACGACGTGGAGCCATCTGGGGCTGCGCACGAGCCTGCACATCGGGCGTATCCAGCTGCACCCGTCCAACCCCGACATCGCCTGGGTGGCAGCGCAGGGCTCGGTGTGGGGACCGGGCGGCGAACGCGGCCTGTACAAGACCACCGATGGTGGCCGGACGTGGACACGCACACTGCACGTGGACGACGAGACGGGCGTGACCGATGTCGCGCTCGACTGGAACGACCCGAACGTGCTGTATGCGGCCAGCTACCAGCGCCGACGCAGCGCCTACGGGTTCGACGGCGGTGGCCCGGGCAGTGCGCTCTGGAAGAGCACCGACGGCGGCACCACATGGACGAAGCTCACCGGGAACGGGCTACCCACCGGCGAGTACGGCCGGATCGGCATCGCGGTGTACCGCAAGAATCCGCGCATCGTGGTGGTGAGCATCGAGCAGGGCGCGCGCTACAACGCGAGCACCGCGTACAACCAGCGGAAGGCCGGCGTGTATCGCAGCGAAGACGCCGGCGCCTCCTGGACGTTCATGAGCGACTGGAATCCGCGCCCCATGTACGCCAGCCAGCCCACCATCGACCCCAATGACGACCAGCGCCTCTACATGCTGAACGCGTACTCGTTCAGCGACGACGGAGGCAAGACGTTCACGGCGCCGCGTACCACCACCCATGGCGACGATCGCTTCGTGTGGGTGAACCCGAAGGACAGCCGCCACGTCATCAAGCTCGACGACGGCGGCATCGGTATCAGCTACGATCGCGGGCGCAGCTTCCTGTTCGTCTCGTCGCTGCCGCTGTCGCAGTTCTATCGCGTGGCGGTGGACAATGCGGTGCCGTTCAACATCTACGGCGGGCTGCAGGACAACGGCTGCTGGGTGGGGCCGAGCGCGAGCTGGACCACCAGCGGCATCCTCAACGAACACTGGTCGCGGCTCTGCGGCGGCGACGGCTTCTGGGTGGTGCCCAACCCCAAGAATGCCCGAACGGTCTACTCGGCGTCGCAGTTCCTCGGCCTGCAGAAGAACGACACGCGCACCTGGCAGGTGCAGGATTTGCGTCCCGGCGACAGCACCGGCCGCATCGCCGGCCGTCGCAACTGGGAGACCTGGGGCAAGCCCGGCGCCACGCAGGTGCTGGGCAACGCCATGCACCCGGCCAATTGGGATGCGCCCCTCGTGCTCTCGCCGCACGACACGAACACGCTGTACGTGGGCATGCAGCACCTCTTCACGTCGCGTGATGGCGGGCGCACGTGGCGCAGCCTCGGCGACATGACCACCGGCGTCGACCGCAGCACGCTGCCACTCATGGGGCGCAAGCCGAGCGAGGCCACACTGTCGCTCGACGACGGCGTGCCCTACTTCCCGGGCATCACGGCGCTGGCCGAGTCGCCGCGGGTGCCGGGGCTGCTGTATGTGGGGACCGATGATGGCCGGTTTCGCGTGTCGCGTGACGGGGGCCGCACGTGGCGCGACGCGCAGAACGGTTTCCCCGGGCTCCCCAAGGACTCCTGGTTCGCCGGCGTGGAGCCGTCACGGCATGCGGCCGGCACGGTGTACGTCACGGTGGACAACCACCGCAGCAACGACTTTGCGAACTACGTCTATCGGAGCACCGACTACGGCACCACGTGGACGCGCATCGAGGGTGACCTGCCGCCCAACCGCGTAGCCCGCACGATACGCGAGGACGCCCGCAACGCGCGACTGCTGTACCTGGCTACGGAGTTCGGGGTGTTCGTCTCCCCCAACACGGGGGCGAACTGGCTGCCACTACGGCTCAACATGCCGCTCATGCCATTCAACGACATCGCCCTGCATCCGCGCGACAACGCGCTCGTGCTGGCGTCGCATGCGCGGGGCATCTGGGTGCTCGATCAGCTCAACGCCGTGCAGGAGCTGACGCCCGAGGTGGCCACCGCGCCGGTCCACATGTTCAGCCTCCAGCCGGCGCATCAGATCCGCACCACGAACCTGCGCCCGCACGCCGGTGAGATGGTGTTCCGCGGCGAGAATCCGGCCAACGGCGCCCTCATCGACTACTGGGTGCGCGACGAGAATGCAGCGCTGCAGCTCACGGTACACGACAGCACCGGCCGTCTGGTGCAGACGCTCGCCCCGACGGCGAAGCGTGGCGTGAATCGCGTGGTGTGGAATCTGCGGCACGCCGACCTGCCCATTCGTAGCGGCGGCGGGGAGGATGACGACGAGGGGCCGCGAGCGACCACCCCGGGACCGCTGGTGCTGCCGGGCACGTATACGGTGCGCCTCGTGCACGACGGGCGCACGCTGTCGCAGCGGGTGCTGGTGAAGGAGGATCCGCGCCTCACCGTGTCTCGCGCCGAGCGCACGGCGTGGACGGCGTTTCATCGGGACATCGCCACGCTCGTGACGTCGTTTGCCGAGGTGGCGGCCCGCTGGCGCACCGCAAGCGGCACCGATGCCGCTACGCGCGACTCCAAACGGCAGGCGCAGGAGCTGTCGGCACGCCTCTCCACGCTCTACTCGGCCGTCGGGCGATGGACCGGGGCACCGACAGCCGACCAGCGGTCGCAGTTGCGCTACTATAAGCAGATGGCGGCGGCGCTGAATCAGGCGGGGCGATAAACGATAGCGTCAACCGCCCACACGGAGGGCACCGAGGACCGTGAGGGCACGGAGGACGGCGGAACTGCTCGGTGTATTCCGGCATTCCTCGGTGTCCTCCCTGCTCTCTGTGTCCTCCGTGTGGGTTGTTGCGCATCCTCGCCGTGTGGACCGTTCCGGATTCCTGTCGATCGCAAAGGTGCTGCACCTCTGGTCCTCCTCCAGGTACGCCATCGCGCTCCCCGACGGTCATCGCTTTCCGATGGCCAAGTACCAGTTGCTGCGTGAAGCCGTCCTGCGCGAGGGGCTCGTGCCACCCGAACGGCTGCACGATCCACAACGCGTCTCGCTCGAGGACGTGCTGCGCGTACACACGCCGGCGTACGTCGCCCACATCGTGCACGGTACACTCCCGTACGCCGAGCAGCGGCGCATCGGCCTGCCATGGAGCGAGGCGTTCGTGGAGCGGGCGTTCCGCGTCGTGCAGGGCACCATCGAGGCGAGCGAGGCCGCGCTGGAGCACGGTGTGGCGATGAACCTGGCTGGTGGAACGCACCATGCCTTTCCCGATCGCGGCGAGGGCTTCTGCACCTTCAACGATGTGGCCGTGGCGGTGCGGCGCCTTCAGTCGCTCGGCCGTGTCCGACGCGTGGCCATCGTCGACCTCGACGTGCACCAGGGGAATGGTACGCACGGCTGCTTTGCCGGCGATCCGGACGTGTACACCTTCAGCATGCACGGGGCGAAGAATTTCCCGTTTCACAAGGTGCCGGGTACGCTCGACGTGGAGCTGGAGGATGGCACGGGTGATGACCACTACCTCGCGCTGTTGACCGAGCACCTGCCCCGGGTGCTGACGGAGGCGCGTCCTGACCTTGTGGTCTACCTGTCGGGCGCCGATCCGCACGAGGGCGACCGCCTTGGCCGGCTCACGCTTACGTTCGAGGGGCTGCTGGCCCGGGATCGTTACGTGGTCGGGCTGTGCCGGGAGGTGGGCATCCCCGTGTGTGCCACCATGAGCGGCGGCTACGGGCGGGATGTGCGTGACACCGTGGCCGTGCACCTCAACACCGTGCGGGTGCTGCGGGCCTTTGCCCGGGGGTAGGTGCCCGCGGTAGGTTTCCGGTCCGTTGGTTCCGTTCCTCAGGAGATCCGGATGCTTCGTCAGTCGTTGCGGCGTGTCGCCGCGTTCGTGCTTCCCGTGGCACTGCTGGCCGATGGCGCGGCGGCGCAGGGCCCCGTCTACAGGTCGTCGGTGCACGATTACCGCGTGGTGAAGGTGGTCGACGGCTTCGTGAATCCGTGGGCCATCGCCTTCCTGCCCGGTGGCGACATGCTCGTGACCGAGCGTCCTGGCCGACTACGCTTGGTGCGGAAGGGTCAGCTGCTGCCGACGCCGATGGCTGGGGCGCCAACGGTCGTCGCGGCCGGTCAGGGCGGTCTGCTGGACGTGGCACTGCACCCCGATTTCGCGCAGAACCGGTTTGTCTACCTCACCTATTCGAAGCAGGTGCCGGGCGGCTCCACCACGGCACTCTACCGCGCCAAGTTCGAGAATGACGCGCTGGTGCAGGGGCAGGACCTCTTCATTGCCGAAACGCGCGGCCGCCCTGGCCATTTCGGCTCGCGCATTGCGTTCGACAGGAACGGCCACGTCTTCCTCAGCGTGGGCGAGCGGCAGGCGCCGCCCGAGGGCGACCTGTCCAAGCACCCGGCGCAGGACCTCGGCAATCATCATGGAAAGATCATCCGGCTGATGGATGACGGGAGGGTGCCGAGCGACAACCCGTTCGTGGGCAAGGCAGGCGCGAAGCCGGAGATCTGGAGCTACGGCCACCGCAATCCTCAAGGGCTCATCGTCCACCCGGTGACCGGCCAGCTCTGGGAAACGGAGCACGGTCCGCAGGGCGGCGACGAACTCAACCTCATCGAGCCGGGCAAGAACTATGGCTGGCCGGTGGTGGGCTTCGGCGTGAACTACGGCCCGGGCAAGGCTATCCACGCGTCCACCATGCAGCAGGGCATGGAGAACGCGAAGAACGTATGGGTGCCGTCCATCGCTACCTCGGGGCTGCTGCTCTACACCGGTGACAAGTTCACCGAGTGGAAGGGAAGCCTGTTCGTGGGCGGCCTCGCGGGTCAGCGTCTCGCGCGGGTAACGCTCGACGGCGACAAGGCCGAAGTGGCCGAGCTCCTCGTGCGGAATCAGGGGCGCATCCGTGACGTGCGACAGGGGCCGGACGGCTTCATCTACTTGGCGATCGATGACCAGCAAGGCAAGCCGACGCCGATCGTGCGCTTGGAGCCCGTCGCACGACGCTGACGCGCCACACCGACCCGTTCAACTGATCCGAAGCGCCGCGGCACGATGCACTCGCCGCGGCGCTTTGCGCTCGAGCCCGCCCGTCACACTGGTGGCGGCTGCATGCCCATCGTCGCCCACTCCTGCTCGGCCGGTCCGTAGACGCCTGGCACCACCAGCCCCGCCTGACGCATCAGCACCGTCATCTGCCCGCGGTGATGGATCTGGTGACTCACCAAGGCGCTGAGGGTCATCGCGCGCGTCCAGCGCTCGCCGTACATGTCGTCTTCCTGGCTGAGTGACGCGTCGGTCCACCGGGCCCTGACCTGCTCGACCAGCGACCGCGAGGCCGCCCGATAGGCGCCGGCAATGGCCGCCGCGGTTGCCGGGACCGGATCGTGCTCGCCGAGACCGGTGACCTGCAGTCCGGTCTTGTTCATCATCTCCGGGACCGTCTGCGCGATGTGCCATCCGAGGCGGCCGAGGGTGCGACCGCCCGGCACAACCGCCTGCGTCAGGGAGGCATCCGTGAGCGTGTCGAGCAACGATTGCGTACTCGCGGACTCGTGGGCCCAGTGCCCGAGAAAGTCGTCGAGGGTGCGGTACATGGCGTCTCCTGTTTCGGTGTCTCTTCGCAGCGTGAGCGGGTGGCTACAGTGCCATGTTCCGGGCGGCTCGTCAATCTCGCCCCGGGAACCGGGGCCGGGTGTGGGGAGGTACCACCAGCGCGTCCGCCCGGAACGCCCGCAGCACACTGGATGGAGAGCTCCCGATGCCCCAATCGTCAACACGTCGGCGGCGCTGGCCGCTGGCGGCTGTACTGATCGCCGTCCTGAGCCTGAGCGGAGGCCTGACCGTCCTGCGCTTCGACGATCCCACCCCACGCTTCACCGAACGCCGCGGCGCGGTGCAGCGCGTGACACGCGACACGATGACGGTCGAGGAGGGGCATCGCCTCGAGGCGGTGACGCTCACCTCCACCAGCGGCATGACGGTGCCCATGCTGGTCAAGCGCCCGCTGGAGGAGCGGCCGGCGCCGCTGGTGCTCATCCTTGGCGGGCACGCCACGGGCCGCGACGCCGCGCGGCTCATTCCCGATACGCGCGGCCGCGTGATCGTGGCGCTGTCGTATCCGTACGCCGGGCCGCACCGCCTGAAGGGGTTGGAGGTACTCGAGTGGGCGCCGCACATCCGTCAGGCGCTGCACGACACCCCACCGGCCATCCAGCTGGCGCTTGACTGGTTGCTGCGGCAGCCCTGGGTGGACGCGCGCGAAGTGCACGGCGTCGGGGCCAGCCTTGGCACGCCGTTCATGACCGTGGCCGCCGCTATCGATGCACGCATCACGCACGTGTGGAGTGTGCATGGCGCCGGACGCTCGCGCGACCTGCTCGCGCACAACGCGCGTGAATCCATGCCGTCGCTGTTCGCACCGCTCGCCGGCACCCTCGCCGACGTGATCGTCGGCGGGCCATACCTCACGCCGGAGTTGTGGGTGGCCCGCGTTGCGCCGCGCCCGTTCACCATGATCAACGCCACCGAGGACGAGCGCCTGCCGCGCGCGGCCATCGAGGCCCTGTACGCGGCAGCCCACGAGCCCAAGCAGCTCGTCTGGCTCCCCGGGCAGCATGTACAGCGCAACCGTCCGGAGATCGTGCGAGCGCTCGTCACCACGGTGCTGCAGCGAATGGAGAATGGCGTGGACCGCCGGACGAACGCGGGGGACTGATTCCCCACGAAGCGGCGCCCGCACGTTAGCTTCGGCCCATGCCCCACCTTCGTGGATTCCTGCTGGTAGCCCTCTGGGCCGCCGTCGCCGCGCCGACGGCGACCCCGTGCGTGCTCGCGGCCCAGCCCGCCGGGCGCGATGTCAGCGGCCTTGCCGCGCGCCCGTCACCCGACTGGCTGAAGGATGGTGTCGTCTATGAGGTCTACCCGCGCACCTTTTCCAGGCGCGGTGACTTCCAGGGGGTCATCCATGGATTGCCGCGCCTCAGGCAGCTCGGCGTGACCGTGCTGTGGCTCATGCCCATCCATCCCATCGGAGACGCGAAGCGAAAGGGTACGCTCGGCAGCCCGTACGCCGTCAAGGACTACTACGACGTCAATCCCGCCTACGGCACCAAGGCCGACTTCAAGCGGCTCGTGACCGAAGCCCACCGGCTCGGCCTCAAGGTGATCATCGACGAGGTGCCGAACCACACGGCCTTCGACAACCCGATGACGAAGCGCCCCGGGCTGCATGTGCGCGACGCCAAGGGACAGGTGCTGTCCCCCTATGACTGGACCGACGTGGCCGCGCTCGACTACAACAGCCCGGCACTGCGCGCCTACATGACCGATGTGTTCCGGCATTGGATCCGCGAATACGACATCGACGGCTATCGCATGGACGTGGCGTGGAATGTACCCGTGGACTTCTGGGAGGCACTGCGGCCACAGCTCGAGGCGGTCAAGCGCGATATCGTGATGCTCGCCGAAGCGCACCAGCCCGACCTGCTCCGCCAGGCGTTCGACATCGATTACTCGTGGCCGCTGTACCATGCCACCGCAGCGGTGGTGCAGGAGGGGAAAAGTGCCACCGTGGTGCGCGACGAGTGGCAGAAGGAACGGGCCACGTACCCGCGCGATGCCCTCCACCTGCGGCTCCCCGACAGCCACGACGAAAAGCGGGCCATCATCCGCTTCGGCGAACGCGGCGCCCTGGCGGTGACCGCGCTCATGTTCACGCTCGACGGCGTACCGCTGCTGTACAACGGCAACGAAGTCGGCGACGCCACCGAGTCGGGCGACCCGGCGCTGTTCGAGGACATGCCGGTGTTCTGGGCGGGCACGAAGCGTGTGCCGCAGTTCGCGGCGTTTTTCACCGACATGCTGCCGCTGCGGGCGCAGTCGAGCGCGCTGCGGCGCGGCCGACTCACCTGGATCGGCAACAGCGATCCCGATCGCATTGTGACCTTCGTGCGCCGTAGCGAGGACGAGGAGCTGGTGGTGGCCATCAACCTGTCCAGCCGCCGCTTCGACGGGACGCTCGAGGCCAGCGGCAGCTTCGTCGAGGTCGGCCTCGGACGCACAACCGCCGGCAACGCGGTGGCGCTGCCGGCGGTATCGCTCGAGGCGTGGGGCTACCGGATCTTCAGGCGTGTGACGCCCAGGTAGTCTCGCCCTTGGTGTAGGGAATGCACGCCTGGTAGTCGCCCGGCGTCTCCTTGTAGCGCATCGCCCTGGTGTAGCCGATCTCCGACGTGAAGAAGCCGAGCAGGGCGAGCTCCTTCATCATGCGGAAGGAGTGCGTCGGTTCCTCGGACGTCTTGCTCTTCTGGAAGTCGTATTGCTCCTTGTCGAGCGCCTCGATCACGGCAAGGCGCTGTGCTGGGGTGGCCTGCATGAAACCCACCTGGTGCGCCGCCTTGCAGGCCTCGTCGATCTTCCCCATGCCGGCGCGGAAGATGACCTGGTCATCGGGCGCGTAGCAGTCCGTCACCATGAGCGCCATGAAGGGGCCCGTGGCTGCCGCCTTGGCGCCGGGCGACTTCTCGGTGGTGGGCAGAATGGTGTCGGCCACTTCGTCGAGGAACGCCTGATCCTCGACGGTGAAGGTGCCGATCGGGGCCGGGCCGGTCGCGGCGGCGGTGGAGTCACCTGCCGGCGCCCGGTCACCGGCGCACGCCGTGAGCAGCGAACTGCCACCCACGAACGCCACGCCGCCCAGCAGCAGACTCACGCGCCGGATGGCTTCGCGGCGGGCGATGCCGGCGGTCAGTCCCGTCGTGACGCCGGCGAGGTTCTCGAAATCGGTCATCGGTCGCGGCTCCTCACAGGTCGCGGCGCTTGAGCGCGTTCACGGCGAAGTCCGCCGCGCGCGCCGTCAGCGCCATGTAGGTGAGCGACGGATTCACCGCGGCCGCCGACGTCATGCCCGACCCGTCGGTGACGAACACGTTGAGCGCGTCCCACACCTGGTTGTTGCCGTTGAGCACGGAGGTCTTGGGATCGCGGCCCATGCGCGCCGTGCCCATCTCGTGGATGCCCATGCCCGGCGAATATCCGCCGTCGTAGGTACGCACATCCTTCACGCCGCTGCTCTCCAGCATCTCGGCCATCTCGGCGGTCATGTCCTTGCGCATCATCTGCTCGTTCTCGCCGATCTCGCAGTCGAACTTGAGGACGGGGAGCCCCCACTTGTCCTTCACGGTCTCGTCGATGGTGATCTTGTTCGAGTGGGCCGGCAACATTTCCCCGAACGCCGTGGCGCCGATGCTCCATCCACCCGGCTGCGCCATCTCGTCCTTGAAGGCGCCGCCGACGCCCAGCTCGGCCACCGCGCGCCCCCAGTCGGACCGGCTGGCGCTGCCCTGGTAGCCGAAGCCACGCAGGTACGGGCGCTTGTCGCCGAACAGGTTCTGCCAGCGCGGGATGTAGAAGCCCGTGGGGCGCCGGCCGTAGTAGTACTGGTCGTCGAAGCCCTCGAGGCGGCCACTGGCGCCGAGGCGGAAGTGGTGGTCCATGAGGTTGTGCCCCAGCTCCCCGCTGCTGCTCCCCAGGCCGCCCGGCCAGATGTCGCGCGCCGAGCGCATGAGCAGCCACGTGCTGTTGAGCGTGGAGGCGCAGAGGAAGACGATCTTGGCCTTGTATTCGGTGGCCTCGTTGGTGACCGCATCCACCACGCGCACACCCGAGACCTTCTTGCTGTCCTTGTCGTACACGAGTTCGTGCACGATGGAGTTCGGCTTGAGCGTGAGGTTGCCGGTCTTCATGGCCGGCGGCAGCGTGGAGGACTGCGTGCTGAAGTAGCCGCCGAGCGGGCAGCCGAGCCAGCACGCGTTGCGCGTCTGGCACTGGCCGCGGCCGGGCAGCTGCTGGGTGGCGTTGGCGCTGCGGCCGATGATGAGGTGCCGCTTGCCGCCATAGTTCTTCTTGATCTGCTCGGCCACGTGCTTCTCGCCGCAGTTGAGCGCGAAGCCCGGGAGGAACTCGCTGTCGGGAAGCTGCGGCAGGTTTTCACGGGTGCCCTGGATGCCGGCGTGCTTCTCGACGTACGAGTACCACGGCGCGATGTCCTTGTAGCGGATCGGCCAGTCGACCGCGATACCCTCCTTGGCGTTGGCCTCGAAGTCGAAGTCGCTCCAACGGTAGCTCTGGCGCCCCCACATGAGCGAGCGGCCGCCCACATGGTAGCCGCGATACCAGTCGAAGCGCTTGACCTCGGTGTACGGCGAGTCCTTGTCGTTCGCCCAGTAGTCGAGGTTGGTCTCGTTAAGCGGGTAGTCGCGCTTGAGCACCGGGTAGTCGGCGATCATCTGCTGCGTGCGCCGGCCGCGATGGGGATACTCCCACGGGCCCTTGGTGGCGTTGGTGTAGCCCGTGATGTGCTCGATGTTGCGCCCGCGTTCGAGCAACAGGACCTTGAGGCCCTTCTCGGTCAGCTCCTTCGCGGCCCAGCCGCCGGAGATGCCGGAGCCTACGACGATGGCGTCGTACGCCGTGGATTGCGCTGCCTGCACTACTCCTCCTGGTCGCGGCCCCGGGCAGGGGTGGGGCCGATCGATGGGACAGCCGGCGAAGGGTGGGACGAGCGCGCCGACATTTTCAGAAAATGTCGACGGGGACGGGGGGCCGCGAGGGGCACCGCGGCATTGGTCGGCGGCACGGCCCCGGGTGCGCCGGTGCCGGTGCCTTGACGCGACGCGTCCGGGCGTCAGGTTCGGGCGATGCTCATGCGCCTTTCTCTCCGCGCAGCGGCCACGGCCGCCGCGACGCTGCTCGTGCTCACCACCGGGTGCGCCTCCGCGCACGGTCGCCGCGACCCGCAGTTCATCCAGCCCGACGGGCCTCCCGCCAATCCGTTCTCGCCGGCGGTTCGGGTGGGCGACCTCGTGTTCGTCTCCGGCACCCTCGGCACCAGGTCCGACGGCACGCTGGTGCCGGGCGGCATTCAAGCCGAGACGCGGCAGGTGCTGGAGAACATCAAGCGCACACTGGCGACGGCGGGGCTGGGGCTGGACCGCCTCGTGAAGTGCACCGCATTCATCGCCGACCTCAAGGAGTGGCCGGCCATGAATGAGGTATACCGATCATACTTTCCGAACGGCAACTACCCCGCGCGGGCGGCAGTCCAGGCGACGCTGCTGTTCGGAGCGCGGGTGGAACTGGACTGTGTGGCGGCCGGGAGGTAGCGACTCCGGCGCGGACGCGCGCTGATCGCAGCGCATCCATGCCCTCCTCGTGCAACGAGACGCTGATCGATGAGGTGGGCATGTCGGTGGTGACCGTGTAGGAGACCGTCCCGTCGTGCTTCCCCGCGAGATCCGAGAGACCCTCGGGCTGCAGCCAGGTCAGCCGGTGCAGGCGCCGCGGTACCAGCATCGCGTCGAATGCCTTCCCGTGCCGTCGGTGACGTCCATGCGTGGCCTTTTCGAGGGGATCGACACGGCCGTGCCCCGCGATGCCGATCGGGAGCGCACGTCGTCGAGTCGTCTGCCTGGATCGCGTACTGTGCCGACGGACCGCACACCGGCGAGTCGCCGCGCCTGATCGAGGACACGGCGACGCGATTGCCCTGAGCGCGGCCCGGCGTGGCGTGGCCCATCGGCTGGCGCCGGCGCATGCGATCATTGGCGCGAGCACCCGCGCGAGCCCCGCATCGTGCGCGATCTGCAGGGCGTCGGCCACGGGGCGCTGGGCGTCGCGCGCCAGCCGGTCGGCAAGCGTCTACCCCGAGGCCAACGCCATCACGACCTGTGCCAGTCCCTCGACGGTACCGGTGTCGCGGGTGAGCAGGCTGTGCGCGTACTCGAGTGACACCATGACCCGGAGCTCCTGCCGGCACCGCGCCGGCACATCCGCCAGAGCACCTCGACGCGCACCCGAAAAGATGCCGTGACCGACATGCCCCCACCTCACGGCGCGTGCCCGCTCCGCGCCCCTACTCCTCGCTCGTCAAGCCATCGAGGTTGTATCCCAGCGCCCGCAGCTTGCTCGCCATCTCCTTCTTCTCGACCGCCTTCACGAAGGCCTCCTCCGCCTCGATGCTCTTGTTCTTGACCAGGCCAAGCAGCGCGTCGTTCAACGTTTCCATGCCCAACTTCTTCTGGGTCTGAATGATGTTGGGGATCTGCACCGTCTTTCCCTCGCGGATGAGCGAGCTGACGGCCTTGTTCACCAGCAGGATCTCCCGCGCCGCCACTCGGCCACCGCCGATCTTCTTGCACAAGGTCTGCGACACCACGCCCTTGAGCGACTCGGAGAGCATGATCCGGATCTGCTCCTGTCGGTCGGCCGGGAACTGGTCCACGATCCGGTTGACGGTACCGGCCGCCGTGCTCGTGTGCAGCGTACCGAACACCAGGTGCCCCGTCTCGGCGGTCTCGATTGCAATGGCGATGGTCTCGAGGTCGCGCAACTCGCCGACCAGCACGATGTCGGGGTCTTCGCGCAGCGCCGCCCGCAGCGCGCTCTTGAACGACTGCGTGTGCTGTCCGACCTGACGCTGCGTGATCAGGCACTTCTTGCTCTTGTGGACGAACTCGATCGGGTCTTCGATGGTGATGATGTGGTCGGAGCGCGTCCGGTTGATGAGGTCCACCAGCGCGCAGAGGGTCGTCGACTTGCCGGAGCCGGTCGGCCCCGTCACCAGCACGAGCCCCTTGGTGAGATGGCAGAGCTGCTGCACCTCGGGGGTGATGCCCATCTGCTCGACGGTGACCGTCTCGTTGGCGATGGTACGAATGACCGAGGCCATGCCGTTCCGGTCGCGCAGCACGTTCACGCGGAAGCGCGAGACGCCCGGGATTTCGTAGGCGAAATCGGTGTCCCACGTGGCGTCGAACTCCGCCTTGTTCTTCTCGGGCATGATCGACCACAACATCCCAGACACGGCCGGGTCGTCGAGCACTGCCTCATCGGGCATGCGCACCACGTCGCCGCCCGACCGCACGATGGGCGGTTCGCCGACCCGCAGGTGCAGGTCGGCGGCACCGCGGCTCACTTGCAGGCGCAGCAGCCGCTCCATGGCCGCGCGCGCAATGTCCGACGTTTCGAACGAGCCCAACGGCTTGTCGGTGGCGCGGCGCCGCAGGTGGCGTGAGCCCTCGGGCACGGTGGGGTCCGCCGGGGTCGGCTTCTCCACCCACTGCCGGATGCCCACGCGCAGCCGCGGCGCGTCCGCTTCCTGCTGCACCAGCCAGTCCTTCTCGTTCCAGCGGTAGAGAAAACGGATGCCGCTCCCCTTCACCACGGAGGGCTTGTCATCCGGTCCGGCCAGCTCATTGATCAACGACAGGATCTGTCCCTGCGTGAGCACCTGACTGCCGATCGGCTGCTCGCCGTTCGGGGTCACGAGCCGAAGGGGGGCGTCGGCATCGAGCAGGATCTGGGAGGCGGCGCCGCTGTCGAGGCGCGACAGGACCTTGTCGAGTTGGGGCACAGGGTTACGGGGGTGGCAACGGTGTGATTCGGCCACGCTTGTCGCCCGTTCCGTCCCGGGCACACGTGACGCTTCCGGCCAAGGACGACCGAGCGCGGCGCCCGGAAACGTCGCCATGGGTCGGTGATCGGATGGTTCCCCCTGCCGCCGTGCGGGCTTTCACCCCGCCACTGGCCACAGCGCCAGGGTGCAGAGCGTCCCGAGCGCCGTCATCACGGTGCGCACCCGCCCATTCCACGGGGGGAGCAGGCCCGCGCGTGCGCCGGCCACGTCCCACGCCAGCTGGGCGCCGCTGGAAAGCAGCAACAGCCCGATCGCCACCGTGGGCGGCGTCTGCGGCACCAGCGCGAACAGCCCCAGCACCGAGGGGGCAGCCGCAGCCCCCAGTCGGGGCAGGTTCGGCGCGGCCGGGGCGCGGACGAGCTCCGCTCCCCACCGGGCTCCGCCCAGGAAGCTGAGCGTCAGTGCCGAATACACGAGAAACGTGCGCACGGCGGCGTCGCGCAGGTCGGGTACGGCGTAGGCCAGCGTGAGACACACCAGCAACGGGACGAGCCCCGATCCGCTCATCACCCAGAAGGCACGGGAAGGCATGACGCAACGCTACCCCGACATGGCGCCGCAGGGAATCGGGCGGTAGTCTCCCGCCCATGCCATCCACTGCCGAACGCCTCGCCGTCTTCTCGGAGTCCGTCATCCGGGGCACCACCCGCCTCGCGAACCAGTACGGCGCCATCAACCTGTCGCAGGGCTTCCCCGACTTCGACCCGCCCGAGGAGCTGCTGGCCGGGCTCGAACGTGCCACCCGCGGCCCGTTCCACCAGTACGCGGTCACCTGGGGCGCCCCCCGCTTCCGGCAGGTGCTCGCGCGCAAGATCGCCCGCTTCACGGGGCTCGAGGTCGACCCCGATCAGCACCTCGTGGTCACCTGCGGCAGCACCGAGGCGATGATGGTGGCGATGATGACGGCCTGCAACCCGGGGGACAAGGTCATCGTCTTCTCGCCCTTCTACGAGAACTACGCCGCCGACGCGATCCTCTCCGGCGCCGAGCCGATCTACGTGCCGCTGCATCCACCGGGCTTCGGCTTCGACGAGGACGATCTCACGCGCGCGTTCGCGCAGCACCCCAAGGCGATCGTCATCTGCAATCCGTCGAACCCCAGCGGCAAGGTGTTCACGCGCGAGGAACTGCTCACCATCCTGCGCTACGCGGAACAGTACGACACGTGGGTCATCACCGACGAGCCGTACGAGCACATCATCTACGCGCCGCACGAGCACGTGTATTTCAACACACTGCCGGGCGCCTTCGCGCGCACGATCACCTGCAACTCGCTCTCCAAGACGTACTCCATCACGGGGTGGCGCCTGGGGTACGTGCATGCGCCGGCGTCGGTGATCGCGCAGGCGCGCAAGGTGCACGACTTTCTCACCGTGGGCGCGGCGGCGCCGCTGCAGGAGGCGGCCGTGGGCGCCCTCGAGCTGCCGGATTCGTACTACCACGGCCTCACCGCGC
The DNA here is from genome assembly GCA_021299375.1 of Gemmatimonadota bacterium. Classification (GTDB taxonomy): domain Bacteria; phylum Gemmatimonadota; class Gemmatimonadetes; order Gemmatimonadales; family Gemmatimonadaceae; genus Gemmatimonas. The sequence goes on from JAJTGR010000034.1 coordinate 21,656, forward strand.
TCTACACGGCCAAGCGCGAACTCTTCCTCGAGATCCTGCGCACCACGGGGCTGCCGTTCACCGAGCCGCAGGGGGCCTACTACGTGATGGTCGACATCAGCGGCCTCGGCTTCGCCGATGACACGGCCGCCAGCGAATGGCTCATCAAGGAGGTGGGGGTGGCCGGCGTGCCGGGGTCGAGCTTCTTCCGTGAGCCCGTGCACCACCTCATCCGTTTTCACTTTGCCAAGCGCGAGGAGACCCTGCGCGCCGCCGGCGAGCGACTCGGCGCGCTCACGGTGCGGGCCAACGCGGGGCGGTAACGCGTGCCAGTGCCGCCGCTACACGTGCGCCGCGACGAATGGGCGACGCCCCGTTACGGCCGCCCGAGGAAGGCCGCCGCGTCGCGCACCGTGCGTGCGGGATCCTCTTCGTGCGGGACGTGGCCGAGGTCGGGGTACACGATCAGCGCAGCGGCCGGCAGCAGGCGCCGGAAGCGTGCGGCGGTCGACGGCGGAATGAGGCGGTCCTTCCCACCCCAGAGGATCAGCGTCGGGGCCGTCACCGCCGCCAGCATTGCCGTGTCGGCACCCGGCGCGGCGTGCGCGAAGCGGAGTGGCAGTGTGCGGCGATTCCCCTCGCGCAACGCGAGGTCGTAGTAGCGGTCCACGAGGGAATCGGTCACAAGCGCGGGGTCGCCGTACACGTCGCGCACACTCGACTCCACCACGCCGCGCGGCAACAGGCGCGACGTGAGCCACGTGAGCGCCGGCTGACGCGCCAGACGGAAGCCCAGCGGCACCGACGTGGACTCGAAAGGAAATCCCGCCGGGTCGACCAGCACGAGTCGGCGCACACGCGCCGGGGTGCGGGCGGCCACTTCCCACGCGACCTCGCCGCCCAGCGAGTGGCCGGCCAGGTCGGCACGCGGCACCTGCAGCGAGTCGAGCAGCGCGACCACGAACTCGGCGTAACGCGCGATGCGGTAGTCGTCGGTGGGGAAGGGGCCGGTGAGCCCAAAGCCCGGCAGGTCGGCGCGAATCACGCGGCGCGTGCCGCGTAGCGCCGACGCCCACCCGTCCCACGTGTGCAGGCTTGCCGACGTGCCGTGCAGCAGCACGATCGGCACGCGGTCGGTCCGCGGCCCCTCGTCGCGCAGGTGCACGGTCAGGCCGGCGACCGGTCGAAACGTTGACGGCGGCGCGGCCCACCTCCGCGACAGCTCGGCCACCGTCCGGTCGGGGACGACGGCGGCCGACCAGGCCAGGGCGAACAGGACGAACAGCAGGAAACCGCCGGTGAGCCAACGGGCGAGACGCATGCGAGGGAGGTGGTGGCAGACAACGGGATGTGGCGCGGACGGGGATGCTGTCTGCCCGACACGGCGCGGTCACACGGTAGGCGAGGGGTCCGGCTCCGTTGCCGGCCCACCCGGAGTCGCTGAGGACGAATGCCGCGGGCTACCGAGTGAAGTCACGACGATTGGCGCCCTGGTGGAGCGCGCATGCGTGAGGGGCCGGTCCGAGTGATGGACACGCAGGGCGCGGTGGGTGGCAGGTCGCGAGCACGACGACCTGGACAGGCAGGTCGAGTGCCGCCCGCGGCCAGCCGTCGCTCATGCCGTCGTGCCGGCTGAGCACCACACTGACAGGCACAAAGCGCTCGCGCATTATCGCCAGCAGGCGCAGCACCTCGTGACCGAGCCGGTACCACGAGCCCGTGGTCTCGTCGAAGTTCGCCATCGCCTGTTGCTCCGTGGCGACTGAATCCGGTGCGGCGCGGCCGCTGTCGCAGGAGTCGATCGCCGCCTGCCGCATCGGCACACGGTCGGTGACGAGCGCCTCCTGTCGCGGATCGGGCGCCGCGTGAGGAACCGCGAAGTGCGGAAAGGCCGCCACGACGGCGTCGGCGATCGCAGTCAGCGCCTGCTGTAGCGCCTGCTGCAGCGCTTGCGATACAGCCCGTCTGCGCACCGCGGGTGCGAGCGGGAGTCACCGCACAACGTCTCGCCTGCCTCCCCCAGCGCGGCCTCGCGAGCGGCGGCAGGCACACGTTCGCGGAAGCGGGCGTGACGCGCGGGCCCCGGAAACGATGCCGCTGCCATGTCATGCCTCCCGCTCCAGCACAAAAAAGAACGGCGCGGCTCCCCGCTGGTCCATGAGCCCCAGCACCGTGTCGGCATTCACCCGCCTGAAGCTGTCGGCGATGGGCAGGTGATCGTAGAGCATGGTGGCCGTTACCACGCCGCGACAGGCCACGGCGCGCAAGCGGGCCCGCGGCCTCGCGGTGCGCAACAGCGGGATGCCCACGCGGAACAGCGCCCGGGATACCGGGTGCGCCCACACCGCACGGTATGGCGCCAGGACCAGCGGCACGCGCCGCGGATCGATGGCGAACCGGTGGCCGTGTGCGCTCTGGAACACCAGCGGGTGCACCGTCTCCACATCGAGGAACGACTTCCCGTGCCAGTCGTATGCCTCGAGCATGCCAGCCATGGGGTGCCCGGTGGGCAGGCCACTGCCACGCCAGTGGCCGATCATCTCGTCGCACGAGACGGACGGGAGTTGGTCGAAGGTGGCGAGCGCTTCAGGCACGGTCGTGCCGCGGCCCCGGGCCTCAGCGAGCCAGGCCTCCACGCTCATGCCGACGCTCCTGCCGACGCTCCTGTGCACGCTCCTGCGCACGCTCCTGCGCACGCTCCTGCCGTCGTCTCCACGCACCGCGTATCCCGCTGGCGCTCCCCATGGCGCCACACCAGGCACGGGAGGGTGTGCACCAGGGTGTGGCCGTGGGCCGTGATTGCCTCCGCGACGGCACTGCGCCACGCGGTGGGCACCGCATCGTCCACCCAATCGAGCTGGCCGGCGGGGACAGGCCCGGGCCGGTGGCCTGTTTCCGTCATGTCGGGAATGGCCCCATGTCGACGGTCATACGGCGGCTGTGCGATGATCCCGCGGCGCAGGCCACCATCCCGCCCGCCGAGCGGCAGGCGGCGATACCCCCGGGGGGCCGAGCATGTCGCGTGGTGCAGAGACGCGGCGCGAGGTGGGGCAAGGTCCTGCGGCGCTACCGGTTTACCGGCAGTGGTACGCCGTCGATGGGCTCGAGCGCCTTCACGCCCAGCAGGCTGGCAAGCGTGGGCGCGAGATCCACCGTACGCACGAACTGCGGGTGCTTGCCCGCGGTAACACCGGCCCCTGCAAAGATGAGCGGCACATGCGAGTCGTAGGCGTACGGCGAGCCGTGCGACGCCACGTTGCCCCCCCACGTGCTCAGTGGATCGAGCGTGAACACGAGCTCCACGTTGGACGCGGCGGGAAACTGGTGTGCCCAGCGGCGCGCGATCTCGTCGGTAAGCGTATCGCCAAGCAACTGGGCGAAGCGATCGGCGCGGGCCACGCCGGGCACCAGTCGCGCCAGGGCGGCGAATCCCTGCACCGTCGAATCGAGCTGGGCCGGCTTGCGGAAGGCGCGGCGGTTCGACAGCAGCGTCTGCACGTCGAGGCCCAGCGCAAACGTGTCCACCTTGTCGCCCCGCAACTGCGCGCGCAGGGTCGGCACGAGTTGCTGCAGCGAGACACGGCGCGGTCGCGGCTGGACGCTGTCCGGGGCCAGCTCCGGAATCGTCCCCACGCCGTGGTCGGCGGTGAGCACGACCGTGAGGGCGGTCGGGCCACGCAGCACGGCCAGTGAATCGAGGAAGCGCCCGAGCGCACGATCGACGCGGAGCACCTGATCGTGTATCTCGCGTGAGTCGGGGCCGTAGTTGTGGCCGATGACGTCGGTCGCCGATAGCGACACCGCGAGCAGGTCGGTCTGCGGACCCGCCCCCAACCCGAGCGCCGTGACGCCATGCAGCGCGAAGTCGAGCACCAGGTCGTCCATGAACGGCGTGATGCGGATCGCGCTCCCGGCATCGACCACGTCGTCGGTGAGCCGGTGCGGAAAGGTCACGTTGCGGCCGGCCATCTCGATGGCGACGCTGTCCTTCTCGGTGTAGGCGCTGTCGGGGAGCAGCAGGTCCCACGTGCGGCCCGCGTACTGGGCCACCATCTGCCGGGCGTTGAAGTGCTGCACCCACGCCGGCAGGTCCTTGCGGTAGTACGTGCTGGTGAGGAAGCGCCCGTCGATGGAGTACCAGTAGACGTCGCTCTTCGAGCGGCCGATCGGCAGGATGGCGCCCCGATCCTTCATCGAGACTGACAGGGCGCGTGTGCGCCCGTCGGCGGCCCTCATCCAGTCCACAAGCGTGGTGCCCTGGAAACGGCGCGGAGAGGCGCCGGCGCCGTAGCCGCCGGCCACGAGCGGCGCGTCCTCATCGTCGACGCCCACGGCATTCATCATGATGCCGGTCGAGCGTGGAAAGCGCCCCGACAGCAGCGTGGCGTGCCCGGGGGCTGTTTCGGTGATGGCGTGGTCGTGGTGCGCGTTGGTGAAGTGCGCCCCGGTACGGGCCAGCCGGGCGATGCCGCCTGTCAGTTGATGCCCGAACCGGTCGAGGTAGTCGGCCCGGAACTGGTCGATGGTGATCAAGACGACCAGCCTGGGCTTGGTCTGCATGGCCCGGGCGGCCCGTGGCGTCGCCGTCGGTGTGGCCGGGGCCCGCGGTGCCGGCATCGACGGACGGAACGCGCCGGCGAGGCACACGGCGGACAGGACCAGCGGCACGACGAACGGGGGGCGCGACATCCGGCGAATGTGCGAAGGGGAACCCGGCGCGGCAAGACGACGCCCTGCGGTCACCGAGACAACCCCGGCCGGCGATGCAGGGTCCCACTGTGTGCAGACGCCGATGCCCATGGCGCCGCGGCAGCGCGGACACGATAATCCCCGCGACCGCATCTTCCCTTCGACACATGTCCGCGACGGAGCCCCCGCGAGTGACAGCTGGCAGTTGGCGTTCCGCTCCCGGTACCCGGGTCGTCGTGCGCTGTGTGCTCTATTACGCCGTGCTGGTCATCGGCGCCACCCTCGGCTGGCATCTGCTCCCCCACGAGGCCACGCCCATGCCGGCCTCCCTGGAAGCGTTGCTGGGGCTCGGGGCCGATCTCGGCGAACAGCCGGCGGCCGCGGCCCTCGACGAGATCACGCTCGCCGTGACCGTCGCCGTGGCCATGTCGGCGGCCGCGCTGCTGTCGTTGCCGGTGGCGTGGGTGTACCTGCTCACGCGCGCCAAGCGCGGCTACCAGCAGTCGGTCGTGCAGCTGCTGGTCGTGCTGCCGACCGTGGTCTCGGGGGTCGTGCTGCTCGTGAAGTACTCGGTGGCGCTGGCGTTCAGCCTGGCGGGCATCGTGGCCGCGGTGCGCTTCCGCAATTCGCTCGACGACAGCAAGGACGCCGTGTATGTGTTTCTGGCCACCGCCATCGGTCTCGCCTCGGCGGTGAACCTGCCCGTGGCGACGGTGCTGTCGATCGGTTTCAATGCCCTGGCGCTGGCAATGTGGTACACGGATTTCGGCAGCTCCCCGATGGAGCTCGATGGACGGATTGCCGAGCGCAAGCTCCAGCGGGCCAAGCAGCTGTCGCGGACCGGCACCTTTGTCGCCCGCATGGATGAGGAGGTGCTGCGCAACATGAGCAATGAGCAGCTCGAAGGGCTGGCCGAACGGGCCTGGCGGCGTGCGAAGGCGAACAACATGACGACCGAGATGCCCGCAGTGGTCGTGGAACGTACGCTGCGCCTGCAAACGGCCGACCCCACGGCACTGCGCCGTGTGCTGGAGCCTCGCCTCTCGGAGTTCACGAGGCAGTGGCGCTTCGGCAGCCTTGACACCGGGGACGACGGCGCCGTGATCGAGTACCGGATTCAGCTGCGCAAGAAGACCGGCCCCGACGAGCTGCTCACCCTGGTGCGGGCAGCCGGGGCCTCCCAGTTGACTTCGGCCGAATTGGTCTGAGATCCACGGACTTCACGTCACCAACCGCCGTCTGCCGGACGCGCGAGGAATGCTCATGCGGGCACTCTCCCCAATCCTACGGTCCGTCATCCTGTGCGCCGCCTGGGCGGCCGTGGCACCGGCGCAGGATACGTCGAAATCGCCGAGGACTCCGAAGCCTAAGGTCGCCAAGGCGGACAGCGGCGATACGGTCACCAAGCCGAAGAAGGCGCCGAATCCGCGTCTGTTCCGCAGCGAGGCGCCTCTCGAGATCACGCTCACGCTGAATGTGAAGCAGATCAAGCGCGACAAGAACGCTGACGCGCCGTGGCGTGCCGCCAGTCTCCGGTACACTGATGCCGATGGCAAGGCGGTCACCGTGCCCGTGCGCGTGAAGACGCGCGGCATCTGGCGGCTCAAGCACTGTGACTTCCCGCCGCTGCGGCTCAAGGTGGGCGACAAGGTCGCCGACGGCACCCTGTTCGCCAACCTCGACGAACCCAAGCTGGTGAGCTACTGCCGCAACCTCGACCGCTACGAGCAGTACGTGCTGCAGGAGGCGCAGCTCTATCGCATCTACCGCCAGCTCACCGACCTGTCGCACAAGGTGCGTGTGCTGCGCATCAGCTACGCCGACAGCGCGACGGGCAAGGTGGAGACCACGCGCTGGTCGTTCCTCATCGAAGATCCGGCCCAGGTCGCCGCGCGCCTCGGCGGAACGATCGTCGCTCGCAAGGGGGCGGCGGCGGACGATCTCGATCCCGCGCAGTCGGCGCTGGTCTTCACGTATCTCTACTTCATCGCGAACACCGACGTGTCGTTCAGCGGCCTGCACAACGGGGAGATCATCGGGTTCCCCGATGGCCGCAACGTGCCGGTTCCCTACGACTTCGATTTCGCCGGTGTCATCGACGCGAACTACGCCGGGGTCGATCCCTCGTTGCCTATCAGGGATGTGCGTACACGCCTGTTTCGCGGCTACTGTGCCCACGCCGACGCGTATCCGGCGGCGTTTGACCTGTTCCGTGCCAGGCGCGCCGCCATCGAGGCGCTGTACACCGACACCGTGGGCACCCTCATCGCCCCAGCCACGGTCAAGCGAACCCTCGCGTACTTCGGCGAGTTCTACGACGACGTCAGGACGCCGGAGCAGGCTCGGCGGCGACTCCTGTCGGATTGCGTGAAGTGAGGGGGTCGCTGGCGCGCGGTAGGCGCAGCACGAACTCCGCACCGCCGCCCGCGCGCGCCCGGTAGCACACGTCACCCTGCTGGGCGCGCGCGAACGTGCGGGCGATGGCCAGTCCCACGCCCAGACGGGCGTCGCCGTCAGGGGTGCCGAATGCCGGGGCGCCACTCGGCAGCGGGGAGAAGAGGCGCCCCGTGTCCGCCTCGGCAATGCCGGGGCCCCGGTCGGCCACGATGATCTCGACGGCATCGCCGATCTCCACGGTCCCGATGTCGATGGGCGCCGAGGTGGGCGAATACCGGGACGCGTTCTGCAACAGGTTGCCGAGGATGCTGGCGCACAGCGTGAGGTCTCCCTCCACGCGCGGTGCCGGTTCCGGCGCGGCCACCCTCACCGTGTGCTGGGCGAGTCGGGCCTGCGAGGTGCGGAGTGCCACCTGGATCAGGGCGTTCGCGTCGACCGCCTCCCGGCGTAACACGATGGCGCCGTCTTCGGTGGCGACCCGCTGCAACGTCCCCAGATAGGCGGCGAGGCGGCGCGCTTCCTCGGCGACCCGTCGCAGCGCGGTGTCCGGGGGGAAACCGGCGACGGGGTCGGAAAGGAGGGCCAGCGTCGACACCGGTGACCGGAGATCGTGCGCGATGGAGCTGAGCAGCGCGTTCTTGAGGCGTCCAGCGTCGCTCAACGCGCGCGCCGTGGCCGCCTCGCGCTCGAGTCGCACACGTTCCGCGCCCAGACGCTCGATCTCCATGCCGCGCTCGGCCTCAAGGCGTGCCGCGCGACGCAGCTGGTCGAACATGCCGGAGATCAGCAGGCCGGTCAGCGCAAAACCGATCAGGACGACCCAGTCGAGTTGGCTCGCCCCACCGAAGGAGAGCCGCGGTGGCACGAAGAGATAGTCGACGGCCAGGTAGCCCAGCAGCACCATGGCCGCCGACAGCGTCCGGCCGCCCTGTCGGCTCGCGCCGATGATCAGGAGCAGGTACATGATCACGCCGTGCGACACGCGAATGTCGGGGCGCTGCGACACTCCCACCCAGAAGATCGTCGTGCCCACGTACAGCAAAAGCCAGACGAGCCAGATCCGCAGGTTGCGCCGCCTCATGCCGGCTCGACGAACCGATAGCCGACGCCCGGTTCCGTCACGATCAGGCGCGGCATCGAGGGGTTGGGCTCCACCTTGCGGCGCAGATGCGTGATGTGCACGCGGACATGAGTGGCGAAGTCGCCGAACTCCCGGTCCCACACGAGGTCCCACAGCTGCCGGGTGGAGAGGGGCCGGCCGGCCTGCAGCACCAGCGCCCGCAACAGCCCCCATTCGGTCGGCGTGAGGCGCTGTGGCACGCCATGGCGCACCACCTGCTGCGCGACCAGGTCGATGACCACGCCGTCGAGCTCCACACGCGCCCAGCGCTTGCCCACGGCCGCCGACGCGACTCGGCGCATGAGCCCTCGCACGCGTGCCAGCAACTCGGCGGCGCTGCAGGGCTTGATGAGGAAATCGTCGGCGCCGGCGTCGAGAATGGCGATCTTGTCCTCTTCATCGGTGCGCCCCGAGAGGACGATCACCGGGACATCGGTCGCTGCGCGCAGGCGTTTCAGCAACTCGGTCCCATCGCCGTCCGGCAGGCCGATATCCAGCAGGACAAGCTCCACGGGTCGCTTGGTGACCTCCCGAATGGCCTCGCTGAGGGTGGCGGCGGTATGCACCTCGCCACCCAGGGTGCCCAAGGTGGCGGCCAGCGTCTCGCGCAGCGGGGCGTCGTCCTCGACGACCAGCACGGAGGCGGGCACCACCCATTCTCCGAACAACGCCGGCGACATGTGGCCTGATTTTCGAGGGCCGAGGGTGGCCGCGCCGACGGTACGCTAAGGGCGCGTTAAGTGTCCCGACGGCGCTTGATCGCCGCGGCGGACTTGGCGAATTTACGCGCGCAATGGATCAACGTGTCAACACCCCTGCCCACGTGCCGCGTGCAGGGCGTCACGCCTTGGCCCCGGTGACGGTGGTCATCCCCACGCTGAACGAGGTCGATCGCCTTCCGGCGTGCCTCGCGTCGGTGCAGTGGGCTGAGTCCATCATCGTGGCGGATGCCGGCTCCACCGATGGCACGGTGGCGCTGGCGCGGGCATGGGGGGCACAGGTGATCCAATGTGTCGGGCAGAGTATCGGTGCCCAGAAGAACGCGGCGATCGCGCTGGCCACCACGCCGTGGGTGTTGTCCATCGACGCGGACGAACGGGTATCGCCCGCCTTGCGCGATGCCATCGCGGTCGCGGTGCGCCGCCCCACCGCGGATGCCTATCGTATTCAGCTCCGCAACCGCTACCTTGGCGCGCCCTATGCACGGGGGAGCTGGGGGCGTGACTGGCATGTCCGGCTCTATGGCCCGTCGTGCCGGTGGACGGAGCAGCGGGTGCACGAGCGTCTGCTGGTCTCCGGCTCCGTCGGGACCCTCGATGGCCGGCTCGAACACGAGTCCTACCGTGACCTGCTCCACCAGCTGGAGAAGTGCCACCGCTACGCGGCGTGGGGAGCCGACGACCATTTGACTGCCCAGCGTCGGATCTCGCTGCGGCAGCTGGCCGGGCGCCCCGTCTGGAAGTTCGTCAAGCTGTGGGTGCTGCAGGGCATGTGGCGCGAGGGGACGCGCGGCTTTGTATTCGCCGCGGTGCACGCCTGGGGGTGCTTTGCGAAGTACGCCCTGATATGGGACCGGCAGCGCCGGGAGCTGGCAGCCGAGCCGGCGGCCTCGGCGGACTCGGCGGTGCGCGCCGTGGCCCGGACCGCCGTGCCCGAACGGATCGCCGTCGAGCCTGCGTTCGAGTCCGCCCGCTCGTAGGGGCGGGGCTCAGGCCGTGCGCGTCCCCATCCTCTGCTATCACCGCATCGAAGCGCCGCCGGCCAGCACACCCGACGACACCAACTTCGTGAGCCCGGCGCTCTTCCGCCGGCATCTCGCGGTGCTGGCCAGCCTCGGTTTTCGGGGCGTCACCGTGCGCAACGTGCTGGAGTGGCAGCAGGGCCGTGGCTCCCTGCCGCCGCGCGCCATCGCGGTCACCTTCGATGACGCATACGGCAGCGTGGTCACGCACGGCCTGCCGGCGCTGGCGGCCCACGGCTGGCCAGCGACGGTGTTCGCCGTGAGCGCGTATCTCGGGGGGACGAACGCATGGGACCCGGAGGCGCCGCGCGCCACCATCCTCGACGCCGGCGCGTTGCGGGGGCTGCTCGTCGATGGCCACGAGGTCGGGGCCCACACGCGGCACCACCGCCGCCTGCGGGGACTCCCCGCAGACAGCCTCCGCGAGGAGCTGGTCGGTGCGCGCGAGGATCTCGAGCAGGCGCTGGGCGCACCCTGCGAGAGCCTCGCCTACCCGTACGGAACCCATGACCGCCATACGCTGCCGCATGTGGCCGCGGCGGGCTATCGCGGGGCCTGCACCCTCAAGCGCTGGGCGAATACCCGGCGCACCAACCCGCTGCGGCTTGGCCGCATGAGCGTCGGCGGGCGCCTGGCACCATGGGCGCTGGTGGCCAAGCTGGCCAAATTGTATGCCACCCCGTCGCTGGCCTGAGCCGGGTCGGCTTCACCTGTCCGTCACCTTCACCACGTCTGTCCATGACCGGCACCGATTCCACCACGCGCGTCGACTCCATTCGTACCGATCCCGCGGCGCTCCCGCTGGGCGCCCGCCTCACCCGTGGTGTGCGGCGCATGCTGGGCGTCGACCGCGAGCGGCGGTGGAACGCGGAATACGCCAAGGGGGGGTGGGAGTGGCTGCGCAACCTCGATGAGCTGGCCCACCACTGTGTGCTGGCCGGCTACGTCGCGTACCTCAAGCCAGGCAGCGCCGTTCTCGACGTCGGGTGCGGTGAAGGCGTGTTCCAGGAGCAATTGCGCGGCGCCGCCGGTCGCTACCTCGGATTCGACTTCGAGGAACCCGTTCGCAAGGCGTCACGCAAGGCCACCGAAACCATCCGGTTCGCCGTAGCGGACATGAATGAATTCGTGGCCGATGAGCAGTTCGACGTGATCGTGTTCAACGAAAGCATCTACTATCTGCACGACCTCATGGCCGGTCTGCTGCGGTACGAGCAGTTTCTCAAGCCGGACGGTATCCTGCTGATCTCGATGCACGGCAAGGAACGCAACGAGCCGCTCTGGGCCCAGATCGATGCCCGCTACTCCGTGCTCGATGCCGTGACCATGGTCAACCGCAAGGGCGTCAAGTGGACGACCAAGGCTTTGGTGCCGCCCGGAGGCGCCTTCGAAATGCCACAGCAGGTCCCGTGATGCCAAGCGCGCGGGAGGCGAGCCGCTGGCCTCCCGCGCGGCCCGACGGTCAGCTGGTGGGCTCGCCGAGCGTCGCCAGATCGATCACGAACCGGTACTTCACGTCCGACTTGAGCATCCGCTCGTAGGCGGTGTTGACGGCCGCGGCGGCAATGAGTTCGATGTCGGCCGTGATGCCATGCTGGCCGCAAAAGTCCAGCATCTCCTGTGTTTCGGCGATGCCGCCGATGAGTGACCCGGCCAGGCGACGGCGCTTCATGATGAACGTGAACGCTCCCGGCGCCGGATGCGGCTCGGGGGAGCCACCCAGGAGCACCAGCGTCCCATCGAGCGTGAGCAACTGCATCTCGGCCTCGAGATCGTGGGGCGTCCCCACGGTGTCGATGATGAGATGCAGCGAGTTGCGGAGCGCCTTCATCGCGTCCTTGTCCCGTGACACCACCACCTCGTGTGCGCCGAGGCGGCGGGCGTCCTCGGCCTTGCCGGGGGAGGTGGTCAGCACCACCACGTGCGCCCCGAGGGCGTTGGCGAGCTTCACCGCCATGTGCCCCAGCCCGCCGATGCCCACGACGCCCACGCGGCTGCCGGGCCCCACCTTCCATTGCCGCAGTGGCGACCAGGTGGTGATGCCGGCGCACAGCAGCGGCGCCACCGCGGCCAGCTCGAGGTTGTCCGGGATCCGCAGGACGAAATCCTCGTTGACGACGATGGCGGTGGAGTAGCCGCCCTGGGTCGGCCGACCGGTTTCCTTCTCGACGCCGCCGTAGGTGCCGGTCATGCCGTTTTCGCAGTACTGCTCGACACCGTCCTTGCACGGCACACAATGGCGACAGCTATCGACCATGCAGCCGACACCAACCAGGTCCCCCACCTTCCAGCGGGACACGTCGCCACCAACGGCGGTCACCCGGCCCACGATCTCGTGGCCGGGTACCTGCGGGTAGGCGCAGGGGCCCCACTCGCCGCGCACCGTGTGGAGGTCGGAGTGGCAAATGCCACAATACAGGATCTGGAGCTGGACGTCGCGGGGGCCCACGTCGCGGCGCTCGAAGCGCCAGGGGGCCAGCGGACTGGCCGCATCGAAGGCGGCAATACCGAGGGTTGGGGGCATCTGGTAAACGTGTCGACGGGGCCGCACGTTTTCCATGCGGTAGGTTGCAATCTCACCACTTTCCCCCCCATGACACCGTACCGTTACCTCCCCCAGCTTCGCACGGCCGCGCTCGGCATCGCCGCACTGGGCGCGCTGGCCCTGACCGGCACCGCCGCGGCCCAGCCGCTCGACTCCGCCACCGTGGCCGGCATGCGCTGGCGCACCGTCGGTCCGGCCAATTTCATGGGCCGCCTTTCCGACGTCGTCGGCATCCCGAGCCCCTCCAAGACGGTCTTCGTGGCCGCGGCAGGTGGTGGCATCTGGAAGAGCACCAACAATGGCATCACGTGGCGCCCGGTCTTCGACGACAAGCGTGTCATCTCGATGGGGATGCTCGCCATCGCTCCCAGTGACACCCAGCAGGTGTGGGCGGGCACCGGGGAGCCCAACTCGCGCAATTCCATCGAGCCGGGCGGCGGGATCTTCAAGAGCAGCGACGGTGGCTTGACCTGGAAGGCCATGGGGCTCGAGAAGACCGAGCATATCGGCCGCATCGCGGTGCACCCCACCAACCCGAATGTCGTGTTCGTGGCGGCGCTCGGCGCGGCGTGGCGCGCCAACCCCGACCGGGGGCTCTACAAGACCACCGATGGCGGCCAGACGTGGAAGCTGGTGAAGTTCATCAGCGACAAGGCCGGTTTCGTCGACGTGGCCATCCACCCGAAGAACCCCGATATCGTCTTCGCCACCAGCTGGGAGCGTCGGCGCACGCCGTATTCGCTGTTCAGCGGCGGCCCGGGCTCGGCACTCTGGAAGAGCACCGACGCCGGTGAGACGTGGACGGAGGTGAAGGGCGGCGGCTTCCCCTCCGGCTACAAGGGACGCCTGAGCCTCGACATCAACCTCGCCAACCCCGACGTCATGTACATGATGATCGAGGCGGCCGAAAACGCCACCGGCCCGATCGTCGGCCAGCGCAGCCCGAAATACAACGGCCTGTACAAGAGCACCGACGGCGGCGCGACGTGGGCGCAGATGAACAACATCAACGTGCGGCCGTTCTACTACTCGCAGGTCCGCAGCGATCCGAAGAACCCCAATCGCGTGTACTTCTCGAGCACCGAGCTGCAGCTCTCGGAAGACGGTGGCAAGACTTCGCGCAACGCCGCGCAGAACGTGCACGTCGACGACCATGGGATCTGGATCGACCCCAACGACCCGCAGCGCTGGTTCCTTGCCAACGACGGCGGCATTGCCATCACGTACGATGCGGGAGGCAACTTCCTGCAGCCGCAGAACCTGCCCATCGCCCAGTTCTACGAAGTCGCGTTCGACATGAACGTGCCGTACAACATCTGCGGCGGCGCCCAGGACAATGGCACGTGGTGCGGTCCCAGCCGCCGTCGTGTGAACCAGACGAGCCTCGGCTACTGGTACACCATCTCCGGTGGTGACGGCTTCTATGCCGCCATGGACCCGACGGACCCGAACATCGTCTACGGCGAATCGCAGGGCGGCAATGCCTCGCGCCTCAACCTCAAGACGGGGGAGCGCTACGCCTTCCAGAAGCCGTCGTGGCAGGCGACGTACAAGCAGTGGGAGGACAGCATCGCCGTCGTGCGCGGCGACCCGTTGACCCCAGCCACCAGGCCGCAGCTCGCCGCCATCGCGGCGCTGCGCAAGCAGCAGGCCAAGGACTCGGCCGACCTGGCGATTCGCTACAACTGGAACACGCCGTTCTTCATCTCGCCGCACAACCCGGCGGTCATCTACTACGCAGGCAACCGCGTGATGAAGTCGAGCAAGCGCGGCGAGGCGCTGCAGATCATCTCCCCCGACCTGTCGAAGCAGCTCACCGCCAAGCTCGATACGGCGCTGCGGCTGACCGGCGGCATCACGCTCGACGCGACCGGCGCCGAGACGTACGGCACCGTGGTGGCGCTCGAGGAGAGCCCGGCCAAGCCAGGGCTGCTCTACGCCGGCACCGACGACGGCAATGTCTGGAAGAGCAGCAATGATGGCGCCACGTGGGAGAACCTGTCGGCGCGCATTCCCGGCCTGCCGAATGGCGGCGAGGTGTATGTCACGCGCATCGAGGCGTCGGCCTTCGACACCAATGTGGTGTACGTCGCGTTCGACAATCACCGCAACGGGGACTTCAAGCCGTACCTGTTCATGTCGAAGGATGGCGGCCGGACGTTCACGAGCCTCGCGAACAACCTGCCTGCCGATGGCAACGGGGACTTCCTGCACGTGGTGCGTGAGGATCCGTCCAACGCCGACGTGCTGTATGTGGGTTCGTCGCTCAGCGTCTACGCGTCGATCGATCGTGGCGCGACGTGGACGAAGTTCGCCGCGGGGTTGCCCAGCGTACCGGTGTACGACCTGCAGATCCACCCGCGCGACAAGGAACTCATCGCCGCGACGCACGGGCGCGGCTTCTGGATCGTGGATGTGGCGCCGCTGCAGCAGATGACGAAGACCGTCGCGGCCAAGCCGGTGCACTTGTTCGCACCCCGGACGGCGTTCCAGTGGGGTGAGGAGCCGCTCCGCGGTGCCAGCGGCAATGGCAACGCCCAGGGCTTCTTCGCGACGCCCAATCCACCGTACGCGGCGAGCATCTCGTATCGCATCACGCAGGCCGGCTCGCCGGCGCGCATCAGCATCGTGAATGCGATCGGGGATACGGTGTCCACCCTCACCGGCCCCGGTGGCGTGGGGCTGCACACGGTGACGTGGGCCTACGCGCTCACCGGACGTCCGGCGGCGCGGGCTCCGCTCTCGCCAAGCGAGAAGCGCGACAGCATCCTGCGGGCGGTGCGCATGCCGCAGGTGCTCGACTCCCTGGCCAAGGCCAAGTACGACAGCACGGCGTTGTCGCTCGCTCGGCAGCTGCTCAACCCGCCGACCGGGGGCTTCAACTTCGGCCGCGGCGGCGGTGGCGGCGGTGGCCGTGGCGCGCAGACGCCGTGCGAGCGGCCGCTTACGCAATGGGACGCGTTCTGTGCCCGTCCGGCTGAAGCCACGCCGCGTCCGGCCGCGGCCGGCAGTGGCGGTGCGGGCGGCGGGGAAGGGATGGCGCAGCTGCAGGAGCGCGCCGCGCAGCTGCAGGGCGCGGCCAGCAACCCGGCGGTGCGGAAGGTGTTCGAGTTGATCGGCCTGCCGGTGCCCGCCCAGGGTGGCCGTGGCGGATTCGGTGGCTTCGGTGGCGGCGGTGGGACCGCGACGACCGGCGACTTCGGGGTCGTTCTGCAGATCGGCAACACCATCCAGAAGCAGACGCTGCGCGTGGAGAATGTGGGCGGCTCGGGTGGTGGCAATCCGTTCGGCTTCTTCGACGACATCGACGGCTGATCGCCGGCACGGCCTGACACGCGGGGACGCGGGCGTCGACGGAGCATCGTCGGCGCCCGCGTCGTCGTTCGGCCAACGCTCAGGCACCGTCGTCCGGAGAACCTTTCGGCACCCTGCGGTGTCCTATCGGCATCGCCTGCCGCCGCCGATCCCTCCTTGCCCTGAGCCTGCCGTGCTGTCTCGCCCCCTGCTGTTCGTCGCCGCCCTGGTCGCCGCGGCCTCGTGTGTCCGCGCCCCGGCGCGACTGGCGCAGCCGGCGCAGCGCGACCAACTCTACAGCCAGCTGATCGGCAGCTGGCAGGGCACGCTGGAGTACAAGGACTATCAGGATTCGACGCGGCGCGTCACGCTCCCCACGCGGCTCAAGGTGCTGCCGGCACCGGACCGCGACGGTCTGGAGCTGCAGTTCACGTACGACGACGGCCCAGGGACGACCGTGCAGAGCACCAGCCATTGGCATTTCGACCGGGCGCTCGAGGATGCCGAGTGGGGGAGTGCGCGCGACAGCGCCCTGCAGGCGTTTACCGTCACGGCGCGTGAGGGGGGGCAGCGCGGCACCCCGATCCGTCTGGTGCTCGAGGGGCAGGGGGCCGACGATGACCGTCCGGCACGGATCCGCGAAACGCTCGAAGTGTCGGCGGGCGCGGTGCGGCTCACCAAGGAGACCCAGTTCGAGGGGGCGTCGTTCGCGTTCCGGCACGCCTACACGCTCCGGCGGGCGGAGTAGCAGCGGCCATGCGGTGCCCCGCCGTCAGGCGAGGTGCCACTCCCGCAGGATCTGGTCGAGATCGAGGTCGGGCGCCAGAAAGCAGCCGTGGCCGTGCCCCTCGAGTATCCGCATCGTGGCCTGCGGCGCCCGCGACGACATGAAGCGCGCCTCGCGTACGGACGGGATGAGGTGATCCTGGTCGGCCGCCAGATACAGGGTGGGCACGCGCAAGCCGGCGAGGTGCGGTCGCATGTCGTACCGGGTGAGGATGTGCAGCCGGTTCAGGTAGCCGTGCTTGGTCGTCGCCGACGTCAGCAGCAGGAACCTCGCAATCTCCTCCGTGTGCGTGTGCGGCGAGTGCAGGCGCCAGGCGGTCAGGCGTCGCACCAGTTGCATCGCGCGCCACGGGATCAGCGAGATCCCGGCGATGGCGGCGTGCAGCTTGAGGGTGGGGGAAATCCGTGAGAACGAGTTGAGGATCACCAGGCGCGCCACGCGATGCGGGTGCGCCAGCGCAAAGCTCATGGCCAGCGCGCCGCCGAACGACTCGCCCACGACCACCGCGGGTGTACCGTCCGGTACCACGCGGTCGAGGTGGCGCGCGACATCCGCCACCAGCGTCTCCATGCGGCGGGCTTCGTCGCGCAGGCGGAACGTGATGACCCGAAAACGCAGCGCGAGCGTTCGGGCCTGGCGATAGAATAGGAGGCCGGTGCCATCGAGGCCGGGAATGTAGATGAGCGGAGGACCCTCGCCCTGCACATGCAGGCGGGCGGGATCGGGCGCGGCGGTGGGGTCCGCCTCACTGGCGGAGGGAGCGGCTGATGATGGAGACGGCATCTGGGACATGGCAACGCGGTGCCCGGTTCGTGTGGGCCGTGGTGTCGATCATCCTGCTGGAAACGGTGCTGCTTGGCACGGCAATGCTTCCGGTGATCCTGCTGCTGCAGGTGGCGTTGAACTGGAACGCGCCGCCGTGGATGCGGGTGGCGCTTCTCGCGTTCGCGTTCGTGCCGCTGTACCTGCTCTTCGCCTTCGCCCTGCTCGTCTACTCCGCGGTGGCCACCCGGCTCCTGGGCTGGCGGACGCCCGAGGGGGTGGAGCTGCCGATTGCCGATTTCAGCTGGCCAGTGCTGGACTGGGGCCGCTACCTCATGACGATACACGTCGTGCGCGTGTTTGCCGGGCCGGCGTTCCGCTCCACCACGTTCTGGAGCTGGTACATGCGCCTGAACGGGGCGCGCCTCGGGCGGCTGGTGTGGGTGAACAGCCTGGCGCTGATGGACCACAACCTGCTCGAGTTCGGTGACGGCGTTGTCATCGGGTCGGATGCGCATGTGTCAGGGCACATCGTGGAGCGGGGACTTCTCAAGACCGCGCGGGTCCGGCTCGGTGCCGGCACCGTCATTGGCGTCGGCTGCGTGATCGGCATTGGTGTGCAGAGCGGTGCAGGAGCCCAGGTGGGACCGCTCAGCGTGGTGCCGAAGTTCGCCGAGTTGGAGGCCGGCGCGTCGTATCTGGGGGTGCCGGTGCACCGCATCCACTAGATTCCCGCCCGGCATTCATCGAGGACGTTCGTGCGCGAATATCGCTTCCAGGCCACTTCCGATACCGTCGAAGCGCTGCGCCGCCTGCGCGGCGCCTGGCGCGGCATGGCCGTCGCCGATCATGAGATCACCATCGTGCTGCGGGACGGCCAGGCCGTGCGGGTCGCGCTCGACACCGCCGACGTCGAAGGACTGTTCGACGCCTACCGGATCCGCGCCGAGGTCGAGACGTCGCCCGGCGTGTTCGGGGTGCCCGTCGAGGACTTCATCGGCGACGGCAACGACGTCGTGCTCTTCACCGGGGTCACGTGGAGTGAACCGCATGGTGCGGTGAAGGCCGAGGGGCTTGCCGAGGGGTCGGCGATGCACTTCTCGGGGCATCCGGGGCAGCTCTCGGAGAGCGCCGAGGTGGTGTGCGTGACCACCGACGCCTTCGTGGTGGCGTCGTCGGCCGGGCGCGGCCTGCTCATCCGCACGGGACTGCGCCCGGGCACCCTCGACGTGGAGCGTCACCCTGACAAGGTCCGTGCCTTTCTCATCGAGCGCGGCTACGAGGGCTAGGGCGCAGGACGGGCGCGCTCACTTGGGTGCACGTGTGAAGAGCAGGTAGTCGGCCTTGTCGGTGTGTGGCGCGATGTCGGGGCGGGACAGGTCGGGCACGGGGATGGCCGACAGCACCACCGACGCGGCCTTGGGCGCCCGGCGGCGCGCCCGCTCGGCGGTGCCGAGGCCGTAGTCGCTGTGGAAAGCGCCGTCCACATGAAAGACCACGGTGCCGGCCGGGGCACGCCGCCACGCCTCGGCAATGGCTTCGCCCATCGCCTCATCCTTGACGCACTGCGCCTCGTAGAAGCGGTCGGTCATCTGCGCCATCGCGGCCGCGTCGGCGGCTGACGGCGGGCCACCGCCGGCGCCGTGCCCCTTCATCGTTTCGGCGAAGCGCGTGTAGTACGCATCCTTGGGGCAGATGTGCTCGCCGGCCATGAAGCGCCTGTCCGCCGCGTTGAGTGTGTCCAGCAGCACGAGGCCGCGGCGGCTCACGGCGCTGGCGAGGCGGCGCGGCACGTTGGCGGCAACCACGGGCCAGCCGCGTACGCGGGCCAGCTCCACCATCGGGCGATAGTCCGTGGTGTAGTGCTCCCACGGCCGGGAACCGGCGAGGAAGTGCGCCTCGGAGATCGTGCCGGCGAGGTACTGGTCGAGCATGGGCTGCACATCGCGCTCGAACATCTCGAGCGTCACGATCACGTGGGACCGGCGCTCACCCAGAGCCGCCAGCACCGCGTGCTCGGCGGCATGGGTGGCCGGATCATTGTGCTGCTCGCCGAAGAACACGAGGTCGTTCGACGCGATCGTGTTGGCGAACTGTGCGAAACTCACGAAGCGCTTGGCCTTCGTGTCGTAGACCCGCAGGGCCGCTGGCGCCTCGGCCGGCGCGCGCACCGCGCGCCCGCCCGACGCGCACGCGGTGGAGACCAGTGCGAGGGCGCCGAGCAGGGCGGTACGGAGGAGGGGCGAAGTGATCATCCCCTAAGTTACCCCGGACGGGTTCGGGCGGTATCGTGGTCGACATGCTTCCCCTGATCGGCATCCTCATCGTCATCGTCGGCTTCGCGCTGCGCCTCAATGCCCTCCTGGTGGTGACCCTGGCCGGCCTCGCCACCGGCATGGCGAGCGGCCTGTCGCTGCCCGACGTCATCGCCGCCTTCGGCAAGGCGTTCATCGAGAGCCGCTACATCGCCATCGTCTGGCTCGCGTTGCCGGTCATCGGGTTGGCCGAGCGCTCGGGACTCAAGGAACGCGCGCGGGAGGTCATCCGGCAGCTGCAGGCGGCCACGGCGGGGCGCGTGCTGCTCGTGTATCTCGCGCTGCGGCAGGCCACGTCGGCGCTGGGGCTGGTGTCTCTTGGCGGGCACGCCCAGATGGTTCGGCCTCTGGTGGCTCCCATGGCGGAGGGGGCCGCGGAGAACGTGCATGGCGACCTGCCGGCGCCAACGCGTGAGCGCATCAAGGCCATGGCCGCCGCCAGCGACAACGTGGGCATGTTCTTCGGCGAAGATGTGTTCGTGGCGATCGGCTCCATCCTGCTCATTCGCGGCTTCCTCGAGCAGAACGGCATCCTCGTCGAACCGCTGCTGCTGGCGCGGTGGGCCATCCCCACGGCCCTGGTGGCCTTCGCCATCCATGGTACGCGTGTGCTGCGGCTCGACCGGCAGGTGCGCGAGCAGGTCGCCGCCGCCCGGGCTGAACAGGCCACGGAGGGCGGCGCATGATCACGCTCGAGGCGATCTACCTGCTCATGGGCGTGCTGGTGGGCGGCATCGCGCTGGTGAATGCCCGTGACGACAGCAATCCGCGGCGGTGGCGCACCACCCTGTTCTGGAGCGTCTACGCCCTGCTGTTCGTCGCCGGCTCGTACCTGAGTGATCTGGCAAACGGGGTGCTGGTGCTGCTCATGGTGGGGACGGCGGCGGCGGGGCTCGGGCAGGGCACCCGCGAGTCCGTCACCGCCGAGGAACGGGAGGCGTCGGCCAGACGGTGGGGCAACCGCCTGTTCGTGCCGGTGCTCGTGGTGCCCGTGGCCACGTTTGCCGGCAGCGTGTTGCTCAAGGGGGTGGCGGTGAACGGTCAGCTGCTGGTGGACCCCAGGCAGGTCACCCAGATCGCACTCGGACTGGCCACGACCCTCGGCTTGTTCACTGGGTTGGTCATGCTGCGGCCGCCCCTGTCGGCGCCCGTGACCGAGGCTCGCCGGCTGATGGATTCGGTAGGGTGGGCGGCCGTCCTGCCGCAGTCGCTGGCGGCGCTGGGCGCGCTCTTCGCGACCGCCGGTGTCGGCACGGTGGTCGCGGGGCTCGCCACCACGTCCCTGCCGCTCGGGACGCCCTACGCGGCCGTCGCGGCCTACGCGGTGGGGATGGCGCTGTTCACGATGATCATGGGCAATGCCTTCGCCGCCTTTCCGGTCATGACGGCCGGCATCGGCCTGCCGCTTGTGGTGCAGCAGTTCGGCGGAGATGTGGTGATCGTGACCGCCATCGGCATGCTGTCGGGGTTCTGCGGTACGCTCATGACGCCCATGGCCGCCAACTTCAACATCGTGCCCGCGGCGCTGCTGGAACTGCGCGATCGCTACGGCGTGATCCGCGCGCAGATCCCCACCGCGCTGCTGGTGCTCGCCGCCAACATCGCGTTGATGTCGCTCTTCGCCTTCCCGCGCCGGTAGCACCGATGACGGCCTTCACGCTCGACGCGCCCACGGCATCGCACTTCGCCCGCCTTGCCCTCGCGCACGTGCGCCGCGAGTACCCCAACAAGCTCGATCACGTGCTGCTGGGGCCCGCCGACGTGCGGGGGCCGGCGGCGCTGCATCCGGTCTTTCACGGCAGCTTCGACTGGCATTCCTGCGTGCACGGCTACTGGCTGTTGGCCACGCTGCGGCGCGTGAGGCCGGGCATCAGCGAGGCACCGGCCATCGACGCGCTGTTCGAGGCGCAGTTCACAGCGGAGAACATGGCGGCCGAGCGCGCCTATGCCGCGCACCCGGCGCGCGGCGGCTTCGAGCGGCCGTATGGGTGGGCATGGTTGCTCATGCTGGCGGCGGAGCTGTCGCGGCATGACACGCCAGCGGCCGCCCGGTGGGCGGCGGTGCTGCAGCCCCTGGCCGATGTCTTCGTCGCCCGCTTCATGGCCTTCCTGCCCAAGGCGACCTATCCCATCCGCGTGGGCACACACTTCAACACCGCCTTCGCGCTGCGGCTGGCGCTCGAGTATGCGGACCAGCGGCACCACGAGGCCTTCGGAGCCCAGTTGCGGGAGACGGCCCGGCGCTGGTACGAGGGTGACCGCGATTGCCAGGCGTGGGAGCCCGGCGGCGACGACTTCCTGTCGTCGGCGCTGATCGAGGCCGAATGCAGGCGCGTGGCGATGCCGGCCGATGCATTCCGCACGTGGTTCGACGCCTTCCTGCCACGTCTGGCGCAGGGCGAGCCTGCGACGCTCTTCCGGCCAGCCACCGTGAGCGACCGCACCGACGGCAAGATCGCGCATCTCGATGGCCTCAATCTCAGTCGCGCGTGGTGCTGGCGCTCCATCGCCGCCGCCCTGCCGCCAGCCGACCCGCGACGACGCTCGGCGCGCGAGGCGGCCGAGCAGCATCTGCGAGCCAGCCTTCCGTATGTGGCGGGCGATTACATGGGGGAACACTGGCTGGCCACCTTCGCTTTGCTCGCACTGCTGGCCGACGGACAGGCGTGACCAGCCGGCCGCGACGGACTGCGGCCGGGTTGGTGGGGCAGGCAGCGCGAGTAGTTTAGGGGCATGCATCCGGAAACCGCCCTGCTCGCGACACTTGCCGGCGCCTTCGGTGTCGCGTTCCTGTTCGGGTTCGTGGCGACCAGGCTCAACCTCCCGCCGCTGGTCGGCTACCTGTTGGCGGGCATTGCGCTGGGGCCGCACTCCCCCGGGTTCATCGCAGACGTCTCGCTGGCCGGCCAGCTTGCCGAGATTGGCGTGATCCTGCTGATGTTCGGGGTGGGGCTGCACTTCTCACCGGGCGACCTGCTCAAGGTGCGGCGCATCGCCGTTCCCGGGGCCGTACTCCAGATGCTCGTGTCCGGGCTGCTTGGCACGGGGCTGGCCCGCTGGTGGGGATGGAGCGCGTCGGCATCGCTGGTGTTCGGCATGTCCCTCTTCGTGGCCAGCACGGTAGTGGTGCTGCGGGTGCTCGAAGACCGCGGCATGATGGACTCGATCGATGGGCGCATCGCGGTGGGGTGGCTGGTCGTCGAGGATCTGGGGGTGGTGCTGGCCCTCGTGCTGCTGCCGGCGGTGCTGGGCGTCATGGGGGGTGGCGCGACTGTCTCCCGGGGGGAACTGGTCTCGATCGTCGCGCTCACCATTGCCAAGGTGGCGGCGTTCATTCTGGTGATGGTCGTGGTGGGGCGTCGCGTCGTTCCCTGGCTGCTCACGCACGTGGCGCGGACGGGCTCGCGCGAGTTGTTCACCCTGGCCGTGCTGGCCGTGTCACTTGGCGTCGCCATGGGAGCGGCAACGCTTTTCGGGGTATCGTTCGCGCTCGGGGCATTCGTGGCCGGCGTGGTGATCAGCGAGTCGGACTTGAGCTATCGCGCCGGCGCCGACGCCCTCCCCATGCAGGATGCGTTCGCGGTGCTCTTCTTCGTGTCCACCGGCATGCTGCTCGACCCGCGGATTCTCCTCGAGCAGCCGGTCAAGCTCGCCGGCACGGTCGCCGCCATCGTGGTGGGCAACGGCGTGTGGTCGGCGGTGCTGATGATCGTCTTGCGCCATTCCTTTGCCGCCTCGGTGCGCCTCGGGGCCTCGCTTGGTCAGATCGGCGAGTTCTCGTTCATCGTGGCGGGGCTTGGCGTGTCATTGGGCGTGCTGTCCGCCGACGGGCGGAGTCTCGTGCTGGCGGCGGCGCTCATCACCATCCTGCTCAATCCGCTCCTCTTTGCGGCGGCGGAGCAACTGATCGCGTGGGTGTCGCGCCATCCGGCGTTGCTCGACCGTCTCGAGCGGCAGACGGCCCCACGCGTACTCACCACGGCACTGTTCGAGGCGCCACCGGTGCGCCACGTCGTGCTGGTCGGCTACGGACGCGTCGGCCGCACGATCGGCGAGGCGTTGGAACGCGTCGGGATGCCGTTCATCGCCATCGAGTCCGATCGCCGGGTGGTGGAAGCCATGCGGGCTCTGGGTGTACAGACCGTGTACGGTGATGCCTCACGGGCCGGCATCCTCGAGCATGCGCACCCGGAGACCGCGCGGGTGCTGGTCGTGGCGACCCCCGATCCATATCAGGCGCGGCACATCATCGAGCGGGCGCGGGGGCGGAACCCGGCCATCGAAATCGTCGTCCGCACGCACGGGGAGGAGGAGCAGCAGCTCTTCGAGCAACTCGGCGTGAGCAAGGCGCTCATGGGCGAGCGGGAGCTGGCCTTCGGCATGGCGTACCACAGCCTGCGCACGGCGGGGTGCGACGATGATCGGGCGGATGACGTCATTGCTGCGCTGCGTGGCGGCGGGCGCATGCCGACGCGGGAGTTCGCGAGCCTCGTGCCGGCGGTGCAGGCGAAGTGACGGCGGGTTTGCCGCCGACGTGCTGTCGGCGGCTCATCGTCGGTCAGACCCCGAATGCCTTCGAGATCCGTTGGTGTGTCCGATCAGTCCGTCCGCGCAATCCCGGCCCGCCCGTGCTCCACCCGCCACGCGGACACCGTACTCACCGGTGCGCCCGGTCTGGTCACGTACGGGACGCTGCGGTACTCGGCCGTCCAAGCCTGCTCGTCCACGCGGCATCGCACATAGCCGCGCCGATTCTGGAACCACCGCAGGTGCGGATTGTCGCCCTGCATGGTCGCGAGCCGCTGCGGTGACACCTCGGCGCCATCTCCGCCCGACGACAGGCTGGTGCTCACGAACTCGGCGCCGATCACCGGGCGGTCGGGGCGTGAAAAGTCGCTGCGCAGTTCGTTCACCCAGTTGGTGTGGATGTCGCCGGTGAGCACCACCGTGCGATTGGGCGCGCGCGTCGCGATCTGGCCGAGCAATCGATCACGCGCCACCGGGTAGCCGCTCCACTGGTCCATCGAGGTCCGCACCTCGTCGCCGGGGGCGGCGTCGTAGGGCGCCATCATCACCTGGTTGGCCAACACCTGCCAGCGCGCGCGCGAAGCGCCGAGGCCATCCACCAGCCAGC
This sequence comes from Gemmatimonadota bacterium, assembly GCA_021299375.1. Lineage (GTDB taxonomy): Bacteria > Gemmatimonadota > Gemmatimonadetes > Gemmatimonadales > Gemmatimonadaceae > Gemmatimonas. The sequence goes on from JAJTGR010000034.1 coordinate 46,419, forward strand.
GTTCCTGCGTGGTGCCCAGCATGCCGCGTTGCGGGTCCCTCCACTCGGCGCAGGGCGCCTGGGTGCCGTCACCGCAGGCTTGATCGTCGCGGTACTGGCGCGTGTCCAGCATCCAGAAACGGGCGAGTGCGCCCCAGGTGATGGTGCGCGTGATGGTGAGGTCGCTCCACGACGACACACGCGGCACGCGCACCGGCTGGTGCTCCCACCAGGCCTGATACGCGGCGGCGCGCCGCGCCCGCATCTGCTCCGTGGACTCCATACCGTTCTCGCCCATGAGGCCGGCGTAGTTGTTGTCCACCTCGTGGTCGTCCCACGTGACCAGCCAGGGGCAGCGCACATGGGCGGCCTGCAGCGCGGGGTCGGACTTGTACTGGGCGTAGCGTCGCCGGTAGTCGTCGAGCGTACGGATCTCGAGACCATGGTGCATGCGCACCGCCTTGCTGTTGCCGGCGTACTCGTAGAAGTAGTCACCCAGGTGGACCGCGACGTCGATCTCCTCGCGGGCGACGTGGTCGAGGGCGGTGAAGTACCCCTGCTCCCAGTGCTGGCAGGACATGAACGCGAACGCCAGGGGTGACACGCGCCCCTCGGCGGGGGTCGTCCGGAACCGGCCGATTGGACTGGTCACGCCGCCGGCCATGAACCGGTAGAAGTACCACCGGTCCGGTTGCAGCCCGTCCACCTCGATATGCACGCTGAACGACAGCTCCGGGGCGGCGGTGGCGCGCCCCGTCTTCACGATCTTGGCGAACCCTTCGTCGTCGGCCAGCTCCCAGTCGATGGTGGTCCGCAGGCCGTCCATGCCGCCGTCGGGCTCGAAGGGCCGGGGGGCGAGGCGGGTCCACAAGACGCCGCCGGTAGGGGTCGGGTCGCCGGAGGCCACGCCGAGCGTGAACGGATTGTCGGCAAAGCGGGGGCGGCTCGTGACGCGCCAGACGTTGGGCACCACGGCACAGAGCGCGGCGTAGCGCGCGAGATCGGATACGAAGAGGCGGCGGTCCATGTCCATACGCTACGCCGTTGGGGAAAATCCGCGAGCGGCAAACCAAATTCGCGACCCGAGCGTTACGGCGGCATGACGTCTCCAACGCTTCCCAACGGCGCCCGGACAGGGCGCCTGACCTATGCCCGGTCGCGGCTGTATCTCGGCATCACCGGGGTCGGCACGGCCGTCGTGGCCACCACGTGTCTGTTGGCGTTCGGTATCCCCAGCCAGGGCTTCTCCACCTCTCCCGAGCAGTCGTTGAGCCGGTCGATGCTGTCGCTGGGGCTGTACTTCGCGCTGCTCATGGTGGGGTTCTTCCTGTTCGATCTCGTGGGGGGGGCGTGGGTCGTGCGCCGCAAGGACTGGGCGCAGCTGTGGCTCTCCCGGTGGCTCCGTGGGGTGGCCGTGCAGTGGGCGGTGTGGATGGTGCTGGCGCTGGCGCTGATGCTGACCGCCCGTGCGGCCGACACGGCGGCCGTGATCGCGGTGTTCGCGTTCGGGCAGGTGGTGCTGGCGGCGCAGCGCGGACGCATGGCACGCGTGATCGCCCGGATGCCCGTGATGCCCACACCGCCCTCGATGGTGCAGGCGGCTCAACAGGCTGGCCTCGACCCCGCGACGCTCATGGTCGTCGACACGCCCGACGAAGGGTTCGTGGGTGGTTGGAGCGGCATCGCCCCGGACACCCTGCTGGTGCCACTGCGCTGGTCTGCCCTGCCGGCGCACGCGCTCACGGCGCAGCTGGCGCGCCGCAAGGCGGTGGCGCAGAGCGGGGCGCACCGGCGCGGCGTACTGGGCGCGATCGCCTGGAACACGGCCGGTTTCGCGGCCGTGTTGGCCCTCACCGGCGCCACGCCGGCGACAGCCGCGGGCATCGTCACGCTGGCGGCCGGCATGACGCTGTGGGGGTTCCTCGGCGTCCTGGTGCTGCCCACGCCCTCGCGCGCGGCGGTGTACGCCACCGACGCCGCGGCCGCGAGGCAGGTGGGTGTGTCCGGAGTGCGCACGTCGATCGAGCTGCTCGACAGGTGGCAGGACGACGAGCCCACGCGACCGGTGAACGTGGAGCGCATTTTCCATCCGGTGCCGGGACGCGCCAATCGGCTGTCCCGCCTCGCGGCACCTGCACCTGGCGGGCTCGGGGCGCTGCACGCGCACCATCTGGCGCGGCACGCGTTGTGGCTCGGGTGGGGAGCGCTATCCCCCATGTCTCGGCTCGTGCACTGCAACGTCGGGCGCACCGCGCTGTGGGCGATGCTGCCCGGGGATTGAGCGGCCACCACCGGCAACCGGGCAACTGGCTGCGGGACGCCGGCCCACGCATTGTTGGGCATGTCCACACCTCCGCCACCCAAGGATCTCGGTCCCGCCGTCCGCTTTCCGCCGCCAATCCTGTTCCTGGCCGGACTTGGGTGCGGTGCGCTGCTCGATCGGTTGGTGCCGCTCTGGCGCCTCCCTGACGCGCCGGCGATGGCTGGGGCCGGGCTCGTGCTGGTGCTGAGCGGGCTGGCGCTCGTCTACGCCGGGATTGTCACGTTCCGGCGGTTCCGCACGGCCGTCTATCCCAACCGCCCGGCCAAGCTGGTGGTGGACAGCGGCCCGTTCGCCTACACGCGCAATCCCATGTATGTCGGCATGACGGTTTTCTACGCCGGCATGGTACTGCTGCTGCGCTCCGTGTGGGCGGTGGTGTTCCTGCCGGTGGTGCTCGGTCTTCTGGTGCGCTTCGTCATTCGGCGAGAAGAGCGACACCTCACCCAGAGGTTTCCCGAGGAATACGCCGCCTACTGCGCGCGCGTGCCGAGGTGGCTGTGATGCGGCAGCGCCCGCACGCGCGAACCCTGGTGGCTGCGGTGGCGCTCGCGGCGGCGATGCTGCTGCGCCCCGCAGGCGCGAGCGCAGGCGCCGGCGCACAGCCGCTGCCGGTCGTCACCCCCAGGCCCGGCCTCGTCATCACTCGCTCGGTGCGCATTGCACCGGGGACCTACCGGCTGCCCGGCCACGCCTCGCTCGACTCGGCGCTCCTTACCGTGCGCGGCAGCGACATCACCGTGGACCTGCGCGGCGTCACGTTCATCGGCGTGCCTCCCGACAGTGCACCCGATGCCGCCCGCGGCACCGCGGTGCGCATCGACGGCGGGCGCAACGTACGCATCCGTGCACTCACGGCGCATGGTTATCGCGTGGGCATCCTGGCGCGCAATGTCCGCGGTCTCACGCTCGAGGGGAATGACGTGAGCCACAGCTGGAAGCCGCGCCTGTTCAGCCTCGTGGAGCACGAGAGCCTGGCCGACTGGCTGTCGTACCATCGGAACGAGGAGGACGAGTGGCTGCGCTTCGGTGCCGGCATCTATCTGCGGGGCGTGACGGGCGGGCGCATCACCGGGAACACCGTGCGCCAGTCAATGAACGGGCTGTTGCTCTCGCACAGCGACTCGCTCGACATCCGCGGCAACGACTTCTCGTACAACTCAGGGCTCGGCATCGGTCTGTACCGCGCGAGCTGGCACACCATCGTGGAGAATCGCGCGGACTACGCGGTGCGCGGCTCCTCACACGGTTTCTTTCAGCGTGGGCAGGACTCGGCGGCGCTGCTGATGTTCGAGCAGAGCCAGCACAACGTGGTGGCCTACAACAGCATGACGCATGGCGGTGACGGGCTTTTCCTGTGGGCCGGCCAACAGACCATGGACACGGGGCAGGGCGGGTCGAATGACAACCTGTTCCTGATGAACGACTTCAGCTACGCGCCCACCAACGGCATGGAAGCCACCTTCAGCCGCAATGCTTTCGTGGGGAATCGGGTGGTGGGGAGCACCCACGGGCTCTGGGGTGGCTACAGCTACGGGTCACGCGTCGTCGGCAACTGCTTCGGCGGCAACCGCATCGGCATCGCCGTTGAGCACGGGCAGGACAATCTCATCGGCGGCAACCATTTCATGGGAGACGCCGTCGGTGTCCGCCTGTGGGCCGATTCCATCGAGCCGAGTGACTGGGGGTATCCCAAGCACCGTGACACGCGCAGCCGAGACTGGCGCATCGTGGAGAACACCTTCACCCAGGTCGCCGAGCCATGGCGCATTGCCAACACGAGCGTGCTCGACACCAGCCGCAACGTGGTGCGTGATACGAGTACAGGGGAATGCGACCCGGCGCGCATCGTGCCCACTACCGCGTGGTGGCGCCTGCCGGTGATCCGCAACGCTCCCGTGCGCTGGCCCGAGGCGCCGAATACCCGGCGCGACCGGCGCGCCATCGTGATCGACGAGTGGGGCCCATACGACTGGCGCTCGCCCAAGCTGTGGCCGGTGGACAGCACGCGGGCGTTCCCGCTGCGCCTGCAGGTGATCGGTCCGGCCGGCCGCTGGCGCGTGGTGGCACAGCGCGGCCTCGCGCAGCTCTCGGCCCGCGCGGGGCGCATGGGCGACACGCTCACCGTGACGCCGCATGTCGACAGTACGGGTGACTGGCGGGTGACGCTCGAGTATCGCGGCGGGCCAACCGTGTCCCCACGCGGCGTCCGAACGGCGGCCGGTGTGCCCGTGCGCTTCGTCTACGAGCACTTCGAGCCACGGCAGCGGTGGACGCAGCGGATACATGTCTTCACCGACAGCACCCACCCGTTCACGGCTCCCGGGGCCTTCGACCGACTGCTGCGTGGCGAACCGCGACTCACGCGTGACGCGCCGCGGCTCGATTGGATGTGGTCGCGTCCGCGGGACACGAGCATCCCGGCGTCCTCGTTCGCGATGGAGGCCACGACCGAGTTGACCCTGCCGCCCGGCGCGTACACGGTGCGCACCCTGAGCGACGATGCGGTGCGGGTGTGGATCGACGAGGTGCTCGCCATCGATCACTGGCGGCCGCATGAGACGAGCCCCGCGTACGCCACCGTGCGGGGGGGCACCCATCGGCTCAGGGTGCAGTACGTGCAACTCGGCGGTTGGGTGGAACTGCGGCTCGACATCTTGCGTGGCGTGGTCCGCCGGTCCGAGGGGTCGGCCGGGCCGCACTGACTCGCCGCACGCCTCGGGGCCCAATCGCCACCGGTGCGGTCGGGGTCGCGCCACACGCGAGCACGCTGGGCGATCCCGTGACGCGCAGGCTGGCGGTGTACTGGACGGAGCGCCGGCCGATCGGGCGGCACTCATCGGCGTCGGCCGCACGCTCGTGTGCTGCCGAAGACCATCGGATGGCGTGCGCTGGGACGTGAGCCCTCGCGGTCCGAAGCGCGGGCGCAACGCATGGCGGTCACGCCGAGGCGGCCGTCCGCGTCGTTGCCCTCCGGCGGGCGGGCCTCCACATTCCCGCCCCATGTCATGCCTCCCGACCGACTCAGCCCCCCCAACCGCCACGCTTTCATGACCATCGCCTGGATCGACTGGCTCATCGTGGTGGCTTCCATTCTCGTGTGTTTCGTCCCGGCGCTGTTTCTCGCCAAACGCTCTGGTGGAAGTACGGCCGAGTTCTTCGCCTCCGGGCGGTCCGTGCCCTGGTGGCTCGCGGGCCTCTCGATGGTGGCCACGACCTTCTCCTCGGATACCCCGAACTGGGTGACCGAGCAGGTACGCCGCTACGGGGTGGCCGGGAATTGGCAATGGTGGGCGTTCGTACTCACCGGCATCGCCACGGTGTTCTTCTTTGCCCGGCTGTGGCGCCGCTCCGGGGTGCTCACCGACCTCGAGTTCTACGAGCTTCGCTACTCCGGCAAGGAAGCCTCAGTCGTGCGCGGGTTCCGCGCGGTGTACCTCGGCCTGTTCTTCAACTGCTTCATCATGGGGATGGTGACGCTCGCGGCCTGCAAGATCGCGAACATCCTGTTCGGGCTGGCACCGTGGCAGACCATCGTCCTCACCGGTGCGCTCAATGTGGTGTTCGCGGCACACTCCGGCCTGTGGGGTGTGCTCGTCATCGACATGATCCAGTTCTTCATCAAGATGACGGCGGTGTTTGCGGCGGCATGGTTCTCGCTGGTCGAGGTGGGGCGCCGGTTGGCCGGCACGGCGGACGGCTGGGCGGGGCTCAAGCTTCTGATCGCGAAGCTGTCCACGCTGCAGGTGGTGCAGGGCAGCGGACCGGAGGCCCAGCCGGTCATGTCGGCGAAGGACGGTGCGGGCCAGCCCATCCTCGACCTGCTGCCCAATTTCGGCATGTCGGAGCTGGCGCTGATGATCTTCATCCTGCCCATCGCCATCAGCTGGTGGGCCAACTGGTACCCGGGCGCCGAGCCGGGCGGCGGCTCGTACATCGCGCAGCGCATGCTGGCGTCGAAGTCGGAGAAGGACTCGCTGGGCGGCACCCTGTTCTTCAACGTGGCGCACTATGTGCTGCGCCCGTGGCCGTGGATCATCACGGCGCTCTGTTCGATCATTGTCTATCCGGATCTCGCGTCCATCCAGGCTGCGTTTCCCGAGGCCGACGCGGCGCTGATCGGGCATGATTCCGCGTTCCCGGCAATGCTCAAGTTCCTGCCGGTCGGGTTCGTCGGGCTCATGATCGGTGGCCTCATCGCGGCCAACTCGTCGACGATCCTCACCCATCTCAACTGGGGGTCGTCGTACCTGGTGCACGACTTCTACCGCCGCTTCATCCGCAAGGATGCGACCGAGCGGCATTACGTGAACGCCGGGCGCCTGGCCACCGTGCTGTTGTACGTTGTAGCGGCGCTGCTGAGCCTTACCATGAGCTCGGCGCAGCAGGCGTTCCAGGTGCTGCTCTCGATCGGCGCCGGCACGGGGTTGCTCTATATCGCGCGCTGGTTCTGGTGGCGGGTGTCGGCGTGGTGCGAAATCGTGGCCATGGGTATGTCACTCGTGACGTCGCTTGCGGTGCCTGCGCTCTTGCCCGACGCCGGGTTCGCCACGACCACGATCGTGCAGGTGGGCCTCACGACGGTAGCGTGGCTGGTGACGGCGTTCGTGGGACCGGCAACGGACCGCGCGACGCTGATGGCGTTCGTGCAGAAGGTGAAGCCGGCCGGCCCGGGGTGGGTGGCGCAGCGGGCCGCCGCCGGCGTGTCGGACGCCGAGGTGGCGCAGGAGAATCGCATCGGCACCGCGTTCCTTGGCTGGATTTCCGGCTGTCTGGTGATCTGGTCGTCGCTGTTCATGATCGGCAACTTCCTCTACGCCAGCGGTGACCCGTCGCGCCTAACCGATGCCTGGCTGCTGACGGTGGTATTCGTGGTGAGTGGCGTGGTGCTGCTGCGGGTGACGCGGCAGCTGTGGGCGGACAGCACGGAGGCGGAGGCGCGGGGGCGGTAACGGCGAGCGGGGGGCACGGCGGGACGGCGGCACGGTGAACGGCGGCGCCACCAACGGCGGCGCCACCAACGGCGGTACCACCAACGGCGGCACCACCAACGGCGGCACCACCAACGGCGGCACCACCAACAGCGGTACTACAAACGGCGGTACCACAAACGGCGTCATGGCGACGGCGTGATCACGAACGGCAGTACGGCGAACGGCGGTACCACACACGGCGGCAACACACACGGCGGTACCACCAACGGCGGTACCACCAACAGCGGTACTACAAACGGCGGTACCACCAACGGCGGTACCACCAACGGCGGTACCACCAACGGCGGTACCACCAACGGCGGTACCACCAACGGCGGTACCACCAACGGCGGTACCAC
>JAJTGR010000097.1 GCA_021299375.1 Gemmatimonadota bacterium
CGCCATCCGCGGCATCGACAGCGGACAGATCGCGCAGGGCGACACCTTCCACAACGACCGCCACCCGGATCTCAAGGCCGACTTCATCCTCGCCAACCCGCCCTTCAACATTTCCGACTGGGGCGGCGAGCGCCTGCGCGAAGACAAGCGCTGGCAATACGGCGTGCCGCCGGCGGGCAACGCCAACTTCGCCTGGGTGCAGCACATCGTGCACCACCTTGCGCCCGGCGGCGTGGCCGGCTTCGTGCTGGCCAACGGCTCGATGTCGAGCAACCAGTCGGGCGAGGGCGAGATCCGCAAGAGCCTGATCGAAACCGACCTCGTGGACTGCATGGTCGCGCTGCCGGGCCAGCTCTTCTACTCGACGCAGATCCCCGTGTGCCTGTGGTTCCTCCGCCGCGACAAGCGCCGCATTTCTCCCTCTCCCGCCTCAGCGGGAGAGGGCCGGGGTGAGGGCAGCGACCGCCGCGGCCAGGTGCTGTTCATCGATGCCCGCAAGCTCGGCCCGCTGGTGGACCGCACCCACCGCGAGCTGACCGACGAGGACATCGCCCGCATCGCCAACACCTACCACGCTTGGCGCGGCGAGAAAGTCATTTCTCCCTCTCCCACATCAGTGGGAGAGGGTCGTGGTGAGGGCGTCATTGACTACGCCGACGTGCCCGGCTTCTGCAAGAGCGCCGCGCTGGACGAAGTGCGCAAGCACGGCCATGTGCTCACGCCTGGCCGCTACGTGGGGGCCGAGGCGCAGGAGGACGACGGGGAGCCGTTCGAGGAGAAGATGCGGCGGCTCACCGCCACGCTGCGCGAGCAGCAGGCCGAAGCCGCGAAGCTGGATGCTGCGATTGCTGCCAACCTGGAAAGTCTCGGCTTCGGGGACGGCTCGCGATGACACCCGATGCACTTCGTGTCCTGATCGGCCGAGGCGAGACGCTGACGGTCGAGTTCAAGGGCGAAGAGCGCGGCCCGCTGAACGATCGCGACCTGGTCGAGGCGGTCGTGTGTCTCGCCAACCAGTCCGGCACCGAGCCTGCGCGCCTGCTCGTCGGCGTGGAAGACGATGGTCGGCTCACCGGCGCGCGACCTCGGCATGACGGGACCACCGACACGACCAGAATTGCCGCCCTCATCGCCAATCGCACCCGTCCTTCGATCAACGTGCAGGTCGCACTCGCGATGATCGAGGGGCAGCCGGTGCTCAGCATCGAAGTGCCCCCGCAACGCCAGCCTGTGGCCACCAGCGAAGGCGTGTTCCTGCGCCGCGCGCTGGGCGGCGACGGCCGGCCCGCATGCATCCCGATGGACGGCTATGCCGTGCAGTCGCTGCAGGCCGACCGCGGACTGCTCGACCCTTCGGCCCAGGTCGTGGCCGAGGCGCGCTGGGAACATCTCGATCCGCTGGAGTTCGAGCGCTTCCGGCGCAGCGTGCGCGAGCGGCGCGGGCGCAGCGACGAATCGCTGCTCGACCTGCCCGATCTCGACCTCGCCAAGGCCCTCGGCGTGGTGGACGCCAACGGCACGGTTCGCGGCGTGCGCCTCGCGGCCCTGCTGCTGTTCGGCAAGGACGATGCCTTGCGCCGATTCCTGCCCACCCATGAGGTGGCCTTTCAGGTGCTGCGCGGGCTCGACGTGGAAGTCAACGACTTCTTCCGCTGGCCGCTGCTGCGCGTGCTGGAGGAGTGCGAGGCACGCATTCGGGCCCGTAATCGCGAACAGGAAGTGATGGTCGGCATGCTGCGGGTCGGCGTGCCGGATTACCCCGAGCGCGCGCTGCGTGAGGCCCTGGCCAATGCCCTGATCCACCGCGACTACCTGCGGCTGGGCGCGGTGCACTTCCAGTGGCAGACCGACCACATCGAGATCATGAGCCCCGGCGGCTTTCCGGAAGGTGTGCGGCTCGACAACCTGCTCGTCACCACCCCGCGCCCGCGCAACCCGCTGCTGGCGGACGCCTTCAAGCGCGCCGGCATCGTCGAGCGCACGGCGCGCGGCATCGACACGATCTTCTACGACCAGTTGCGCAATGGCCGGCCTGCGCCTTCCTATGCGCGGAGCAACGAAACGACGGTGAGCATCGTGCTGCCGGGTGGCGCGGCCAATCTCGACTTCGTGCGGCTTCTGGTGAGCGAGGCGCAGCAGGGGCGCGATCCGGGGCTGGACGAGCTGCTGGTCCTCAACGCCCTGTGGCAGACCCGCAGCCTGGCCACCGACGATGCGTCGCGGCTGCTGCAGAAGCCGGAGGGCGAATCCCGGGCTGCGCTGCACCGGCTGGTCGAAGCGGGCTTGGTGGAGGAGCGCGGTCAGACCAAGGGGCGCACGTGGCACCTCTCCGCCGCCGCCTACCGGCTGCTGGGCGACAAGTCCGGCTATGTCCGCCAGCGCGGCTTCGAGCCCCTGCAGCGAGAGCAGATGGTGCTGCAATACGTGGAAAAGCACGGGCGCATCACACGGCGGGAGGCGGCCGAGCTGTGCCGCATTACCGGCCCCCAGGCCTATCGCCTGCTGGATCGCCTTGCGCAACAAGGGCTTGTGCAGCGCGAGGGCGAGCGAGGACGGAGCGTCGGCTACCGGGGGCCGTCGGCATGAATACCGCAAATGCACGGAAACGCACGGTCAATGCACGCGTGCATTCATTTGGACGGGGCGTGCGATTCGAGGTGGCGGTGGTCCGGCGGCAGGGCGAGGTGGCGAAGTGCTACGCCGCCAACGCCGTTAATCTGCGGGAGCTTGGGTATGGCGGGTGAGTGGATCGAATGCGCCCTCGCCGATGCGTGTAGCTCAATTGACTACGGGCTAACGGCGTCTGCCTCGGATGACGAGACTGGACCGCGGTTTCTTCGGATCACCGATGTCGTGTCTGGCCACATCGACTGGAACGCTGTGCCGCATGTCGCCGCTGGCGCCGAAACAGCGGAAAAGTACCGGCTGCACGACGGCGACGTTGTGCTTGCGAGAACCGGTGCTTCAACGGGCGCCAGCGCCTATGTGAAAGATCCGCCACCGGCAGTGTTCGCGTCATACTTGGTTCGCCTAAAAGCAAGACCTGACTTCGACTCGCGGTTCCTCGCGTACTACCTAAAGTCGGACGACTTCTGGACGTTCATTCGTGGAGTTCTCGGCGACAAGTCGGCACAGCCAAACGCAAGCGCCTCCACGATGACAAAGGCGCCGCTCCGCGCGCCGCGAGACAAGAGCGAACAACGCGCCATCGCCCACATCCTCGGTACGCTGGACGACAAGATCGAACTGAACCGCCGGATGAGCGAGACGCTGGAGGCGATGGCCCGCGCGCTCTTCAAGTCGTGGTTCGTGGATTTCGATCCCGTCCGCGCCAAGGCCGAGGGCCGCGACCCCGGCCTCCCGAAACCCATCGCGGACCTCTTCCCTGACCGGCTTGTCGACTCCGAACTCGGCGAGATTCCGGAGGGGTGGGAGGTGGGGACACTCGCGGACTTGTCGGCCCTTAATCCGGAGGTGTGGGCAAGGAGGAGTCGTCCTGCCGAGATCAACTACGTCGACCTCGCCAACACGAAGTGGGGTCCATCGACTCGGTCACGGCGCATGCAGCAGCCGACGCACCAA
>JAJTGR010000084.1 GCA_021299375.1 Gemmatimonadota bacterium
CATCGAGCAGCAAGCCGCGCACATACTCGCCCGCGTGAACCTGCCGCTCCGCCCGACCGAGCAACGGCGTCAGGGTGGCGAGAAACTTCCGCAACCGTCCATCAGCAGCGCGCAGGGGGACGGTGTCCATGCGCTACGGTATGGCCTCCTCGCCGAATTTCAATACCTACTTAACCTAGTCGTACCAAATCAAGATGCCACTGCCTGCCCTTCTGTATCCACGCTGCATGGTGGCAACTTGCAACTGTGTGCAGTTTTGGTCTGACACTTTATCCGAGAAACCGCCAGTGAGCAGTGTTCCCATTCGCATCGACGTGCTCGCCGGCGCTGCCGCACTTTCGGCAATCACGGATCGTGGTTTTCTCGCAGAGTGGGTACAGCTTTGGGATTCATGTCCATGGGCGACGGCATTTCAGGGCCCCGCCTTCGTTTCTACATGGTACTCTCACTACTCAGACACGCACCGCCCACTTCTTTTCGTTGGTCGTGATTCAACCGATCGATTGGTTGGCCTTCTCGCGTTAGCGGCTGAGCTCACTGGTGATCGCTCGTTGATTGCCGCAGGTGGATGGCAAGCCGAGTACCAATGTTGGATTTGCGAGGCCCAGCTTGTATCTCTTTTCATGAATCAAGTCCTTCGTCGCATTGCTGATGAGGGCACGCACATGACATTGGAGCTAAGGTATCTCCCGCACGATGCGCCAAGGGCGTTTCTTTCTGATCTCCCCTCTGGAGTGCGCCATCAGCTCCAGGCGCGCAGAGACCCTGTGGTTGACCTGGTCGAGAGAGACAGGCTCGAGAGGATGCTTAAGGGAAAGTCCGTGCGTAACCAGCTCAACAGACTTTCGCGTGTCGGTGCGGTTCGCTTCGAGCGCGTGTTTGACACCGAGCCTGCCCTTGAGTTGCTGCCGGAGCTCGCAGTGTTCTGCGACTTCCGTAACGGAGCGCTCCGTGGAGTCGAACCTTTCCGCAGCGACGCTCGAAAGATGGGATTCTGGAAAGCGATGCTTCGCAATCATGACTGCTGCCACCTTTCCGTCCTGCGAGTCGGCGATGAGATATGCGCAGCGCATCTCGGGATAGCCTCTCGCTCGACGCTTCATCTCGGAATCATGGGGTTCAACCCGGCATTCGCGCAGTTCTCACCCGGGAAGCTCCTCAATGGCTACCTTGCGATCGGCCTTGCCAGTGAAGGGTTCATTACGATGGATCTGACCCCTGGAGCAGACTCGTACAAGGAGCACCTCGCAACCACAAGCCGAGAGGCTGCTGAGGTCACGTTCTACTTTACAGCGCTTCCATATGTGCTGAGTACAGGCAAGCAGCGATTGAAGTTACGTATGAAGCAATTCATCGATGGATTGGGCGTCCGTCCCGACTCGGTTAGGGCGATGGCAAGAATCGGGTACGACACCAGCTTGGACGCATTGCGCAGGATACGATCCCGTGTACGCCGGGGGCTTCGAGAGGAAACAGTGGAATTGCGAGCATACAGTTTGGAGTTTCCGATGAGAGTCGCGCTGGAGCCGAGTCCGAATGTAAAGGTGAACTCGCTCGCGAGTCTGCTCGAGTATCAACCGGTTCGAGGCCTATGCTCGCGGCAGGAGTTCCTGAAGGATTCCCTGGCACGAATCGAAGCAGGAGAGATCGCCTTCACTGTTGCGGAGAACGGTCGACTCGTTCACTGGGGGTGGCTAGTTCGACAGCAGTCCGTTTCGTCGCTGTGCGAGGTTGGAGTGGATTTGGTCCTTCCCGATGCGAGTGCGACATTGTACGATTTCTTCACGTGTCCCTCGGCGCGCGGGCGCGGTCTGTACAAGGACTCAATGCGTACCATGCTTGCAAGGCTCGAGAGCGAGAGAGCAACAGCACGTGCATTCATCTTCGTCCTGTCTGACAACATTTCTTCTATTCGAGCGATCGAGAAGCTTGGCTTCAACCTCGTAGGGTCATTGTTTCGCTCTGACCGTGCGGCGTCCACCCGACGATGGACTACCGGTCTGGCGGGCCTTTCCTGGTCGGTCACCAACTCGCGATGATAAGCTCCCTTTGGTTCGAATAGCGGGGGAGAGGTGCTACATTCATGTTGTCCACATGGTGGCTCGTGGTTCTCCGGGAGTGCAGTTCACTCCACCTCAGCAGCCCCCAATCGAAGTAGCCGGATGATGATCGATCCTGGCTCGCTCGAGAGGTTTCGTCAAGAATTGTGTCAATGCCCGTCAGGCGGCGGCCCTCCGGGTGGTTGATACAGCGGGCGCTTCGATGCCGTCGGCATAGCGGACGCCGCGGAACACGTCCCGACACTGCTCGGGCGCGTTGAGTGTGCGGAAGCGCTTCTCGGCGACCTGTAGCAGCCGCCAGATGATCGCCGTCGCCCGCTCGACCTTCTTGAAGCGTCTCGCCGCTGAGGTGCGCAGCCGCACGGCCGCAAACGGCGACTCCACCACGTTCGTGGCACGCAGATGGCGCCCGTGCTCCTGCGGAAACTGGGAGTAGGTCAGCAGCCGGTCCCAGTCGCGGTCGAGGCGTTCGCAGGCCTTCGGGAAGCGGAGGCGGTAGTCACGATGGAAGCGCTGCCGCTCGCACTTGGCGTCCGCCACCGACGGCGCGGCGGCGATGCGTTGCACGTCGGGCTGATGCGTGAGCGGCACCGCGTCGACCACATTGCGCAGTTGGTGATTCCAGCAGCGCTACTCGGCCGCGTGCGGCCAGCCCTGGCCGACGGCATTCCAGAGCCCCAAGGCGCCATCCCCGATGACACACGCGGGCGCGCAAACGCCACGCCGGGGCAGATCGCGGAGGATCTCCGCCCAGATCTTCGCCGACTCGCGATGGCCGCTCTCGACCGCGAGGACCACCTTGGTGCCATCGGCCAGCGCCGCGATCAGCACCAGCAGCACCGCCTTGGTCGATTCCAGGCCGGCCTTCACGGTGATCCCATCGGCCCACACCTACACCGGCTCCAGCGACGACAGATCCTGCCGGCGCCACTGTGCGTAGTCACGCAGCCAGTCCTCGGTGAGCCGCGGCACACTGCTCGCACTCAGCGGCGCGCCCTCGCCGAGGAGTCCGCGCAGCGCCAACGTGAAGTCGCCACTCGAGAGGCCGTGCAGGTCCAGCTCGGGCAACCGGGTCGCGACGTCCGGTGTGCGGCGCTGGAACAGGGGTACGATCCGAGTCTCGAAGCGGGCATCGAGCCCGCAGACCCGCGGCCACCTCACGGTAAAGGTGCCCTTCATCAGCGCCACCTGGCGCGGCTTCCCGTAGCCGTTCGGATAGCCCTCAGCGTCCGCGGACCGGCGTTCATGCCGCCCCCGTCCCAGCAGTTCGTCCACCTCTTCCTCGAGTACGCGCTGCAGGCAGGTCTGCACTTGCTCCCGAATGAACGATTCCCGTGTGCGCCACGTCGGGCTTGACGTGGCCGTCAGGTCGTCGATCTTCAACATGGGCGGTGGCATCCTTTTCGATGCCGGGATTCTCCCGGGAGTGATTGCCTTACCCGAGAAGGTGCCGCCGTCTGCCGTTCATTTCCACACCTTTTGATGGTACCTCTCGCTTGAGCGTCAACGTGTCTCACCATCAGTGACGGACCCCCTCGATGATACCGGCGCAGTCACTGGTACTGAACGCACTCCTCAGAGCCGTGCACTTTTCGGGACTTCGAAAGGTCGTCGGGAGGTCGCGGTGGCGGAGCGATCGGATCCTGATTCTGGCTTACCACGGATTCTCAAAGCGCGATGAGCATCTCTGGTCTGACCTGTATGTCGAACCGAGTTGGTTCTGCCGGCGAATCGAGTTTCTCCGCAAGGAGGGCTACGTGCCGCTCTCGCTGGATCAGCTCGTCGACTATCTCCGCGGGGCGGAGATTCCTGAGCGGAGCGTCGTTGTTACCATCGATGACGGTTTTCATGATTTTCTGAAGTTTGCGTTTCCGATTCTTTCTTCTTCTGCCATACCTGCGACGCTTTATGTCACGACGTACTACGTCTGCCATCATCTGCCAGTCTTTGATCCCGCCCTTTCGTATCTGATGTGGAAAGGCGGGGGCAAGCGGTTCTCTCTCCCGTGGGAGAAGCAGGGGCTCTTGGCGCCGGCTCGTGGCGATCATGTGGCCCGTAGTCGTCTGCACGCGGGACTTCGCGCAACATGGCAGGCACTCGGGATTAGCACTGAGGAAAAGCACGCGACGCTCTTGAATGTTGGCAAGGCGTTCGGCGTCGACATGGATGAGTTTCTGGCCGAGCGTATGTTTGGCTTGCTATCGCCTGAGGAAGTCGAAAACTGCGCTGTTGGTGGTATCGATGTGCAGCTCCATACCCATCGACATCGAGTCCCTTTCGATGATCAGTTGTTCGCCAACGAGATCAGCGACAATCGACGAAGGCTGCAGGGCATCATGCGAACGCAGCGGCCGTTGAAACACTTCTGCTATCCCTCGGGCGAGTATCATGAGTCCTCGCCCAGTGTTCTTCGCACGCTGGAGGTTGAAACTGCGACCACGTGTGAGTTCGGGTATGTCACTCGCTCAAGTAACCCACTCCTTCTGCCGAGACTCCTCGATTCGATGACAATCAGTGAAGCGAGATTCTCAGCCTGGCTGGCAGGACTCATGGGAGTAAGGTACCGTCGTGGATGACCCACTTTTCCCCGTGCCGGCTATCGTAGGCTGAGCATATGAGATGTGTGGGGCCAAGGTGCGATTGGCCGGTACGTGAGCAACCTGGGCGCTCGTCGCACTCTCGAGGTCGAGCGCGTCGTCGGCGAATTACGTCTTGCGCCATCATCAGGGGCTCCCGCTACTTCCGCGACTGCGTCTGGTGCGCACTGAGCGGGTCGGACGGCGTCGGGCCCGGTCACGAGCGGCGACCACCGGCGGCGGCCCCACCTAAGGCGGCGGCGGAGAACTGGCTGTGCATTCCGGTGGGAGTTGGCGTGTCCTTGCAGAGGGTGGTTTGCTCACCAGAAAGACAGCCGCCAACCGCCGTTCATCTCAGCACTTCTTGATTGTGCGTCGCCGAGCGCCCAGTATTCTTGTCAAGCTTGACACGTTTGGGATTCTGATGATTCCAGCGTTGTCCGTCGCGATCGACCGCGGCGCTTCGGACCTGCTGACTGGCTCGACAGAGGGGCGATCGCGAGGGCGTCGGGTTCGCGGACGGGAGGAGGCAACGTGGATCGACCGAACCTCCCCTACGGCAAATGGACCATCTCTCGAGTTACGGTAGTAACGAGGCGGGACTTTCCGCCGGCGCCATCGATTGCTTCAGGCGACTCGACAAGGGCGAGTGGCGTTCCCCGATCTTCGCCGAGCTGCTGGCCCTCGAGGCGAGGGACCGCGATGGCTGCTTGACGCTGCTGGAGATCGGTTGCGGGCTCGGGTTCGACGGTGACCACGCCCTGCAGAAGAAGGTCGCCGCTCTCGCTGGCCGCGTCATCGGGGTGGAGCCCGATCCGGATGTCGTGCCCCAGCCGGTGTTCACGGAGTTGCATCGGTGCCTCATCGAGCAGGCCCCGATCGAACCGGAGTCGGTCGACTTGGCGTTCTCGGTGATGGTGATGGAGCACGTGCCCGATCCCGCGGCTTTCCTTGGCGCGGTGCATCGGGTGCTCCGAAAGGGTGGCGTGTACTGGGGGTTCACGGTCAATCGGCGGCATTGGTTCAGCATCGCCTCGACCGTGGCGAGCCGCCTGCACCTGAAGACCGCATACCTGCAGTGGCTGAACGGCGCGAACGACAAGGAAGACTACCTCGACTACCCCACCTTCTATCGGCTGAATAGTGCGGCGGCATTCCGGTGCGGCGACCCGAAATTCGCCCATGTCTACACCCGGAGTTATGGCGCGGTGGATGCCGCGGCCGGCTACGTGGCCGGGCCGCTCAAAGGAGTGGTCAAGGCGTTCGAGACGGCTCGTGTACGACTCGGCGGGGGGCGAATCGGGTTCCTGGTCCGCTTGGAGAAGTAGCCCATCACCGCGTGGTGCTCGAGGGTGCAGACGGCAGCCGTGGAACCTTGCGTGGGTGACACGTTCCTTGTTGTCTTCATCGCGTCATGGCCACTCGACGCGCGCTGCTCATCACCTATCACTTTCCCCCGAGCACCGCGGCCGGAGCCCAGCGATGGGGCGTATTCACGCGGGTGGCGGCCCAGCGCGGGTGGCAGTTCGATGTCGTGACCGAGGCCCAGTCCGCTGACACCGGTTCGCCGGGGGTACGGGTGCACCGGGTGGCGGATGCGGACCATTGGCTGAACCGTGCCGCCGCCATGCTGGTGCGGCTCAAACATCGCCGCGCCGCGCGCAATGGCGGGGGTGGCACGCCGCGGACCACGTCGGTATCGGCAGTCGGCATTGAACCCCAGGTGCTGCGCCGGGCGGACTTGCGGTTTCCCACTACGCTCGGGGACCTGCGCCGTAACCTGCGGGCGGTGCTGGCCTACACGTCGGCACTGCCCTGGATGCATGCGGCCGCCCAGACCGCGCGGCGCCTGGTGGCGGTCAACCGCTACGATGTGATCATCGCCTCGGGCCCGCCGCACGTGAGCGCCGAGTCGGCGCGGCTCGCCGCGAAGGCGTCCGGCGTGCCGCTGGTGTTGGATTTCCGGGACCCCTGGAGCCTCATCGACGTCATTCAGGAGGAGCGCGCCTCCTGGGCGTATCTTGCGCTCACGGCGCGCCTGGAACGCCGTGTGGTGGCGGCGTGCCGGCTGCTGGTCATGAACACCCCGCGTGCCGAGCAGGCCATGCGCGAGGTGTACCCCGGCACCGACATGGTGACTGTGCCCAATGGCTTCAACGGCGAGCGCCCGCAGGCGCGGCATCCGGCCGACCGCTTCATTGCCGCGTATGCTGGCGCCATCTACCTGGATCGCGACCCGCGCCCCCTGCTCGAGGCTATCGCACTGCTCGCGCCCGAATCGGGCCTTACTGCGGACAACTTCGTACTGCGGTTCTACGGGAAGTATGTTGCGTACGGCGGGCGTTCCCCGGAAGAGCTGGCCACCGACGCTGGGCTTTCTGTGGGTATGGTTGAATCGCGCGGCCCTCTTCAACGGTCCCGATTGTTTCATGAGTTGGAAGAGGCAGCCCTTCTGGTGAACCTGCCGCAAGGAGAGCGACAGAGCGTGCCCAGCAAGGTCTATGAGTACCTGCACTTCCCAGCCTGGGTGCTGGGCCTCGAACCCCCCGACACCGCCACGCACGATGTGCTGTCGTCGGTGGGGGCCGACATCGCCGAGCCTGCTGATGTGCATGCCATCGCCGACCTGCTGCGCCATCGCATCGCGGAGTTCCGGGCCGGCGTGCGACCCACCCCGCTGGCCCGGCCCGATCAGTTTTTCGCGCCCATGGAAGCCCAGCGCTTCTTCGAAGCCGTGGAGTCACGCCTGCTACCTGCCGGCCAGTTGTAGCGCGCTGTGCACCGCCGTGCGGAGCGCGCGCAGCGCCCGCACCAGGCGGCTGCGCCAGGTGGGCCGGAACACCGCTCCCCACCAGAGCACGCGCTCCTGCATTGCCAGACTGCGCTTGTAGCGCACCTCCGGGCCGTCGCTGGCCAGGAAATCGTATTCCTCCAGCCCCTCGGCGGCCAGCCGATCGATGGCCATGGTGTGAAGCAACATGCCCGGCTTCTCCCGATTGTTCCCGTTGGCGTGTTTCACCCCGGACTGGTAGAACGCGACGTGCCCCTGAAACTGCAGAACGTACAGCGCCGCGACGGTGTCGCTCCCCACCCGAAGCTGCAGCAGGCGGGTGTTCTGGGGGGCCACCTCGAGCAGCCGTTCGTGGAACGCGCGCCAGCGGGGTCGGGCAAACGCGCCCGCCTGGCCACGTTCGCGCCAGCGGGCTTCGTGCAGCCGGCTCAGCTCCTGCCACTCGGCTGAACGTTCCGCCGGCGTCGTGGCCTCGTGGAGCGACAGCGGCGCCACCGCACTGGCAACACGGGCTGCTCGACGCAATTGACTCCGCGTGTTGGCCGAAAGCAGCCCGAGCACGCCATCGTCCTGCTCGCGCACAGCGCGGAGCGGCACGTTGGGCGCGGGGCGCCCATCCAGGTGGACAGGCCAGCCAGCAAACATGTGCCGGAGGCGCTGAGCAGCCTCGATATCGCCACCGGCGAGGATCAGTTCATCCCACGGCAGGCTGTGCAGGGTCTCCGCGAGTGCCTGCCACGCGGCGTCCTCGCAGCCAGGCTGCACCAGGAGCGCGTTGTGCTCCAGCGTGACAGAGTCGGCGCCCTCACCGGCAGTGTTGAGATACAGGCAGCGTACGGGCACGGGCCCGCGCCGCTCCCAACGGCGCACGAGCAACGCCATGGCCACCACGGCGTCACCGGCACGCGCCACCCACAGCAGCGGGCTCGCATCGCGGCCGAATACCGTGAGCCAGCAGTCGACCCACGCCTCCGACAGGAACATCGTCGGATGCTGCAGCTGCGCGTGGAGGATACCCCACGTGGCGCGCAGGCGCGGCCAGGCGTGAGACGCAACATCGATGGTGGAGGTGAGCGGCGCAAAGCCGTGGCCTGCGTGCACGTGGTTTGCCTGACACGAGGAACCCGTGTACGTTGACGGCAACGTACCGAGCCCGAGGGCCGCGCAGGCGCTGTGACGGCGGGACGGTGGCACGCGTCGACTCCCGGTCGCTCAGGATGGGGTGATTGCATCCGCTATTCAAGTCGCTGGCCAGCTTCGTCCTACGCCAGCCGAGGCTCGCCGCGTTCGTCCGGAGGCAGCGGCAGGTGCGGTGGGTGTCGTTGTGCTTCCACCGGTTTGCCGGCCCCGCGAATGCTGGCCCCGGGGAAGACCTTGTTGCCATCGACGACAGTCTGCAGTGGCTGCGCCGCTGTGGGTTCGTCTTTGCCGATCTGGAGAGCACCGTGCGGGCGGCGCTGCAGGGTCGGTTTCCCGATCGTCCCACCGTGGTGGTGACCATCGACGACGGCTTCGCCGACCTGATCCCGGCCCTGCCGGTGTTCGGGCGCCATGGCTGCCCCGTCTCGGTGTTCCTGGCCACCGATTTTCTCGACCGGCGCGCCCCGCTCTGGTGGGATCAGCTGCAGCTGCTGCTGGCCGAAGCGCCCGGTGCGGTGCGCCTGCAGGAGGTGGCCGGCATTTCGTGGTCGGCGCGGTGGGATAGCGCGGAGGAACGGGTGCGACAGGGGGAGGTGCTCATCGAAATGATCAAGCGGCGGCCGGAGCCGGCGCGGCTGACCGTCATCGACGCCCTGGCCGGCATCGTGGGCGCGGCGCCGTTTTCTTCGGAAACCACGGGTTACGCCCCCCTCCGCTGGGACGATGTGCGCGCCCTCGAGCGCGAAGGGGTGCGCTTCGGGCCGCACACCCACACGCACCCCATTCTGGCGGCACTGGACCACGCCCAGGCCAAGTACGAGGTCGACACCAGCTGGGCCCGTGTGCGCGAAGAGGTGCGGCAGCCGTTGTCCATCTTTGCCTACCCCGACGGCACCCCGTGGTCCTTTAGGCAGCGCGACTGCGATCTGGTGCGGGCGGCGGGCCTTGAGGCCGCCGTCACCATGGACGGCCGCTGGGCGCTGCCGGCCGCGCCGCCGGTCGACCCTTTCCGCCTTGGGCGTATCGGCTATCAGGCACGGATTGCCGATCTTCAAGCCTCGGTGCTCCGATTGGCCGTCCCAGGCTACGGAGATCCCGCCAAGCCATAAGCCGTGAGGTGGGCAGCCAACCACTCGTGCGTGGAAAAATGCGCGGCGAGATAGGCGCGCGAGGCGGCACCCTTGGCTTCCCGGGCGGAGACGTCGCGGAGCGCAGCGGTCAGCGCAGCCGTCAGCGCCTGCAAATCGTCGGGCGCCACGCACCAGCCGGTCCGTTCGGTTATCGCGTGGCCCACGTCGCCCACCGCAAACGCGGCCACCGGAACGCCAGCGGCCATGGCCTCCAACACCACCATCGGCATGCCCTCGGTGCGGGAGGGGAGCACCAGCAGATCGAAGGCCGCAAGGAGGCGCCCGATATCGCGCCGCACGCCAAGCCACTGCACGTCCAAGTGCCCCAGCGGCGCGAGCCCGGCCAGCACGGGCTCCCGCAGCGGTCCGTCTCCCACCAGCGCCAGCGAGCAGGCCAGCTCGGGCGCCGCGAACAGCGCGGGCAGGCGGTCAGCCCCTTTTTCGTGACTGAAGCGCCCCACCCATGCCACCAGTGTGGCGTCGGCTGGCAGTCCCAGCACGGCGCGCGCTTCGGCGCGACCCGGGCGGTCGATGATTGCCGGCACGTTGCGCACGAGCTGCACGCGCGGGTCCGCAGGGCGCCCATGGCTCAGCAGCGCCTGCAGCCGCGACGACACGGCCAGCACCCGGTCGGCCCGGCGCAGCAACCAGCGGTCGGCTCCCTCGTAGATCTGCATGCGTGCGCCACCCCCGGTGAACCCGTGGGCCGTGCTCACCCAACGCAGTCCTCGCGGCCTGGCCAAGAAGGCGGCGAAGTCAGCCCGGTAGCCGTGCGAGTGGACCGCGACCAACCCTGGCTTGCGCAGGAGCTCGGCCAGCTGCCAAAACTCGCGCGAACGGGACGGGGGCGGGCACTGGACGTCACAGCCGGCCTCGCGCAGCGCACACACCCACGCATGCCGGCTCGGGTCCGTCACCCCCAGGGCCACGGTGGTGGTGGGCAGCTGCACACCAGCCAGCGATCCCAGCAACTGGAGCACCACGGTTTCTGCGCCGCCGAAAGGCGCCGGCGCGATGACCTGCACCACGCGCCCTGCCAGAAAGCGAGTGTCAGACGCGGACATGTCGGCAACCACGCCAGCCCTGCCCAAGGTTCTCGGAATGCCTCAATTTCATGATGGCGTGTTCGCCCCGGTGTCTGTCGGTCGTCGACATGATCTGGTCTTGCCGCGATGCAAGTTAGGGCCGCCGCCTGCCGGCGCCATGGTGTCGTGACGTCCCCGTCCTTGCCACGTCCAACTTCCGATGACTACCTCGGGACACAGTGAAGGGCCGACAATTTCGCCGACGCCCATGCGGACGCTGCCCCAGGCGACGGCGCGCGGCCCAATGCTCCTGGTGAGCGTGAGCCTTATGGTCGTCCTGCTGGCCCACGCGGGCACCCTGAGCGGCCTGGTGCGACAGTGGTGGTCGTACCTCGACTATGGCTATGCGCTGGTAGCGCTGGTGGCGTGGGTGTGCTGGCGGGATCGGGCGCTGCTGCTGGTATCGCCAGTACCGTGGTGGCCGGCGCTACCGCTGGTAGGGGCCTCCGTGTTGCTGTGGTTCGTGGGCGCCGGCGCCGGCATTCTGGTGCTGGAGCAGCTCGCGCTGCTGGGTGTGCTGACCGCCTGGGCGCTGGGTATGCTGGGACTTGGGCAGGTCTCGCGGGTGCTGCGCCTGGCCGCCTATCTGGCGATCGCGATGCCCGCATGGGGTCTGATCACACCCGTGCTCCAGCAAGTGACGGTGATGGCCAATTCGGTGCTGCTCGCCATGGCTGGATTGCAGGCGGACATCCGCGGTACCTACATCGCCATTCCTGAGGGGACGTTTGAGGTGGCTGGCAGCTGTGCCGGGCTGTCGTTCTTCATGACGGGGCTTGCCGTGGCGGTGGCGTATTGGGAAGTCAGTAGCCTGTCGCCCAGGGGACGCTGGCTGGCGCTCGGGCTCATGGTGCTGCTGTCGCTCGTATCCAACTGGATCCGGGTGTTTCTCCTCATCCTGATCGGCCACTGGACGAAGATGCAGTCCCCGCTGATGGGTGATCACGGCTGGTTCGGGTGGGTGCTTTTCGCGGGCATGCTGGCGATTTTCCTGACGGCAACCCGGGGCATCGAGCGGCGATATCCGGCGGCACCTCTTGATGGTACGCCTGCTCCTGCCGCGGCACCTTCA
>JAJTGR010000014.1 GCA_021299375.1 Gemmatimonadota bacterium
CCCCATAGCTCGCGCCCCTTGGCTCGCGCCCCTTGGCTCGCGCCGTTCCGCCGTTATCGCCGCACGCCCCGCCTCAGCCTTCCGCCGGCATCGCCGCATCGAGTCCTGGCCATCCCGCCAGGTTGTACACCACCAGCGTGCGCAGGTAGTGCCGTCCCGCCTCTCCATGTGCGGCCAGCACGGCTGCTGCGCCTGCCCTCACCCGGTCGGGGTCGGCGTACGGTGTCTCGAGGTCGTCGGGCATCACGCCGTTCTCGTGCGGCACACCGGCGGTGTCGAGAAAGGTGATCTGGTACTGCGGCTCGAGGTCCACGTACAGCAGCTGAAGAAGCTCGAGCTCATCTTGCGCGGTCAGAGCACCAAGCCGGAGGCACTCCTTGGCGAGCTTCTCGGGCGGCCACGTGACGAGGGTAGCCGCGCGAAAGCCACCGCCCTTGGCGGCAATGCGCTGGGCGTAGAGGGCGCGCGCCCCTTTGTGTTTCGCGAGCGCCTGCTGGACCAGCGTGAGGCGCCGCTCGGCAGGCAGGGACTTGAACGGAGAGAGGGTCTTGGCCATGCCGTGCAAGCTAGCCGCCCCCTTTGGAAACACGAAGCGGGCCACTCCCGGAGGAAGCGGCCCGCCGTGCACCACCGGGTGGTCGCGTCAGCGCTTCGCGCTGCCGCCCGTCACGTTGAGGCGGTCCATGACGCGCTGGGCGATGGCATCGGCCAGCGCATCGCCGGCCAGCACCGGTTGAGTCAGTCGCCCCATCACCGGCGGCGGGCCGGCCGGCACGCCCGACTGACGCCGCTGGGCCAGGGCGTCGGCCGCCTCCTGCGAGTCGACGCCGGTCGCGATCTCCCGCAGCAGCCCCTCGTGAATGTCGTACACGAGGCCGTGCAGCAACGGGCGCTTGCCCTTCTCCCACGCGTTCTGGATAACCGGGGTCTCGGACAGGTGGTAGAGCTGCTCCAGCACATTGAGCTCCACGACCCGGTCGAAGCGTGCCTGTTCGTCCTCGATTTGTTCCAGTTCCGGCTTGTTCCAGCGCACCACATTGCGGATGGGCTGCAGCCAGAGGTCCACGAGGCCATAGCTCTGATTGCCCATCGCGGCCTTCACGCCACCGCAGTTGTAGTGGCCAGTCACGATCACGTGCTTCACGTCGAGCACCTCCACGGCGTACTGCAGGACGCTCATGACGTTGAGGTCGCTGGGCAGCACCACGTTGGCGATGTTGCGGTGCACGAAGAGTTCACCGGGCTCGGTGCCGGTCACCACGTTGGCCGGCACCCGGCTGTCCGAACAGCCGATGTACAGGAAGTGCGGTTCCTGCCGCGACGCGCGCTTCTCGAAGTAGTCGGGGTCCTCGGCCTTCATGGCCGCCGCCCACTCGCGGTTGTGCTGAATGATCTTGCGGAAGTTTTCCATGGAGGCCGTCTCAGTGGGCGGGGGTCACGTCGGTCTCGGGAATGCCGACCAGACGGTAGTCGATGTTGCGGCTGCGGGCGGTCTCGCGGAACTCGAGCAGCACTTCGAGGGCGTCATAGTCGAACCGGGCGGTCTTGCGTCCGTCGATCTCCACGCGCGACCCGGGGGCGAAGCTCTCGAGCGTGCGCGACAGATTCGCCTTGCTCAGGAAGGTGACCTGATCGGGCAGCACGTAGCGCGTGAGAATGGCGCCGGGCGGGCTGATCCTGGTGAGCGCGGGACGGCGCATGTGCTCGGCGATGATGAACCCGATGCCGACCACCAGGCCAATGCCGATGCCGCGCAGCAGGTCGGTGAACAGGATGGCGAGGATGGTCACGGCAAACGGGATGAAATGTGACCATCCCAGATGCCACGCCGACCGCCAGAGCGCCGGGTTCGCCAGCTTATAGCCGGTCACCAGCAGAATGGAGGCGAGAGCCGCGAGCGGAATGCGATTGAGCAAGCCCCCGAGTGCCAGCACGGCAACCAGTAGCCACACGCCGTGAACGAGCGCCGAGAGTCGAGTGCGGGCTCCGGCATCCACGTTCGCTGAACTGCGGACGATCACGCCCGTCACGGGCAGGCCGCCAAGGAAACCGGACACGATGTTGCCGACACCCTGCGCGAGCAGTTCGCGGTTGGCGGGGGCATCGCGCTTGTCCGGATCGAGCTTGTTGGTGGCTTCGAGGCTGAGCAGCGATTCGAGGCTGGCCACAATGCCGAGGGTGATGGCGAGCACCCACACCCCCTGATCGGTGAGGGCGGTCCAGTCGGGGCGGGAAATCCGCGCGGCCACGGCATCGAGTCCGCCGGTCGGCAGGGACACCAGATGCTCGCCGCTGATCGCGAACGACGGTTCGAGCACGCGCAGCATTTCGTTGATGCCGACACCAAGCAGCACGGCAATCAGCGGCGCCGGCAGCAGCTTGATGCGCGCCATGGGTGTTTTGGGCCAGTACACCATCAGCGCGACGCTGAGCAGCGCGATCGCCAGCGCACCCGGCTGGATCTGCTGCAGCGCCTGACCGATGGCCCCGAAGGTGTTCTCCCCCGACGGACTCATGAAGGCGAAGTCCCCTTCGAAATCGGCATCGTAGCCGATGGCGTGCGGAATCTGCTTGAGGATGAGCGTCACGCCGATCGCGGCCAGCATGCCCTTGATGACCGACGAGGGGAAGTAGTACCCGATGATGCCGGCGCGGGCCGCGCCGAGCGCCACCTGCAGCACGCCGCCGAGAATCACGGCCGGGAGGAAGCGGGAAAAGCCGCCCACTTGTGCGATGCCCGCGATCACGATCGTGGTCAGGCCGGCGGCCGGACCACTGACCATGAGCGGTGAGCCAGAGATCGGCCCGACCACGAGGCCACCGACGATCCCGGCGATGACGCCGGAGAGCACGGGAGCGCCCGACGCGACGGCGATACCGAGGCACAGCGGCAGGGCCACGAGGAACACCACGACCGAGGCCGGCACGTCGTCGCGCCACGAGGCGAACAGCTGGCTCAGGGCGGCTGGCGGTGGCGAGGGCGGCGTGGGTGACGTCGCGCGGGGGGGCGACGACGGGGAGGACGCGCGGGGCGGCGCAGGAGCAGGGGCCGTCATGCGTGCGAGGGTGGCGGGGCAGGGCCGATGGCGCATCGGCGGCGGGGAACCACTGGGGCTGATTCAGCCTAACGGTCAGTACGCGGGGGCGCCAATTTTCGATGGATCAGCCGTTGCGCATCCCGCTCCCCCGCCCACGCTACCCATGTCCGTGTTCGCTTCAGAGGATCGTTCGCCGTCCATCAGCGCCCGGCGTCGCGTACACCATGCCGTCATCGGGTTGGCCACCTTGCTCGCCTGCGGGGGGAGCCCCGAATACGATGTGGTCATCCGCAACGGGACCCTCTATGACGGGTCCGGCCGGGCGCCGGTTGCCGGTGACCTCGCGATTGCCGGCGACTCCATCGTCGCGGTCGGTACCGTGGCCGGACGCGGGCGGCTCGAGGTCGATGCCACGGGCTACGCCGTCTCCCCCGGCTTCATCAACATGCTGAGCTGGGCCAACGAGTCGCTGCTCGAGGACGGACGCAGCATGAGCGACATCATGCAGGGCGTCACGCTGGAGGTCATGGGCGAAGGCGAGTCGATGGGCCCGCTCTCCGATACGCTGCGGGCGGACATGCGCGCCCAGCAGGGGGACATCCGCTACCCCATCACCTGGCGCACCCTGCGCGGCTATCTCGACTCGCTCGTGGCTCGCGGCGTCAGCACCAACGTCGCGTCCTTCATCGGCGCGACGACGGTGCGTATCAACCACATCGGGTGGGATGACCGGGCGCCGACGGCAGCCGAACTCGCGGCCATGCAGGCCGAAGTGCGGCAGGCCATGGAGGAGGGGGCCATGGGGGTGGGGTCCTCGCTCATCTACGCCCCGGCGTTCTATGCGAAGACCCCCGAACTCGTGGCCCTCATGCAGGCGGCCGCCCCGTACGGCGGCATGTACATCTCGCATCTGCGCAGCGAGGGGGCGCGGCTCGAGGAGGCCGTCGATGAACTGATGACCATTGCCCGAGAGACCGGCGCCCGCGCCGAGATCTATCACCTCAAGGCCGCCGGTGAAGCAAACTGGCCGAAGATGGCACGCGTGCTTGCGCGCATTGATTCGGCACGGGCCGCAGGGCTCGAGATCACGGCGGACATCTACCCGTACACGGCAGGTGCCACCGGCCTCGATGCGGCCATGCCGCCGTGGGTGCAGGAAGGAGGCTACGCGGCGTGGGCCAAGCGGCTGCAGGACCCCGCCGTTCGCCGCAAGGTGGCCGAGGAGATGCGCACGCCCACCGATCAGTGGGAAAGCCTGCTGCTCGCGTCCGGTTCTCCCGATCGGGTGGTGCTGTCGGGGTTCAAGGCGGACTCGCTCAAGCCGTACACCGGCAAGACGCTGGCCGCCGTGGCGGCGCTGCGCGGCACGTCGGTGGAGGAGACGGCCATGGATCTCGTGATCAAGGACGGCAGTCGCGTCGGCACGATCTACTTCATCATCGACGAGGACAACATCGCGGCCCAGCTGCGCAAGCCGTGGGTGAGCGTCGGCTCGGATGCCGGCTCCCTCGCCAGCGAGGGCGTGTTTCTCAAGAGCAGTCCGCACCCGAGGGCCTATGGCAGCTTTGCGCGCGTGCTCGGCAAGTACGTGCGCGACGACACCGTGCTGACGCTCGAGGAGGGGGTACGCCGCATGACCAGTCTGCCCGCTGCCAACCTCCGGCTCGCACGGCGTGGCACGCTCGCGCCGGGCTCCTTCGCGGATATCGTGATCTTCAACCCCGCCACCATCCGGGACAACGCCACTTTCGAACAGCCGCACCAGTACGCGTCGGGGGTGCGCGATGTGTTCGTGAATGGTGTGCAGGTTGTGAGGAATGGCGAGCACACCGGGGCCAAGCCAGGCCGCGTGGTGCTGGGCCCCGGCGCGAGGCGGTGACCGGACCATGACGACACGACGCGATTTCGTGGGGACGGCAGCGCTTGCGGTCGGTGCGTGGACGTGGCTGCGCGAGGGCCGCCCCTCGCGGGCGTGGCCGGGCCCTGCGCGGCACGATCTGGTGGTACGCGGCGGCATGGTGTTCGATGGATCTGGTGGTGCCGGTCGCGAACACGATGTCGCGCTGCAGGGCGGGCGGATCGTGGCGATCGCCCCTCGCATCG
This sequence comes from Gemmatimonadota bacterium, assembly GCA_021299375.1. Taxonomy (GTDB): domain Bacteria; phylum Gemmatimonadota; class Gemmatimonadetes; order Gemmatimonadales; family Gemmatimonadaceae; genus Gemmatimonas. The sequence goes on from JAJTGR010000014.1 coordinate 5,142, forward strand.
CCGAGCGGGGCACCGAGGAGATCGACGCCCGCGGCCTCGCGGTGGCCCCGGGTTTCGTCGATATCCACTCACACGGCGACGGTACCCTGCGTGAGGATCCACGGGCCGAGTCGGTGATCCGGCAGGGCATCACGACCATGGTAGTCGGCGCTGATGGTGGCTCACGCTTCAGTGGGGCCGAGGGGCAGTCGTTTGCCGACTGGGCGCGAACGATGGGACAGATCGGGCCGGCCATCAACGTCGCGTCCATGATCGGCCTGGGCAGTGTGCGCGAGTCGGTCATCGGTGAGGTCGACCGCCGCGCGACCGCCGACGAGGTGGTCCGCATGACGGTGATGGTCGAACGTGCGCTCGCCGAGGGGGCGTGCGGCGCCTCGACAGGGCTCGAGTACACACCCGGGGCCTTCGCGCCACTCGACGAACTGATCGCGTTGTGCCGGCCGCTCGCGGCTCGCCGCTTGCCGTACGCTACCCACATGCGCAACGAGGACGACCGGCTGCTCGAAGCCATCGACGAGTCGATTACCGTGGCGCGCGGGGCGCGTTGTCCCCTGCAGGTGTCGCACCTCAAGATGCAGGGCACCCGCAACTGGCCGAAGATCGATGCATCGCTCGGCCGGTTGTCCGATGCACGCCGCGAGGGCATCGACGCATGGTTCGACGTCTACCCGTACGTGGCCTACTCCACCGGGCTCTCCAACCTGTTCCCGGTGTGGGCGCGTGACGGCGGGGCCGCGCCGTTCCTCGCGCGCCTGCGGGATCCGGCCACGGCGGCGCGCATCCGTACCGAGTCGCTGGGCAAGGTGGACGTGATCGGCGGGTGGGACAACGTGCAGATCTCTCGCGTGAGCAACGCCGGGGACCGCGACGCCGAGGGGCAGCGGCTCGGGGCCTGGGCGCAGGCCCGTGGGGGTGATCCGTACGAGGCGGCCGTCGGGTTGCTGGAGCGCAACCGCGCCGACGTGGGGATGCTGGGCTTCGCCATGAGCGAGGAGAATCTCGATCGGTTGCTGGCGCACGCCTACGCCATGGTGTGCTCCGACGGCGGGGGCTTTGCGGTCGACGGGCCCACGCGCCGAGGCAGCCCGCACCCGCGGGGCGCCGGCACCATGCCCCGGGTGCTGGGGCGGTATGTGCGCGAGCGGAAGGCGCTCACCCTCGAGGACGCCATTCACAAGATGACGGCGCGTCCTGCCGACCGGGTGCACCTGCGCGACCGCGGGCGGCTGGCCGTGGGGCTGGCAGGGGACGTGGTGCTGTTCGATCCGGCGCGCGTGGCTGACGCGGCCACCTTTGCCAACCCGTTCCAGTACCCCGTGGGGATCGCCGCCGTGGTGGTGAACGGGCGGGTGGCTGTGCGCGACGGGCAACATCTTGCGGACGCGGGGGCGGTGCTGCGGGCGATGTAGGGTCATGGAAGGCGGCCCCATCGCGCAGCCGTGCGAGGCGCGAGGTATACTCCGCCACCGGCCAGTGCGAGTGGCACGACCGGCGTCATTCTTTCCCCTCGAGCCCATGCCTTCCCGTCGATCCGTGCTTTGCCAGCTCGCGCTGGCCGGCCTCGCCGTGCCGCTCGCGCCTACCCTGTTGCACGGGGCGGGTACCCCGATCGTGCCACGGCGCCGTGTGGTGAAGCAGCTGCGCATCACCATCCTGTCCACCATGCTCGCTGATGAAGGGCTCGGCGAGTGGGGGTTCGCGGCACTGGTGGAAGTGGATGGTCACCGGCTGCTGTTCGACACCGGGGCCCACGAGGATGTGGTCGCGCGCAACGCACGGGAACTCGACATCGCCCTCGACACCGTGCCGGAGGTGGTGCTGAGTCACTTCCATGGCGATCACACCAGCGGCCTTGTGGCCCTGCGGCGTGAGGTGGCCGTACGGCAGCGCACGGCGCTGGCCCGGGCGCATGTGGCCGACGGGATCTTCGCGCCACGGCTGCGGGACGGTGAGGCGCGAGACTACAACGACATGAACCGGGTGCGGCCCCAGTACGAGGCGGCGGGCGGCTCGTTCACGGTGCACGGGAAGCCCACCGAGATTCACCCCGGCGTGTGGCTGACGGGGCCAGTGCCGCGACGGCATCCGGAGCGCAACTGGAGTGTCGGCGCCCGCCCGGCTCGTGTCCAGCTTGGTGCGCAACTGGTGGAGGATACCGTCCCCGACGACATGGCCATGATCATCGACACCGACCAGGGCCTTGTCGTGCTGACGGGCTGTGGACATGCCGGCGTCGTCAACATCATCGCGCACGCCCGCGACGCGGTCCGCCCGGCGCCGGTGCACGCGCTTATCGGAGGCATTCACCTGTTCAACGCCTCCGAGCAGACGCTCGCCTGGACCGAGCAGCAGCTGCGCAGTTTTGGGGTGCGTCATCTGATCGGGGCCCACTGCACGGGCGTCGAGACGGTCTACCGCTTCCGCCAGTCCCTGGGGCTCGACCGGTCCCGCTGTGTCGTGGGGGCGGTGGGGCAGGTGTTCGACCTCGACCGGGGCATCACGCCCGGCAATATCGCGCGCTGAGCCGGTGCTCCCGATGGCGTTCGTCGAACGGGGGGCGGGCGGGCGCCTCAACGCCCAGGTGCGCCCGGCGTACCCTACACAAGGCCGGGGCCCCCGCCGGCCGCTCCCTCAACCGATCCGACGCATGACCCGCCGTCCTGTCCCGCTCTTTCTCGCGCTCCTTGGCGCGGCCCCGGCCTTGGCTGGCGCGCAGCCCGCGCGTCCCGCCGCCCGTCAGGTTGCCGCACCCAGGGCGCCCCTGATGGCGTCGGCCGACCCGGCGCTGTTCCGTGGCCTCTCGTACCGCCTCGTCGGCCATTCGCGCGGCGGGCGCGTGACCACGGTTACCGGCGTGCCCTCACAGCCGCGCACGTTCTACATGGGGGTGGCCAGTGGTGGCCTGTGGCGCACCACCAATGGGGGCGAGAGCTGGGATCCCATGACCGATGGCAAGGTGCCGGTCGGATCGATGGGCTCGGTGGCGGTGGCGGACAGCGACCCCAACGTGATCTGGCTGGGCACCGGCTCGGACGGTGTCCGCTCCAACGTGTCCACCGGGCGCGGCATCTATCGCAGCGGCGATGCCGGCAAGACGTGGGAGTTCCGTGGGTTGTACAACGCCGGCCAGATCGGCGCTGTGCGCATCCACCCCACCAACCCGGACATCGTCTGGGTGGCGGCGTACGGCGACATCTTCAAGCCCAATGCCGAACGCGGCGTGTTCAAGACCACCGACGGTGGCAAGACGTGGAAGAAGACGCTCTACGTGAGCGACAGTACCGGCGCGATGGATGTGGAGCTGCAGCCCGGCAACCCGACCGTCGTGTACGCCTGGATGAACCGCATCGAGCGCAAGCCGTGGACGATCATCTCCGGTTCCCGGGAAGGCGGCTTCTACAAGAGCACGGACGGTGGCGAGACCTGGAAACGTCTCCAGACCACCGGACTCCCCAATGACCTGATCGGCAAGGGCAATATCGCCGTGACGGCCGCAAATCCGCAGCGCCTCTATGCGCTCGTGGAAGCGCTTCCCGGTGGTGGACTCTATCGCAGCGAGAACGCCGGCGAGAGCTGGCAGCTGGTGAACAGCACGCCGGGACTCATCACGCGCCCGTTCTACTATACGTCGCTCAATGCCGACCCCACCAACGCCGACGTGATCTACGGCGGCGCGGAAACGTTGTACAGGAGCACCGATGGCGGCAAGACCGTCACGCCGTTCCGCACGCCGCACGGGGACAACCACGACATGTGGATCAATCCGACCAACGGCAACACGATGGTGCAGTCGAACGATGGCGGCGCGAACGTGTCCTTCGATGGTGGCAAGACGTGGAGCTCGCAGGACGTGCAGCCGACAGCCGAGTTCTACGGCGTGTGGCTGGACAACGCGTTTCCGTACAAGCTGTACATGGCCCAGCAGGACAACAGCACGTACATCGTGCCCAGCGTGAACGATCCCTTCAATATCGCGGGTATCCGCACCGGCCCGGGGTGCGAGACGGGGCCGATCATTCCGCATCCGGCCGACCGCAACCTCGTGCATGGCAACTGCAAGGGGCAGTACGCCATCATGAACCTGGAGGCCGGCGTCACCAAGAACTACTGGATCGGCGCCCAGTCGCTGTACGGCAACGACGGCGGTGACCTGATCTATCGCATGCAGCGCACGACGCCGATGGCCACGTCGCCGCACGATCCGAAGGTGCTGTACTATGGCTCGCAGTATCTGCACCGCACGCGTGACAATGGCGCCACGTGGGAGAAGATCTCCCCCGACCTCACGGCGTTCCCCACGTGCTGTCAGGGCGGCAGCGGCCAGCCGATCACCCGAGACGTGACGGGTGAGGAGTTCTACAGTACGCTCTACGCCATCACCGAGTCGCCGCTGGAGAAGGGCGTGATCTGGACGGGCTCGAACGACGGGCCGTTCTCGGTCACGCGCGATGACGGCAAGACGTGGTCACGCGTGACGCCCAAGGATCTCGAGTGGGGCGGCCGTGTGGCGTGGATCGAGGCGTCACCACACCGCAAGGGCTCAGCCTACTTCGCCACCTACCGGTACCTGCTCGGCGATTACAGGCCGTACCTCTACCTCACGAACGACTACGGCAAGACGTGGAAGCTGCTCACCGACGGCACCAATGGCATCCCAGCCGACGTGCCCACGCGCGTGGTGCGCGAAGACCCGGTGCGTGAAGGGCTGCTGTACGCCGGCACCGAGTTCGGCATGTACATCTCGTTCGACAATGGGGCACACTGGCAGCCGTTCAACCTCAACCTGCCGATCGTGCCCATCAACGACATCCGGGTGCACAAGGGTGACCTGGTGATTGCCACGCAGGGGCGAGCGGCGTGGATTCTCGACAACATCGCGCCGCTGCAGCAGATCGGCCCCACCACGGGAACTGCCGCCATGACGGTCTTCCGTCCGCGCGATGGTTACCGCACGAACGTGGCGCAGGGGCTGCTCGGGCCGACTGTAGACTACTACCTGCCCTCGGCACCGGCCGACACGGTACGGATCGAGATCCTCGATGCCGCGGGCAAGGTGGTGAACAGCTACAAGAGCGGCGTGATCCCCCCGGCGCCCCCACGCCGCCGCGCCGCCGACGACGATCCCGAGGCGGCCATGATGGAGGGCCGCGGCGGCCGCCCGAGCGCGGCGGCCGGTCCCATGCTCAACGTGGTCAGTCGGAACATGGGCATGAACCGCTTCGTGTGGAGCGTGCAGCACCAGAACGGGCTGGGCGCTCCGCCGGGACAGTATGCCGCTCGGGTCACCGTGGGCGGCACCACGCAAACGGTCCCGCTCCGCGTACGCATTGACCCCCGTCTCGCGGCCGATGGCACCACCGAAGCCGACCTGCAGGCGCAGTTTGCCCACAACGTCAAGATGCGCGACATGGTTGCCGACGTGAACGCCCTGCTGGCCCGTGTGCGCGCCGCTGAAGCGCGGCTCAAGGGGGCCACCGGTGCCGCAGCTGACACGGCGGCCAAGGTGAAGGAGGTCAGCGAGATCGTGAACACGCAGCCCATCCGATACGGCAAGCCTGGGTTGCAGGCCCATATCACGTATCTGGCCGGCATGACCGCCCGCGTCGACCAGAAGGTTGGCCGGGACGCGCTCGAGCGATATGAATTCCTGCGCAAGGAACTGGAAGCCGCCAAAGCCAAGCTCGATCGGGCGATCGGGCCGGCTTCGCGGATGTGACTCCCCTCACGGACACCACCGCACGATGCTCGACGCCATTCGCAAGCTGATCGGTGACAGTCTTCCGGGCACGCCGGGCGCGCACTCGCGGGTCCATCCACATGATGTGCGGATCGCGGCCTGCGCGCTCCTCGTGGAGCTGGCCTGTGCCGACGGCGACTTCAGTGACGCCGAACAGCACCGGATCCTGGAGATTCTGCAGCGGCACTTCGGCGTCGACGAACCGGGGGCACGCCTGCTGCTGGCCGAGGCCGCCTCGGCCAACCACGACGCCGTCGACCACTTCGTGTTCACGCGCCAGGTCGTGAAGGACTACGACCTGGGGCAACGGATCGTGCTGGCCGAGCTGATGTGGCAGGTCGTGCTGGCGGATGGGGAGCTCGACGGCCAGGAGTCGTATCTCATCCGGAAGCTGGCCAGCCTGCTCGACCTCGAGCCGGCCTTTCTGGCCCAGGCACGGCGGACGAGCGAGTAGCCGCAGGCCGCGGGAACCTCACCGTGGCCGCGGTGCTACAATTCGAGCGGCGCCCGACGGGGCGCAGGGCGATCCCATTCCTCCTACCTCGACTCTTTCCATGACGAAGTCCCGTTTGTTGGTGCGCGGCGCGGTTGCGCTCGCCGCGGTTTCGCTGTTCTCGGTATCGGCCACGGCCCAGGGTGGCATGCAGATGGGCGGCGGTCAGCGCCAGGCCCCGGCGTCGCCGCGCGACTCGTTGTCGGCCAGCATCGCCGGCGCCGACATCAAGGTGAACTACGGCCGCCCGTCGAAGCGGGGCCGCGTGATCTTCAACGGCCTTGCCGACATGAAGTGGGGTATGGTGTGGCGCACGGGCGCCAACGAGGCCACCCACTTCACCACCAGCAAGGCCCTCGACTTCGGTGGCAAGGTCGTGCCGGCCGGCACGTACACGCTCTTCACGCAGCTCGAGGCGAACGGCAAGTGGGAGCTGATCGTGAACAAGCAGACCAAGCAGTGGGGCACCGACTACGACAAGGCGCAGGATCTCGTGCGCATCCCGATGACGGTCACGTCCACCAACCCGGTCGTGGAGAAGATGGAGATCACCGTCAAGCCGGCCGCAAAGGGCGGTGAGATCGCCGTGATGTGGGACACCTACAGGGCCGTGGCGGGGTTCACGGTCAAGTAAACCCCGCCTGGCCATCGCGTTGCGATGGCTAGTGTCCGGAAGCGCCGGCGTCGCGGTCCCTCGGGTCCGCGGCGCCGTACTTTTTGCCGGTGGACGGGTCCACCGCAATGGAGTGCGCCGTCCCCTGCTGGCCACCGACGCGTACCGTGTGTCCGAGGGCGCGCAGCGCCTGCAGCACCGGCTCCGCAAAGCCGGTCCGCTCGACGGTAACGGCATTCGGCAGCCACTGATGGTGTAGCCGCGGTGCATTGACGGCATCCTGCACCGGCATGCCGAACGCGGTCAGGTTGAGTACCACCTGCAGCACCGTGTTGATGATCGTGCGGCCGCCGGGGCTCCCCACGACGGCCACCAGCTTGCCGTCCTTGGCCACGATGGTCGGCGTCATGCTGGAGAGCATGCGCTTGCCTGGGCGCGCCACGTTCGGTGCGGTACCGATCAGCCCCGTGCTGTCGGTGAGGCCCGGCTTGCCGTTGAAGTCACCCATCTCGTTGTTGAGCAGGAAGCCGGCGCCGTCGACCACGGCCCCGAGGCCGTAGCCGGCTTCGAGCGTGTAGGTGACCGACACCGCCATGCCATCCTTGTCGACCACCGAGTAGTGTGTCGTTTCGTCGCTTTCGTACCCCTCGGCCACATCGGCCGGCGATGACGGCGACGCCTTGGACAGATCGATGGTGCGGCGCACTGAATCGGCGTACGGCTTGCTGGTGAGGCGCGCCACCGGCGGCTTGGTGAAGTCCGGATCGCCGATGTACAGCGCCCGGTCGCGGAAGGCGCGGCGCATGCTCTCGGCCAGGAGGTGCACATACGGCGCACTGTTGTGGCCGATTGCCTTGAGGTCGTACCCCTCGAGCAGGTTGAGCATCTCGATCATCGCCACCCCGCCGGAGCTTGGCGGCGGCATGGAGATGACGTCGTAGCCGTTGAAGGTGCCGCGCACGGGGGCGCGTTCCTTCGCCTCATACCGGGCGAGGTCCTGCCGCGTGATCAGCCCGCCGTGCCGCTGCATCTCGGCCTCGATGAGCCGCGCCGTCTCGCCCTTGTAGAAACCGTCGCGCCGCTGGTCACGGATACGGCCAAGGGTACGGGCCAGGTCGCGGAGCGCCAGCCGGTCGCCGGCCGCATAGGGCTGGCCGTCGCGGTAGTAAGCCGCCAATGACCCCGAGTCGTTGGCCAACCGGTTGCGCACGGCGGCCAGCGACGCCGCCAGCCCGGTGGGCACCACGAACCCGGTATCGGCCAGCCGCGCCGAGGGGTCGACGAGTTTGGCCCAAGACACCTTGCCGTATTTCCGATGGGCGAGGTCGAATCCGGCGACGGTGCCGGGGACCCCCACGGCGACATGCGAGTTGTGGTGGATGCGCGCCGAGTAGGTGCCGGTGGAATCAGTGAACATGTCCGGGCGCGCTCTGGCTGGCGCCTTTTCCCGGAAGTCGATCGTGGTGGCGCGGCCATCGGGAAAGCGAATGACCATGAAGCCGCCACCCCCGATGTTGCCGGCCGTGGGATAGGTCACCGCGAGGGCGAAGCCGGTGGCGATGGCCGCGTCGATGGCGTTGCCGCCGTTGGCGAGCACATCGCGACCCACCTGACTGGCAATGGCGCTGGCCGACACCACCATGCCATTGGCGGATTCGACGGCGCCCGGCGAGGTGGCCGGACGCGCCGAGGCCTGTGCCTGGGCGGTCGGGGCGGCCACGGGGATGGCGACGAGCAGGGTCGCACCAACGAGGAGGGGGCGAAGCAGGGGTGACAGGGTGCGCATGGGGACGGTGGCGAGGGGCGCAGGGAAGGGACGCTCGGGCAATTGTACGCCGCGCGGCCCGGTGGCGCTGGAATCGCCATGGCGGCAATGAAACGGTGAAGGGCGGCAAGCCTGCCGCCGTTATCGTGGCGGCCATGCGCTACCTGCTCGACAGTCTCACCGATCGCCTGCTTGCCTGCTACGACGGCGTGCGCCGCCAGCTGCCGCTGGGGCTCGAGCTGTCCAGCTACGTGCGGGCGCTGGCGCTCGACTGCCGACGGGCGGGCATGCAGACGGTCTGCGATCGCCCGTTCGATGTGCGATACGGCGGCGAGGTGGTGGGGCAGTATCGGGCCGCCCTGGTGGTCGACGGGCTGGTGCTGGTGGAACCGCGCCAAGCCAATCGGCTCACCGCCATCGACCAGCGCCACCTGCTGGGGGCCCTCCGGACCTCCGGCCTGCCGCTGGGGCTGGTGCTCAACTTCGGGGCGCGCCGGGAAAGCTGCCGAGTGGAGCTCTGGCCGGCAGTCGCCCGGGTCGCCGAACCACGCCCGTCGGGTCCAGGGCTGGCCGGCTGAGCGGGTGCAGGGGGAGGGGAGTTGTTCCGGCTCCCGAGGCTGGTTTAACTTGCGAGGCTGCCCTGAACTCTGGGCGGCCCGGGTGCACGTCGGAAACGCCGACGGAGCGAGGAGCCCGGTGCGGGTCCCCCGCGGACTCGCCGCACCCCCCATTGTCCGGGAGCATCCGATGGCCGTCAAGATCCGTCTCCGCCGTGAAGGGCGGAAGAAGACCCCGATGTACCGTATCGTCGTCGCCGACTCGCGCAGCCCGCGCGACGGCCGCTTCATCGAGATCCTCGGGCAGTACCAGCCGCGCGGCGGCGAGAACGCCCTCAATCTGCAGATCGATCGTGTCAATCACTGGCTGAACGTCGGCGCCCTGCCCACGGACACCGTGCGGTCGTTGCTGCGCCGTGCCGGCATTCTCAAGGCGCGCCACGAGGCCCGTCTCGCGGCCAAGCTGCAGTCGACCGCCGTGGCCCTGCCCTCGGGCGAGGCCTGAGCTGGCCGAGTACATCGTCGTTGGCCGAGTGCGACGCGCGCATGGTGTGCGCGGCGCCTGGGCCGTCGAGTCCCTGAACGATGCGCCGGACGTGGTCTTCGCGTCCGGCGCCGTGCTTTTCGCCGGCGATCGCGACGGCAACCTGGTGCAGGATGGCACCGCGCCTTCCGCGTTGCATATCGAAGACGGCCGCCCCATGAACAGGGAGTGGCTCGTTCGGGTGCGTGAGGTCGCCGACCGCGACGTGGCTGACATGTGGCGCGGCCGCTATCTGCTGGCCGATGCCACGTCGTTGCCGGAGCCTGATGACGACGAGGTCTACGTCGGGGACCTCATCGGCATGCGGGTGGAGGTGGAGGGGCAGGGGCTCGTCGGCCACATCCGGGACGTGTACGATGCACCCCAGGGGTACGTCCTCGAGGTGGAGACGGCCACCGGGCGCCCTCTGGTGCCGTGGCACGAGGCGCTGGTGACGTCGGTGGATGAAGAATCGCGCACCGTCGTGTTCGCGCCGCTCGCTGGTCTCTTCGACTGACTGGCCCCGATTTCGAGCGGCCCGCGCTGAGGCACCTTCCGATGCTGCGCATCAACCTCGTCACCATCTTCCCCGATTTCTTCGGTGGTCCGCTGGGCCTGAGCATTCCGGCCAAGGCGGCCGCCGCGGGAGCCGTGGCGTACCGCGTGGTGGACCTGCGGGATTTCACGCACGACCGGCACCGAACCGTCGATGATTATCCGTTCGGCGGTGGCCCCGGCATGGTGATGAAGCCCGGTCCCTTCTTCGAGGCCGTGGAGTGGCTCGGCGCCAGAGCGCCGATCGTGCTCCTCTCGCCGCGCGGGCGGCGCTTCGCGCACGCCGACGCGATCCGGTTCGCCCACGGTAGCGAGCTGACGCTGCTCTGCGGGCACTACAAGGACATCGACGAGCGTGTGGCCCAGCATCTGGCAACCGAGGAGTTGTCGCTCGGCGACTTCGTTCTCAGCGGCGGCGAACCGGCGGCGCTGGCCATCGTGGATGCCACGGTGCGGCTGCTGCCCGGCGCCATGAGCGACGTCGAGAGCGCGCGCACGGATTCCTTCTACGATCGCGGCATCAGCGCACCGAGCTACACGCGGCCGGCGGAGTATCGCGGCCAACCCGTGCCCGAGGTGCTGGTGGGAGGCGATCACGCCAAGGTGGCAGCGTGGCGCGAAGCCGAGAGCCTGCGCCGCACGCGCGAGGCGGAAGCGCGGGACCGTGCGGGGTGGCGCGAGCGTGAAGCGCAGATCGCGCAGCGTGAGGCAGCGATCGCCGCCGCCGAGGAGGCAGCGGCGGAAAAGGCGGCGAAGAAGGCGCGCGCGAAGGCGGCCAGGACGCGCGCGCGGGCACGCGATGCGGCGCGCGCCCGGCAGGCGCCGCCGGAGGAGCTGGCGTGAGCGTCCGGGTGTTCGTCACCGGTGGCACCTTCGACAAGGAATACGACGAGCTGACCGGTACGCTGCACTTCGAGAACACGCATCTGCCGGCCATGCTGCAACGCGGGCGGTGCATGCTCGATGTGGCGGTCGATGTGCTGATGATGATCGACAGCCTCGAAATGAAGGAGGGACACCGGACGCGCATCGTCGAGGCGTGCCGCGGAGCGGCGGAAACGCAGATCGTGATCACGCACGGCACCGACACCATGGTCGAGACGGCCCGCCTCCTGTCCGCCGCGAAGCTCGACAAGACCATCGTGCTCACCGGGGCCATGGTGCCCTATGCCTTCGGCAGTTCCGACGGACTGTTCAACCTGGGCAGCGCACTCAGCTTTGCGCAGACATTGCCGCGCGGTGTGTATGTGGCGATGAACGGCCGGTACTTCACGGCGGACAACGTGGTGAAGAACCGCAATGTGGGGGTATTCGAGGAAACCGCCGGGGAGGCCGACGGTCGCGATCCGTGATGCACCGCGTGGGGCGCCCCGGTTGTGCATATCCCACCCGTTCATGCTGCTCGCTCTCCTTCCCGGGATGCGTGACACCGGCCTCCTGCGACCCGTGCGCACATACTGAGCAGGCCGCAAAATAGTGCGTAGGTTCGTCACGCTGCGTACCGGACGTGGCGCTCTTGGAACAGGTTGCGAATGACGTGGGGCTGTTTCTGTCGCCGATGCAGATGCCGGCGGACCGCCGTCATCAG
>JAJTGR010000060.1 GCA_021299375.1 Gemmatimonadota bacterium
AGCTCGTCACCCGGATCACCTGCGGTGGTGGCACCTACATTCGGGCCTTGGCCCGCGACCTCGGTCGGGCGCTCGGCAGTGCCGCCCACTGCGCGACCCTGCGCCGGATCGCCAGCGGCCCGGTGCGGGTCGATCACGCCGTACGGGTGGATGCGCTCGAGCCAGGCAGCATCGCTGAGGGGCGAGTGCCCCTGCAGGCTCCGCTGGGGGCGCTCGGTGACGTGGCGAGACAGCCGCTCGACGACGCCCAACTCGCCGACCTCCGCCACGGGCGCCGTGTGCGCGCGACGGTCGCGGGAGACCGCGCGGCCCTGCTGCTGGCCGACGAGGTCGTGTCCATCGCCGATCGGGTCGAGCCCGATCGCTGGCAGCCGCGGCTGGTGCTGCTCGGAACACCGGCGTGACTGGGAGCGCCGACTTCTGCGGGCTGCCGATTGCGGACGGCGCGGTCGTGACCGTGGGCACGTTCGACGGGGTGCACCGCGGCCATCAGGACGTCCTGCGCACCCTCGTGCGCAGGGCGGACATACGCGGACTGCCCAGCGTGGTCGTGACCTTCGATCCGCATCCGCTGGAGATCGTCAACCCGCTCGCCGCGCCCCCCCTGCTCACGCTCCATGACGAGAAGCTGGAAATGCTGGCCCAGAGCGGGGTCTCGTACGTTGCCGTCCTGCCGTTCACTTCGATGCTGGCGGCGTACGAAGCGGAGCACTTTGTGGATGAGGTGCTGCTTCGTCGCTTCCGCATGCGCGAGTTGCTGGTGGGCCACGATCACGGCTTCGGTCGCGGTCGCATGGGGGACACAGAGGTGCTCCGCGCGCTCGGCGGCGATCGCGGGTTCGACGTGACGGTCTTGCCCCCGGTCCATGCTGCCGACGGCCATGCCATCAGCTCGACCGCCATACGTCGGGCTATCGCCGGCGGCGACTTGGCGCGGGCGGCGGCGGGACTTGGCCGTCCGTACAGCATCTCCGGGACCGTGGTCCACGGGGACCGCCGGGGGCGCACCATCGGGTATCCTACCCTCAATCTGGCTACCCCGCCGCAGCGCAAGCTGCTGCCACCGGACGGCGTCTATGCGGTGCGGGTGCAACTGCCGGCGGGGGCGTTCGGGGGCATGCTCAACATCGGCCCTCGGCCGACGGTGGGCGACGCGACGCGGCGGATCGAAACGCACGTCTTTGACGCGTCCGGCGACTGGTACGGGACCCGCGTCCGTCTCGACTTCGTGGCACGCGTGCGGGGGACGACCGGGTTCCCCGATCTCGAGGCCCTGCGGGCGCAGTTGGCACGCGACGAAGTGCAGGCCCGCGCGGTGCTGGCGGCCACGAGCTGACCCCTGAGGGCTGACCCCTGAGGGCCAGGCCGGGCCTGGGGCTGGCTACCAAAGCGCCGACCGGCTTTCTAAGTTAAGGGGCTTGGCGCAGTTCGCGCCGTTTCCGGCGCCTGCACTCTCGGCGCGCTGATCATCCCCTCTGGCCACCGGCATCGATGGCAAACCTGAAGTACCGCGTCCTGCTCATTCTGGGACTATTCGCGGCCTCCGCGTGGGCCCTCTTTCCGCGCACCGTCGTCGAGCGGGTCAAGCGCAACGGCGTGTTTGTCTACGATACCGTCAAGCGCGTGCCGCTCAAGCGCGGCCTCGACCTTCAGGGCGGCATGCACCTGACGCTCGAAGTCGATGAGTCGAAACAGGTGGTCGCCAACAAGTCCGAAGCACTCGATCGGGCGCTCAAGGTGGTCCGCCAGCGCATCGACGAGTTCGGTGTCGCCGAACCGGTGGTCCAGAAGGCCGGGGACCAGCGCATCATCGTCGAGCTTCCGGGTATCGACGACGCCGAACGGGCTCAGGACGTGGTGCAGAAGTCGGCTTTCCTTGAGTTCCAGATCACCGACAAGACGCAGGCGTTCGAGCGCGTCATGCCGCGCTTCGACGAAATTGCGAAGAATGCGGGCCTCTCCGTCAGTGGCACCATCGCCGTCGGCGGCGATTCGGCCAAGCCCACCATGGTCAGCTCGCTGCTCACCCAGAAGACGGACAGCGCGACGGACAGCACGAAGGCCGCCGGAGCGACCGCTGCCGACACCACCGCCAAGCCGGTTGCCGGTGGGCTGTTCTCCACCAATGTCCAGGTTGGTCAGCTCCCGGGGCAGTACATCGTCCCGCAGAAGGCGTATCTGGCCGTCGATCAGGCGCTCAACCTGCCGGCCATTCAGGCCGCCATGCCGCCCGGCAAGGTCATCCGCTGGGGAATCGACTCGCTCGGCTCCGGTACGGAGACCTACCGTACCCTGTATGTGCTCGACGCGCGCCCGATCATCACGGGCGAGGCGCTGACCGACGCGCGCCCCTCGACCGATCCGGTCGAGGGCAACGTGGTGCAGTTCACCCTGAACAACGAGGGCGCCCGCCGCTTCAAGGTGGAAACGGGCAAGCACGTGAAGGACAACATGGCCATCGTGCTCGACCAACGCGTGGTGACGGCGCCCACGCTGCAGAGCGCCATTGGCCGCCAGGGGCAGATCACGCTCGGTGGCGGTACGCTGCAGGCGGCGCAGGACCTCGCGCTCGTGCTCCGCGCCGGCGCGCTGCCCGTGCCGCTGAAGGTGGCCGAAGTGCGGCAGATCGGTGCCAGCCTCGGCGCCGACTCGATCACCAAGGGCGTCGTCGCGCTGGCCATCGCGCTGGCGCTGGTCGTCATCATCATGATCGGCTACTACCGATTCGCTGGCGTCCTCGCCGTCGTCGGCCTCGTGCTCTACCTGTTCTACACGCTGGCCACGCTCGCCGGCTTCAACGCCGTGCTCACGCTGCCCGGTCTGGCCGGGTTCGTGCTCTCCATCGGCATCGCCGTCGACGCCAACGTGTTGATCTTCGAGCGTATCCGCGAAGAACTGGATCACGGCAAGTCCACGCGCCTGGCCATCGATGAGGGCTTCCGGCATGCCCTGAGCGCCATCGTGGACACGTCAGCGACGACGATCCTCTCCGGCATGGTCCTCTATCAGTACGGCACCGGGCCAATTCGCGGCTTTGCGGTGACGCTCATCGCCGGCCTCGTGGCATCGCTCTTCACGGCGATCTTCGTCACCAAGACCTTCTTCCTGATCTGGCTCGACCGCTCGCGCGGCACCCAGACGTTGAGCATCTGAGGCCGTCATGCTGCGCATCTTCCACAACTCTAGGTACGCATTCGTCAAGCACTGGCGCCTCGCCGCCGGGCTGACGATCGCGTTCATCGTGGCGGGCCTCGTCACCTTCGGCATCACCGGCGGCGTGAACTACAGCATCGAGTTCACCGGCGGTACGCTCATGCAAGTGCAGTTCAAGCAGGCCCCGGACGTGGCGGTCATCCGCTCGACGCTCGACAAGGCCGGTATCTCGGGCACCGAGATCCAGCAGTACGGTGCGGCCACCGAGTACACCATTCGCGCCCGCGACGAGAAGCAGGTCGAGGCGCAGGCGGCTGGTGCCGAGGGCATCTCGAAGGAGATCGGCGCCGCCCTCGAGCAGCAGTTCGGCGCCGGCAATGTGACCATCGTCCGCACCGAAGCGGTGGGCCCGAAGGTTGGCGGTGAGCTCCGCTCCGGTGCGTTCACCGCCATGGTGCTGGCCTCGCTCTTCACGCTGATCTACCTCGCCATCCGGTTCGATTGGCGCTTTGGCGCGGCGGCCGTCATTTCGACGGCGCATGACATTCTGGTCACGTTCGCCTTCATCAAGCTCTTCAATTTCGAGGTCTCGCTGACCGTGGTCGCGGCGATCCTCACGTTGCTTGGCTACTCGGCCAACGACACGATCATCATCTTCGATCGCGTCCGCGAGAATCTGCGCAAGCCTCATCGCGGCGAGCGGCTGGCGGCCATCCTCGATCGCTCCATCAACGAGACCCTGCCGCGCTCCATCATGACCCACGCCACGACGCTGGCAGCCACGCTCGCCCTGCTGTTCATCGCTGGTGAGGTGATCCGTCCGTTTGCGTGGGTCATGGCATTCGGTGTGTTTGTGGCGACCTTCTCGTCGATGTATGTGGCCGGTCCGATCCTGCTGTGGATCGAGTCGCGCTATCCGCGTGAGGCGGACGACGCCACGGCGCGAGCGGTCCGCAAGGGGAACGAGCCCGTGCCGCCCGCGGCGAACGGTCGCTCGGAGCGCCTGGCCGCGCGCTGAGGCGCGGGGTGACGATGTCCGGCATGCCGTCGGTGATGCCCTTTGCCGACAGCCATGTGCACCTCGCCGATGCCGCCTTCGCCGATGACGCGGAGGCGGTGATCCAGCGGGCCCGCGCAGCAGGTGCGCGGGCCCTTGTGTGTATCGGGGAGTCGCCCGCCGCCGCGGTGCGAGCGCGGGCGCTCGTCGCACGGCACCCTGGTCTCGTCTTCCATACCTGCGGGGTGCATCCGCATGACGCCGCCACGTGGGATGACGCGCGGGACGGGGACGCCGTCCGCGAGTCGGTGGCGCTGGGCGCGGTGGCGGTCGGCGAGTGTGGTCTCGATTACCACTACGACCATGCCCCGCGCGCGGTGCAACGTCGCACCCTCGCGGCGCAGCTGACGCTGGCCGGCGAGTTGCGGCGACCGATCGTGATGCACACCCGTGAAGCCGAGGCTGACACCGCCGCGATGCTGCATGACGCCGCCATGGCCGGGGTGACGGGGGTGTTGCATTGCTTCACCGGTACCGCGGCGCTCGCCGAATCGGCGCTGGCGGCCGGGTGGTACGTGTCGTTCAGCGGCATCATCACGTTCCGAAGTTGGAGCGACGACGCGGTACTGCGGTGCGTCCCCGACGAGCGCCTGCTCGTGGAGTCGGACGCTCCGTATCTCGCACCGGTGCCGAATCGCGGCAAGCGGAACGAGTCCGCGTGGGTACCACTCACCATCCAGCGCCTCGCCGCTGCGCGCGGCGTCGAGGCGGCGTTGATCGCGGCGACCACGCTGGCGAACACCCTGCGGTTCTTCCGCTTGCCCGGCGACTGATCTCTTCGACCTGCCTCTTGCCTTCCTCTCGATCAGCCATGTCCTTCGAAACGCTCCACACCGATCACGCGCCCAAGGCCATTGGGCCCTACGCGCAGGCCGTGAAGGCCAACGGATTCCTGTTCACCGCGGGGCAGATTCCCCTCGATCCGGTCACCATGGAAATCGTGGAGGGTGACGTGGCCACCCAGACCGAGCGCGTACTGGCGAACCTGTCGGCGGTCCTCGCTCAGGCCGGAGCCACCTGGGGCGATGTCGTGAAGACGACCGTGTTCCTCCGTAGCATGGACGACTTCGCCGCCGTGAACACCGTGTACGCGCGTATTCTCGGGGATGCACGTCCCGCGCGCTCGACCGTTGCCGTCGCTGGTCTGCCGCGCAACGTCAGTGTCGAGATCGAACTCGTCGCGGCTCTTCCGTCGCGCTGACGGGTAGGGAGCGCATGACCTTGCGCATCTGGTGGCATGCCAGCGCCTTCGCCGCGGTGGTGGCTCTTGCCTGGCCGCTGGCGTCCGACGCCCAGCAGGATTCGGCGCGCGTACGCGCCGATACCGCGCGTGCCACGCTACGTTCCGTCCCGGTGTCGCCCCCGCGATCCGCGGGCCAGGCGACAGCGCGGACTCGTGCGCCACTTACACCCAAGCGCGCATTCCTCTACTCGGCCGTGCTGCCGGGATTTGGTCAGTCGCGCCTCGATCGCGGGTCCTCGGGGGCGCTCTTTGCCAGCGTCGAGCTGGCGGCGCTGGTCATGTTGCGTCGCAGTGGTGCCGACCTGCGCGAGGCGCGTCGGTTCCGCACCGACACGTTGCCGGCAAACTTTGCGCCGCGGGGCGACACCGTCGCGGCATCCGGCACACTCGTCGGGCGCTACACCAGCGACCTGGTGCGCACTCGGCGCCTTCACGTCGAGGACTGGATCGCCGTGGTGGCGTTCAATCACCTCTTCTCAGGCGCGGATGCCTTCGTCTCGGCGCAGCTGTGGGACATGCCGGTGCAGCTGACGGCGATCCCCGGTCGGGTCGGTCCGACCATCGTTGCCTCTGTTGCCTTCTGATGCCTCGAATCTGCCGTGAACATGGCCGCGCAGCGGCCCGATCGCCCGCTGGCGGTTCGGAGCGCCTCGGGGCGCCGTTGACTCCGGCCACGGCCGGATGATCGTGAGCGGTCGTCTGGGTATGGAGTGCCGCGGCGATCACTTCGCGGCGGTGGCGACACGGCGCGTGTCCACGACCGGCTGAACGGTCCCCCGGCGGTGCCGTGCCACGCGTCTCGGGTCGGCGAGTGGTTCGTGGAGCAGAGTATGAGGCGTGGACGTGGCCGGCGACACAGCCACGGTCCGTGCCCTGCCGTTGCGTGAGCGATCACTTCCCAAACCTGTCGTGGCGGTCAGCGCCCCGACGGGGCGGGCAGCGGCGCGACACTATCGCCGA
Organism: Gemmatimonadota bacterium; assembly: GCA_021299375.1. Classification (GTDB taxonomy): domain Bacteria; phylum Gemmatimonadota; class Gemmatimonadetes; order Gemmatimonadales; family Gemmatimonadaceae; genus Gemmatimonas. Next base: position 6,414 of record JAJTGR010000060.1, read on the forward strand.
CGACCTCGGTGACGGGAGGGCTTTGCGACCGCACGGAAACAACCAACGCGACGGCGGTCGTTCCGCTCTCGGTCCAGAACCTTCGGCAAGTCGCCAGAGTCGGTGAGGAAGCGCCACGCGGCCACCGGCGCCCGGCGTCACACGCGCCTGATCACCGGGTCGTGCGCGGACGCTGCGTGCTCGTTGGGCATCGTGGCCACGTCGAGCACCACGTCTGCACCCGTGTCACACCACTGGCGCCGCGAGACCTGCCGCTCCTCGATCAGCAGATACTGCCGGTCGAGGTACCAGGCGCCCGCGTTGCCGTAGGTGCCGCGCCCGGCGGGTACAAGCATCGGCACGTGCGAATGCCCGTGGAGCACGAGGTCGGGCCCGCCTGGGGTCTCCAGCTGGCGCGTCCCGACGGCAAGCAGCCCAGCGCCACCGTCGAGGGCCCGGCCCTTCCGGCTCGTCTGGGAACTGGCCATCGCCAGCCGAGACGCAAAGTCAGGGTGCAGCCACGAGTACGCCGCAATCGACCAGCGGTGACGCAGCACGTTGCGGAGTCGCCGGTACGGGGCATCTTCGACCTCGCGGAGCCCGTCGCCATGGGCGAGCAACGCATCCCACGGGCCAATCCGGCCGCGCCACGGCTCCAGAGTGTACTGGGCACCGGTTTCCGCCTGAAGGGCCGCTCCGCCCCAGCAGTCGTGGTTCCCGCCGATCCACAGCACCGGAATCCCCGCGTCATGCAGGTCCGCGAGGGCGGCCAGCACCCGGAAGCCGGTGCGCGGCATCACATGGCGCCATGAGAACCAGAAATCGAAGAGGTCGCCCATGATGACGAGCGACCGCCCGCGCGATGGCAGACCGCGGAGCAGGTGGAGGAGGGCGCGCTCGGCCTCAGAGGGGGCGACTCCGAGGTGCACGTCTCCGATGACATGGCAGGGAGTGGGAAGCACGTGGGAAGGCTAACGCGTCGCCCCCACCCCGACAAACCGGGAGACCGATGCGGGGAACTGCCGAAGCGGTCATCTTCCACGCATGCCCTTCGAAACCGTTTCCGAAATGCGCGTACGCTACGCCGAGACCGACCAGATGGGAGTGGTGTACCACGCCAATTATCTGATCTGGTGCGAGATCGGACGTACTGACTTCATACGGCGCGCTGGCCGTTCCTACGCGGATCTCGAGCGTGATGGGGTCCGCCTTGCCGTGTCTGACGCCAGTTTGCGCTATCACGCCTCGGCGCGCTACGATGACCCCATTCGGGTGCATACGTCGCTATCGTCGCTGGGCTCACGCGGGATGACCTTCGCGTACCGCATCGTCCGAGCGGACACTGGTGCGCTGCTCGTCACCGCCAGTACCGCCCTCGTCTCCATCACGACTGATGGGCGATTGACCGCGATGCCGGCCGAGGTCCGTGGGTGGCTGGCCAGTGCACAGGGGGGCGCGGGTGCGGGGGGCGCACATGCCGAGTAATGTCGGAATCCGGCCGCGCCTGAGCGGGGCGTGGTGGCCGGCCATCGCCGTGACGCTCGTCGGCGTGTCGGCATGCACCTCGGCGCGTCCCCGTCCCGTCTCGACCGGGATCGCGACCGAGCGCGTGTCTGACCCCACCATCGTGCGCGATGCCCGGTTGCTGGCCATGACGGATCAGCGGCAGGCCGACACGGTGCTCGTCGACAGTCTGCTCGTCGACCCCAATCCCCGGCGACGGGCCCGGACGGCGCTGGCGATCGGTCAGGTCCGGCTGCGCGCTCGCTATCCGAGGCTCCGGCAACTGCTGGTGGATGGCGATACCAGCATTGCGGCCAACGCGGCCTACGCACTCGGCATTGCAAAGGATACCGGCGCGGTGACCGCGCTGGCTCGTGCGATGGCCGGCGCCCCCGACCCGGTCGCGCGTGAGGCCGCGTGGGCCCTGGGGGAAATCGGAGAGCCGGCCCGCGCCATGCTCCTGAGCGCCCTTGGTGATGGACAGCCGTGGCCGCGCCGGAATGGCCTGCTGGCGCAGCGGGGACCGGCCGTGCGGGCCGCGGCGGTACTTGCTGCGGTGAAGCTGCGGCCGGCGCCGATTACGTCGGTCGTCCCATGGCTGACGGACGACGATGCCGAGGTGGTGCGGGCAGCAGCCTATGTGGTCGGGCGGTTGCGTGCCGCGGCCGCGGTACGTGCCGTGCTGGCCGTGCGCGCGCACGCGGATGAGGAAGTGCGGCAGCATGTCGCCCGCGCACTCACACGCCCCACCGTGGGCGATTCGCTGGCCGCGCCGGCGCGCGACGCGTTGCGCGCGCTGTTGGCTGATGCGAGCGAGCGGGTCCGCATCAACGCCGTGCGCAGTGCCAGCACCTTCGGCCTCGCCATGGCCGACGACGTGGAACGACTGTTCCGTGATCCCGTGCCCAACGTGCGTGTCGCCGCGGCGGAGTCGTTCGGCGAGGTGGCGGGGCGTGATCTCGCGCGCTGGCGCCGAGTCTGGGAGGCGGACACCCTGCTGGCCGTCCGACGGACGCTGCTGCCGCAGGCGCGCCGGCTCGGGGTCGATCTTGCCGTCGGTATCGAGGAGACGTGGGCCATCGCGAGCGACTGGCGCTATCGCGTGGGCGCGTTGAACACGGTCGACCGTGAGGGTCCCGTCAGGCCGGACACGGCCATCGCGCGGCGCCTGCTGGGCGATTCCGACGTGCGTGTGCAGCGGGCCGCGCGGAGCCGTCTGGGCATTCGCGACTCGGCGGAGCGTGCGCCGCGGTCGACGGCGCCGTTGCCGCGACCGCTGGCGGAGTACGAGGCACTCGTGCGCCGGTACATTGTACCGGGGGCCGCGCCGACGAGGGCGTACATTGACACCGAGTACGGCACCGTGACACTGGAGCTGTTCGGGCGCGATGCGCCGTTGGTTGTGGAAGCTTTCGTGCGCCTCGCCACCACGGGGGTGTACCGGAACACCATCTTCCATCGCGTGGTACCCAACTTCGTGGTGCAGGACGGCGATACGGGCGGCGATGGGTCCGGCTCCGCCGGCTTCACGCTCCGCGAGAGCTGGAGTCGGCAGCGCCACGAGCGCGGCTGTCTCGGGTTGGCCACGGCCGGCCCTGACACGGGAGGAAGCCAGTATTACCTCTGTCACGCGTCTCAGCCGCATCTCGACGGGGCGTACACCGTCTTCGGGCGCGTGGTCGAGGGGTTCGAGGTCATGGATCGGATTGTTCAGGGGGACCTCATGCTGCGGGTTCGCGTCCAGTGAACGGACGCTCGGTTCCACGGCGCGTCGTGGCGCTCACGCTCGGTGTGCTTGCCGGTGGCTGTGCGCCGGCAGCGCGCCCACTGTCGGGTGTGCCGACGCGGGCACTGTTGCCGCCGGCGGTATTGGGGGAGCGTCCACAGGTGATGCGCTTTCGCTGGACCTACAAGGACGAGACGTTCCAAGCGACGGGGGATGGCGCCGTGCGTGTACAGGGCCCAGACCGAGCGCGGCTCGACTTCTTCCTGAGCAACGGCATGGCGGGCGGTTTCGCCATCCTGGTCGGGGATACGCTCACCGTGCCGGGGATTGATCTCGTCAAGCGCCTGTTGCCGCCGGTGCCGCTGCTCTGGGCCTCTCTGGGGCGGCTCGCGGTGCCGGCCACGCCGGATACCAGCGCCCGGGTCGACGGCGATACGTTGCGGGTGGACCTCGGGCAGCTGCGCGGCAGCGATGCATCGGGCGCCGACGGGCGTGCCTGGCGCGTGGCCTTCGCCGGCACGACGCTGTCCCGCGTCGAGCGCATCGAAGGCGGGAAGCGGATTGAATGGATGACACGTCGGCGTGGCGCCGATGGTCCCTGGCAGGTCGAGTATGTTCATGAGCGCGGCAAACGACGCCTGTCGATTGCCGTGACCGATACCACGATCGTCGAGGGGTTCGATGACGCCATCTGGCGCCGCTACTGAGGTCCAAAGGGCATCCGGTTCTCCCGCCCAGCACATCACGAGTCGCCGCTGGCTCGCGGTACTCGGCGTCGCGCTGCTGTCGGTCACGGGCTGCTATGGCTTTTCCGGTGGTGGTGGCTTGCCGCGGAACCTCAAGACGGTCGCTATCCAGCCGTTCGACAATCAGACCGCGGCGCCCGAGCTCCAGCGCGAGCTCTTCGATCAGTTGCGCAACGTGATGCGCGACCGGTTGAACCTGCGTGAGGCTCCGGAAGCCAAGGCGGATCTCGTGGTGCGTGGGATCATCTCGAAATACGACGTGGACCTCCCGGCCGGCGCCTCCGCCGATCCGCGGCAGACCACGTCCACGCGCCGGCGGCTGCAGATCGTGATCGACGTCGAGATCGTCGATCAGACCACAGGGCGCTCGTTGCTCAAGAAGGTCGGGCTTTCGCGCGAAGGGCAGTACGCCGAAGGCGGTGAACGCAACGGTCGGCGCAGTGCCCTCGAGAGCCTGATGAACGATATTGTCGAGGGAGTGCAGTCCCAGTGGTAGGGCGCGCCCTGCTGCGAACTCCCGCCTCGAAGGTGATGGATTGGCCGACCGCGGCGGCATGGCGGCGGCACCAGTCAGGGACCGTGGTCTTCACCAACGGCGTGTTCGACTTGTTGCATCCCGGACATATCGAGGTCCTCGACGGCGCACGCCGTGAGGGCGATGCGCTCGTGGTCGGCATCAACAGCGACGCGTCCGTGCAGCGGCTCAAGGGGCCGACGCGTCCGGTCCGGTCCACGGCCGAGCGGGCACTGGTGCTGGCCGGACTCGAGGCGGTCGATGCGGTGGTGGTGTTTGACGAGGACACACCGCTCGAGCTGGTCCGCGCCCTCGTCCCGGATGTCATCGTGAAGGGCGGCGATTACACACCGGAGCGCATCGTCGGAGCCGACGTCGTGGCGGCGGCCGGTGGACGCGTCGTCGTCGTGCCGCTTGTGAGCGGGCAATCCACAACCTCCATCATCGAGAAACTGCGTGGTTGATTCGTTGGCTGGGGCCGGGGCATCCGGTGGCCGGGTCGGACGTAGCAATGCCGACCTGCGGGTCGTGACCCTTGAGCGCGGTGCCGTACCCTACGCGGAAGGGTCCTGTCTGGTGAGCTTCGGTCAGACGCGTGTACTGTGTGCCGCGTCGGTCGAAGCGGGGGTACCGGGTTGGAAGCGGGGCGGCGGTGAGGGATGGGTGACGGCTGAGTACGCGATGCTCCCGCGCGCCACCAAGACCCGTTCATCCCGTGAGCGGGCGCAGGTCGGTGGGCGCACGCAGGAGATCCAGCGCCTCATCGGGCGCAGCGTACGGGCCATGCTCGACGATTTCCGGTTCGGTGAGTTCACCGTGAAGGTTGACTGCGATGTGCTGCAGGCGGACGGTGGAACGCGTACGGCGGCCATCACCGGGGCCTGTCTCGCCGTGCACGATGCCTTCGCGTGGATGGTGGCGACCGAGCGCGTCCCGGTCTCGCCGGTGCGTCGCCGGGTGGCGGCGGTCAGCGTCGGCCTCATCGATGCGGAGCCACGACTCGATCTCGACTACGAGGAGGACGTGCGCGCGGGCGTCGACATGAACGTGGTCATGAGCAGCGAGGGCCGGTTCGTCGAGGTGCAGGGGACCGGGGAGCACGGGACCTTCGCCCGGGAGGAACTCGATGGATTGCTCGGGCTGGCGGTGCAGGGGATTGCGACACTCGATGCGATGCAGCGGGCTGCCTTGCGCGCCGAGCTTCCGCCGCGCCCGTGAGTGCCCCGGGATACCCGGGTCGCGGCGACCTGCTCGTGGCAACGCGCAGTGCTGGCAAGCTACGCGAGCTGGTGCCGTTGCTCGCCTTGCACGGGTGGCAGGCAATCACCTTGACCGAGGCTGGAATCGACGAGACCGAAGATGAGGCCGGTCTTGAGGCATTCGCGACGTTCGAGGAGAATGCACTCGCCAAGGCGCGCCACTTCTCGGCGTTGGCCGGTGGGGTGGTACTGGCGGACGATTCCGGGCTGGTCGTTGATGCCCTTGGCGGCCAGCCGGGGGTTCATAGCAAACGGTGGTGTGGACGTCCTGACCTCGAGGGCGACGCGCTTGATGCCGCGAACAACGCCCACCTGCTGTCTGCGCTGGCGTCGGTGGGCATGCGGGAGGCGTTGCCGCCGGCCCGCTACCTCTGCGCCGCGGCCGCGGTTTGGCCTGGGGGCGAGCTGGTCGAGTGCGGGGAAACGGCGGGACGAATCCTCTCCGTGGCGCGTGGTCTCGGAGGATTTGGGTACGATCCGTACTTCGAGTCCGTCGAACTGGGCAGGACCTTTGCCGAGGTGGATCGGGCGGAGAAGGCCGCTGTCAGTCATCGGGGGCGAGCATTTCGGGCCCTCCTTGCGCGGCTCAGTGAGGGGAGGGGCACGAGTGGCCAGGCGCCCGCGACGAATTTGCTCTCCCCCGTTGACCCGGGCCGTCGTCTCGGATAACATACCCGCCCGCTGCAGGGTGGATGGTGATCTGCGGGGCGTAGCGTAGCCCGGTATCGCGCCTGCTTTGGGAGCAGGAGGTCGCCGGTTCGAATCCGGCCGCCCCGATCCTTCAGGTGTTGCAGCGCACGATCGTGCGTCAGGTGCCCGAGAGGGTGACCAGTTGCGAGTGTAGGCGCCAGTAGCTCAGATGGATAGAGCGGCAGCCTTCTAAGCTGTTGGTCGGGGGTTCGAATCCCTCCTGGCGCGCTGAGTGTTCTGGCAGGCGCCGTTTGTTGTTGGTTGGCAGGAGACGCACCCTTAGCTCAATGGTAGAGCAGCTGACTCTTAATCAGTAGGTTCTAGGTTCGAGTCCTAGAGGGTGCACTTCATGCGGCGGTCGCAAGCGCGGCCGCCGCGATGTATTTCGGGTTGGTGTCCGCGCTGAACCCCAGGGGGTTGCGTTTCCTCCGTGGACAGGCAATCATTCCGACCCCGCTTCGCGATGCGGCCGTGTCGTTGGCGGATCATGCGGGCCGATCGGTGGGCGCGTGGTGTTTCGGCATCGCGTGTCGGCAGTCGCGAGGCGATTGAAAACGAACAGTTGACTTTCGTTTTCATGGTGAGTAAATACAAAGGCTGCCGTTGAAACGGTGGCTAACCAAGGTGGCGTTGACGCTCGCGGCCCCAAGTCGCGACGCTGAGACATAGAAGGCGCTGTTTGACAATTGAGGGTGAGATCGAAGGATGTGCGGGGCGGTCTCTGTGACTCGCGGCTGATCAGGGCTGCGACGAGAGATCAACCTGAATTTCTGTGATTCCGCGATAGGAGCCTTTTCGGGGGCTCTCGTGGACG
>JAJTGR010000044.1 GCA_021299375.1 Gemmatimonadota bacterium
CGAGTAGTCGAGGCGAAGTGGAGTCGCGCGGAGCGTCGCCGGGCTCGTGCGGTCCGCGAAGCGCATGCGCTTTCCTCGAGGGCTCCGGCGCGGGCAGCGCGATCCGCGGGCCGCGGGCGCGCGCACAGCAGGTGCTCGCCCACGACGAGGGAGAGCGGCCGATGGCAGGCGTGGCCGTCGTCGCCATGGAAGCAGCGGCCTGCCTGCGCGCCGTGCACGGGATCCGCGGTGGCATCGAGATTCAGGATGAGTTCGGTCGGCGGCGTCGTCGCGTGCGCGTGCACGAACACGTCGACGAAGGGCCGCTCCACGGCGTCGAGATCATTCAGATCCTCGTACCCGAACGCGAGCCCGTACCCGCGCGGCCGCACGAGCGCCTCGACCGGATGCGTGACGCGCGTGGGATCGCGGTCCTTCGTCACGCAGGCGGCACACCGGGCCAGCAGGCCGGTCGCACGGTCGGTCTCCCGGAGCCGCACCGTGCCGCCGTCGGCGGTCAGCGTGCCGCCATCACACTGCGCGACCACGTCGCGCCCCGCCACGGCGCGAAAGGCCAAGGATTCCGTCGCACACGCTGTGGGCACCACGGCCGGCTCCGCGTGTGTGGTCAGGGGTTCTCGACCAACACCCTTCTGCCACCCGGAGGGGCCGTGAGGCAATCGCTACGTGCGAAAACCGGGCGAGCATGGGTGCCTACCCGGGTTTCGTCAATCGCCAGTGCGCACGAGGACGCTCAGGACCGCAGCGACGCGCCGGCGAACACGAGCGGCAAGTCACCGAGCCCATCACCCCGAGGCGCGACGCCAGTCGATAGCGCGCGCCGATCCGGAACCCGACACCGGTATCGGTATGGCTGTCGTCGTCGTCGCCCACCAGCGCGCCGGTGAACGCCACCGACACCCGCACGAGGCCGAGGCTGGCTCTGGTGTAGAGATCGAGCTGTGGATTGGCGCGCACGGGAAAGTGCGCGTTGGCCACCCCCATGACTGGATTGGCGGTCGTGGACACCTCGAGCGTGTCGGCACCCGTGGTCTGCCGCTGGAGGCCGGCGAACGCGCCCACCGACAGCGTGGCACTGCGAAGCGCGCCCACTCCCCATTCGAGTCGGGATCCGTCGTAGCCACCGCCGGTCATCGCGCCCACCGACAGCAGACGGGTGCCGCTACTGGGGGCCTGCGCGGCGCCCACCGACGGCACGGCGAAGCAGAAAGCGGCCGCTACAGCGCGGCTGACGCGAATCGATGGCCAACGCAGGAACAACTCCCTGGTCATGGCGAATCAACGAACGAATGCCACGCGCGTCGCGGCGGGTCGCGCACGCGCTCAGGACGCCGACGCGGGCGCCGGCACGAGCAGCGGCAGCACGTGTGACAGATGGGCCACGGTGCATGCCGCGCCGGCAGCCAGCAGCCGCTCGGGGGCCACGAGCTCCGCAAAGCCGATCACCGTCATCCCCGCCGCGTGAGCCCCCCGCACGCCGAGCGGGCTGTCTTCCACCACGATGGTCCGCGATGGGTCGAAGCCGAGCACCTGTGCCGCGTGCAGGAAGAGGTCCGGTGCCGGTTTGGGGCGCGCCACATCCACCGCCGAGAAGCGTCGCCCCTCGAAACGTGGCAGCAGTCCCGTGGCGCCGAGTGTCGTGCGCATCTTGTCGTGTTCACCGTTCGACGCCACGCCGTACGGCACCCCAGCGATCTCGAGGGCGTTGAGGAGGGCGACGATGCCGGCCACCGGCGTCACCTCCGTGGCCAGTGCCACCTTGACGTCGGCGTAGAAGCGCGGCAGCAGGTCGTCGGGCGGTGTACGGCCGAAACGGTCCTCGACGATCTCGAGGCAGCGCGCCATGGAGTTGCCGAGGTACGTGGCGAGTGACTCCTCGGTGGTGGTGGGCATGCCGTAGCCGGTGAGTAATCCCGCCCACACCCGGCTGGTGATGCGCTCACTGTCCACCAGCACACCGTCGCAGTCGAACAACACCCCGTCCAACTGCGGCAGCAGCGGTGCCACGGCAATCGGGTCCCCTCGCATGGTCAGGCCGAGGGCGCCGTGAGGCTGGCGCGCGCCTGCTGCAGCTGCGCCTGCACGGCCTCGGGGCCAGTGCCGCCGGCAATGTTGCGTGCCGCCAGCGACGCCTCGGCGCCAAGGGCATCGCGCGCGTCGGTGCCGAAGAGCGCATGTGCCGTCGCGAACGCCTCGGTCGGCAGCTCCGTCATCTCGATGTTCGCCTCCTCGGCTTGACGCACCAGCGCCCCCACCGCGCCATGCGCCTCGCGGAAGGTGGCGCCCTTCTTCACGAGGTAGTCGGCGAGGTCGGTGGCCATCATTGCGCTGGAGACGGCCCCGCGCATCCGCCCACGGTCGAAGCGCAGCTCGCTCACCGCGCCTGCCATGGCCGGCAGCACGAGGTGGAGCAGGTCCACGGCGTTGAACACGGCACGCTTGTCGTCCTGCAGATCCTTGCTGTACCCGCTCGGCAGGCCCTTGATGGTACCCAGCAGCGACACCAGGTCACCGAGAACACGGGCCCCGCTGCCGCGCGCGAGCTCGAACACGTCGGGATTGCGCTTCTGCGGCATCATACTGCTGCCAGTGCTGAAGCCATCGCCGAACTTCACGAAACCGAACTCGCTCGACCCGTAGATGATGAGGTCCTCGGCGAGGCGGGAGCAGTGCACGGCGGTCATGGTGCACGCGAACAGCGCTTCGGCCACGAAGTCCCGGTCGCCGGTGGCGTCGATGCTGTTGGGCGAGAGGGCGTCGAAGCCGAGTTCGGCCTGAAGCACGTCGCGCGGGACCGGGAATGCCGAGCCAGCGATGGCGCCCGAGCCGAGCGGCAAGGTGGACGTACCGCGGCGTGCGTTGGCGAAGCGCGTACGGTCGCGGTCGAGCGGCCAGAAGTGCGCGAGCAGCCAGTGCGTACCGCTCACCGGCTGGGCGCGCTGGAGGTGCGTGTAGGCCGGCAGAATCGCATCGCTGAGCGTCTCCGCCTGCGTGAGCAGCGCCTGCTGCAGCGTGCGAATGGCCGCATCGAGGGTGCGGCATGCCTCCATGGTCCAGAGCCGCGAGGCCGTGGCCACCTGGTCATTGCGCGAGCGGCCGGTGTGCAGCTTCGAGGCCACGGTGCCAGCCTCCTCGTGCAGCAGCCGGTCGATCATGGTGTGAATGTCCTCGTCCGTCGCGATGGGCTCGGCCCCATCGGCGATGCGCGCGGCAACCCGATCGAGCCCGGCGCGCAGTGCATCCGCTTCGTCTCGCGTGAGCACACCCGCCTGCCCCAGCGCGAGCGCCCACGCCCGCGAGAGGCGGATGTCGTGTGGCCAGAGGCGGAAGTCGGTGCCGATGGAGCGGTTGATGGCGTCGAGCAGCGGCGACGGGCCGCCGGCGAAGCGCCCGCCCCAGAGTTTGTGGGTGCCAGCGTCGGTATTGGACATGGACGGGAAATGTAGTCGGGGCCAAGATCGCGGCCTTGGGGTGAGGCACGGCCTTGCCCCCGCGCGCTCGATCGTCACCCCGCGATGTATGCGCGCAGCTTGCGGAGCACGCGCTCACGCCCTTCGGGACTGCGGCAGATGATGAGCACCGTGTCATCGCCGGCGATGGTGCCGGCCACGTCGGGCCACTCGAGCTGGTCGAGCAGCTCGGCAACCGGCTGGGCGCCGGACTTCATGGTGCGGGCCACCACCAGCACCTGCACGCCCTCCACCCCGGTGAGCAGTTCGGGGAGCATGCGTTCAAGACGGGCGAGTACGATCTCGCTGGTCGCGCCCTCGGGGAATGCGTAGCGCGCCCGCCCGGTGGCATCGGGGATGCGCGCCAGGCGCAGTTCGCGCAGGTCGCGCGACAGGGTGGACTGCGTGACGTCCCAGCCGCGGGTGGCGAGCCGTCGTCGCAACTCTTCCTGGCTCGCCACGGCGTGTGCCGCCACGATCTCGCGAATGGCCTGCTGACGGGCGTGCTTGTCGGACAACGGGGACTCCGGCGGCAGGTAACGGACGTGTCGTGCCGATTGACAGCACGCGGGTGCAAAACTATGCATACATAGTGCATAGTATGCAACACAGAACGCAACCGTCTTCTGCTGGATCGATCGTGCCCGTGCCGTCTGCTACTCCGTCGTTTCGTGTGGGTGTGTTGGGGGCGTCCGGGTACTCCGGGCGCGAGCTGTGCGCGCTCGTCGCCGGCCATCCGCACTTCGAACTGGCGTTCGCCACCGCCAATACGCAGCGCGGCAGCACCCTGCGTGTCCGCGCGAGTGGGCGCATGCACGACGTCCCGCTCATCGGGCAGGAGGAGGCTGATCTGGCGGGCGTCGACCTCGTGTTTGCGGCGCTGCCGCACGGGGCGAGCGCGGAGTGGGTGGCCAAGGTTATCGCCGCCGGCACCCGCGTGGTGGATCTCTCGAGCGACTTGCGCCCCGGACACGGCGGCAGCACGCATGCCCTGCCGGCGGGCGTCCCCGCCGATGCGCCGTACGGCTTGCCGGAGCTGTTCCGCGATCCCGTGAAGGGCGCGCGGGTCGTCGCCAACCCGGGCTGCTATGCCACCAGCATTCTCGTGGCGCTGGCGCCATTGGCGAAGGCGGGCCTGATCGCGCCCGGGGCCACGGTGAACATCGCGTCGGCCAGCGGCGTGAGCGGCGCTGGGGCGAGCCCCAAGCTCGAGCTGCTGTTCGCCGAGGTCGCCGAAGACTTCCGTGCCTATGGCGTGGGCAACAGCCACCGGCATCTCTTCGAGATGCGGGCGAGCCTGGCGCAGCTCGGCGCGGATTGCGATCTGCTGTTCACGCCGCACCTGCTGCCGGTGGACCGCGGCATCCTGTCCACCATCACGGTGCCGCTGTCGCGTTCCATCGACGAGCCGCTGGCGCCGTTCCGCGACGCCTACGTGCACGAGCCGTTCGTGGAGCTCACCACCGGGCTGCCGGCACTCGCCGACGTGCAGCATCGCAACGTGGTGCGCCTCGGTGCCGTGCTGCCCACCGGCATGCGGCGGCCCACGCTGCTGGTGTTCAGCGCCATCGACAACCTGGTGAAGGGCGCGGCGGGGCAGGCGGTACAGAACGCCAACCTCATGCTTGGCCTCGACGAGACGGCGGGGTTGCCGCAGTGATCGTCGTCAAGTTGGGCGGGCGTACCCAGAACGATCCGACGCTCCCCGGCGCCCTCGCCGCCCTCTGGCGCGCGACCGGCGGGCGCGTGGTGGTGGTGCACGGCGGCGGTGACCAGATCAGCGCGCTGCAGCGCCTGCGTGGTGAAGAACCGGTGTTCCTCGGCGGACGCCGCGTGACCACCGATACCGCGCTCGAGCTGGTGCGCATGGTGCTGTCGGGGCTCGCCAACAAGCAGCTGGTGTCGGCGCTCGTTGCCGCCGGTGCACCCGCGGTGGGCATCAGCGGCGAAGATGGCGGCCTGCTGCGGGCCACGCCCATCGACGCGGCCACCTTCGGCCATTCCGGCACGCCAGCGTCGGTTGACCCCGGCGTCGTGACGGCGTTGCTGGCGACCGGCTACCTGCCGGTGATCTCGCCGGTGGCGGCGCGCGACACGATCGGTGAGGCTGGCGCGTACAACGTGAATGGCGACGATGCGGCCGCCGCGATCGCGGCGGCCCTCGGCGCCCGCGAGCTGTTCCTCATGGCCGATGTGCCCGGTGTGCTCGATGGCGACCGGCAGCGCATCGCGCAGCTGTCGCTCGACGCCGCGCGCGCGCTGGTGGCGAGTGGGGTGGCCGGTGGCGGCATGGCCGCCAAGTTGGACGCCTGCGCCGCGGCGCTGGCGGGTGGGGTATCCCGAGTGCGGATCGGCGATCTCGCCGCACTCACTGTTCCCGACGCGGGAACCGCGATCGTTGCGCGCGTGGACGCAACAGATGTCGTTTCTTCCAGGTAGCTGCCATGACTTCGACGATGCTCCCGCCCGAATCCACGACGACGCCGGCCCCCGCGCCGGCTCCGGCCGTGGCGGCCGCGCCGTTGCCCGCCATTCTGGGCACCTACAAGCGACAGGCGCCGCTCTTCGTGCGTGGCGACGGCGTCTACATGATCGACGACACCGGCACGCGCTACCTCGACTTCGTGGCCGGCATCGCCGTCACCTCGTTGGGGCACAACGATCCCGGCGTGAACGCCGCCGTCCAGGAGGCGCTCGCCACGGGCCTCATCCACACCTCCAACCTCTATCGCACGGCGCCCGGCGAGGCGCTGGCGCAGTGGCTGGTCGACCACTCCTTCGCGAACAGCGTGTTCTTCGCGAACTCGGGCGCCGAAGCCAACGAGGGCGCGTTCAAGTTCGCGCGCCGCTGGGCCAGGAGCACCGGCCATCCGGCCAAGCACGAGATCGTCGCCCTGCGCGGCTCGTTTCACGGGCGCATGCCCGGCACACTGGCAGCCACCGATCGTCCGGCATACCGCCTGCCGTTCCGTCCACTCATGGGCGGGGTCACCATCGTGGAGCGCGACCTCGACGAACTGCGCACCGTGCTCGATCCGGAAACGGCGGCGGCGGTGATCGTCGAGCCCATCCAGGGCGAGGGCGGTGTGCGGGTGCTCGATCCCGAGTTCCTGCGCGGGCTGCGCGCGCTCACGCGCGAGCGCAACGTGCTGCTCATCCTCGACGAGATCCAGTGCGGACTCGGTCGCACCGGGTCCTTCTTCGCCTACCAGCAGCTCGGCTTCGCACCGGACATGCTCACCATCGCCAAGCCGCTGGCCAATGGGCTGCCGATCGGGGCGATCCTGGTGAACGAACAGGTGGCGCGCGTGATGCAACCGGGTGACCACGGCACCACCTTCGGCGGTGGCCCGCTGCTGGCGCACGTGGCTCATCATGTGGTGCAGCGGTTGTCCGACCCGGCGCTGCTGGCGCACGTGCGCGAAACGGGTGCGTGGTTTGGTCAGCAGCTGCAGGGCATCGCCGACCGCACCGGCACGGTGCGTGCCATTCGCGGCACCGGCCTGATGTGGGGCATGGACGTGCACGAGCCCGCCGCCGCGATCATTGGGCGTGCGTTCGCGCACGGGTTGCTGCTCGTGAGTGCGGGGGAACACACGCTGCGCTTCCTGCCGCCACTGGTGATCACGAAGGCCGAGCTCGCCCAGGGGCTGGACATGCTCGAGACTGCCCTGCGCGGGTGAACGGGCACCACCTGCCCGGCAGCGGGCGGGCGGTGCCGTGCAGTGCGGTAGGGAGTGGCCTCCGACCTCCCGACGCGCGCCGGGGGCGGACGTCTCGGCGGACCGACGGCCTGATCCCAGGCGCAACATCAGGTCCACTCACGGCGTTCCGGGAGGTTCGTTCGGTGTACATCCCCGCCCCTTTCGCGGAGTCTGATCTCGACACGCTCCACGCCTTCATGGCGGCGCACCCGCTGGCCACGGTGGTGACGTCGAGCCCTGCGCACGGGCTGTCCGCCACGCCTGTGCCGCTGTTCGTCGATCGCGCTGCCGGTCGGTATGGCCGTCTCGAAGGACACGTGGCGCGCGCCAACCCGCATGTCGGTCGGGTGCGTGACGGCGACGACGCGTTGGTGGTCTTCACCGGCCCCGATGCCTACATCACGCCCGCCTGGTATCCGAGCAAGCAGGCGCACGGCAAGGTGGTGCCGACCTGGAACTACATCGCGGTGCACGCCACCGGCGTGCTACGGCTGCATGACGATCACGCCTTCCTGCTGGCGCATCTCGACCGCCTGACCGGAGTGCATGAAGCGTCCCAGGCGCATCCGTGGGCGGTGGCCGATGCCCCGGCGTCATTCATCGAGCAGCTGGTCGCGGCCACCGTGGGCTTCACCATCGAGATCACGCAGCTGGAGGGGAAGTACAAGCTGAGTCAAAATCGACTGGGGGCCGACATCGACGGGGTGGTGCACGGCCTGCGTCATGCCGCGACGGCGCGTGAGCGCGAACTCGCCGAGCAGGTCGCGAGGCGCAAGCCGACGCGGGAATCCGCGTGCTGATCCACGCGGTCCTCTGCACCGGGAAAATTCTGCCCTAGTGCATTTTCGCGGAATGCACAATATTGCTGTCGCCATCACGTGCCTCCGTGATCGGCGCGGGATCTGCACGCGGTGCGTTCGCGTGGCATCACCGCGAAGCGCACCAGCCCGCGTGGCTCGAATCACCGGCGGTGTTGGCCCTGTCCTGGTACGTCGATCCGGCGGCGTACTCGAGGCCGGACAGGGCCGCCGGTGAGGACATGGGGCGTGAGCACGCCGCCGGCGCCGTGACCAGCCAACGCCGCGGGTACCCGGATGGCTTCGGCGGGAACCGCAGCCACGCTCCCCTGCTACTTTTGACGCATGTCCGCACCCCGACTGTTCCGCCGCGCATCGACCCTGTCCGCGCTGCTTGCTGCCGTCGCAGCTCCGATGGCCGCCCAGCCTGCGCCGCCCACACTGGTCGTGCAGATCACCATCGATCAACTGCGCCCCGACTATCTCGACAAGTGGGCCCACCAGTTCACGGGGGGGCTCGCGCGTTTGATGAAGCAGGGTGCGTTCTTCACGCAGGCCTTCCACGACCACGCCGCGACCGAGACTGCCCCCGGGCATGCGACGCTCTGGTCCGGACGCACACCGGCGCACACCGGCGTGGTGCTCAACGAGATCGGCGTCGCCGACCCGCAGTCGCCGCTGCTCTTCGGCCGTGGCGGTGGTGCGTCGCCCTACCGCTTCCGCGGCTCGGCGCTCTTCGACTGGATCCGCAGTCGCGACCAGTTCAGCCGGGCGCTCTCGGTGTCACGCAAGGACCGTGGCGCCATTCTCCCGCTGGGCCGGGCCAAGCAGCAGGTGCTCTGGTATTCGCTCGACGGGCGCTTCACCACCAGCCGCTACTACGGTGACACGCTGCCCACCTGGGTGCAGCGCTTCAACGCCCGCGACTTCACCGCCAAGTACCTTGGCACCAGCTGGAACCTGCTGTTGCCCGTGTCCGAGTATCCCGAGCCGGACAGCGTGGGCTACGAGCACGAAGGCAAGGACGTCGTCTTCCCGCACCGCCTCGATGCCGACCGGCGCAACGGTACGTACACGTTCAGCGACTTCCCGTGGATGGACGACGTGACCGTCGATCTCGCGCTGGAAGGCGTCACGGCCCTCGACCTCGGCAAGGGCCCCAGCACCGACGTGCTTGCCGTATCGCTGTCCACCACCGACGCCGTCGGCCACGCCTTCGGTCCCGATTCGCGCGAGCTGCACGATCAAGTGCTGCGCGTCGACCGGGCGCTCGGCCGCCTCATCGACTCGCTCTATGCGCTGCGGGACTCCACGCGCATCGTGTTCGCCCTCGGCTCGGATCATGGCGTGGCGCCGTACCCCGAGCGGTTCTTCAGCGGCACCGACCCTGACCGCGGTCGCGTGGATACCCGTCCCGTCATCAACGCCGCGCGCAGCGCGCTCGCGGCACACGGGGTCGAGGGTGACGCGCTGCTGTTGCAGTCGGGCATTCTCTCCCTCGACCGTCGGCGTCTGGCCGCCAGGGGCGTGAACGCCGATTCGGTGGTGACCGCCCTGCGCGCGGCCCTGCTGGCCATCCCCGGTGTGATGCGGGTCGACCGCGTGTCGCAGCTGGCGGCCAACGCCGCCCGCGGTGACACGTACGCCCGCCGCTGGCTCAATGCCGTGCCCCGCGACATGCAGGCGGTGCTCACGGTGACGAACAAGCCCAACTACTACTCGTTCACCACCCGCTACGCCACGCACGGCACGCCGCACGACTACGACGCGCACATCCCCGTGCTCTTCCTGGGGGCCGGCATCAAGCCCGGCCGATACCCCCAATACGTACGGTCGGTGGATGTCGCGCCGACGCTGGCGGCGATCGTCGGCGTGGAGCCTATCGAGCCGATCGACGGCCGCATCCTGCGTGCCGTGCTGATGCCTGACGTCCTGCCGCCACGACGCTGACCGCCGGCGTCGCCAGCCCCGCACCGTCGCCATGAGCCTCGAGCGCGCCTTCGATGAATTGCGCTTCGGTCAGGGGCGCACGCTCAACCTGCGTGCGCTCCAGCCCACCGCGCTGCAGGCCACCGATTTCGCCGAGCGGTGGCTGCGCGAGCAGCAGGTGCTCGGGGTGGAGGAGGTGCTGCTCATCACCGGGCGCGGCAACAACAGCGTGGACGGCTATTCGCCGGTACGCGAGGCCATTGTGCGGCTGCTGCCGTCCTTGCGGCGGCGCAATGTGATTGCCGGCTATGCCGAGCATACGCCGGGGTCGTTCGTGATCACCTTTGCGCCCATCACGGCGCTCTTCGAGACGCCACGGCGCCGGCGCGAGAAGCCGGCCCCGGTCCCACGCCCCGCCTCGCTCAAGGCACTCGACGAGGAGACCATGCGGCAGCTCCGCGATCTGGCGGTGCTGTCGCTGGCGGTGCTCGGCCTTCATTCGCCGACGCGGTCCCAACTCGAGGATGAGATGCAGCGGCATTTCGACGTGCTGAGCGCCGCCCTACCCGCGGGGAACGACCGGGAGGCGCTGCTGCAGCAGGCGCTGTTGCGGGCGGCGGAGGAATACGAGGCGGAGTAGCGGCGGCCTTCGCCCTGCGGGCTCTTGCCCTGCGCCGAAAAACCGGGCACCCTCCGGCATCCTCCCACTCACCCGGAGTCCCGTCGTGTTCCTGCCCCGCCTCGCGCGTGTCCCACTTGCCCTGCCGCTGCTGCTCGCCGGTACGACGCTGCATGCCCAGCAGCTCCCCGCGGTCCCCGGCTATGGCCCCGCCTCCACCGCGATCCAGCGCCGACTCGAGCAGGACGCCATCAGTGGCCCGCTGCCGATCCGCGCCCGCGCGCATTCCGCCGAGCTGTCCCGGGAACCGCACGTGGCCGGCACACCGGCGCAGAAGCGTACCGCCGACTATGTCATGGCCCAGATGAAGGCCATGGGGCTCGAGACCGAGCTGCGCAGCTACGACGTCTGGCTGCCGCACGCCACGAGTGTGCGCGTCACGCGCATGGGGCGCGACACGTCGGTACTCGACCTCGTCGAGACCCCCATCGGTTCCGATCCCGCCACCCAGCTGCCGCAGTATCTCACGGTGAACGGCTCCAGCGGGGCCGGCGTGGGCGAGGGTGAGCTGGTCTTCGTCAACTTCGGCCTCATCGAGGACTACGCCACGCTCGATTCGCTCGGGGTGTCGGTGAAGGGCAAGGTGGTGCTGGCGCGCTACGGCCGCAGCTTCCGCGGCATCAAGGCGCGCGAGGCGGAGAAGCGCGGGGCGGTGGCGCTGCTCATCTACACCGACCCGCTCGACGACGGCTTCGTGCAGGGCGATGTCTACCCCGAGGGCCCGATGCGCCCGCTGCAGGGCGTGCAGCGCGGGAGTGTGTTCAACGGCACCGGGGATCCGCTCACGCCGGGCTACGCCAGCACCGCGGGTGCGCCGCGGATTGCGTTGTCGGAGGCGGCACTGCCGAAGATTCCGGTGGTGCCGATCAGCGCCGCCAATGCGCAGACCCTGCTCGGACAGGTGAAGGGCACCGATATCCCACGCGGGTGGCAGGGCGGCATGTCGCTGCGCTACCACGTGGGGCCGGGGCCGGTGCGCGTGAGGGTGGAGGTCACCACCGACGCCGCCACCGCCGGCACCAAGACCATCCACAATACCCTCGGCTATCTGCGCGGCAGCGAGTACCCCGAGCAGTACGTGTACATCGGCGCGCATCGTGACTCGTGGGGCCCGGGGGCGGCCGACAACATCAGCGGCACGGTGAGCGTGCTCGAGGCTGCGAAGGCGCTGGCCGACATGGCCCGTCGTGGCGACCGGCCGAAGCGCACCATCGTCTTCGCCACGTGGGATGCCGAGGAGTGGGGGCTGGTGGGGAGCACCGAGTACGTCGAGGATGACTCGCTGCGCCTCAAGAAGGGCGCCGTCGCGTACCTCAATCAGGACGTGTCGGCGCAAGGGTCGCAGTTCGGCGGCGGTGGCTCGCCGTCCCTGCGCGCCGTGCTGCGCGACATCGTCAGGAGTGTGCCCGACCCACGCGGGCGCGGCACGGTCTATGAGGCCTGGCGCCTCACCACCGGTACGCGCGCCGATACGCTCGAGCCGAACATGGGTGACCCGGGAGGCGGCAGCGACTTCGCCGGCTTCTACAACCACTTCGGCATCCCCACCGCCGACTGGGGCTTCGGCGGGCCGGCGGGCACGTACCACTCGGCGTACGACACGTTCGCCTGGATGGAGCGTTTCGGCGATCCCGGCTTCGTGTACCACGCCACTGCCGGACGCATCGGCGCCGCCATGGCACTGCGGCTTGCCAATGCCGAGGTGCTGCCGTACGACTATGCGGAGTTCGCGCGCACCATGCGCCGCTACCTGGCGCCCGTGGAGCGCGGGCTCACCGCCAAGGGGTGGAGCACGACGCCCGTGGCAACGCTGGCGTCGGCCATTGCCGCGCTCGAGCAGGCGGCCATGCGCTTTGCCGCGACGCGCGATGCCGTGCTGGCCCGCGGCGCCAGCAGGGCCCAGCGCGAGGCCGCCAACTCGGCGCTGCTCACCGTGGAGCGCCACTTCGCACGCGACCGCGGCCTCAGGAGCCGGCCGTGGTACCGTACGCTGATCTACGCGTCGGATGTGGACAACGGCTATTCGAGCATGGTGTTTCCCGGCGTGAACGAGGCCATCCGCTACGGCACGGCGGCCGAAACGAACGAAGAGATCGCCGACCTCGTCGCGCGCTTCGAGGCCGCCGCGAAGGCGCTGGACGCCGCCCGCGCCGCACTCGAGGTGCCGGCAAAGAAGTGACCCTCGTGACCGCCCGACCCACGCCGTGACCCACGACGTCTTCGACCCGCGCTACGCCCGGCAGCTGGTGCTCAAGGGCTTCGGCCTCGCCGCGCAGGAGCGTCTGCGCGATGCCCGTGTACTCATCGTGGGCGCCGGTGGGCTCGGATCGCCGGCTGCGAGCTATCTCGCGGCGGCCGGCGTCGGGGCGCTCACGCTCGTGGACCACGACATCGTCGACCTCACCAACCTGCACCGGCAGCTGCTCTACGGTACGGCCGACGTGGGACGCCCGAAGCTGGCGGTCGCGCGCGAGCGGCTGGCCGCGTTGAATCCCTCGGTGCAGGTGACCACGCATGAGGGGCGACTCACCGCACACAACGCGCATGACCTCGTGGCGGGGCACCAGGTGGTGCTCGATGCCACCGACAATTTCCCCACGCGCTACGCGCTCAACGACGCCTGTCTCGATCGCGGTGTGCCGTTCGTCTATGGCAGCGTGGCGCGCTTCGAGGGGCAGGTGAGTGTGTTCGCCGCACCGGGCGGCCCCTGTTATCGTTGCCTCTTCCCCCACGCGCCCGCGCCCGGCACCGTGCCCACCTGTGCCGAAGAAGGCGTGTTGGGTGTGGTGCCGGGGGTGTTCGGCCTGTTGCAGGCCACGGAAGTGATCAAGCTGCTCACCGGCGTCGGAACGCCGTTGGTGGGCCAGCTGTTGTTGCTGGACCTGCTCGAGCACGACCTGCAGCGCATCGCGATCGCCCGGCGCCCGGACTGTCCGGCGTGCCGCGCGGTCGCGCGCGCCGGCACCGTCGCTGCAAACGCCCCCCCGCCCCACGTTGCGCCACCCATGGTCGATCATCGCTCTGCCGCCGACGTGGCGGCCCTGTTGTCCGGCGACGCGCCGCCGCACATCATCGACGTCCGCGAGCAGTGGGAGTACGACATCGCCCACATCGCGGGCAGTGAACTGATTCCGCTGTCGACACTGCCCGCCCGGGCTTCCACGCTCGACCCGTCGAAGCGCTACGCCATGCTGTGTCACCACGGCATGCGCAGCGAGATGGCGGCCCACTGGTTGCTGCAGCACGGCTTCACGCAGCTCATCAACATCGACGGCGGGATCGACGCCTGGAGCGTCGAGGTCGACCCGTCGTTGCCGCGGTACTGACGCGTCCCCCATGGCGGCGGTCCTCCTCGGCGTGCTGGCCGCCGCCAGTGCCGCCGCGGTCGTCGGGATGAGGCGCTGGCGGGCAGCGGTCCGCCGACGGTTCGAACAGGCCGACACGGCCCGCCGCCCGCGCACGGCGAAGGGCGTCGTCATCGGCGCCGAGGCGATTACCCTCGCAGGCG
The DNA here is from genome assembly GCA_021299375.1 of Gemmatimonadota bacterium. Classification (GTDB taxonomy): domain Bacteria; phylum Gemmatimonadota; class Gemmatimonadetes; order Gemmatimonadales; family Gemmatimonadaceae; genus Gemmatimonas. The sequence goes on from JAJTGR010000044.1 coordinate 14,067, forward strand.
CCAACGGCCAGGCGGTGCTGGTGTTGCACGGCTTCAACGACACGCCGCAGTCCATGGCCTACCTGTGTGGACGGCTGCATGCGGCGGGCTATACGGTCCACGCGCCACGGCTCCCCGGGCACGGCGGTTCCCTGCGCGAGATGGCGTGCGAGGCCCGGGCGGGCGCCTGGCGGGCGCACGTCGCCGAGGCCTACGCAGCGCTCCGGCGCGAACACCAGGCGGTGTACCTGTGCGGGCAGAGTATGGGCGGGGCGCTGGCCGTGCTTCAGGCCGCCGGTGCCGCCGACGTGCCGGCCATCGCGCTCCTCGCCCCGTTCCTCGGCATGCCCGCCGCCATGCAGCGGCGCGCTCTGCTGGCGGCGCTGTCTCCCATGCCGTACCTGCGCAGCACCGGCGGCGAGCGTTCCATTCACGACCCCGTGGCGCGCCGGGCGGCGCTCGGGCCCGGCATCGTGACGGCCGCCGCGCTGCGCGCCTTGCGCCGGGTGGCGTTGGATGCGGAGGCCGCGCTCGGTCGCCTGCGCGTGCCGGTCCTGTATGTGCAGTCGCGCCTCGACAATCGCGTGAGCGAGGCCGACGGTGCGCGGCACTTCGAGGATATCGCGGCGCAAACGAAGAAGCAGGTCTGGCTCGATGGGAGTGGCCACATCCTCTCCGCGGATCGCGAGAAAGACGTGGTGGCCGACCTCGTGTACGCCTGGTTCGCGCAGCATCCGGGCCCTGTGCCGACGGCAGCGCGGCGAGCGGCCGGAGGGCGGTGAGGCGCACGGCAGGCGACATCCCCGGGATTGGGCGACGGTTCAGCTCCGGGCCCACGCCCGAAACGTACCGGCTGATCCACGCCGAACGTGGTCGGCGTCTCGAACACACCGGAGTCCACCCACATCCCGTGTGCTCGGTGTTGTCCCACGGTTTCGTGTGCGCTCCCGAGTCGGCGCAGGTCGTGCCGCAGGGTGGCGCCGGCATGGCCGTGGACTAGGTTTGTGCGGGTGCCCGATCGCATCGACGTCTGCGTCGGGCACCTGTGTTCGACACCGATTTGGAGTAGGTCATGCCCGAGTTCGGAAGTTGGGGTACCGACTGGTGGAAGCCGGTCGTGTTCGTGCTGGTCGCCGGTCATCTCACCAACATCTGCGTCACCCTCTTCCTGCACCGCTCGCAGACTCACCGCGGTGTGCAGTTCCACGGGTTCATCGAAATGCCCATGCGCGTGTGGCTCTGGTTGACCACCGCCATTCGCACCAAGGAGTGGGTGGCCTGCCATCGCAAACACCACGCCTTCGCCGATCGTGAGGGCGATCCGCACAGCCCCGTCGTGGACGGACTGCGCAACATTCTCCTCAAGGGCGCCTTCTACTACCGCAAGGCGGTGCGACAGCCCGGTGTGCTGGAGAAGTACGGGAAGGGCACCCCCGATGACTGGATGGAGCGTCACCTGCTCGACAAGCGCTCGAGTGCGGGCATCGTGCTGATGCTGGCGATCGACATCTATCTGTTCGGGTGGTTCACCGGCCCCGTCGTCTGGGGGGTGCAGATGATCTGGATTCCGTTCTGGGCCGCCGGGGTCATCAACGGCATCGGGCACGCGCTCGGCTACCGCAACCACGACGTGAAGGATGAAAGCCGCAACATCTCGCCCATCGGCATCCTGATTGCCGGTGAGGAGTTGCACAACAACCATCACGCCGATCCGCACTCCGCCAAGTTCGCCCATCGCTGGTTCGAGTTCGATATCGGCTGGATGTACATCAGGCTGTTGTCTCTCTTCGGACTCGCCGAAGTGAAGTACGCGCGTGACGGCGCGCACGCCCGCATCGCGGAGTAACCACCATGGCCGACGTGACCTGCACCCGTTGCGGCACCACCCGTGAGGGGTTCGAGCGACCGCCGTTCCCCGGCGCCATCGGCGGGCGTATCGTGACCGAGATCTGCAAGGACTGTTGGGGGCAGTGGCTCAAGCAGCAGACCATGCTCATCAATCATTACGGGCTCAATGTGATGGACCCGCAGGCGCGCACGTTCCTCACCCGCAACATGGACGCCTTCCTGTTCAAGGCCGGGCAGGGCGAGGACGTCGACACCAGCAAACAAGGCACCATCAACTGGTGAGGCTCGGCACCGCCTGACAATCGAAACGCCCCGGCCGGACACGGCAGGGGCGTTCTGCGTTGCTGCAGGGATGCCGGGGCGCGATCAGTTCACGCCGGCGATGTAGCGGGCCAGCCGCCCGCACCCCGTGCACTTCAACGTCACATGCGAGTTCGGCGGCGGCGGATGGGAGACCGGATCACGATCGATGTGTCCGGAGCAGGAAGGGCAACTCAGGGGCAGTCCAGTGCGGTCCGTTGCGATCAGATGCAACGCCTGCGCCGGGTTGTACGTGTTCGGTCGTGGCTTACGCATCACGAATCCTCGGGTTTGGTGCGCCGACCCAGTCGATCCAGGGGGGAACGGCGGAAACGTACACCCCCCGGAACGACGTCGGTACCAGCCCCCGTATTTTTTCGGAATCAACTAACCGGCAAACGACCATGTGTATGGTTTTTCATTCGGACCGATCGGTCATCTTCCAGATAGGACTCAGCTTCTAGTACCGGGAAACGTGCCCGCGCCGTCGCCTGATGCCGCGGGTGACGGGAGGCCGCGCGGAGCCTCCAATGGGCCCTTGCGCGGCTTCCACGCTTCGCTGAGGCTTGTAGCTACGATGGCTTCCACCGCCCGCTCCCCCCGTGACCGTGCGCGTCACCCGGAGGCACACGATCCCCAGCTCGACGATGCGACCGAGGCCGCCTTGCGCCTCTGGGTCATTCTGTCCCGTGCGCAGGCCGCCGTGGCGCACCATGCGGCGGCGGATGTCGCGCGCCATGGCCTGACGCTCGCCGAGTTCGGCATCCTGGAGGCCCTGTACCACCGGGGGCCCATGCTGCTGGGCGAGGTCCAGAAGCGCATTCTCGTCTCGAGCGGCGGGATCACCTTCCTGGTCGACCGACTGGCCGCCAAGGGGCTCGTCGAGCGGCGCACCTGCGAAGCCGACCGCCGGGCCCGCTATGCGGCGCTCACACCCGCCGGCTCGGCGTTGGTGGCGGAGATCTTCCCGGCCCACGCGGCGGTCATCGCCCGTGCCGTCAGCGCCGTGTCCGAGGAGGACCAGCAGGTCGCGGCCGACATCCTGCGGACCATCGGCCGAAGTGCGGCCGGTCTGCCTCCCCACACGGAGTCGGGGCGCAGCGGCTGAGCCGCCGGCGTCGCCGGCGAGCCGACGAGAGGCCTTTGGCCGGGGCTCCTTTCTTGCACATGTTTCTCAGTACTAAGATACTATTCAGCCAACAACCAAACTCTGTGGCTTTCTCGTGCAGTGGTCCCTCGATCCCGCGCACAGCCAGATCCAGTTCGCCGTCAAGCACATGGGCCTCTCCACCGTGCGCGGCACGTTTCGGCAGTGCCGTGGCACGATCGAGGACGACAACGGCATCGTGAAGCGCGTCTCCGTCGGCATCGACATGGCGTCGCTGAGCACGGGCAACGAACAGCGTGACGGGCACCTCAAGAGCGCCGACTTCTTCGACGTCGCGAACCACCCACCGGCGTCGTTCACGCTCACCAGCTTCACCCGCACCGGCGACCAAGCGACGGCCACGGGCGAACTCACCATCCGCGGCCTCACGAAGCCGGTGACGTTGGTCGGCGAGATCGGTGGTCCGGCCACGGACCCCTCGGGCAATCAGAAGGTGTCGGCCGAGCTCGAGGCCACGATCTCCCGCAAGGAGTGGGGGCTGGTGTGGAACGTAGCCCTCGAGGCGGGCGGCGTGCTCGTGAGCGACGAGGTGAAGTTGCGCATCGACGTGCAGGCGGCGCCGGCGCCGGCCCGTCCGCGCGTCAGTGCTTCCACTCCGCGATGAACAGATTCGTCTCCCCCTGCTTGGTCGCCCCGCGATTGCTGGCAAAAATCAGCTGCTTGCCGTTCGGGCTGAACATCGGGAAGCCATCGAACTCGGGGTTGAACGTGATCTGCTCCAGCCCCGTGCCGTCGAGCTTCACGGTGTACAGATCGAAGTTGCGGCTGCGCGGATTCTTGTGATTGCTCGAAAAGATGATCCGCTGGCCATCGGGGGTCCACGAGGGGCCGAAGTTGGCGCCGCCCAGCTTCGTGATCTGGCGCTGGTCGCTGCCGTCGGCGTTCATCACGAACAGCTCCATGCGGTTGGGGCGGATCATGCGCTTGCCGAGCAGGTCCTGATAGGCCTTGAGGTCCTGTGCGTTGTCGTAGTGCCACGCGCGATACACGATCTTCGTGCCGTCGGGGCTCCACCAGGGACCGCCGTCGTAGCCGGGCGTGGTGGTCAGGCGCTTCACGTCGGTGCCGTCGACATTCATGGTGTAGATGTCGAGGTCTCCGTCCTTGAGACTCGTGAACACGATGCGCTTGCCGTCGGGGCTCAGCACGCCTTCGGCCGTGTAGACGCCGTAGTTGGTGAGGCGCTTCATGTTCTTGCCGTCGATATCCGTGACGTAGATATCGTACGGATCGATGCCCCACACATAGCCGGCCGAGGGGTCGGGCTTGGGCGGGCAGGCGGAATCGGCGTGGTGCGTGGCGCCGAAGAAGAGCTGCTTGCTGCCGGGCAGGAACCAGCCGCAGGTGGTCTTGCCACCCTGCGACACCTTGGTGAGGCCGGTGCCGTCGGCGCGCATGACGTACTGCTGATCGCAGGTGCGGCCGTCGCGCGTGCTCTGGAAGGTGATGTACTTGCCGTCAGCGCTGAAATACGCCTCGGCGTTTTCCCCGCCGTCGGTGAGCTGCACCAGCTTGGTGAGATGCGCTTCGCCGCTATCGGCAGACACTGCCCGACGGAGGGGCTGAGAAGACGCCGCTGACGTGGTGGCCGGCGTGCGGGTGCAGGCCGCCATCGCGGCGGCTGAGGCGGCCACGAGGGCCATTCGGAGAGCAGGGGCTCGATGCATGACGCGAACCGTACGCACGGGGGCGTCGGTCGGCAATCCGGAAAACTCCGAGGGTGTGTGCCGGCCCCGGGTCCGATGTCCCTGAACAATGGAGGCACGGGGGTGAGGAGCGCTGGCGCTCCAGGAAAGAAGAGGTGCCCCGGTCAGGGCACCTCTCTCGTTCAGTACGCGTCAGCCCCGAGTCGGGTGCTGGCTCACGGTCCGCTGCGCCGCGCCACCCCGGGCTTGCTGGCCGGCTCCAGCGCGGCCGCCGTGAAGATCTCCTTCTGCGTGGTACCCTTGCGCATGATCTCCATGGCGCGGCGCAGCTGGTTGTCGTCCTTGAGACTGCGGCGGCGCACCAGCGTGTCGCCGAAGGCGATCTTGGCCACCCGCTCCTCGATGGCGCGGTCCACGTCGGTGGCCCCGGCGTCCCACACGGCCTTGTCGATCTTCACCGTGTCGGCCTGCAGCCGCTTGTAGACCTCCTCACGCCACGCCGGCTCGACGGTGAAATCAGGCCGCACCTTGCCCTTCTGCTGTTCGGCCACCGCGGCCACGTGCGCGAAATACTTCTGGAAGCTCGGCGCCAGCGCCCGGCGCAGCGTCTGCTCGGCGCTGGAGAGCGTGTCCGGCTGCACGATCACGTCGGGGGTGATGGCGCCGCCGCCGTACACCGTGCGGCCGCTCGCCGACTTGAACACCGGGCGCGCCTTGCGCACCGAGTCTGTCTCCATGGAGTCGGGCATCACTTCGACGTACTGGCCCTCGGCGTTCATCTTGCGCTCCTTCTGGATGGAGCGCCCCGAGGGCGTGTACCACTTGCCGGTGGTGATCTTGAGGGCGTAGCCGCCATCGAGATTGTACACCGACTGCACGAGCCCCTTGCCGAAGCTCGTGGTCCCGAGCACCAGGGCCCGGTCGTAGTCCTGCAGCGCGCCGGCCACGATTTCCGAGGCCGAGGCCGAGCGGCCGTCGACGAGCACGACCAGCGGCACATCGGGCGCCAGCGGCTCCTGTTCGGCCACGAAGTGCTGGAACTCACCGCGCCCGCGCACCGAGAGCAGCTCCTTGCCCTTGGGAAGGAAGAGGTTCGACATGGCGAACGCTTCCTCGAGGATGCCGCCCGGGTTGCCGCGCAGGTCGATGATCACACCCTTGGCGCCCTGCTTGCGCAGCTGCAACACGGAGTTGGCAATGTCTTCGGTGGTCTGCTCGGAGAAGCGCTGCAGCGGAACGTAACCGGTGCGCTCGTCGAGCATCATGCTGAAGGGCACGGCAGGCACCTGAATCTGTGCCCGCTTGAAGTTCATCCTGATGGGCTGGCCCACGCCGATACGCCCGAACGTGACCGCCACCGGCGTACCGATGGGCCCCAGCAGCAGGTTCTGCACCTGCTGGGTGTTGAAGCCGCGCGCGTTGGTGGTGTCGATGATCATGATCTTGTCCCCTTCCTGCACCCCGCCCCCTTCCGCGGGGGAGTTGGGGAAGACCTTGTTGACCGTGACGTAGTCGCCGATTTTGCTGATCTCCATGCCGATACCGGCATAGCGCCCGTTGGTGTTGCGCGAGAACTCCGCCAGCTGCTTGGGCGTGAACAGCTCGGTGTAGGGGTCGTTCAGCTCCTTCACGAGCCCGCGGGCCGCCTTCTCGTAGAGCTGCTGGGCGTCGAGCGTGTCGACGTAGCGGAGCGCCACGAAGGTGAGCACCTGGTCGAGCAGCTGTGCGCCGCCGCGCGTGGCGCGCGCCTGCAGGGCAAAGCCCGAGGCGAGCAGGGGGACGAGCACGAGGCTGGCCAGGATGGCCTTGCGGTTGCGGGTCATGCGGGTCTCGCGAAAGAGGAACTCGAAAAGTACTGCCTAGACATACGCGCGGGGCGCGCGAGCGTTCCGTTGGCAGAGGTCAACGGCGTGACGAGGGCGTACGGAGGCGGGACGTGTCACTCCAGCGCGGAGCCTGAGGTGGGCATCCGGACCGGGCTCGAGGCGGGAAGCCTGATCGGGCCTCCCACCTCGGCACCCATGAGGACGCCGACGTCCGTCTCCGCACCGGGGTCACGCGTCCCGGCTCTGGCCGTCCGCCCCCCGACGTCCGACGCTCACGCGTCTTCGCGTGGCCGGGCGCCCAGCACGTAGTCCACGTGCCACTGCCGTTCGTACTGGCGCACGGCGATGTCCCGCACCAGCCCGGCACTCAGCAGCATCTCGTGCGCCGGCTGCAGCACGCGCTGGAGGTGCGACGGGTATCGCTGGGTCAGCGGCATCTGCTCCGCCAGCCGCTCCAGGGGAACGCGCCAGGAGAGGCGCCCGTCGGCCCGGGCCACTTCGAGAATGCGGTAGAGCCGCCGGGCCACCGGTGACGACAGCGCGTGGTACCGGGCGGCCGACAGCGTGACGGTGTGCCGAGCGGCGAGATTGGCGCGCAGCGTGGGGGAAACAATGACCCGGGCGTCGCCGGGTTCGCCGGCAGCTAGGTTGCCGAACAGGTGCAGCTGCTCGCGGTCGGCCACCCGCCGCCGCTGCACCGAGACAGCGCTGAGCACGGTGAAGCTCACATCGGCCAGCCCGCCGGGGGCGGCCCAGTAGGCGCCCACCGACTCGAGAGTGGTGCGCTCGAGTCGGCTGAGCGCGGCCCGCAACTGCTCATAGGTGCGCCCGTCGGCGCGGCGTCCCATCGAGCGCAGGAAGGCGTGGAGCGTGAACGTGACCGCGCCGTCAGGTGGGGCGCCCGCCTCGTGGTAGCGGTGCAGCAGTTCCACGTACACGTCCTGGTCGAACGTGCCGGGGAGCCGGTCGCCGGGCGCCGGGATGACACGCCAGCGGCCCCCGCTTTCGGTGGTATAGGAAACGGGGGTGTCGTCGGCGGAATCGCTCAGCCGGAAGAGCGGGAGCTCCTCGAGCGACTTGTCGAGGACGACTCCGCGCACGGCGGGGCGCCTGCGGGCGGCGAGGGTCATCGCGGGGAAAGGTGGGCGCGGCCGAGGCGATGCGCCAGCCTCGCACCCGGCGAATGATGCCCGCCTCCGTGGTTCGGCGGGTAGAATGCAACGACGTCGCTCGCGCAAGGCGAGTGGTCGTGGCCATCCACCCCCAGTGTCCCCGAGAGATTGCGCGCTAGCAAGTTGCGGATCCCTGAGGCATCCCGTTGCCGGAACGTCACGGCGGCGTTGTCGTTCGCGTTGTCGTTCGCGCTGGCCACGGTGGTAGAGGCGCAGCGTCCCTCGGCGAAACCGGCTGCCGATGAGCCGCCCGTGGTGCGGTGGGACACCGATCCGCTGATCGTGCGCACGCAGATCGAAGCGCTGCTGCTGGGCGAGTTGGCGACGCAGCGTGAGGTGTGGCGCAGCCGCGAACAGTCGGTGCATCGGGTTGTGGTGGGGACCGAGTACAGCGCCTCGACGGCAGAACGCATACTGGCCACCCACTGTCACGTCGATCAGTTCGCCATCCGGAATATCGGGCGCGGTGGACCGGCGGGCGTGACCGTCCGTGCGGTCACCGACAGCGGCCTGCACAAGATCAGGAGCCGGCGGATGCGGGTGGCGGTCTGCCCGGCCTGGGAGCCCGTGGCTCGGCCTCTCGAGGATCTCGGCGAGCATACGCGCGCACTGCCGGCGTTCTCACCGCGTCTCCTCGCGCTGCTCGACACGGCCAGTCGGCGTTTCCCCGAACAGCCGTTCTTTCTGCGGCAACTCGTGCGGGCGCTCGTGGACGGCAACGCGGTCGCCGCCGCCGACACGGTGCTGCAGCGGTGTACCGGCGGTGCCCGCTGCGACGCGCTCAAGGGCTACGTGCGATACCAACTGGCGGACTGGCGCGGCGCCGACTCGCTGTTTCAGCGCGCGCTGGCGAGCGGACCATCGGCCGCGGTGTGCGGCTGGAACACGATCAGTGAACTGCAGACGAGCATCGCCGACTGGCGTCCGTTCAGTCGGTGCGCCGGCAACGCCGTCGATTCCACCGGCTGGTGGCTGGCCTGGCCACTCTGGAGTGAAGCGGAGAATCACCGCTGGCTCGCGCATGTGGCACGCCACATCAACTGGTCGCTGCGCAGCGACCTGCCGCGCGATCTCTACTGGCATCTGGCATCACGGCTCGGCGGTGATGCCATCCAGCAACTGCTGCTGCGCTACGGCACCCCGTCGCACGTCTTCAACGCCGGCGACCATCACGATCGTGATCACGATGCGTTCGTGCGGTCCACGGTGGGTCAGGAGTATCCCGGCCAGCCGTTCGCCGCCCCGGAGTACCGGCTCAGTAACCAGAGTGTGATGCCGCCTCCCAACGCGCTCATCGCGCCATTGGCGCTCGCCAACGACGACTTCCCCTTCGCGCGATCACCAGACGACGCGCGCCCCTGGCCGCTGGAGTTCTTCCAGCACCCGAACGGCGCCCTGCTTGCATTGGCGGAGCCGCAACGCGCACTGCTGCGACGCCATGCGTACGCCCTGCTCGTGGCCAGCGTGCGCCTGCCGGTCATGGACACGGCGTGGCGGCCCGCGCCGGTGGCGGTGACCCTGTTGTCGCAGCACGTCGGCGGCCCTCGAACCGTGGTGGACGAGCAGGGCCGTACTCCGTGGGGAGCACGTGCCGTACTGATGGGGGTCGCCGATCGACCGACGGTGTTGAGTCTCGAGGCCCTCGGCAACACGCCAGGTGTCGCCGGTGCGCGGTACCGCTGGGGGGTGCCGGTGATTCCCACCTGGCACCCCGACGACGCGTGCGCGGTCTCCGACCCGCTGTTCCTCGAACTGCCGTTGGTCGCGCCCAGTATGGAGTCCGTGCGGGAGCGGGTGCGTTCGGACGTACGGTACGCACGCGGCGGGGCGACCGGTCTCTATTTCGAGAGCTACGGCTTCCATCGCGACACCGCGACCGTCGAAGTGGCCGTGGAAGACCCGACGCGACGGTCGGCGGTGTCACCGCTGCTGCCGGAGCGGCTGCTGTCAATCAGCTACCGCGACCTGCGGGGGCGAGACGCTTTCCTGCCCGTGGCCGACGATCCGTCCATCCAAGGGCGGCAGCTGTCGCTCGACCTGGCAGCGCTCAAGCCCGGAGACTACCTGCTGCGCATCACCATGAGTGCACGCGGGTGCGCTACGGCGACCAGTGTGCGGCGGTTCGAGGTGCGGTGAGATCGCAGCGTGCGGGGCATGTGCTCAATCGAGGCAGCGTGTGCGAAGCGCCTCCGCCTCTACCGCGACAATGCGGTGCAGCGTGTCGCACGTGACTTGATCGCCCGTCTGTGTCGCCACGGCCTGCAGCACGTCGTCGAGTGCGCCGGCCATGCAGGCCACCACGTCGTCCAAGACCTCGCGCACGAGCCCGGCTGTCAGCCCGAACTCGCGCGCGATGACGACAGGGGTGTGCGCGTTGAACGCGTCCACCTGTCGCGTGCCCCCCAAGGCGAGCGGCAACGTGCGGTCCAACTCCGGATAGGCCAGCGTGCACACGACATCGTAGGCCGGCGCCAGGCGACGGGTATCCTGCGCATCGTACAGCAGGCTCACGTTCTTGGCGTGCGCATCGCGATTGCCGATGACGATGTTGGCGAGTGCCCAGCGGAGCAGCCGTTCACGATCGGTGGCCGCGTCACCGCTGTAGCGGTTGAGCGCCGCCGACAGCATCTGAAAGGTGGGGCCGCTCGGGTCGGCGTACTTGTTGATGGAGACGAAGCCCGTGAGTTGGCACCCGTCTTCGGCGTGCAGCCGACGAATGCGGCCATCGGGCTGTGACAGACGATCGAACCGCGCCGTCTCGTACACCGCCTCGTGCAACGCATTGACCGTGCGCGGCGCCGTGGGAACACCGGCCCGTTCCATGAGGGACATGCTGGCAATCTCGTTGGCCACCAATCCCGGATAGTGCAGTCGGTCGCGCTTGCAGATGACGTTGCCGGGCGCGCCGTTGACAGGCAATCGGTAGGTCACATCGCGATCGCCGACCGTGGGTTCGCGACGGAGCACGATCTTGGCCTGCACCCCACTCATGGACTGCCGAGCGAGGCGTTGGGGCAGCGGCCCGGACGCCGTCGGGGCCTCCGACACCGCGCGGCCGCCAAACAGACGCTCGAGCGTCGCCCGTGTGCACGGTGCATAGGCTGGGGGATCGGGCGGACCGAACCCCTCGGGCCACAACGTCAGGGCCCCGGCGCATTCCCCACCGATGACGCCCAGCAACCCCACCACATCATTCGGTGAACGGTGGGCGGACTGCGCCAGCACCGTACGGAGGTCGCTTTCGGGGAGCAGATTCTCGAAGCAGGGGAGTGCGTCACGATCCCCATACGGCGCGCGGCGCACCGGCAGGCGCACGCTGACTGCGCACTCGGGGCGATCCCATACCGCTTCGTGATACGTGAAGCGGAGTCGACCGCTCGCGTCACTTTCGAGGATGCCGACCTCGGTGAGGTCACGCCACACCGTCAGTCGATGGTCTAAAGCCGAGCCCGTCAGGTCCGTCACTCGGCTGACTCGGCGTCTGGTCCTCCGCGCTGGGCATCCCGCAGCGAGATGCGGGGGTCGCGCGGGACGAGGACAACATCCAGACCGAGGCCGGCGAGGATCTCGAGAGCGTTCTGGAGGCGCACGCCTTCGGTACCGCTCTCCAGGCGGTGCAGAACCGCCGTGCTCACTCCGAGTTGCCCGGCGGTGTCGCGCTGCCGCTTTCCGCGCAGCTGGCGAAGGTACCGGACGACCTGCCCCAGCTCGTCAGCCGAGTAGACCGCGGCGCCTCGGGCGTGAGTACCGGGCGGCGGTGGGGGAAGGTCGGGCGTCTGGGGCTTGGAGACTGTTCTTGGCATTGGGGTAGTTTAGTATATCAAATACAATGTTTATTGTCGAATAAGTCAATTAGTGTTGTTTTCAGTGCTTTATGGCACAATATCTACTAAACACTGTTTTCGCTATGTATTAACCCTACGTGCCTTGCACGCTGGTATTGGTGCTCATCAGCGTCATTGCCGTCTGCTTCCGCGTAATCCATGGCCATTGTCACGCCGCGACGAGCTCGTGATCTGGCGCCCGACAGGCGACATCAACGGCACTACGTCACCCCTGCAACTGGGAGCAGAAGGTCGCCGCGTCGATGTTCCCCCCGCACACGATCAGCCCCACCTGCTGCCCAGCCAGCCGCTCCCGTAGTGGGAAGAGCAGCGCCGCCAGCGACGCCGCGCCGGCCGGCTCGGTGACCAGCTTGGCGCTGCGGAAGAGCAGCCGCATGCCGTCGCGGATCTGCTCGTCGCTCACCAGTACCACCTCGTCCACGAAGCGGCGGTTGAGCGCATACGAGTAGGGTTCGGCGCGCGGTGCGCCGAGCGAGTCGGCAATGGTGCGCACGGCGTCGATGCCCTGCGGCGATCCGGCGGCGAAGCTGCGGTGCATGGTGTCGGCGCCCTCGGGTTCGACCACGAACACGGCGGTTTCCGGCCGCAGTTGCTTCACGGCCGCTGCCACGCCAGCGGAGAGGCCGCCCCCGCCGGAGGCGATGAGTACGGCGTCGAGCGTACCGCCCGCCTGCGTCACCTGCTCCATGAACTCGAGCCCCAGTGTGGCGGTGCCGAGCGCGGTGCGCGGCCCCTCGTACGGGTGCACGAAGGTGCGCCCTTCGTCGCGCTCGATCTCGCGCGCCCGGGTGAACGCCTCGTGCACGGTGTCCACCAGTTCCACCGTCGCCCCCAACTCGCGGCACCGCTGCACACGAAACGCATTCGCGGTGCGCGGCATGACCACGGTGGCGGTGGTGCCGAGCACCCGCGCCGAGTAGCCGAGGGAGATGGCGTGGTTGCCGGCGGACACGCCGGTCACGCCACGAGCGAGCGCATCGAGCGGCAGGTCGCGCATCACCGTGAGCGCACCGCGCGGCTTGAAGCTGCCGGTACGTTGGAACAGCTCCTCCTTGAGCCACACGGTGGTGCCGGGCACGAGGCGCGCATCCACCGCATCGTCGCGCAGGCGGCGCACCGATGTGGTGTCCACCAGGTCGCCCAGCCGCGCCCGCGCTGCCCGGATGGCGTCGAGGCTCGGGACCTCGAGGCCATCCGGCGTGTGCGTGTTGGTGGAGATCAGAGCATCTCCGGCTGCATCACGCGCTCGACGACCTTCCCGTTGACGACACTCACGTAGTAGCACTTGGCTTCGGCGCGCGTGGCCACCACGCGCTTGACCTCGTTGTCCTCGAAGTAGAGGCCGGCGTCGTTGTCGCAGGCATAGCCCGGCGTCATCTCCCCCGAGCCGATCAGCTTCTGGTACAGCGGCCGCCGCCCCGGCTCGGCGTCGTAGTGCGGCGAGTGGCTGCCCTTGAGGAAACCAAGACACTTCACGATGGACAGCACCTTGGGGCGCGAGTCGGTGGTGCCTTCCTCGAACCAGCAGAGCGAGCCGGCGCTGGCGCCGCCGAGCACGATGCCGCGGTCCCACGCCTCGCGCAGCAGCACGTCGATGCCCTGCGCCTTCCAGATGGCCTGCTGATTGAGCGTGTTGCCCCCCGAGCAGACGATGGCGTCGGCGGAGAAGATGACCTCGTCCCACCCCAGCGCCTGCGACGTGCTGGCGATGAACATGTTCTGCACGAACGGCTCGACGTTGAGTGGCGCGCAGGCCTGATAGAAACCGAGCGCCGACTCGGGGCGGTCGGCCGAGGCGGTGGGGAGGTAGAGAATGCGCGGCCGCGGCTTGCCGGTGAGCTGCGCCATGTAGCCGATGAACTTGGTACGGAAGCCGCCGCCGGCAATGAGGATCTTGCGCGTGGCGCGCGAGGTGGCGGCGGGAGCGGGCTCGGTCATGGGCAGGCTGGCGGTGAGGGCGTGGGCCGTGGCCGGCAGGGCCGTACCGGCGGCAGCGAGGGTGGTGGCGCTGACGAAGTCGCGGCGGTTCATGGGGGCACCGGTGAGAACGTGAGAGGTGAGGTGTACCCGATCGCGCAGAGGCCGGGAGGCAAGGAGGCGAGGAGGATTGCACGGTGCGGCATTCCTCCTTGTCTCCGCTGCTCCTGTTCTCCGTGTGGTCAGTTCAAGTCGTGTGGCGATTCACTGGCGAACTCCGCATCGAGCCGATCGAAGTAGCGCACGCAGGCCGCGAGCCACTGCTTTCGGATGTCCGGCAGCGGGTCGCCAGTGTTGAGCGCTTGGAGAACCTCGTCCAGCTCCGGCGCCTCGAGCGGCACGTCGTGCAGGCCGCCGAATACGTGCACGTCGTCCACGTCCATGATGTAGGCGAGTACCGCGAACTCCGGGGTGAGGCCGTGGCTGGACTCGGCCTCATAGACGTACGGCTCGCGGTCGTCGTCCGCTGGGGCGAGGCTGTTGCGCACGGTGAGTCCCACGCCCGGCTCCGGGTCGACCACGCGCCAGATGCCGAGCGTGCTCGCGCGGTGTGCCTGCACGAAGGCGACGGTGTCGGGGTCCATGCGGGCGCCGTGTCGGGCCTGCTGCGCGGCGAGCCACTGCGCGGCCACCGGGCCCTCCTCGGCCTTGGCGGCAAAGTGGTACACACCCCAAGTGGTAAACAGGTCGCCCTCTTCCTCCGGGAGATCGGCGTCGGGGGCGAGCCCCCACGCGTCGTAGGCGGTGTTCATCCACTCGGGGCCAAGCCGGCGATCGGCCCAGTCGAGGATGTCCTGGGAGATGCGCTTGTTGCGCTGCCGCACGGCGTCGGCGCGGCGCACATTGGCGAGCACCGCGTGCGGCAAGGTGGCCGCCTCGGGGGAGACGGCGGCGCCGTGGCACTTCTTGAACTTGCGGCCGGAGCCGCAGGGGCAGGGGGCGTTGCGGTCCATGGGCGGACGGGGTGGGGGTGTGCGACTGATTCTAACCCCCAGGGAACAGGGGGAAGGGGGTCAGTATGGAGTGAGCAGTCACTGCTTACTCCTTCCTGACCCCCTCCTTCCTGACGCCTGGGGGTTCAATCCCCGCCGCCCACACAGCACCTGCTTCACGCCAGCGTCAACACCTGCCCCGTCACATTCCGCGCCATCGGACTCGCCAGGAATGCCACCACGTCGGCCACGCTCCCACGCTCCACGTAGCTGGTCGAGTCGCCCATGTCGGCCACGTTCGACGCCGTGCGAATGGCCGTCGGCGCCACGGCATTCGCGCGCACACCGTGCGCCTTTTCGTCGAGCGCCACGGTGCGCATGAGGCTCAGCACCCCGCTCTTGGCGGCCGCGTAGGCGGCCATGCCTTTGGAAGAGCCGCCGGGGGTGGCGGCCACACTTCCGAAGTACACGAAGCTGCCGCGGGCGGCGCGCACGGCCGGAAGGAACGCGCGCGTGGTCGCGAATGCGGTCTCGAGGTTGATGGTGAACTGCTTCGTCCACGCCGCCGGGTCAGCGTCGCTGAGCGGGCCGGTCATGCCGAAACCGCCGGCCACGCAGATCACCGCGTCCACCTGGCCAGCGTGATGTCGCTGGTGCGCAGCGAGCACATCGGCGGCCACCCGCTCGGCGTCGGCCGGGTCGGCGAGGTTGGCGGCGTGGGCGGTGACGGGGCCAAGCCGCTCGGCGGTCAAGGCGAAGGCGCGGTCGGTGACCTGCTCGAGCGCGAGATCGATGAGGGCCAGCGACGCGCCGCGCTGTGCGAAGCCATGGGCGATGGCCTCGCCCACCTGGCCGGCGCGGCCGACGCCGGTGATAACGATGAGGCGGCCGGAGAAGTCGAGGGGGTTGGACATGGCACATAATGTGGCACGGCGGCGAAAGCGCCGACGGCTGCCGTACCGGTAGGCCGGCGCGCGCCGCTACTCGTCGCCCGCCCCGTACGAGCGCACCCAATCCACTTCCAGGCGAAAGGGCCCGTCCTGCCCATCGGCCATGTACAGCCCGAGTCCCCGGATGCGCGCCACATCGATGGGCGGGGCGTTCACCGCCCGCCCGAAGATGGTGCTCCGCAGTGCGCTGAAGGGCACCCGCACCACCGTCCACTCGGCCGACGTCGCAAACGGCGCCCGTCGCGACACGGTGCGGCCGTAGGCCCGCACGCCGTCGTCGAGCTCCACCTCGAACTGGCGGCCACTGCCGCGGACCCGGAGCTCGATCCCGAGCTGCCCGGTGAGATCCACCGCCCGGCGCGCCCGCACCGAGGTGAAGCCGCCGCCCTGCGTGACCAGGGTGCCGGTGAAGCGCAGCGTGCCCTGCTCGACCGCCACGAAACCCGCCGATCGGCCGCCCATGACGCCGTCATTGACCACGTCCCACTCGGCTTCGTCGGCGCGGTCGAAGGTGAAGAGCGTCACCGGCGCCGGCTGCAGTGCGGGTTGAGCGGCGGAGCGGCTCGGCCCCGCGAATGCCGCGAGTACGAGCAGCATGGCGGGAAGCACCCGTCGTGCGCGCCGGCGGCGCCACGATGACGGGCGACGGGTGCTGTTGGGTGCATGGGGCATGACGGGGTCCTGGTTGAGCGCAGCGCAGCGGGCATCCGTCGAGAAAGCGGCGCCGGAGGGGCCGGGTTCCATGGTGGCGATATTGACCGTGCCGCGTATATGCAGCATATATATGGCATGAAGCGCACCACGGTGTTCTTTGATGACCAGATGATGCTCCAGCTGCAGCGGGCCGCGCAGCGTTCGGGCGTGAGCACGGCGTCGCTCGTGCGCGAGGCTGTCGCCAGGTATCTCGCGGCTCCCGGAGCGACGTCGCCGCTGCCGTCCATTGCGGGGCAGTTTGCGAGCGGCGCGAGCGATACCTCCGAGCAGGTGGACACCCTGTTGTGGAAGGATCCGCACGGCTGATGGTCATTTGTGATACCGGGCCGCTGTATGCGCTGGTCGATCGCAGCGATGCGTGGCATGAGCGGGTGACCGCGTGGTGGACGGCCCAGGCGCGTCATGTGCGCGTGCCCATCACGGTGTTGCCCGAAGTGTGCTATCTGCTGCAGACGCGCATCGGCGCGCAGGCGGAGCAGGCGTTCGTGCGATCGGTGGCCAGCGGCGAGCTGCTCATCGAGCCGGTGGAATCGGACGACGTGGTTCGCGCCTCGGCACTGATGCGCGAGTACCTCGACTTCCCCCTGGGCTTCGTGGATGCGACGGTAATGGCCGTCGCCGAACGACTCGGTGCCCGCGAGATCCTCACCACCGACCGGCGTCATTTCAGCGCGGTGCGCACGGAACGGAATCGATTGGTGTCGTTGGTGCCGTAAGCACGGCGTCCACCGCCACGGCCGCGGCGCGCTCAGCCCGGGAACTGCTCCACGTCGGTGCGCAGAAAATCCCCGCCACCGAAGAGCAACGGCAGCTGCCGATCCATGGCGAGCGCGTAGGCGTACAGGTCGCCGAAGTTGAGCGCGGCCGCATGTCGCCCTTCACGCCGAGGAGGCGTTCGGCGTGCGTCTCCCGGGTGGCAATGGCGACCAATGCGGACGTGTCGATGACCGCCGCGCGCGCCGACGCGATCACGTGGGCAGGCCGTGTTCGTCGTAGGCCAGCTCGCTGGTCGCGTTCGGGTCGACCACCGGCAGCGCCGCCAGCCGCTCCTGAACCCGCCGCGCCGCCTCACGCATGGGATAGCGACGCTCGGGACGCTTGTGGCGCTCCAGGCGCTCGGCGAGCGCTACGCGGATGGCCTCGGTGAGGGACGCAAATCTAGATATGGCCGCACTGCTGAGTCGAACGGTCGGTGCCCTATCCCGCCACCGGGTCGATCACCTCGGCGAACCCCGCGCCAGCAAAGTCTCGCCCGCTGCGCGTGTACAGGCGCGTCACCCCGTGCGCGCGCAGCGTGAGAGCGAGGACCGCGTCGAAGGTGCGACGCGCGGGGAAGTGTTGGTCGCGCCACTGCGCGTGGAGCCGCGCCATCTGCCCGGGCGCCCACGCACAGCTGGCCCATCCGCTGCGATCGCGATACCAGGCCACGGTGTCAGCGGCCGTGGTCGCGTCCAGCGGCTTGCGCAGCACCACGGGGTGCCGCAGCAGGCGATACAGCTCGAACCACACCTGGTCGGCGATCACCCATTGCTCAGGCTGCTCGAGGGCGCGGGCGACGAGTGCCCGGCAGAGCTCGTGCTCCGCGCAGTCCCGGTTGATGGCGTAGAGCAGGATGTTGGTATCAAGGCTCTGCACGATCCTCCCAGGCGCGGTCGCGCAGGGTGGCCGCGTCGGTGCAGAAATCGCCAAGCCCGTACACCGGCGGGCTCTCGCGCACGCGCGCCGGGCTCGGCGCGTTGGCCGCGAGCCACGCATCGACAGCGGCGCGCACCAGCTCGCTGACCGGGCGATCCATGACCTTGGCCGCCTGCCGCAAGCGGGCCAGCTGCGGCTCGGGAAAGAGGATCTGCAGTTTTTCAATGGATCCATGGATAACATGGATCCATGCGCTTTGCAACGGGCTATGCTACGCGTGGCACACGCGGCTGTCAGTCCAGCCGTTATCTTCATAGTATGCGGCGATTTCCCAGGCTTGACGGGCCGCACACCGGAGCGCGGCTCCGTCCATTCCGTCTAAGTCGCAGCGGCGAGCGCCGGCGACCCATCCTGGGTCACCGGCATTTTTCGTCTGCGAGGACGCATGCCGTTGGCTCATTGGAGTGTGCAGTGTGGTGCGCCGAGGGTGACCTCGGCATGTGTGTTTCGCGCACGCTGTGCGCGGAGGCGGCCATGAGGGTCCACTAATCGGGCTCATTCCGTTTCGACACCGGCGTGGTCTGGCCTTCCGCCCAACGTCGCGCGTGGCCGACTGGTGCCCCACGGCCGCGGTGGTGCAGAACCTCGTTGGCGAGGGGCGCCGCGAGGTGGTACATCAGCCCCTGGCTGCCGGTGCGCGGCTACCGCGAACGGCTGCGCTGGTGGGTCACCCGGCGCCTGGCCGGCCCTCGTGACGCGGTGCCCTTCGCGCCGCCGGTGGCGCAGGCGTTGGAGGCAGCGTGGCGGTGGGATGTGCGGCGTGGGGAGTAGGCCGATGTGTCGATGCCGTCTACATGACGAGGCCCATGTGTCGAACGAACGGTCAGATATCGACATGATCGGGCCGAACCGGCAGTCCGTGGCGGCGCCCGGGCTGTCAGACCCCGGTGCGATCGTTGGCGTGTTGACCGGATTCCCGCATCACCGGCGGGACCGCCGACCCTCACCCGTTGCCAGGAGCTGACCATGCACCGACTTCCCTTGCGACTCCTGCTGGTTGCGGCCGTCGTCGCCACGCCGCTGGCGGCCCAGCAAACCGTGCGCTGCACCGCCGACACGTACGGCACCACCACCAGCACGCGCTGCAGCAACGGCGTGCGCAGCACATCCGAGCGGATCGGCAACACGGTGTACACACGCGACAACACCGGCTATCGCAGCACGATCGAGGAACACGGCAGCACGGCGTACTACCGCGCGAACACCGGCGTGCGCGGCACGGCCGAGACTTACGGCGGCGTGGCGGGCGCCGCGGGCAGCAGCACCACCACCTACTACCGCGACAACACCGGCCGCCGCGCCACGGTGGACCGGTACGACACGCCGTACGGCAGCACCGCGACCTACCGCGACAACCAGGGCACGCGGGGCACGATCGATGCGTACGGCGGCAGTACGTATGGTCGGTTCAGCGCGCCACCAGTGGCGCCGTTGCTGTTGCCCAAGCGCTGACGTTAAGGCATGTCGCCTAAACCTTCGGTGCCGAGTCAGATCATCGGCCGCATTCATGATGTGCAGTTGCCGCCGCCTCCGCCGGGTCACCGCGTCGGGAGACGGCCGGTGTCGCTCCAGCTGTGCCTTCGTGGTGCAGCTGGCCCCACCTACGAGTGGTTCTCGGTGCACCGGGAATTGCGGCAGCGGGTGTACGACCTGGCTCGGAACCGCTCGCTCCCGATGGACGCCACCTGCGCGTTCATGATCGACGAGACGGGGGCGATCGTGGGGTTCACGGTGGTGCGGTGAGCGGAGGGCCACGTCAGCATGGGGCGTGATACGAGGCCGGCGGGCCGGGCGACCGCGCCGGTGGCGCCACCGCGGTCGTTCACGGTGGTGCATCGCAGACTGCTGGGGGGTGAGCACCCATGTCCCGGTGGCGACTCGCGGGCGCACGGTGCGCGCCTCGCCGCGTTGCTCGCGGCCGGCGTGACCACGTTCGTGGATCTCACCGAACGCGATCGGGACAACGGCGTGTCGCCTTACGACCGGCGCCTGCGGGGTGTGGTGCGTAATGGACTCTCGGTGGCGTACGTCAACGTCCCCATTCCCGATGCGCAGGTGCCACGGTCGCGGGCGCAGGTGGAGCAGGTGCTCGACGTGATCGATGCCGCGCTGGCCAACGGGGAGACCGTGTACCTGCACTGCAAGAGCGGCGTGGGGCGCACGGGGACCATGTTGGCGTTGCACCTGGTGCGGCATGGGTACACGCCTCCGGAGGCATTACGGTTGGTACAAGCGGCGTGGCGGCAGGATGCGCGCAGCGCGATGTGGGTGCGCTGTCCGCAGACGGAGGGGCAGTGGAGGTACATTCAGACGAGCCAGCAATAGGACCAGGTAGACACCAACAGGCGAAGCGGAACGAAACGCACGCCATGCCCTATGGCAACAAGGACGACAGGCGGTACATTCACCACCTTCAGTCCCTCGGCTTGCCGCCTGAATGACGTGGACCGCGCGGCGACTTCCGCGTGTGCCCTTTGACCATATCCCCAGACGGAACA
>JAJTGR010000063.1 GCA_021299375.1 Gemmatimonadota bacterium
GCCGCGATCGTGCCGGTCACGAACCTGCTCTTCCGCCTCTCGTTCAAGGGACCGTCGTACCAGCGCTCGTTCGCCACCCAGGCCGGCATCGGTGGGCTGCCCTTCGAGAAGCGCGAGGAATACATCCGCCGGTCGCCGTACTACTGGGTGGACAGCCTCAAGTACCCCATCCTCGTGCACGTGGCCACCAACGACGAGGACGTGAACTTCGAGGAGGCCCGCCCGCTGATCGACGCCTTCCAGGCGCGGCAGCCGATGCTGGCCGAGACGAAGGTGTACGTGAATCCGACGCCCGGCCCCACGAGCGTGGGCCATACGTTCAGCCGCCGGGTGAACCGGCAGACGCTGGAGCGGGACGACTCGCCGGAGCAGATCGATTCCTGGAACCGGACGTGGACGTTCTTCGAGAAGCACCTGGGGAAGAACTGAGCGAGCGGTGAACGCCGGGAGCTGAGCGCGGCGGCTGGGGTCGCGGCGGTCGACGACGGCGGAACAGCGCGAGCCAAACGGCGCGAGCCAACGGGCGCGAGCGAGGGAACGCGAGCGGGTCACGGCGCATGCGGGCGCGCCGTGACCCGCTTCGCCGTTCGGGGTGACGGGTGGCGCTCGTTCCCTCGCGCCCGTTGGCTCGCGCCCCATAGCTCGCGCCCCATAGCTCGCGCCGTGTAGCTCGCGCCCCTTCGCTCGCGCCGTTCAACCCACACCACCTCTTGACCCTTTATATGCGCATGTAGTAATATATGGATATGCGATACACACACTTCCTGCTCGCCGCCCTGCTCGCGTTCGCCGGCCGCGCCACAGCCCAGCCTGGCGCCGCCCCGCTCCGCCTGGCCGACGCGCTCGCCGAGGCCGACGCCCGGGCCTTCGCGAACCGGCAGGCCGCCGCAGCCGCCGACGCCGATCGCGCCCGCGCCGCCTTGCCCCTCAAGGGCATTGTCCCCTCCGCCCGGGTCGAGGGCGGCTTCATCCGCACCACCGATCCCATCGGGGCCTTCGGCACCACGCTGCGGCAGCGGGCCGTCTCCCCCGCCGCCTTCGATCCGGCCCGCCTCAACTTCCCCGCGCCCGTCAACAACGTGCAGGGCGGTGTGGTGCTCGAGGTGCCGGTGCTCAACGGCGACGCCCTCACCGGCTGGCGCGCCGCCCGATCGGCGGCCGAGGCCAGCAGCGCGGTGGCCGACTGGACCACCGTCGGCACGCGCGCCAATGTCGTCCGCGCCTACTACGGCGGCGTGCTGGCGCAGCAGAAGGTCGCCATGCTCACGCAGGCGCGCGGCGCCGCCGAATCGGCGGTCCGGCAGGTGGAGCGCATGGTCGCCCAGGGGCTCGTCACCAAGGCCGATGCGCTCCAGGCCCGCGTGCGCGCCGGCGACGTGACGACGCAGCTGCTGCAGGCCGAGCACGATGCGCGCTCGGCGCAGCAGCAGCTGGCGCTGCTGCTGGGCCGGCAGGACGCGGCGCCCGTTGCGCTGCCTGACGCGCTCCCCGGCGACACCGCCGTGCGCGCACTGGCCGCCCTGCCGTCCACCGATTCCGTGTCCCTCGCGGCGGCCACCCTGCAGCGCGACGACGTGCGCGCCGCCCGCCTCGGCGCCCGGGCCGCACGCGCCGACCAGCAGCGCGCGGCGGCCACGCTGCTGCCGCGCGTGAACGGGTTTGCCCGGTACGACTGGAACTCGCCGGCCACGCTGTACGCCGGTCGCCCCAACTGGACCGTCGGCGTGCTGGCCTCCTGGTCGCTCTTCGGCGGGGGCAGTGAGCTGGCCGACATGGCCGGCACCGCCGCCCGCGCCCGCAGCGCCCGCGCGGGAGAAGAGGCGGCCCGCGCGTCGGCGCTCACCGAAGCCGACGCGGCGGCGCGCGCCGTGACGCTGGCCCTCGAGCGTCTCGACCTCGCCGCGCTCGCCGCCGACCAGAGCCGCGAAGCGCATCGCCTGGTCGAAAAGCGCTACGCGGGGGGCCTCGCCACCATCGCCGAGCTGCTCACCGCCGAAACCTCGGCCACCGGAGCTGCCCTCGCGCATGCAGCCGCCCGCTATGCCGTCATCGACGCAGTGGCGATGCATCGCCGCGCGATCGGCGCCGATCCCGGCGCGCTCGCCGCGCTCGATGCCGCCGTCTCCACCGTCAACACCCCTCGGGAGTAACCCCATGAATCCGCAGACCAAGTTGTTCGCCGGGCTCGTGGCCGGCTCCCTGACCCTCGCTGCCTGCGGCGGGTCCGAGTCGCCCGCCACCAACCAGACCGCCGCCGCGCCCGTCCGCACCGAGGGGACCGCCCTCGTCGTGAAGGACACCTCACTGACCAGCACCTTCGAGGCCTCGGGTATCGCCGAGCCGATGCAGCAGGCCACCGTGAGCACGAAGCTCATGGGCACGGTGACGGCGGTGCTGGTGAAGGAAGGCGATGCCGTGCGCACCGGGCAGACGCTCGTGCAGATCGACGCCCGCGACCTGGCCGCCAAGGCCAATCAGGTGGCGGCCTCCATCGCCGATGCCGAAGCCATGCAACAGGAAGCGGCGACGCACGCCGCCCGCTTCGCAGCGCTCTACGCCGACAGCGCAGCCACCAAGGCGCAGTACGATGCCGCCCAGACCGGTCTTGCCCGCGCCAACGCCGGGCTGCGAGCCGCACGTGCCGGCGCCGCCGAACTCGAGGCCGTCAGCAGCTACGCCTCGGTGCGGGCACCGTTCAGCGGCCTGGTGACCATGCGCTTCGCCGATCCGGGCACGTTCGCCGCTCCCGGCGCCCCGCTGCTCACCGTGCAGGATGTCTCCAGCCTGCGCCTCAGCGCCTCGGCGCCGGCCGATGCCGTCCGCGGCCTCAAGCGGGGCCAACAGATCGCCGCCCGGCTCGACGGGCAGCCGGTGACGGCCACCATCGAAGGCATCGTGCCGGCAGGCGCCGGCAACCTGTTCACCGTCAACGCCATCATCGCCAACCGTGCCGGGACCTACCGCGCCGGAAGTGCGGTCACACTCGACCTGCCACTCGGCACGAAGACCGGCATCGCAGTGCCGCTGGCCGCCCTCGTCCGCGATGGCGACCTGGTAGGGGTGATCGTGCGCGCCAATGGGGTCGACGACCGTCGCTGGATCCGCCTCGGCACCACCACCG
The DNA here is from genome assembly GCA_021299375.1 of Gemmatimonadota bacterium. GTDB lineage: Bacteria > Gemmatimonadota > Gemmatimonadetes > Gemmatimonadales > Gemmatimonadaceae > Gemmatimonas. The sequence goes on from JAJTGR010000063.1 coordinate 3,122, forward strand.
CCACCCACGCCGAAGTCACCGGCGGGTTGACGGCCGGTGAGACCATCGTCGTACCAAACGCGCCAGCCGCGTCGTCGACGACCCCCACGGGAGCCTGACCATGGCCGCCTCCTGGGGCATTTCGGGGCGCGTCGCCAAGGCGTTCCTCAATTCCAAACTCACCCCGCTCGTTACGGTCGCCTCGCTGGGTGTGGGCCTGCTCGGCATCCTCGCCACCCCGCGCGAGGAAGAGCCGCAGATTTCGGTGCCGATGATCGACGTCATCACGGCCATGCCGGGGGCGTCGCCGGCCGAAGCGGAGAATCTGCTGGCCCGCCCGGTGGAGCAGCGCATGCTCGAAATCCCCGGCGTGGACCATGTGTACACCATGTCGGGCGACGGCTACGCCATGGTGACCGTGCGCTTCAAGGTCGGTGAAGACCAGGAGCGCAGCGTCACGCGCGTGCAGGCCAAGCTCGCCGGCGCCATGGACAAGGCACCGCCGGGCGCGATGCCGCCGATCGTGAAGTCGCACTCCATCGACGACGTGCCGGTGCTGGCCCTCACGCTGCATGGCGCCAACACCGACGCCAACACGCTGCGCCAGATCGCCGTACACCTCGAAGACGAAATTCGCACGGTGCCTGAGGTTGGCGAGACGTTCGTGACGGGTGGCTCGCCACGGCAGATCAAGGTGTCGCTCGACGCCGCGCGGCTGGCGGCGAGCGGCGTGACGCCGGGCGAAGTGGCCATGGCGCTCAAGTCAGCCAACGCGCGGCTCGATGCCGGCGAACTCACCAGCGGCGACCGCACGGTGCAGATTGCGGTGGGTGCGCCTCTCCTCAACGCTCGCGAGGTGGGCAGTGTCGTGGTGGCGACGCGCCGCGGCGCGCCGGTGTATCTCCGCAGCGTCGCCGATGTGCGCGATGACTTCGGCGACCTGACCTCGTACGTGTCGCATCGCTCCGCCACCGGAGCCTCGGAGCCGGCGGTCACCATCGCCGTGGCCAAGCGCAAGGGGGCCAACGCCACCCATGTCACGCACGCCGTGCTCGAGCGCGTCGAGCAGGCCAAGGGGCGGCTCGTGCCGGCGTCGGTACAGCTCGATGTGACCCGCGATTACGGCGAGACGGCCGGCGAGAAGGCGGAGGAGCTCATCCTCCACCTCATCATCGCCACGGTGTCGGTGACACTGCTGATCTGGCTGTTCCTCGGCTGGCGCGAGGCGCTGGTGGTGCTCGTGGCCGTCCCGGTCACGCTCGCCCTTACGCTCTTCGTGTACTACGCGCTGGGCTATACGCTCAATCGCATCACGCTGTTCGCGCTGATCTTCTCCATCGGCATCCTGGTGGACGACGCAATCGTGGTGGTGGAAAACATCTACCGCCATCTGGCCATGGGGAACCGGCCGGCCGACATTGCGGCTGTGGATGCGGTGGACGAGGTTGGCAATCCCACCATCCTCGCGACCTTCACCGTGATCGCGGCCATCGTGCCGATGGCCTTCGTGAGCGGCATGATGGGCCCGTACATGCGCCCCATTCCGGTGGGCGCGTCGGTGGCCATGCTGGCCTCGCTGGCGGTGGCGTTCATCGTCACGCCGTACCTCGCCTATCGCCTGCTCAAGGGGCACGTGCAGGCCGGCCACGGGTCGATCGCGCACCCCGCGGAGGAGAACAGCAAGACCGGGCAGTTGTATCACCGCCTGATGACGCCGCTGATCGAGAACAAGGGCACCCGCTTCGCCTTCTACGGCGTAGTGGTGGCGCTCCTGTTCGGCAGCATGGGACTGGTGGCGCTCAAGGCCGTGCAGGTCAAGATGCTCCCCTTCGACAACAAGAGCGAGTTCCAGGTGGTGCTCGACCTGCCGGAAGGCACGTCGCTCGAGACGTCCAACCGCGCCGCGTCGGAAATCGCCGCGTACCTCGGTACCGTCGAGGAAGTGGTGAGCACGCAGGTGTACGCGGGCACGGCCGCCCCGTTCAACTTCAACGGCCTGGTGCGCCACTACTTCATGCGCAGCGGCGCGAACGTCGCCGACGTGCAGGTGAACCTCAAGCCCAAGGGTGAGCGCGACCGGCAGAGCCACGACATCGCGGTAGCCGTGCGTCCGTCGGTCGACTCCATCGCCCGGATCTACGGCGCCTCGGCCAAGGTGGCCGAGATTCCGCCGGGCCCGCCGGTGCTGTCGACGCTGGTAGCCGAGGTGTACGCGGCCGACGATGCCTCGCGCCTCGAGGCCGCCAAGGCGGTGAAGACCGTCTTCGAGCAGACGCCGGGTGTGGTCGATGTCGACTGGACCGTCGAGGCGCCGCAGCAGAAGCGCACCTTCCGCGTGGACCGGGTGCGGGCCGCCGAAAGCGGTGCAAGCGTGGAGCAGATCACGCAGACGCTGTACCTGGCGCTGTCAGGCGCGCCGGCGGGGCTGGCCAGCTCGCCGACCGCCAAGGAGGGCGTGGCCATCGTGCCGCGGCTGCCGCTGGCGCAGCGCTCGAGCGTGGAGGCGCTGCTGGCGCTCCCCATCGCCACCATGCAGGGGCCGCAGCCGCTGGCGCGGTTCGTCACGGTGGTGGAGGGCACGCGGGAGGGCTCACGCATTCGCAAGGACCTGCGTCCCGCCATCTACGTGACAGGTGACGTGGCGCGCGAAATCGAGAGCCCGGTGTACGCGATTCTCGACATGAACCGGAAGGTCGAGGCCATCCGCGTGAATGGCGCCTCGGTGGGGATCTACAACGCCGTACCGCCGGAGTCGCTGGGTGAGACCGCCATCAAGTGGGACGGCGAGTGGCAGGTGACGATCGAGGTGTTCCGCGATCTCGGGCTCGCCTTTGCGATCGTACTGCTGCTCATCTATGTGCTGGTGGTGGGCTGGTTCCAGAGCTTCACCATTCCCCTGGTGATCATGGCGCCCATTCCGCTCACGCTTATCGGCATTCTGCCGGGGCACGCCATCGGCGGCGCGTTCTTCACCGCCACGAGCATGATCGGCATGATCGCGCTGGCCGGCATCATCGTGCGCAACTCGATCCTGCTGGTGGACTTCATCCAGCTCGAGGAAGCGCGTGGCCGCAAGCTGGTGGATGCGGTGCTCGAAGCCGGCGCGGTGCGCTTCCGCCCCATCGCCCTCACGGCGGCGGCGGTGGTGGTGGGCGGTCTGGTGATGGTGCTCGACCCGATTTTTCAGGGGCTGGCCGTGGCGCTGATGAGCGGGGCCGTGGTGGCCACGCTGCTCACGATGGTGGTGGTCCCCCTTCTCTACTGGGAGCTGCGCAAGAACGCGCCGCCCCTTGCCGATTCCCCGCTGCATACGGAGACACACGACTGATGTGCAACGACATGATCATCCGCCGCATGGCCGGCATTGTTGTGGTGCTGTCGGTGGCCCTGGGCTTCCTGGTTTCGGAGAAGTTCTTCTACTTCACCGCCTTCGTGGGGCTCAACCTGCTGCAGTCGAGCTACACCAACTTCTGCCTGCCGGAGAAGCTGTTCGCGAAGTTGGGGTGGTTCGGGTGCCGCCCGGCCTCGGCCAACGCCAAGGGCGCACGCTAGCTTTCCGCCAACGCGACCCAGGAGATTTCCGATGACCGCTCCCGACACCGCCGCCCGGCACGCCATCGTGCCGTGCGGTGCCTGCGGCAAACTCAACAGGGTGGATGTGGCTCGCGCCGACGCGCGGGCCACCTGCGGCGCCTGCCAGACGGCGCTCACCCTCGACGCCCCGGTGGTGCTGACCGACGCCACCTTCGACACGGTGGTGAGCAGGAGCACCGTGCCGGTGATGATCGACTTCTACGCCGACTGGTGCGGCCCCTGCAAGATGATGGCCCCGGTCTTCGCCGACTTCGCTCGGCGCCAGAAGGGGCGTGTGCTGGTGGCCAAGGTGGACACCGACGCCAACCCCGGCGTGTCGGCGCGCTTCGGCATTCGCAGCATTCCGACACTGACCCTCATGGCCGGCGGCAAGGAAGTGGCGCGGCAGGTGGGCGCGGTACCGATGGCCATGCTGGAGCGGATGGTGGCGGGGCACGCGTAGGGGGGGCGAAGGCGGCTGGGGGCCGGAGCTCGTAACGGCGGTACTGCGCGAGCTAGACGGCGCGAGCTGGACGGCGCGAGCTAGGCAGCGCGAGCTACGGGGCGCGAGGGAACAAGACGCGAGCGGGTCACGGCGCACTTGCTGGCGCGCCGTGACCCGCTCTCGTTGCCTGGCTCGCGTTTGCTCGCTCGCGCCCGTTGGCTAGCGCCGTGCCGCCTGAGTCGCCCGTGACGTACCCGCCGCTACGGCAGGTCACCGCCCCGCGATGACCTTCTTTCGCTCCGTCAGCTCGTTCTCGAGACGCCCGCACACGAGTTCGCACAGCTTGAGCACGTCCTTGTCCGCCAGTTCGTAGCGCACGTACACGCCGTCGCGCTCGCGCGACACGAGGCCATTGGTGAACAGTTGGCCCAAATGGCGCGACACGTTGGCCTGCCCCATGCCGGTCGCTTCGACGAGCTCATTCACCGTCCGGGGGCCGTTCCGCAGTTCCTGCAGGAGGCTCAGGCGCGCCCGGTCACTGAGCGCCTTGAACCGTTCGGCGACCAGATCGAGCAGTTCAGGACCCATGCGCTTGGTCGCCATCGGAAGGCTCCAGGGAACGTGTTGCAATGCACACATACGTATTCCTGAATATATGGGCCCCACGAACGGCGCGCCATGCCCCCACCTACGGGACACGACGCGCCGCGCACATGGCCGCCAGCCGGCTCCTGCGCCCTGCCGCCTCGGCCTTACACCGATCGCGTCAGCGCAGCGTCGCCGTCAGCGTGATCTCCGCGTTCAGCACCTTCGACACCGGACACCCCGCCTTCGCGGCAGCGGCGAGCTCCTGAAACTGGGCGTCCTCGATGCCCGGGATGGTCGCCTCCAGCACGAGGTGCACCTTGGTGATCGCAAACCCCCCGTCCTTCTGCTCCAGCGTCACCGTGGCCGAGGTTGCGAGCGCCTCGGGGGTGAAGTTGGCCCGTCCCAGCTGGCCGGAGAGCGCCATGGAGAAGCAGCCGGCATGCGCGGCGGCGATCAGCTCCTCGGGGTTCGTACCGCTGCGCCCCTCTTCGTCTTCGAAGCGCATCTTGAACGAGTAGGGGGTGTCCTGCAGCACGCCGCTGGGGGCGGTGAGGGTGCCGCGGCCTTCACGAATGGAGCCGTTCCAGACGGCTGACGCTGTACGCTGCATATCGGAATCTCCTGGATGCCTGGGGAAAACGCTGACGAAGGGTGCGCAGTCGTCGCAGTGACGGCAAGCGCCCGCGCGTATTCGGCACCGCTTGCCCCGGGGCGAGCCGGGCGCTCTCTTCCCCGTGGCAATCCTCCCCCGTTCTCCCCGTACGCCGGAGCCCCGCGCGATGTCCACGCCCGACCCCACCGGCCGACGGCGCTTCCTCAAGACGGCCGGTGTGCTGGCCGTCGGCACCGCCGCTGCTGGCGCATCGGCCTGTGACGTGCGCGACCCGCAGACGCCCTCGATTGGCACCGACGCCGAGCCGCTCGAACGTCGCCGCGGCTTCGATCGCGCCCTGCTCGACGCCGTCGCGGCCGCGATGCTGCCCGAATCACTGGGTACCGCCGGCATCCGGGCCGCCACCGACCGCTTCGTGGCCTGGGCCGACGGGTACGAACCCGTGGCCGAAGAGATGCACGGCTACGGCTACGCCGACATTCGCTACCTGCCGGCCGACCCGTCGCCGGCGTGGCGCGCGCAGCTTGCCGCGCTCGATCTGCTGGCCCGCAAGCGCACCGGGCTGTCGTTCACCTCGCTCCCGGTGCCGCGCCAGCGCGAGGTGCTGCGCGCGGTCCTGCGGACCGAACAGGCCGAACGTCTGCCGTCGCCATTGGGCGCCCGTCATGTCGCGATAGCGCTGCTCGGTCATTGGGCCGCGTCACCGGAGGCGTGGGACCTCGCGCTTGGTGTGCGCGTCACGCCGGGCACCTGTCGTCCGCTCGACGGTGCCACGCGCAAGCCGCTGCCACTCGGGGAGGCCGCGTCATGACACGCCAGGACGATCGCCCCACCGTGCACGAGACCGACATCTGCATCGTGGGCAGCGGCATCACCGCCGCCCTCATGGCGGCGCACCTGGCCGAACACACCACGCGCGCCATCACGGTGGTGGAGGCGGGCAAACCCACCACGCCGCTCAGGCAGCGCGCGCAGGCCCGCGAGCGCTGGCAGGCGTATGGCGAGAGTCCGTGGAAGTCCGATCACCTCGATGACCAGAACGCGTCGGGCACCACCTGGGGCTTCTCGCCCAGCATGCACGTGGGCGGGCTCGCCATGCACTGGGGTGGGGTCGCCCCGCGCTACTCGCCGGAGGACTTCCGTCTGCAGTCGCTGTACGGTGTGGGTACCGACTGGCCGTTCACCTACGAGGAGCTCGATCCGTTCTACCAGGAAGCGGAGGAGCGCATGGGCATCGCGGGAGAACAGGGGCCGCCGGCCCTCGACCCACGCGGCAAGCCGTATCCGTTGCCGCCGCTGCCCATCAACTACAATCTCGCGCAGCTGCAGCAGTGGGCCTCGCAGGCTGGTATTGCCGCGTGGAGCACGCCGAGCGCCAAGAATTCGGTGCCGTATGCGAATCGTGCACAGTGCCAGCGCTGCGACACCTGCTATCCGGTGTGCCCCACCGGCGCCCGGTATTCGCCCGACTTCACGTGGGACGCGCTGGTGGCCTCCAAGCGCATCACGCTGCTCACGGAAACGCTCGTGCGGCGCCTCGACGCCGACCCGAAGACCGGCCGCATCACCAGCGCGGCGGCCAATCGCACCGACGCGACCGGCGCGCCGTTGGAGATCCGCGCCACCACCTTCGTGCTCGCCGCCGGCTTCGTCTGGTCGCCGCACCTGCTGCTGCTGTCGCGGAGTAGCGCGTACCCCGATGGCCTCGCCAACCGCAGCGGCCTGGTGGGCAAGTATCTCGCCGGGCACCGCAACGTGAATGCGTATCTCAAGCTCCCCATGGAGCTCTTTCCCGGCATCAACGTGCAGCATTCGCTGGTGTCCAAGCAGTTCATGCGGCCGGGGCGGCAATCGCGCTACCTGCGGCACGATCTGCGCATCTGGGAGTCGAGCGTGGGGCGTGAACCGCGGCTGCGCGACGACACGGGCGAGGTAATGTTCGGCGACGCCCTGCTCAACGACTGGCAGACGCGCGCCAAGGGCGCCACGGCGCGTGTGCGCGGGTACTACGATGTGCTCCCTGACCGCGAGAGCAAGCTCGTGCTCGACGACGGGCGCAAGAACCGCTTCGGCGACCCGATGCCGCAGCTGTCGTTCAAGGACGCCCCGGAGAGCGCCGCGCTGCGCGAGTGGCAGGAAGAGTCACTGCGCGAGCTGTTCCGCCGCATGGCC
>JAJTGR010000058.1 GCA_021299375.1 Gemmatimonadota bacterium
GGATGAATCCGGCGGCCATCGCCTGCTTCGACGAACTCACCAGATCCCACACCAGAAGTTGACCATCTTCGCCGCCGGTCGCCACCCACAGCCCCTGGTGGAAGAACGCCACATCGGTGAGCGGCAGCACGTGCCCCGCCAGCGACACAGGATGCGTACCGGCTGGCCCCTTGCCGGCGAAGTTCCACACCGTGCCGTAGGCTCCGCCGGTGGTAATGAGCTTCTTGCCGTCACCGCTCCACGAAATCCGGCGCACCTTCTGCGAGTAGCCGCTCATCTCGAGGTCGCCCTTGGTCGCCACCTCGAAGATGTGCACGGCCGATTCCTGCATGCCGGCGGCGAGCCAGCGCCCGGTCGGCGCCCAGGCGTGACAGAGAAACGAGCCCTTCCACGCATACCGCTCGACAGGGTCGTCCATGTCGCGATGCCACACGACTGTCCCGCCGTAACCGACCGCCGACAGCCGCTCGCCATCGGGCAGCCAGCGCAGGTCGGCCACCGTGCTCCGGAACGGGGCAAAACGCCGGTGGAGAGTACCGTCCGGATGCCAGAGCGCCACGTGCGAGCCGGCCGCTGTGGCACACAGTGCCCCGTCGGGAGACCAGACCACGTGCTCGACCCATGGCGCCGCGACAGCGCTGGCCGCATCCGGACTCGCCTTGACCGAGGCGACGGGCGTGTGGGCATCGGCGCGCCAGAAGCAGAGCCGGCCGTCCTGCCCACCGGACGCCAGCACTGGCTCCACCCGCGACCACCCCAGCGCCAACGTCCCGAAGGCGTGCGCGGCCCACGACTGCACCACCCGACCGTCGCTGCCATCGAGCAGCAGGACCATCCCGTCGCCGCTGGCGGCGGCGAGCAGGTCGCCGCGCGGGCTCGGTGCGATGGCGAGAGCGGCTTCGCCTGTCTCCGTGCGCCACCGTGGTTCGATGATCGGCCCCGCCGCCCGTCGCGGCGAAACACTCACCGCGCCAGGCATGCCTGAAATCCGTCGTGCAAGGCCTGTCGGTCGAGGTGCCGCCCAATGAAGACCAGCTGACTCGAACGCGGGGTAGTCCCCCACGGACGGTCGGGTTGGCCGTCGAACAGCATGTGCACTCCCTGAAAGACGAAGCGATTGGGCGCGCCGGCGATCGCTACGATCCCCTTCATGCGGAAGATATCCGTCCCCTTGGTCATCAGCAGTTCGCCAAGCCACGCGTTGAGCTTCTTCTGGTCGAAGTCGCCGGCGAACTCGAGTCCGACGGAGGTGACCGCCTCATCGTGCTCGTGTTCCGGATTGTAGTGATGGTCGGCAATGGCTTCGAGGCGATGTCCGCCCTGTTCGAAGCACATGGCAAACTCATCCGGGTGATGCTGCGTGAACACGGCGTAGCTGCCAGGCTCCGGGATGCTCAGCAGAAAGGGCTTTTCGCCGTGGTGTGACAGCCGCAGTTCCGTGGGTGCGGCTCGACCAGCGGCGCCCGTTGGAGCGGTGGCTCCACAGCGGGCTGCAAGCCCTCGCTTTCACGTAACTCAGTTGCCGGAAACGCTGATGGATCTCCTCGCCGAGTGGTCGCCTGTCAACGCCGACCATGCATCACAAGCGAAGCTGTGGTTGCGGGAGCTATTGACCGTGCCACCTGATGCCGTCGTTGGTGACGGCAGCGGAGTTCGGCATTCCGTGGCCGACGTCGCGCCTCGCGCATGCTCGCGCTCAGACGCGCCCCCTACGCGCACCCGCACCCCGAACCGCACCCACCGACGGGCGGCGCGTGCGGCGGCGTCAGTGGCTGGGCCTCGGCGGCAGCACTCGACTCCGCGGCAAGGGCGGCCGCTACGGCGGCCCCGCTGCGCTGGAGGGTCAGTGCGCCTCGACCCCCGGAGATGACACGTCGAACGGATTCGCGTGTCACCGGATGCGCGGTGAGCGGCGGGTCGCTCATCGCCTGTTGCCAGACAAAGCGTACCGGCACGTCATCACCGGTCTCCGGGATCGTTTCGTATTCGTAGAGTGGCATGGCAACGTGAGGAAAGCCGACGGGCGTGCTTCGGCACCGAAGTCACGGGGCAGCACCGTCGCAGCGCGGCGACGGACGGTCAGGACGAGTGACTCAGCAGTCCAGCACCATCACCAGACGTCGCGCACCGGCGGGGACCGGCGGCGAGCGGTGCTTCACGGTGTCGGTGTGCGTCGGATGCCGGCGTCCCTTGAGCAACACGAGCGCTCCGGGGCCAGCCTGCTGGATACAGGACGGATCGTCGCCGTGCACGAACTCGGTCCCGGCTCCATGCAGGGTGCACACCAGCCGGAGGTGCACCGAGTCGACGTGGAACTTGGGGCACGTGATGTCGGCGGTGATCTCGACGCGTAGCCGGATGGCGGCCGCGTCGGTGATCGCAGCGAACTGCTCGACGGCCGCCAGCATCCACGCGGGCAGTGCCGGGGCGGTGAGCCCGAGTGGCGCGATGGCGGTCGCGATCGGCGTGGCGTCGCTGCCGCGCGGGACCACGATGTCGATACGCCCGATCGGGAGAGCGTCCACCTCGCCAAGGGGCGGCACGGGCATTGCAGGTGGTACGACGGCGATGTCGACGCCGGTCCGATCGATGGCCGAGGCGTCGCTGGGGACCCACTGGGGCAGATCGATGAGCAGGGGGGAGAGCATGGGAGTGTCCGGGGAAATGTTCTCTTGATAGTTTAGTCGCAATAGTAAAAGCGCCACCCCCTTCCGGATGCCTCGCATGCCGCCATTGCCCGTTCGTTCGTCCGCCCTGCTGTTGGGTACCCTGGTCAGTCTTGCCGTCGATGCCCGGATGGCGGCGGCCCAGATCGTCGCCTCAGAACGCGCCTCGGTGGCGCAGACGGTCGACGGCACGACGATCACCGTCGATTACTCCCGTCCCCGACTCCGCGGCCGCACGCACATCTACGGCGGGCTCGAGAAGTGGGGGACGGTGTGGACTCCGGGGGCCGATGATGCCACCGCCATCCGGTTGACGAGGCCGGCGACGGTTGCCGGGCTGCAGGTGCCGGCCGGGCGTTACTCGGTGTGGTTCGTGCTGCGGGAGCAGGCGCCGTGGACGCTGGTGCTCGATCCGCGTGACTCGCTCTTTCACACGGAGCACCCCGATTCGACGGCGGCGCAGCTGCGGGCGCCGATCGTGCCCTTCGACGTGCCCAACACCGAGGTGCTCACGTGGGCCTTTCCGGAGGTCACCAATCGCGGGGCGACGCTCGAGTTCCGCTGGGGCACCCAGGGTGTGGCGCTCCCCATCACGGTGCAACCTACGCTGCCGCTGACGGTCACGGCGCCGCAGGTCGCGCCCTATCTCGGGAGCTACGACTTCGAGTGGGCCGACAGCACCAGTCAGCCTCGGCGGTCGGTGTTCACCGTCGAACAACGTGGCGATCAGCTGTTCGGCGTGTGGGACACCCCGCAGTTCGGGTCGATGCGCGAGATGCAACTGCTCGCTAACGGGGACGATCGCTTCGCGTATGGCTGGTACCGCAACGGGTCGCTCTGGGCCACCAGCCCCGAGCTCAATCTCGTGTTCGAACGGCGCAACGGTGTGGTGGTAGGCTTTTCCTATCGGTCGTCGGCCGACGTCGTCGCCCGCGGCACGCGCCGGCGATGACGCCGCTGTCGTCCACCGTGCCGGGGGGCGGGCGCCATGGGCCACTGCAGGTGACGGTGCTCACCGGGTTCCTCGGTGCCGGCAAGACCACGCTCCTGCGCCGCTTGCTGCGTGACCGCACCGATCTCCGCATTGCCGTGATCGTGAACGATCTGAGCGATCTGGCGGTGGATGCCGATCTGGTGAAGGAGCTGCGAGAAGGGCACGAGGAGCTCGTGATCGACCTGCACGGCGGCTCCTTGGGCGGCGCTCTGCGGCCGGCGTTCCTCGAGGCGCTCGATCGGCTCACCGCCGACCGCTCGCTCGACTACCTGCTCGTCGAGACGAGCGGCGGGTCGCATCCGCACATCCTGCTCGAGGAGTTGCAGCGGCATCGCGGGGTGTCACTCGACAGCATGGTGACGGTCGTCGACGGTCTCAACCTGCTGCGCGACTTCGACGCCGGCCGAGCGTTGCTGGAGGATGTGCCGGCCCTCGTGTCGCCGGTCGGATTGCTGCGCGCCCAGATCGAAGCGGCGTCGGTGCTGCTGGTGAGCAAGGCCGATCGTCTCACCCGCGAGCAGGTCACCTCGCTCTTTTCCGTGCTGCAGCGCCTTAATCCGCATGCCTTGCTGGTGACCATGGCCTATGGGCAGGTCGATCCTGCACTCGTCGTGGGCGCCCGGTCGTTCCAGAAGCGGCGCCGTCGGCCGCGCGGAGAGCCCGTGCGCCGGCCGCCGGTGTCCCCGGCGGCCGACGACCCGACGCTGTACGGACTGGGCGCCATCACGCTGCGCGACTCGCGGCCGTTTCACCCGCAGCGGCTGCACGCGCTCGTGCGCGACGGGCTGCCGCTGGGGGTGCATCGGAGCAAGGGGTGGATGTGGCTGGCCTCGCGTCCACTCGATGTGCTGGTGTGGAGTCAGGCCGGCTCGTGGGTGCAACTCGAGTGGGCGGCCACCTGGAAAGCCGGGATTCTCGTCGATCCCGCGGCCCGCCTGCTCCCGGAAGAACGGGCTGGACTCGCGGCATCGCTGGCCCAGCTCGATCCGGTGTTCGGCGATCGGCACTGCGAGCTCACCATCATCGGCCTCGAACGCGATCGTTCGGCGTTTGCGCAGGCGCTCGCGGTGTGCTTCTGCACCGATGAGGAACTCGAGGCCTGGGAGGAGGGTGCGACCTTCGAGGATCCGTGGCCGCAATCCATCCGCCGGGTGTGAGCGCCGCTCGCCTCGGTGACGTCGGTGCCGCGCCGCCGCCCACTGGTGCGCACCACCGGTGACGACGAACTTCGCCCCATGATCCCGCTCGTCCTCCTCGCCGGCTTCCTGGGTGCCGGCAAGACCCGCTTCCTCACCGACGCCATTCCCGCGCTGGCCCAGCGTGGGGTGCGCTCGCGGGTGGTGCTCAACGACTTCCAGAACGCACGCATCGACGCCGCCCGCCTCGGGGAGCTCGAGGCGCTGGTGACGCCGCTCAACGGCGAGTGCGTCTGCTGCGGCTCGCTGCGCGAACTCCTGCAGACCCTGTACGACGTGCCGGCGGAGCAGGGGACGGTCATGTTCATCGAGGCCAACGGGGCCACCGAAACCGACGAGCTGCTCGGTCATCTCACCACCGATCCGCGGCTCGCGCATTTCACGCTGCCACTGCAACTCACGGTGGTGGATGCGGGGCGCTGGCAGAAGCGGTGGTGGCACAACGGGCTCGAGCGGGCGCAGGTGGCGACCGCCACCCATGTGTTTCTCAACTGGACCGAGCGCCTCGGCGCCCCGCGGGTGGCGCAAGTGCGCGCGGCGTTGTCCGAGCTCAATGCGCGGGCGGCGCTCGTCACGCCGGCCGACTTCACGGCGTCACTGGCGGCGCTGACGGCCGAGGTTGGTGAAGTGCCGGCGCGCGGCGGACGCGAGGGCGTCGCCGCGGTGCCTCGGCCGCGCGGCGTGCCGCACACCCACCCATTCGGAAGCCTCGTGTTGCCGTTGCCGGCCACGGTGGACCGCGTGGCCTTCCATCAGTTTGTCCAGACGCTGCCGGCTGCGGTGGTGCGGGCCAAGGGACTGGTGCGCTTTGCTGATCGGCCCGGCGAGATGTACGTGTGGCATCGGCTTCCGGAGCGTCGCACGGTGCGGCTCGATCGCTCGTGGCCCCACGATGATGCCGCGGCGACGGCGCTGTTCATCGGCGTGGCGTTGCCGCTGGAGGACTTGGAGCAGGCGGTGTCGCGGTTGGCGTCAGTCGGGTAAGTACGAACGCCCGGACATCCTGGGGGATCGCCGCGACCGGCGCCGCGGCCGAGTCGGGGGTGTCGATGAGATAGGGCAGGGCGTGATACGCCGTGAGCCCGCGCAGCTGCCGCAGCAGGGCGCGCGCATCGGCGGTATGGCCGACCACGCCGAAGTCGGAGTCGGTCGCGATTTCCCGCCCCGACACGGTACCGCCGATGGCCTGCCCGTTGGCATGTGCCTGCCCGGTGGCGCTGGCCACCACGGCAAAGTTGTCGCGATCGGCTTGTCCCCAGCGCGTGAACAGCCAGAGATCGGGCTCGAGGGCCTCGGTGAGGAGCCGCATGTGATCGACCACCTGTGGCCCTGAGGCATAGGTCATGGCATCGAGTTCGAGATCGAAGCGGGCGTCCGGCACGCGCGCCCGAACAGCTGCACGCACTCGCGCCAGGAACGTCCGGTGACGTGCAGTTGGCAGTTCGTCGGGCGCGAAGGCGAACAGCGACGACACCAGGCTCGGCTGCAGCGCGGCGAGGCGCTCCACCACGGCCTGTTCGGCGCTCGAGTCCACCAGCCATCGTCCCTTTCGGTACACCGTGAGCGCCACCGCGCGCGCAAACACCGGATACAGCCGCTGGCCACGCATTTCCCCCGGCAGGTGGACATGGCGGTGGCCGCGCGTCGCACCGTCATCGGCGTCGGGGCGACGCGGGCGGCCCAGCGGAGTGCCGGTATCGGGCGGCGGGGCCAGCTTCCAGGTGCCGTTGCAGCCGACGCTCGCGGCGAGACCAAGAGTAAGGCGCAGCAAGCGCAAGCGTTGGCGCACGGCGGCCGGGCGAAGGGTGACGGGGCTGAAGAGAAGTTGCGATGCTGTACAGCGGCGCCCGCGATGACGAAGCGAGCGCGGCCGCACCTGCGGCGGCGTGGCATGAGGATCGCCTCGGCTCGGGGTCGCTCGCCACCATGCGGTGGCTAACCCTCGGACAATACACGGTTGCGAACAGCTTCTCAATAAATCCGATGTGAGCGGACGCCCGTTTGCGCCAACTCCTACGCCTGTCCGACACCGACAGTGCTCCGCGCGGCCGACGACAACCAGCCGATCCGGAGGGGGACGACCCCCACGCCGCGGTCGCTGATCGTCACGCCGCGCGGCCTTCGGCAGCTGTAGCCTGCTCCACAGTGCGGCGCGCTGATGCTGTTGCGATGCCACTATCATAAGCGCACATTGCCCGCAGCGTGCTCCGCCGCTCCGACTCCCGACCGACCCGCCATGACCACCACCTCGTCGACGACCCAGGGCGCAGCGCCGCCGCTCCTCTCGGCCCGCGCCCTCACCAAGCGCTATGGCGACGTCACCGCGCTCAACGCGCTCTCGCTCGACATCCATGCGGGCGAAGTGTTCTGCCTGCTGGGCGCGAATGGCGCCGGCAAGACGACCACCATCAGCCTCTTTCTCAACTTCGTGCCCCCCACGAGCGGCGAAGCCCGTGTGTGCGGCATCGACGTCACGCGCGATCCGATCGGCAGCAAGCGCCACATCGCGTACATCCCCGAAACGGTGATGCTGTACCGGAATCTCACCGGCCTCGAGAACCTCGAGTACTTCGCGAGCCTGGCCACCAACCGCACGTTCGACCGCGACGAGCTGGTGGGCTATCTCGTCGACGCCGGCCTGCGGGCGGATCAGGTCGATCAGCGCATCGGAGGCTACTCCAAGGGAATGCGGCAGAAGGTCGGTATTGCCATCGCCTCGGCCAAACGGGCCGACGTGCTGCTGCTCGACGAGCCCACCTCGGGCCTCGACCCCAAGGCGTCCAACGAATTCTCCGAGCTCATCGGCCGGCTCCGCGAGCGTGGCGCGGCGGTGCTCATGGCCACGCACGATCTCTTTCGCGCCAAGGAGTCGGGCACGCGCGTGGGGATCATGAAGCACGGCACCATGGTCGCCGAGCTGCAGACCGCGGACATCGGCCACGCCGATCTCGAGCGGTTGTACCTCGAGCACATGCGCGACTGACCCCCGTTTGCCCTCCGTGTACGTCCCGTCACGCCCCCATTTCCCGAGTGTCTGCCGATGATCACGCGCATCGCCCGCAAGGAGATGACCGAGATGTTCCGCGATGGCCGCTTTCGCTGGGCCAGCGCCATCGTCCTCGGTCTGATCGTGATTGCCACGCTCACCGGCCTGCGCAGCTTCCGCGCCCTCGACGCCGAACAGGCGGCGGCACAGGCGGCCATGCGTGGCTTCTGGGTCGACCAGGGGGCCAAGAACCCGCACTCCGCCGCGCACTATGGCTTGTGGGTGTTCAAGCCCAAGATGCCGCTGTCGTTCATCGATCAGGGCGTCGACTCCTTCACCGGCGTGACCACGTGGCTCGAGGCGCACAAGCAGAACGAGTTCACGCGCCGGCCGGCCATGGATCAGGCCTCGGTAGCGCGCTTCGGCGAGTGGACGGCGGCTGCGGTCCTGCAGCTGCTGGTGCCGCTGCTCATCATCATGCTGGCGTTTTCGGCGTTCACCGCCGAGCGGGAAAGCGGCACCCTCAAGCAACTCGCCGCGTTGGGGGTGCCGATGGCGCAGCTGATGCGCGGCAAGGCGCTCGGCACCGCAGCCGCTCTTGGGGTGGTGGTCGTGCCGGCCACCGTACTGGGAGTGCTGGCGTTGGCGCTCGGCGCGGGCTTCAGTCGCGGGTTCGATGATCTGCTGCGATTCGGCGCCATGGTCGCCGTCTACCTGGTGTACTTCCTCGTCGTCCTCGTCATCACCTTGGCCGTCTCGGCGCGGGCCCGTTCATCGCGCGCCGCCCTGCTCACGCTGTTGGCATTCTGGACGGTCAATTCGCTCATCGCGCCGCGGGCCGTCACCGACCTCGCCCGTCGGGTGCACCCCACGACGTCGTCGTTTGCCTTTCAGCAGGCGGTCGCCGACGACCTCGCCAACGGCATCGACGGGCACAACCCGGCCGATGCCCGCCGCAAGGCCGTGGAGGCCAAGGCCCTCAAGGAGTACGGCGTGCTGACGCTCGACGCGCTTCCGGTGAACTTCGATGCCATCGCCATGCAGGAGTCGGAGGAGTACGGCAACCAGGTGTTCGACAAGCACTTCAACGGGCTGTACGATCGCTATCGAGCGCAGAACTCGCTGACGCAGCTCGGCGCGGCCGTGGCGCCGCTGCTGGCCGTGCGGTCGCTCTCCATGGGTCTGGCCGGTACCGACGTGGAACAGCACCGCGACTTCGCCACCAGGGCCGAGGCGTATCGCCGCGGGCTGGTGGCCTTCGCCAACAACTACTTCCGCGACAACACGCAGACCGGCGCCTGGGACTGGAAGGCGCCACCCGAGGTGTGGGCCAAGTACCCGGCCTTCGAGTATGAGGCCCCCGCTGTCGCGTCGACGATCGCCCCGCAGCGCCGTGCGATCATGCTGCTGGCGGGGTGGCTGGTGCTGGCAGTCATCGCGCTGGTGAGCGCGCCGTCGTTCCGGATGGACTGACGCATGCGATCGTCGCGGCTGGCTCGGTTCGAATGGCAGTTGCTGGCGTCCGATCGTACGCCATGGCTCATGGTGCTGCTCTTTGGCGCCATGATGCTGTACGGCGCATGGAACGGGGTCTCGTGGACCCGCTTCCAGGAGCAGACCATCGCCGATGTGTCGACGGAGGAGGCCACGCGCCTCGGCAAGTTGGGCGCGACCATCGAGCGCCGCGCCGCCGGGGATACCACGGCCTCGGTCGCACCGGTGGGCGCCCTGGGAGCGGCGGGCGCGGTCCGCTACGCGATCCTGCCACCAGCGCCGCTGGCCCCGCTGGCGGTCGGATCGAGCGACCTCTTTCCGTACTACACCAAGGTGTCGTTGCGGAGCAAGCAGTCATTCATCGTCAACGACGAGATCGAGAACCCGCACAACTTGCTCGCCGGCCGCTTCGACCTCGCCTTCGCCATCGTGTTCGTGCTGCCGCTGCTCATCATGGCGCTGACCTACAACCTGGTTTCCGCCGAGCGGGAGCAGGGCACGATGGCGCTGATTCTGTCGCAGCCCGTGACGGCGCGTCGCGTGCTTCTTCTCAAGCTTGCGGTGCGCGTCGCATTCGTGCTTGGCCTGACGCTGCTGCTGACGCTGGGGGTGATCATGGCGGCCGGGGTCTCGCTGACGGCGCCGGGGGTGCTCCCCAAGCTGTTGCTCTGGTTGGCCGTGGTCGTGGTGTACAGCGCGTTCTGGATTGCGGCGGCCATCGCTGTGAACGCGCTGGGGCGCAACTCGGCGACCAACGCGCTGGCGCTGCTCGGCGTCTGGCTGACGGTGGTGGTGGTGATCCCGTCGCTGGTGGCGGCGGTGGTGACGACGTTCTATCCCGCGCCGTCGCGAGTGGCCCTGACCACCGAACTGCGGCGGGTCAGTGATCAGGCCGCGGCGCAGGGCGATACGGCGGTCAGTCAATTCCTGGCCGATCATCCCGAAATGGCGCAGCTGGGAGCGCTGTCGTCGCGGAACGCATGGGGGCGGACGATCGCCTTGCAGGAGCGCACCGAGGACGCGATGCGCCCGACCTATGCGGCCTTCGATGCGGCGCTCGACGCCCAGCGTGGCGCCGCCGATCGTCTGCGCATCCTGAGTCCGGCGATTCTCGTGCAGGACGCGCTCCACGACATCGCCGGGCGCAGCGCACCGCGCTACCGCCACTACGCGGCCCAGGTGTACACGTTCCATCAGGCATGGCAGCAGTTCTTCTTCCGACGGGTCTTCGCCGAGGCGACGATCACGCCTGCCGACTTTACGGCGCTGCCTGCGTTCGCCTACGTGGAGGAGCCGACGGCGGCGGTCACCCGGCGGGTGACGACCGCCCTGCTGCTGGTGCTGCTACCGGCGGTGCTGCTGGCGCTGTGGGGGGCGTCGCGATTGCGCACGGTGTCGCTCGCCGAGCGCTGACGCGCACGACGGGGAGGGCGTAACTTCCGGAATCTCACCCTTCCGGAGCTTCCCGTGTTCACGGTCCCCTGCGAGATCTGCGGCCCCGTCCATCGCGTTGTCCGCCCTGACCGCCCGAGTCGTCGGCGGTGGCTCGGCGTCTCACTGCTCGCCTCCGTCTTCAGCGCCGCCCCGGCGACTGCGCAGTCGGCCTCGCTGGTGTATCGCCTGGGCAAGGACACGGTGGCCATCGAACAGTACACCCGATTGGCCACCGGCATCGACGGGGAGATGGTGCAGCGGAGCGGTGCAGCGGTGGTGCTCTGGCGATACGCCCTGACGCTCGGCACCGATGGCCGGCCTCGCACCGCGCTGCTGGCGCGGGTTCCGATCGACGGCACGCTGCCGACCGGTACCGCACGCGAGACGCGGCTGACGGTCAGCCCGGATTCGATCGTGAGGGAGGTCGTCTTTGCCGACAGCGTGCCGCGTCGCTCGTTCGCCGCATCGCAGGCGCTCATCAACTTCCCGACGTTCATCTACGGACCTACCGAAGTGCTGGCCGGACTCGCCCGCGGCGGAGCCCGCATCGACTCGATGCCGGCGCTCGGCATGGCCGGCACGCTGGGCTTCACCGGGGCGACGTCGATTGGCGGCGACCTGTGGCGGCTGCGCGGCGGGGCCTACGCGATGGTCCTGCGCTTCGATGGCGCGAGTCGCCTGCAGTCGGTCGATGGCTCGGGCACGACCAACAAGGTCGTCGCTACGCGTGGCCCGGGAGGGATCGACCTCGCGGCCGTGGCGCGCAGCATGCGCCCCACCGGCGTGCTTTCGCTGCGCGAGAACGTGCGTGCCGCGTTCGGCCCCGGCGGCATGGTGGTGATTGACTACGGGCGCCCGCAGGTGCGGGAGCGCACCGTGTGGGGCGGGACGCTCATCCCCTTCGACAGCGTCTGGCGCGCCGGGGCGAACGATGCCACCCACCTGTTCACCACGCGTACGCTGACCATGGGCAGCGTAACGCTGGCACCGGGCATGTACACGCTCTGGGTGCAGCATACCCGCACGGGCACGTTTCTCATCGTGAACAAACAGACCGGTCAGTGGGGGACGCAGTACGATCCCGTGCAGGATCTCGGGCGTGTGCCGATGGAGTTGGTCGACGCCACCGGCTTCCGTGAGATGCTGACCATCAGTGTGCAGCCGGCGGGCACCACGCGCGGCACGTTCGAGCTGGCGTGGGGGGACAAGGTGGCTCGGGTACCGTTCACCGTATCGGCGCGGTAGCACACGGCGCCCGCCTCGACCGAGGCGCGCGTCGTACCGATCGCGCGCCGATGCCTCAGGGGCGCGTTGCGGCGGCGGCCTTGTGCGCTCCCTCGACCACGCCCGCATACATGCGACGCATGGCTGTGGTGATGCGTGGTCCGGCCCCACGAGGCGTGCCGGCGTTGAAGGGTGGCGCCGGGTCGTACTCGATGTTCAACTGCTCGGCGCGCGCATAGTTCTCGCCGGCCAGGCGCGACGTGAGGGTAAGGGCCAGATCGAGGCCGGCCGTGACGCCAGCCGCAGTCATCCGGTTGCGGTCTTCCACGACGCGCTGACGCACCGGCGTGGCGCCGAGCGCGCGCAGGACATCGAAGGTGACCCAGTGCGTGGTGGCCCGATAGCCTTGCAGCAGCCCGGCCGCACCGAGTACCAGCGAGCCGGTGCAGACGCTGGTGACCCAGCGCGTGGTGGGCGCCATGCGACGAAGAAACCCCAGCGTGGCATCGTCTCGCATGAGGGCGACGGTCCCGTCTCCGCCACCCGGCACGAAGAGCACGTCGAGCTCCGCCGGACAGGTCGCGTAGGTGACATCCGGGCTCACCGTGACGCCACTCCCGGCGCGCACCGGGGCGGAGGTGGGGGCCACCAGATGCACCTGCGTGTTCAGCAGGTCGTTGAAGATCGTTTTGGGTCCGAGCAGGTCGAGCGGATACATCCCCGGGTAGACCAGCATGGCGATACGCCGAGGGGTCGTGGGCAGAATCTTCGCGCGCTCTGCCGCACTCCCATTGGAGAGATCGTCGATGAGGCGCACCATGGCGTTCCCGTGATCGACGCCGTCATCGACCGCGGGTAAGGCCGCACGACGGCAGCCGGTGATTCCGGTTGCCGCCAGCGCGGCGGCCGCGGCGAGTGCCTGCGTACCAAAGGTTCTGCGGTCCATGGAGTACTCCGTGTTGGGGATCAGTTCGGGGCGAGTGCGGTGCGTACCACCAGGTCACCACCGAGGGTCGTGCGCAGCAGGGTCTCACTACGCTGGCCGCTCGTCATCGCGCGCAGTCCGTAGACGCGCACGCGGGCATGCCCCGCGCGAAACGCCATTGTGGCCCCGGGGGGGAGGACCAGCGGGTGGGTGAGCGCCTGCGCCCGATGATCGAGCACGACCAGCGAGTCCGCGTTGCAGTTCATCAGCAGCGTGACGGTATCGGTCGCGGCCGCATGTGCTCCATCCGCACGCCGACGTACGTCGAAGTCGAGCCAGGCATCTTTCGTCCCCGCAATGCGGGTCAGCCGGGACGCGAGGACCTCGAGGCTCTTCGAGCGGGAGACTTCCTCGTCAGGACGTTCGACCGCCTCGTGTTTGGCGCGATGGATCGCCTCCGGCATCGTATCGTGCATCGTGGCATACCCGGCGAGGCGCGCCTCGACGACGGCGGCCGGCTTCGCCGAGCCGTCGGCCGGGCCATCGAAGGCGCAGGCGCCTCCGACGGCCACGGCCGCAAGCGTCACCAACACGAGGCGGCGATGGTGACGCGGGCGCCTCACTGCAGCGCCTCGAGATCCTTCTGCGTCATCGGCGTCGAGCGTCCCGCCGTCGCCGCCCGCACCGTGGCCACCTCGGCCGCCGTCACGGCGGGGGCGTTGTTGCCGAAGTTGCTGCGCACGTACGTGAGCACGGTGGCGATCTCGTCGTCGCTCATCGGTACGCCGGTGCCGTACGCCATCATCATGCTGTTGTACTTCGTGCCTTTGACGGTGATCTCGCCCTGCAGGCCGTGCAGCAGAATCGCGATCGGGCGTGAGGCCGGACCGTTCACCCATTCCGACTCGGCGAGCGGCGGGAAGGCGCCCGGCATGCCGGCGCCATTCTGCTGATGGCAGGCCATGCAGCGGCCGTAGAGCGCCTGACCCTTGGCCGGGTCGTAGGCTGCGGCCGACGCCACCGGGGCGGCGCTGTCGGTGGGCGCGGCGGTCGGCGCCGCGTCCGCGGGCGCCGTGGCCGCGCTGTCGGTCGCGGGAGTGGAGGCGGCCTTGTCGCCACCGCAGGCCGTGAGGGTCGCGGCGAGGGCAACGAGGGCCATCGATGTGAAGCTGGTACGCATGACGAGTGGGGTAGGGGGAAACGGTTGACGGAGAGTCCTGCCCCCCACCCGGCGGGCCCGCCGGATGGGGGGACACACCAGGACTGGAGACCTTGGCTAGAGGATTCCTGGTGTGTGCGTGCGCATCGATCGGCGCCCGACTCGCGTGTGGCATACGACACACCGAACGCCGATTGAAACCGGCCACAGCGAGTCGCACGACACGCGTCGCAACGCGGTCAATGCAAGGCGATGATGTGAAGGGCGCTCCGCGATGCGCGTGCATCGGGAGCAGGGCGCCAGATGGGCGCCGGGCGACTCAGGCCAGCGTGGACGCTGGCGGCGCGGTGGAGGGCGGGAGGCGTCGGGCGCCGTCGGCCCAGATGATACGCGCGGCGCCGCTCGATGGGCGCTGAAAGCCCAACTGGACGCTCGTGCTGGTCGGTAGCCCGGCGGCAAGCACCAGATGCACCGGGGCACAGCAGGGGGCGCCGTGACAACCGCTGTCGTGATGCGACGGATGCGGCGTCGTCGGCTTGCTGTCGGTAGGGACGTCCGACGACGGAGCGGGTTGTGCCGGGCCGTGATGATCGGCGTGCGACGTCGCGGAAACGGGCGCCTCGTGCAACGGCGCAGTCGCGCCGGCATCGTGGCAATCAGCCACCGCGCTTCCTTCTGCCGCACCCCACGTTGCCGACGCCACAGCCGGCCGCATCCCGACGAACACGTGCAGGATGAGGACCAGCATGGCTGTGAGTCGCCGGCGCGGGGTCATGTGTACACGGTAATGCGCAGCGCACGACGCGCAAGGTTGAACCTCGTCATGCCGCGACGACCCGCCGCCGGATCCACCGGGTGACGAACACGGCCGCCACGAGCATCACGACCCCGGGCACTGCCCAGCCCACCAGCCCGAAGCCTTCGGCCTTCGGTGTCGACCGGACGGCAGCGCCGAAGTCGCGTTCGAGATCCGCCTCGATGCGATCGCGCGTATCGCCGCGCTTGACGCGGGCGATGATGACCTGCCGCAGGCTGTCCGCTGACGGGCTCGGACACGTTTCGAGGGTGAGGCCGGGGCAGTACGGACTCATGCTCCCGGTGATGATGGCGCGCGCCACCGGCGGCGTCGTGTTCGCCGGCACATACGTCGAGTCTGCTTGCGACTTCACGGGCGTCTCCTGGGATCGGCGAAGCGCGGTGACGTGAGGGCCCGCGAGTCGGTCAGGTACCGACATGCATGTACGGCGCCGTCACGGCGATGTTCCGCACCGTCGTCGCCTTGCGTACGCTCATGCCGGCGCGCCCCTGGTGCGATTATCGAGACTGTAGATGCCAACTGACCCCTCGGCGGGTCGGATGCGGCATTTGACACCGCGCTTGGTCGGGGGATAGGGTTCTGTATGCGATTCGCGGCGTTGCGGCGCACAGCCAGCCTCGTGCTGGTGATGGTCTGGGCGGTGGCGCGTCTCGCGCAGCCGCTGCAGGCGGCGTGCCCTCACCATATGCCGGCGCTGCCGGTTGCCGACGCCGTCGCGGTGGACGAGGCGGCGGGCGCTCATGCGCACCACGAGGCGCCCGCACCCACGCACGACCACGATGCGCCGTTGGCGGCGTGTGAGTGCGCATCGCACTGCTGTGCGGCGGTGTCGATCTCGATGCCCGAGGCGCCCGAGCCGCTCGCTGTCGGCCGCGTCGCGCAGACTGCGACGTGGCGATTCGACGCTCCGCGGGCCCCCGTGGTCCTTCGCTGGGCGCACCGCCAGCCACCGGCCAACGCGCCGCCGGGACTGCGCACGGTCTGAACGCGTCCGCGCCGGCTGCACCGGCGCGTCGATGCCCAGCACGCTCCGCACGTTCACGCTCCCGGCCGATGCCATCGGGGCGTCATGCCGTGCTCCAGACACGTTGTGGCCACCCGCTGGTTGCGGGTCGGTCAGTCCGTGGGCCTACGGATTGGCCGGCCCGCCTCTTCCCCCATTCGATATCGAGGCGCGCTGTCATGTCGCTGCTTGCCCTGTTCGCCGTCGCCGCCGTGGCGACCTCGCCGGTCCGCCCGGTCGCGGCCGACTCTCTCGTCCCCATCACGGTGCGCCTGCAAGGCGTGGTCGGTGCCGAGGCCTTTCAGTGTGGCCAGAGCTACCGCGATGTTGGCTCCAGCAAGGCCACCATCACCGCGAGTGACTTTCGCTTCTACGTCCACAACGTGCGTCTCGTCACTGCCGCCGGCGATACCGTGCGGGCGGCGCTCGCCAAGCAGGCTCCATGGCAGGACGGCGAGGTGGCGCTGGTGGACTTCGAAAACGGTACCGGCACCTGCGCCAACGGCACCCCGGAAACGCGCAACGAGGTCACCGTACTCGCTCCCGCCGGCCGCTATCGTGGCGTCGCGATGACCCTCGGGGTGCCGTTCGCGCGCAATCACGGAGACCTCGCCGCCCAGGCTCCGCCGCTCTCGCTGTCGCGCCTGTTCTGGTCGTGGAACGGCGGCTACAAGTTCATGCGCGTCGACATGCGCGCCACGCAGGGCGACTCGGCAGCCACCGCGTGGGTCATTCATCTCGGCAGCACCGGCTGCACCGGCGATGCGGGTGCCAAGTCACCGGCGTCGTGCGCCCAGCCGAATCGCGCCGAGGTGCGGCTGCCGGGTTTCGATCCGGCCTCCGACGTGATCGTGGCTGACCTCGCGGCGTTGCTCGCGCGCAGCGACGTGCGCCGCAATCAGCCGCAGACGGCCATGGGGTGCATGTCTGCCCCTAACGACACCGACTGTGGCGGTCTCTTCGCCTCGCTCGGCCTGTCGCATCCATCGAGCACCGGACGCGACACGCCGGCCTTCTTCCGCGCCGCGAAAGCGGGGGCGGTGCGCACCGCGCAGGGCGACGGACGTTGAGCGGCGTGCGGTGGGGTCGAGCCGGCCTGGCGGCCCTGATGCTCGCCGCGGGTGGCGGCTGGTGGTTGCGCACGGCGTCGTCGCTGTCGGCGCAGCCCACCGAGCCGCCGTACCGTTGGCAACTGCCCCCCGGCTTTCCGGAGCCGGTGGTGCCGGCCGACAATCCGATGACCGAGGCCAAGGTCACCCTTGGCCGTCACCTGTTCTACGACACCCGGCTCTCCGGCAACGGCACGTTCAGTTGCGCGAGCTGTCATGAGCAGGCCCGCGCCTTCGCTGATGCGCTGCCGCGGGCCGTTGGCTCCACCGGGGAGGTGCATCCGCGCGGCAGCATGAGCCTGGCGAACATTGCCTACAGCCCGGCGCTCACCTGGGCGAACCCGCTCATGAAGCAGCTCGAACAACAGGCGCTCGTGCCGATGTTCGGCGAGGACCCGGTCGAGTTGGGGTTGAGCGGCAAGGAGCAGGAACTGCTGCAGCGTCTGCGCGCCGAGCCTCGCTATCAGGCGATGTTCGCCGCGGCATTCCCCGGTGGTGCCGAGCCGGTGAGTCTCGCACACATCGTGAAGGCGCTCGGCAGCTTTCAGCGCACGCTCATCAGCGGACGCTCGCCCTACGATCGCTACAAGCAGGGGGCGAAGACGGCCATCAGCCCGGCGGCACAACGGGGCGAAGCGCTGTTCTTCTCCGAGAAGACGGAGTGCTTCCACTGCCACGGTGGCTTCAACTTCACGGGCACCGTGAACTACGCGGACAAGGGCTTCATCGAAGTCGAGTTCCACAACACGGCGCTGTACAACGTGGATGGCAAGGGGAGCTACCCGGCGTCCAACACGGGCGTCGAGGCCATCACGAACGACCCGGAGGACATGGGCAAGTTCAAGGCGCCGAGCCTGCGGAACATCGCGGTGACCGCGCCGTACATGCACGACGGCAGCATCGCGACCCTCGAGGAGGTCATCGAGCATTACAATGCGGGGGGACGCACCCTAAGCACCGGCCCCAATGCCGGCGTCGGGGCCGATAGTCCGCTCAAGAGCGAGTTTCTCAAGCCCATGGGGCTCACGCCTCAGGAGAAGCGCGACCTCGTCGCCTTCCTCCGCAGCCTCACCGACAGCACCTTTCTGCGCGATCCTCGCTTCACCAATCCCTGGAGATCCGCCCGATGATCCGACTCTCGCGACTCGCCGTGCCAGCGCTGGCCACCGTGCTGGCGTTGCCGCTCGTGGCTGGTGCAGCGCGGCTGCCGCACCTCAAGCTCAAGCGTGCCTTCCCGACGCCCGATACGACGCTGACCACGTCGCCGGATGCCGTGCGCCTGTGGCTCTCGGAACCGGCTGACTTGCCGGCCACCAAGGTGGCCGTGGTCGACGCGGCGGGGGCGCCGGTCGGTGTGGCCAAGCTCACCCGCGGCGCGCAGCGTGAAGATCCGGTGGTCGCGAGCTTCGTCGCCCCACCCAAGGACGGCAAGTACACGGTGACCTGGAAGGCGATGTCGAAGGATGGCCACGTGGTCGACGGCAAGTTCGCGTTCACCGTGAAGCTTGCGCAGTAGGTGAGTGAGACGATCGGCGCCGCGGCGCTCGCCCGGCTGCTGCTGTACGTCGGTGCCCTGATCGCCATCGGTCGGGGCACCGTCACGTTTCTCGATCCCGAATGGGCGGCCGACGGTCGTGCGGTGCACGACGCGAGCGCACCACGGTGGGTGGCGCGA
>JAJTGR010000116.1 GCA_021299375.1 Gemmatimonadota bacterium
ATCCATCGCAGACAGAAGCGCATACACGAGCTGGGCCATGAACAGCATCGAACGTCACCTCCCATCGGAGTAGTCACGCTTCGTCCCGCTCGGGACTCCACGTGCTGGTCGAGGTTGGCTCCGCTCCTCCTACTTGGCCTGCCCGCTCAACTCCGCTCGAGACGGCTGACGGGGACGTTGGTGTGGTTCGTCGTAACGTGACGAAAAAGGTGATGAGGCAAACGCCGTGTCTCGCGTCCTAACGATCCAGATGGACCCACCGGTTGGTCGCGTCGAGCACCGCCAGCACCGCGCTCGTCTCCGCGCTCTCCCGTACTTCACAACTGCCCGTGAGCACCGCCGGCTCGCGCCCGATGCGCGCGGCCACACTCACAAACAGGAACTCCCGACCGAACGCCTCCAACAGCGTCGCGCCTTCGAGGGACAGATGGCGCTCCACCCCAGACCCCGCCTTCATCGCCACCACGATCGCCTGCACCGCCGCCCGCGCTGCCAGGTCGATCCGGGATCGCTCCGACTCCTGCCCCTCGGCCTCACCGATATGCTCCACGCCGTCCCGCGTCAACGTCACGCGCACCAACACCCCGCGCGCACGCGACCGCCGCACCTCCACGTCTTCGAACACCAGCAGGCGACGCCCCGCCGAGATCTCCACCGCTGGACGCCCCTTGGACATCGACGATTCGGCGCGCCCAACGGCACTGGCCTCGCCCACGGGTCGCGGTAGCTCGACGGCAACAGCCGGCGCCGACGGTGTCGGACCCGGCACAAGGGGCGGGGGGGGCGGCGGCACCGCAACGCCAGCGCTGCCAACCAGGGGCTCCGCCGCGACCGGCTGAGGCTCAGCCGCCACGACACGAGGCGACGGTGCCACCGGCGCCGCCGCCGCCATGTCCAGCGCCCGCGGCGCATCCAGCGTGGTCGCGATCGAGATCTTGCGATGGTTGACCCGGATTCCGAGCTGCGCCATGAGCGCGCTCTCGATGTTCCGGACGGTGTTCTTCGGCGCCACCAGATCCGTGGTCAGCACATGGATCTCGTCGACCGCCCCCACATCATTGGGGACGATTCGAACCGAAATGATGCCGGGAAGCGTCGCGATCAGCTCCTCCGCGCGACGGATGGGCAGCACGCTCCCCGCAGCGATTCCAGAGGGAATCGACGGAGGCATCACGCTGAGAAGGGCAGGAATGGACAGACTGGACTCCGCTGGGGGGGCACTTCGCAGGTAGAGCTGAGGCTGTCAGCGGAACGAATATGCGGTTGGAACTGGCTGACGGCAAGACTGCGCACGATTCAAGATCTTGTGGGAATTGAAGGTAGGGATGACGACCTCACGTATTGTCGAGGGCGTACGGCGCCGCCCCCCCCGCCGCGCCCTCATACTCCCGCAACTTACGGTACAGGGTGCGCTCCCCGATACCCAGCCGCTCGGCCGCCTTGCGGCGGTTCCCACCGCTGTCCCGCAAGGCCGTCTCGATGGCCACCCGCTCGATCTCCGCCATGGTCATGCCAGCCGTGAGGGTGATGACCGACGTCGCGGGCGTATCGTCCCGCGGCTCGATACCACGGACCAGCCCATACCCCCCCGCAGGCACGACCTCCGTGAGGCCGTCGGCAACGCCCGCCCCGGGGGCGCGCACTTCACCGACCCAGCCCGCCGGCGTCACACGCTCCTCCACGTCCATCCGACGACGCAGTTCCTCGACCTGCAACTTGAGCTCGACCAGCGAGCGCACAATGAACTCCAATTCGCGCCCCTGCGCCCGCTCCGCCCCTTGCACCATCGGCCCCACCGGAACCGGCAGCAGCCGGCGGCCACCGCCCTCCCGAATCGCACGCGGAATATCCTCGGAGACGATCTCGCGACCGTGCGCCAGTACGACCATGCTCTCCACGAGGTTGCGCAGCTCCCGCACATTGCCAGGCCACTCGTAGTCGACCAGCACCGCCAGGGCGTCCCCGGAAATCCCGTGAAACTCGCGGTCATGCAGCGCCGAAAACTCCGTGACGAACCGCCGAACCAGCAGCGGAATGTCCTCACGGCGCTCCCGGAGCGGCGGGAGGTACACGCTCAACACATTCAGCCGGTAGAACAGATCGGCGCGAAAGCCCCCCTCCTCGACATGCTCGCGGAGCGGACGGTTCGTGGCCGCCACCACGCGGACGTCCACCGGAATGGCCTGGCTGCCACCGACGCGCGTGACCTCCCGCTCTTCCAGTACCCGAAGCAGCCGCACCTGCGTGGACGGCGGGATCTCGCCGATCTCGTCGAGAAACAAGGTCCCCGAATCGGCGAGCTCGAAACGCCCCAGCCGGCGCTCCGCGGCGCCGGTGAAAGCACCCTTCTCGTGGCCGAACAGCTCGCTCTCGAGCAGCGTCTCCGGGAGCGCGCCCACGTTCACGGCAATGAACGGCTTGCCCCGACGCGGACTCAGCCGGTGCACCGCCCGCGCGACGAGCTCCTTGCCCGTACCACTCTCCCCTTCAATGAGCACCGTGCTGGTAACCGGCGCGATCTGCTCGATCTTCACCAGGACCTCGCGGACGGCCGCCGACTCGCCCACCAGCCCGGTCAACTCGGCAAGCCGATGGCGCTCCAGGCGACGGCGGATGCCATCAGCGACATCGTCGATCGACACCGGCTTCGACCACGTTTCGCCGTACCCGATGTCGCGCAGCCGCGCGTGCATTCCCGCATCGTCCACGTCGGTGAAGCCGATCACCGCCACGTTGTCCCACAGCAGTTGGCGGACCAGCGCGATGTTCGCAGCATCGAGCAACGCGCCGGTCAGCACCAGCACCGCGGGACGTGCCCGACGGAGGTCACCACGGACATCGTCCATCGGTGAAATGGTCACCGTGGGGATGCCGTGCGCTTCGAGGGCCGCATTGAGCCGGACCGCCGGTTCGACGTCGGTCATGAGGATGGCGACGACGCCCAGCGCGCCGTCGTCCACGCCACCGCGCCGAAGCGCCGCCGCGGGGCGTGTCCGCTCGGTCACGTCTTCCCCGGGCGCTTGTAGAAGGGCAGCGCAACCACCCGCGCCGGCACCCGCTTGCCGCGAATGTCCACCTCGAACGTGGTGCCCACGACCGCCGCGGCCGTCGGCAGGTAGCAGGTGCCGATCGGGATGCCCAGCGTGGGACTCATCGTCCCGCTGCACACGTCGCCCACCGGCACCCCGCCGTAGACGACACCGTAGCCGTGGCGCGGAATGGCGCGTTCCTCGAAGGTGAACCCGACCAGCAGGCGGTCGGTGCCGTCCTGCTGCTGTCGCAGCAGCACGTCCTTGCCGAGAAATGGCTCGGCCTTGCCGAGCTTCACCAGCCACGACAGGCCCGCTTCGAGTGGCGTGGTCCGGTCGTCGAGTTCATGGCCGTAGAGGCACATGCCGGCCTCCAGCCGCAGCGTGTCGCGGCAACCGAGGCCGCACGGCGTGACCTCGCCCGTGGCCATCACGGCCTGCCACACGGCGGCTGCTTGCGACTGATCGAAGTACAGTTCGAAGCCCAGTTCACCAGTGTACCCCGTGCGGGAGATGATGCACGGCACACCCGCCACGCGCCCTTCGGTGAACCAGTAGTACTTGATGCCGTCGAGGGGGACATCGGCGAGCGCCGAGACGATCGCCGGCGCCTTTGGCCCCTGGACCGCCAGCAGCGCCAGGTCGTCGGACACGTCGGTGAGCGTGCAGTCGAAGCCGGCGACATGCGCTCGCAGGTGCGCGAGGTCCTTGTCGCGGTTGCTGGCATTGATCACCAGCATCAGGTGCTCCGGAAACCGATAGACGAGCAGGTCATCGACAATGGTGCCGTCGGCGCGCAGCAGCGTACTGTACTGCACCTGCCCCACCCGGAGCGCCGCCACGTCGTTGCTCGTGACCGAGGACACGAAACGGATGGCGTCCGGGCCCTTCACCAGCACTTCACCCATGTGCGAGACGTCGAACAGACCGCACGCCTCACGCACGGCCTTGTGCTCGGCCGTGATGCCAGCGGGGTACTGCACGGGCATCTCGTAGCCGGCGAAGGGCACGATCTTGGCCCCCAAGGTCACGTGTACATCGTGCAGCGGGGTGCGCTTGAGGGAAGGCGTCGCCATGCCGGAAGCAGTTGCAGTCATGTCGGAGAGGAATTGGCGGAGGCAGCCACCACGGCCACGAGGGTAAAATGCCCGAACCGGCAGCAACGTGCCAGCCAGCGTGGCAGATCCCCCCAGCCTCCGTGCCCCCCTCTTGCGCCCGATATATGCGCGGTTGATTATATCAGAATATAAAGCACGCCGTGGCGGGTTTACCCCTCTGCTGTGAGGTTTCCTTCATGCTCGTCCGCCAGATCCTCGACCCCGCCCTTGCCCAGTACGCCTACCTGATCGGCTGCCCGCGAACCGGGGAGGCGATCGTCATCGACCCCGAGCGCGACATCGACCGCTACCACGACATTGCCGCCCAGCACAAGCTGCGCATCGTGGCCGCCGCCGACACGCACATCCACGCCGACTACCTCTCCGGCCTCCGGGAGTTCGCCGAGCGTGGGGTGAAGGTCTATGCCAGCGACGAGGGTGGACCGGCGTGGCGCTACGAGTGGCTGCTCGATTCCAACTATTCGTACCAGCTCGTCAGGCACGACGACCGGTTCATGGTCGGCAACATCGAGTTGGTCGTGGTGCACACGCCCGGCCACACGCCGGAGCATGTGTCGTACGAGGTCATCGATCGCGGTGCCGGTGCCAAAGATCCCATCGGCATCGTCACGGGTGATTTCGTGTTTGTCGGTGACCTCGGCCGCCCCGACCTGCTCGAGGAGGCTGCCGGTGTGATCGGGACGATGATTCCCGGCGCCCAGCAGCTCTACCGCTCGCTCTCGCGTTTCCGCCAATTGCCGGAGTACGTGCAGGTCTGGCCTGCCCATGGCGCCGGCAGCGCTTGCGGCAAGTCGCTGGGGGACATTCCGATGTCCACCGTCGGCTACGAGTTGCGGACCAGCCCGGCCATTGCGGCCGCAAGCTCCGAAACGGCATTCATCGAATACATCCTCAGCGGCCAGCCTGAACCGCCGCTGTACTTCGCGCGCATGAAGCGCGACAACAGGATCGGCCCCACGGTCATCGGCAGCGTACCAGCCATCCCGCGCCTGGCGCCGCACGAGCTGGCCGGTCTCGCCGGGCGGACCGACGTCGTGGTGGTCGATACGCGTCCGCGCGATCAGTTCCTGGCGGCGCACCTGCCCAAGTCACTGCTGGCCGAACTCACGTTCCAGTTCGCCACGATCACCGGCTCGTACATCGCGGAGCACACGCCGATCTACCTGGTGATCGACGAGGCGCAGGTCGACCACGCCGTACGCATCCTTCTGCGCATCGGGCTCGACCACCTTCGCGGCTTCGTCACCCCTGCCGACCTGGCGGCCCATCAGGCAGCCGGCGGCGCAATCGCCAGCACCGAGGCGATCGGTATCGACGAGATGGAGCGGCGACGCACCGCAGGCGGTGTTCGCATTCTCGATGTCCGCGGCAAGACCGACTTCGACGCAGCTCACGTCCCGGGTGCGGTGA
Source organism: Gemmatimonadota bacterium (assembly GCA_021299375.1). GTDB lineage: Bacteria > Gemmatimonadota > Gemmatimonadetes > Gemmatimonadales > Gemmatimonadaceae > Gemmatimonas. The sequence goes on from JAJTGR010000116.1 coordinate 5,558, forward strand.
ACATCGCCCACCCGCGGTTGCTGGCGCGCCTGTCCGAGCTGCCGAACGACGTCCCCGTGCTCGTGCATTGCGCCAGCGGCGCGCGAGCGGCACACGCCGTGGCGTTGCTGGAGCGACACGGCTACCGGCCGGTTACCGTGGCCGACCATTTCGTGAAGTGGACGCCTGCCGCCCCGGCACCGGCCTGACCCGCACACCTGATACACGCGCCTCACCCGCAGGGGCACACCTCGCGCCAGAGCGCCACGACAGAGGGCGGCGTCAGGCCTCCCCCTGCTCGCGTTCAGGCGCCAGCGAGGACCTGTTCCACCTCGGCGGCGTGCCCGGTGGGCTTCACTTTCTCGAACACCTTCACGATGCGCCCCGCGGGGTCGATGACGAACGTGGTGCGCTCGACGCCCATGTACTTCTTGCCGTACATGGACTTCTCCTTCCACACGTCGTAGGCCTGCAGGGCCACCTTCTCGGTGTCGGCGAGCAGCCGATAGGGCAGCTCGTACTTGGCCTTGAACTTCTGGTGCGACTTCACGGGGTCCGGGCTGATACCGAGGACCACCGCCTTGCGACCGTCGAAGCGCGGGAAGGCATCCCGAAACTCGCACGCCTCGACGGTGCACCCGGAGGTGTCGTCCTTGGGATAGGCAAAGAGCACGACCCACTGGCCGCGCAGCGATGAGAGCGTGAGTTGCTCCCCGGTGTCGGTGGGGAGCGTGAAATCGGGCGCGGACTGGCCGGCGGCAATGGGCATGATGTGGTCGGTCGGATCGAAGGGAATCAGAGGGCCTCGTCGCCCATGAGCACCGCCATGATCGCCTTCTGGATGTGCAGCCGGTTCTCGGCTTCGTCCCAGACGACGCTCTGCGGCCCATCGATCACCTCGGCGGTGACCTCTTCGCCGCGGTGGGCCGGGAGGCAATGCAGGAAGATCGCGTGCTTCGCCGCGCGGGCCATGAGCGGCGCGTCCACCTGATACAGGGCGAACGCCATGGCGCGCCGAGCCTGTTCCTCTTCCTGCCCCATGGACGCCCACACATCCGTGGTCACGACGTCCGCTTCAGCGACCGCCTCCCGCGGGTCACGCAGCAACTGCACGTCGGCGCCCCTGCCCTGCGCCTCGGCGAGAAACTGCTCATCGGGATCGTAGCCCGCCGGACAGGCCAGGCGCAGGGTGAACCCCAGGTGCGCCGCCGCTTCGATCCACGAGTTGGCCATGTTATTGCCGTCGCCGATCCACGCCACGGCCTTGCCGCGCACGTCACCCAGGTGCTGCTGGATAGTGAGCACGTCGGCGAGCACCTGGCAAGGATGTGACAGGTCGGTGAGGCCGTTGATCACCGGGATGCTGGCATGCTCGGCCAACTCCACTACGTCCTGATGCGCGAAGGTGCGGATCATGATGCCCTGCACGTAACGCGAGAGTACACGGGCCGTGTCGGCGATGGGCTCGCCACGCCCGATCTGCACGTCACGCGGCGACAGGAAATGCGCCGTACCCCCGAGCTGGATGGCCCCCACCTCGAAGGACATGCGGGTGCGGGTGGACGACTTCATGAACAGCATGGCGAGCGCCTTGCCGGCGAGCGGCTGCGCCTGGTACCGACCCGTGCGCATACGCTCGGCGAGGTCAAGCAGGGCGAACGTCTCGGCCGGCGAGAAGTCGGCGATGTTGAGGAAGTCGCGGTGCGGGCGGGTGGCCCGTATCGAAGCGTGCAAGGCAGTGCGACCCCGGCTGGGCCGCCGCAGCGGCACCCCGATGGGAAAGCAGACGGCGCGACCACAAAGGGCCGCGCCGGGCGAAGCGGGAATGTATGCGGGGGGGCGGATGAGGGGAACGGGCCACGGGCGGTCCCTCACGGGCCAAGCCGGACACGGCAGTAGACGCTCAGCTCGGCGTTTCGCCACTTGGCGGCGACGGCCCCCGCGAGGAGCGCACGAGGTGACTGTACGTCGGACAGCACGCCAGGGCGACACGCACTGGGGGCCGCCGAACGCGGGCTGCCGACAGGCAACGGGTTGCTACAGGATGTACTTGCGCAGGTCCTCGTCCTCGCTGATCGCCTTGAGTCGTTCGTGCACCATCCCCGCATCGACCACCACCGGGTCCTTGCCACGATCGGGCAACTCGTAGAGAACATCCTCGAGCAGCGTCGTCATGACCGTGTGCAACCGCCGCGCGCCAATGTTCTCCATGCGCTCGTTCACCCGGGTGGCAACGCGGGCCAGTGCCGCGATGCCGTCTGGGGTGAACTCGAGCGCCGCGCCCTCGGCCTCGACCAGCGCCGCGTACTGCTTGGTCAGCGCGTTCTCCGGCTCCGTCATGATCCGCACGAAGTCGGCCTCGGTGAGCGCCTTGAGCTCCACCCGGATGGGGAACCGCCCCTGCAGCTCGGGAATCAAGTCGCTGGGCTTGCTCACGTGGAACGCGCCCGCGGCCACAAAGAGGATATGGTCGGTCTTGACGCTGCCGTACTTGGTGGAGACCGTGGAACCCTCGACGATGGGCAGGAGGTCGCGCTGGACACCCTCGCGCGAGACGTCAGGGCCGCCTCCATGGCCACGTTCGCCGGCGATCTTGTCGATCTCGTCGAGGAACACGATGCCCATGGCCTCGGCCCGCTCGAGCGCATCACCGGTCACATCATCGAGGTCGATGAGCTTGTCGAGCTCCTCGTCGAGCAGGATGCGGCGCGCCTCGCTCACCTTCACGGTGCGGCGCTTCTTCTTCTTGGGGAGCATGTCGCGGAACCACTCGGCCATGCTTTCCATGCCCTCGGGAGCGCCGGGCATGGCCGCACCTGGCATGCCCGGGCCCGACTGCAGCACCTCGATTTCCACTTCACGTCCGTCGAGCTGGCCGTCGAGCAACAGCGCCTTGAGCTTCTCGCGGGTCCGCTTGTGCCGCTCCACGGCCGCATCATGCTCGGCCTTGGCGTCGGGGGACTCGTTGGTGAGCACCGGTGGCGTGGGGACCAGCAGATCGAGGATGCGCTCGTCGACCTTTTCATTGGCCAGATCCTCGACCTCCGCCTCACGCTCGCTGCGCACCATGTCGATGGCGTTCTCGATGAGATCGCGCACCATGCTCTCCACGTCCCGACCCACATAGCCGACCTCCGTGAACTTGGAGGCTTCGACCTTCACGAAGGGGGCGCCCGACAGCTTGGCGAGCCGTCGGGCGATCTCAGTCTTCCCCACTCCAGTGGGGCCAATGAGGATGATGTTGTTGGGCGAGATCTCGTTGCGGATGGACTCCGGCGCACGCTGCCGGCGCCAGCGATTCCGCAGGGCGATGGCCACGGCCTTCTTGGCATCGGCCTGCCCGACGATGTAGCGATCGAGTTCGATGACGATCTGGCGCGGCGTCAGGTCGGCGAGCCGCGCAATGGCCTGCTGGGTCCGGGGTGATGGCATACCATACGCTAACCACCCTCACGGCGCGGTGGGATGGCGCCGGGATACGCCGCCGGCCCCACGGGTCAGCTGGTCGGTTCCAGCACGGTGATGCGGGTGTTCGTGTAGATGCAGATCTCGCCGGCGATGGTGAGCGCCTTCTCCACGATCTCGCGCGGGGCCAGCGCCGTCTCCCGCATGAGCGCGCGCGCCGCCGACAGCGCGTAGGAGCCGCCCGATCCGATGGCCAGCACGCCGTCATCCGGCTCGATGAGTTCCCCGTTGCCGCTCAGCATGAAGCCGTGGTCGGCGTCGGCCACGATGAGCATCGCCTCGAGGCGGCGCAGGACGCGGTCGCTGCGCCACTCCTTGGCCAGCTCCACCGCCGCCCGCGGCAGGTTGCCGGGGTAGCGCTCGAGCTTCTCCTCGAACTTCTCGAACAGTGTCAGGGCGTCGGCCACGGAGCCAGCGAAACCAGCCAGCACGCGACCGCCCTTGAGGACGCGCACCTTCACCGCGGAGTTCTTGGCGACGGTGTCCCCGATGGACACCTGGCCGTCGCCGCCGATGGCGACCCGGCCGTCCCGGCGGACGGCGAGAATGGTCGTGGCCTTGATCTGAGGAAGAGGCATATTCAGGGAATGTATCCGATCGTCTATGCCGACGTGCTGGCCGCCCGCGCCCGCCTGCGCCCGTTCTTCGACCCGTCGCCGGTGCGCCACTATCCGCAGCTCGACGAACTGGTCGGCTACGGCATCCGCGTCCTGGTGAAGCACGAGAATCATCTGCCCACCGGCAGCTTCAAGGTCCGCAACGGTACCGCGTCCATAACGGCGCTCTCCCCCGAGGCTGCAGCCCGCGGCGTGATCGCGGCCACGACCGGTAACCACGGGCTCGGCCTCGCGTGGGCCGGGGCGCAGCGCCGGGTCTCGGTCACCATCTGCGTACCCAAGGGCAACAACCCGGAGAAGAACGCGGTCATCCGGTCGCTGGGGGCGACGCTCCTCGAGGTCGGGGACCGCTACGACGAGACGGTGGTGGCCTGTCGGGAATTGGCCGAGCGTGAGGGGCGCACACTGATCCACTCTACCAACCACCGCGAGGTGATCGCTGGCGCCGGGACGATGACGGCGGAGTTCCTGGAGCAGGCCCCCCAGCTGGACGCGGTCGTGATTGCCCTGGGCGGCGGGTCGCAGGCGGTGGGCGCCGCGGTGGTGGCGGACACGCTCCGCCCGGCGCTGCAGCTCTACGCCGTGCAGAGCGCGGGCGCGCCCGCCCAGCACGACGCCTATCGCGACGGACAGCCCCGCGCCGGTGTGCCGGTGGCCACTTTCGCCGAGGGGGTCGCGACCGGCTCCACCTACGAGCTCACGGCCGGCGCCCTGCGCCACGCGCTGGCGGACTTCGTGCTGGCAAGCGACAACGCCATCGCGCAGGCGGTGCGCGATCTGTGGCGCATCACGCACAACCTGGCAGAAGGTGCAGGGGCCGCCGGGCTGGCAGGGCTCCGGCTGCTGGCGCCGCGACTGGCCGGCCGGACGGTGGGTATCGTGATGTGCGGCGGCAATCTCGATGCGGCGCGCGCAGTGGAGGTGTTGAGCGGCGGGACGCCGACGTAGGGCGCCCGCGCGTCAGGCGCGCGGGTGCGCCTGCCGATAGACCTTCTTCAGCCGGTCCACGCTCGTGTGCGTGTAGATCTGCGTGGTGCTGATGCTGGCGTGCCCGAGCAGCTCCTGCACGGCGCGCAGATCGGCGCCGGCATCCACCAGATGCGTGGCGAAGGTGTGGCGCAGGGAGTGCGTGGTGAGATCGGCGCCCTCGCCTACGGCGTCGAGCAACGTCACCATGGCGTGCTGCACGGCCCGCGCACTGATGCGTGCTCCGCGTTCGCTGAGGAATACCGCACCACGCGCGAGTCGCCCTGCCTTCACGCCGCCCAGCTTCGCGAGCTGCGCATCGCGCTTGACGAGGTAGTTGCGCAGGGCCCGCTGGGCGTGGTCGCCGAGGGGGACGATGCGTTCCTTGCGCCCCTTGCCGCGCACCTTGACCTGTTGGGTGACGAGGTCGAGATCAGCGAGGTCGATGCCCCGCAGCTCCGACAGACGCAGTCCGCTGGAGTAGAACAGCTCGAGCATGGCGAGGTTGCGGACGTCGGTGAACTCGAGACTCTGGGCGCGCGTGGCGGCATGCTGAAGCAGCGTCTCGGCCTGCCGCCGATCGAGATACGCCGGCAGCGTGCGCGGCAGCTTCGGCGAGCCCACCGCGCGCGCCGGGTTCACGTCCACGCGCTCGTCGCGGTGCATCCAGCGATAGAAGCTGCGCACCGCCGACAGCTGCCGCGCGATGGAGCGCTTGGCCAGCCCGCGCCGCACGAGGTGGGCCATGTAGCCGCGGATGCTGGTGCGCGACAGCTCGTTCCAGTCCCAGCCGGCCTTGCCATGCGTAGCCGCGAGCCAGGTGGAGAACTCCCGGAGGTCGCGGGTGTACGCGGCCAGCGTGTTGGGCGACAGGTCACGCTCCTTCTCGAGATGCTCAAGGAACTCGGCGATCTCGGTGGGGAGTGGAGTGGCTGTCGCCGGGTCGCTCATGGCTGCGGCACCGCCACGAGCGCGTGCTCGTCACGCCAGGCGCTGATCGTGGCCAGCCCCCGTTCGGCAAACAGCTCACGCTTGCGAGTCTTGTCCTTGAGCACCTTGGCGGGAACGTCGGCGAGGTCGTCGAGCAGGCCGAAGTTGGCGTTCATCGGCTGGAAGTGGCGCGGATCGGCCTCGCGCAAATAGCGATACAGCGCGCCCATCATGGTCGTGGGTGGCGGCACTACCGGCGCCTCGCCGTACAGCATGCGCGACAGATTGATGCCGGCCAGGAGGCCGGTGGCGCTGCTCTCGGTGTACCCTTCGACGCCGGTGATCTGGCCGGCAAACAGCGTGGTGGGGGCATCTCGCAGCGCCAGGTGCGGCGACAGCGCCGCCGGCGCATTGACGTACGCATTGCGATGGATGCTGCCGAAGCGCAGGAACTCCGCCTCGGCGAGCCCCGGAATGAGCCGGAAAACGCGCGCCTGCTCGGGAATGCGCAACCGCGTCTGAAAGCCGACGAGGTTCCACATGCGCCCGGCGCGATCTTCCATGCGCAGCTGCGCCACCGCCCACGGCTTGTTGTTGGTGCGTGGGTCGCGCAGCCCGATGGGCTTCATGGGGCCAAAACGGAGCGACTCCCGGCCACGCCGTGCCATCTCTTCAACGGGCATGCACCCTTCGAAGTACGGCACGGCGTCGAACTCGTGCGCCGTGAACTGATCGGCGGTGGTGAGGGCGTCGATGAACGCCTCATACTCGTCGCGCGTGAATGGGCAGTTGAGATACGCGCCCTCCTCGCCGGCACCGTCCATGGTCTCCTTGCCCCAGCGGGAGGCACGGAAGGCGATGTCCTGATCGATGGACTCGAACGACACGACCGGCGCGATGGCATCGTAGAACGCCAGCGAGTCTACCCCGAGGCGCGTACGGATGCGCTCGGCGAGCGCGTCGCTCGTGAGCGGGCCGGTGGCCACGATGCCGACGTCAGGCAGCTCGGTCACTTCCTCGCGCGAGACCGTGATGCGCGGGTGCGCGTGAATGCGGTCGTGCACCGCCTGCGAGAACAGCTCGCGATCGACGGTGAGCGCGCTGCCACCCGGTACCCGGGCCTCGTCGGCACAGGTGAGAATGAGCGAACCCAGCGTGCGCATCTCGACCTTGAGCAGGCCATGCGCGTTGGAGGGTTCGGTGCTCTTGAACGTGTTGGAGCACACGAGTTCGCCGAGCTTCTCGGTGCGATGGGCCGCGGTGCCGCGGATGGGGCGCATCTCGTGGATGGCCACGGCATGCCCCCGCTCAGCGAGTTGCCAGGCGGCTTCGCTACCGGCGAGGCCGCCACCGACGACGTGGACGACGCTGTTTCGCATGCGTGAAGTCTAGGTGTGTGGCTTCGATGGCGGAACGGCGCGAGCGGGGGGGGCGAGGAACGGCGCGAGCGGGGGGGGGCGCGAGGAACAGCGCGAGCCTGGGGGCGCGAGCTAAACGGCGCGAGCCAAACAGCGCGAGCCAGGGGGCGCGAGCCAGGGGGCGCGAGCCAAAAAAGCGCGAGCCAAACAGCGCGAGCCAGGGGGCGCGAGCCAAAAAAGCGCGAGCCAAACAGCGCGAGCCAGAACACGCGAACTCGAATGCGCGAGCGGGTCACCGCGCTACCTTCGCGCCGTGACCCGCTCCCGTCGTGATCGCGCCGTTTGGCTCGCGCCGTTTAGCTCGCGCCGTTTAGCTCGCGCCGTTTAGCTCGCGCCGTTTAGCTCGCGC
>JAJTGR010000041.1 GCA_021299375.1 Gemmatimonadota bacterium
CGTCCACGAGAGCCCCCGAAAAGGCTCCTATCGCGGAATCACAGAAATTCAGGTTGATCTCTCGTCGCAGCCCTGATCAGCCGCGAGTCACAGAGACCGCCCCGCACATCCTTCGATCTCACCCTCAATTGTCAAACAGCGTCCTGCGTATGTTCACGTAACTGCAAGCAGCTACGCAACTTACAACTTCTTGTTCGGCCACCGATTCGGCGGCAGATCGTATTTATAACCTGCTGATTTCTCAGCGTCAAGCGGGTCGAGCTCGCTTTTTTTCGATCTTTTCGCGAGATCGAAACCGGCTCGATACGAACCGGGCGCGTGCCCTCCGCGCGCATTCGCCAACCCTCGGCGAACAACGGCCTGTCGCCAGGCCCCCAGCCAGCGCATGTCCCCCAGGCGCAGCAGTGAATCGCTACAGCCGCGGCGCGTTCGGCGGGTCGCGGATGTAAACACCGCGCCGCCCCGAAGTCAACAGCACTCGCGTACAACACGGTGCCTCACGCTGATGCCGTAACCCCCTAAATCAGATCAATCCGGTCAGCCACGCCGTCGAACGGCACTCGCCCCGTCCCCGCCGCCCCCGCACCCGACCGCCATCGACCCATGCCCCACCCTACGCCTCAGCCAATGTAGTAGGCGCTTGTTTTTTCTTTAGGCTCGACTAAACATCGTCGCATGCCGTACCGAGAACTTGCCGCCGCCCTCATGGGCCTCACGCTCGCGGCCAGCCCGACGCTGCGGGCGCAAACGACCCGACCAGACTCGACTCGTGGCCCCGACGCCACGGCGCGCGCCCTGCCCGCCATGCAGGTCACCGCCAGCGCCGTCGCGACCGACGCCCGACGCATCGCCCAGCCGACGGCACTGCTCGACGGTGCCGCCCTGCGTCGCAATCAAGGCGCCTCCCTTGGCGAAACCATGGAGCAGATCCCGGGCGTCCGCTCGCTCTCCATGTCCACTGGCATCGGCAAACCGGTTATTCGGGGCCTCACCAACAACCGCGTCGTCACCCTCGCGAATGGGCAACGCACCGAAACGCAGCAGTGGGGCCATGACCATGCCCCCAATGTCGAGAGTGCGGACGCCGAACGGATCGAGATCGTGAAAGGCCCCGGCTCCGTGCTCTACGGCTCCGATGCCCTCGGCGGGGTCGTGAACGTCGTGCGGCGCCCCCTGCCCTCAGCCGACGGACCGGCCCCCCTCGTGCGCGGGCGCCTGGCCCTCGCCTACAACTCCGCCAACCTCTCACCGTCGGCAACCCTCGTCGCCGAGGGCGCCCGCGGGACCTTCGGGTGGCGGCTGTCCGGCACCGGCCGGCGCGCCGACGACCTGCGCACACCATCGGGGCCGCTGGCCAACTCGGGCAACCTGACCGGCTACCTCGAAGGGGCCGCCGGCTGGCGAGGCGCGCGACAGGACCTCGCCGTCACCGCCTCCACGCGCGACGAAACCATCCGCATCGCTGACGATCCGATCACCGAACCCGGCTACACCGGACGGCAGGAGATCCGCACACATCGGACGACCGTCGATGCCAATCTCTACCGCGGTGGACACCGGCTCCAGCTGCAGGGTGGCTGGGAGGACAACGAGCGCGCCGAATTCGAGAATGCCACCACCACCGCCGTCACGCTCGGTCTCCGTTCGCGCACCGCCACCGGCTTTGTGCACTGGCACCACCGCCCCTGGCTCGGCATCACCGGCGTGATCGGTGCGGCTCTGCAGCACACCGCCTTCCGCACATTCGGCAGCGAAACACTGATTCCCGACAACACCACCACGGCACTCGGACTCTACGCGCTCGAGCAGCGGAGCATAGGCGACTGGTCGCTCTCGACCGGTGCCCGGTTCGATGCACGCGCCCTGTCCACACCCGGCAACGAGGTGCTGGGCCTGACGGCCACCAGCCGCCGCTTCGAGGCCCTGACGGGCACCTTCGGCGCCGTGTACCGGGCCACCGCGCCCGTCTCCGTGGCCGTGAATGTGGCGCGCGGGTTCCGGGCCCCCAGTGCGAGCGACCTGTTCGCGAACGGCTTTCACGAGGGGACACGGGCCTTCGAGATCGGACGGCCCGACCTGCGGGTGGAGACGAGCCTCAACACCGATCTCGGCCTCCGCGTACGCACGCCCCGCCTGATCGGCGAACTCACCGGGTACGTGAACCAGATTCGCGACTACATCTACCTTGCCCCCGTCGGCCGGCCCGGACGGGTGCTTGATTCGCTGCAGGTGCAGCAGGGCAACGCGCGCCTCGTGGGCGCCGAACTGGCGGTGACGCTCCCGCTGCACGGCGGGGTTTCGCTGAGCAACACCTCGGACGCGGTTCATGCGACGAACACCACGAACCGAACCGCGCTCCCTTTCGTGCCCCCATTCCGCACCGCGACGACCCTGCGCTGGGAGCAGCGCCCCCTCGGCCGCTCGCTCGCGCTCACAAGCGAATGGCATGCCCGCCAGACGCGCACCTTCCGCGATGACGTTGCGCCGCCGGCGTGGCATGCGCTGCACGTCTCCGCCGGAACCAGCCGGCTGACCGCCCGCGGCCTCGTGCACATCGACGTGAGCGTGCGGAACCTGCTGAACGCACGCTACCGGGATTTCATGTCGCGCTACAAGGAGTTCGCCGATGCCGCCGGGCGCACACTGATCCTGCGCCTCAGCGCCGATCTGTGACGAGCCATAGTTTGGCGACATGCTTCGCATTCCTCGCCTCCGCGCGGCCGTTGGAGCCGCCCCCCTGCTCGCCCTGCTGGCCCTCCCGGCGGCCGCCCAGCCGGCCCCGGCCTGGGCACCGATGCTGGATTCCCTCGCCAAGGACGCGCTCGCCCGGAGCAAGGCGCCGGGCCTGACGCTGGCAGTCGTGGCCGACAACCGCATGGTGTACGCACAGGGCTATGGCGTCGCCAATATCGAAACTCGGCAACCGATGTCGGCCGACATGCTGCTCCGGGTCGGATCGGTCACCAAGGTCTTCACCGGCACCATGCTGGCCGAGTTGGCGGAGTCGCGCGGGTTTGCGCTGGACGCGCCAATCGGCACCGTGGTGCCGTCGCTTGCCGGCAAGCAGGTGGGCGCGGTGACGACGCATCAGCTGATGACGCACTCGGCCGGTTGGATCGACAACGCGGTGGCCTACGGCCGTATGGGCGAAGGCGCGCTGGGCGAGGTGATGCGCGAGGTCACCGATACGCTCTTCTTCACGGGAGCGGGGCGGACGTTCTCCTACTCCAACCCCGGCGTGTCGATGGCCGGGTACGTCGGCGAAGCGGCCGGTCGGCAGCGCTTCGCCACGCTGGTGGAGACCCTGGTGCTGCGCCCCACCGGCATGCGGATCAGCACCTTCAAGCCACTCGAGGCCCTCACGTGGCCGCTGGCACACGGACATCAGTCGGGTGCGGACACCGTCATGCGCCTGGTGCGCCCCATGACGGAGAACACGGCGCAATGGGCGGCGGGTTTTCTTTTTTCCTCAGCGCCTGAGCTGGCCCGCTTCACCGTGGCCATGATGAACGGGGGCCTGATCGACGGGCGGCAGGCATTCTCCCGCGGCGCCGCGCGCCGTGTGACCACGGGGTACGTGGCGCACCCGGGCGGCTCCGGCCTCGACTCGGCGATGTACGGCTACGGGCTCGTGGTCGGACGCCTTGGTGGCGAGCGGGTCTGGACCCATGGCGGCGCCATCACCGGGTACAACGCCAGCATGCTGATGCTCCCCGACCGCAAGGCCGCCGTGGTGGTGCTGGTGAACGGTCCGGGCGGCGCCATCGCGACGATCGAACGGGAAGCGCTGCGCCTGGCGGTCGGGTTTGCCCCGGAGCGGCCCGCCCCACCGACGCCACGGCCGCTGACACCAGTCGAACGCACCGCGCTGGCAGGCCGCTACGCCATGGGCCGCACGGCGGTGGAGCTGCGCGACGAGGGCGGCCAACTCCTGCTGCTGCAGGGCACGACGCGTGCGCCGATACAGGCGACGGGGAGCACCCAACTGGTCGCGACGCTCCCCAACGCATCACCGCAGCGCCTGCACTACCGCTTGGCCGACGGCAGGGCGGAGTATCTCTACCTCGGTTCTCGCGCGCTCGCGCGTCAGCCTGCCCCCTGACCCGTGAGGTGCGCCGGCCTCAGGCCGGATGCATGTACGCCACGAACAGGTCGATCATCTCCGGCGGAATGCGCGCGATACGGCCAGTGTCACGGGCGATGAGCGTCCAGAGCGACCGGCCACGCGCAAGCACGTGATCGTCGGCGATGCGCACGATCTCGGTGTGCCGCTCGAAGCGCCGGGAATCCACGGCGCCGATCCATGTGCGGGCCACGATGTCATCGCCCAGCACCGCCTCCCGGCGGTAGTCGATCTCATGCCGGGTGGCCACCCAGCCATAGACCTGCTTCATGTCGTCGGGCGCACTCACGTTCCAGTGCGCCAGCGCCACGTCGAAGATCCAGCGCAGGTAGACCACGTTGTTCACGTGTTCGTTGTCGTCGATGTCCGTGGGCAGCACCGTGATCGGGATTTCGAAGACTTGCAGCCCGTGCTTCGCGAACGACATCAGCGTCCTCCCGGCAGCGTACGCGGCACGGGGCGATTGCGGTGGCGGCCCATGGCGGCGGTCGGTGCCGCGCCGAGGCATGCGGACGATATCCGGGAACGGCGAGCCCATGGTGCGGGGCGGAAATCGGTGCAGAAGAACACGTGGGAGGGGTTGAGGTCCGTGGAACCGGAGCGGAATTTAGCAGGATGCGATTTCCCTCGGGCCACGCCCTGCGTGAACAGCCGGCGCACGCGGTCACCTTCTTCGGCATGTCGGGCGTGGGCAAGACCACGCTTGCCGGCCTGTTGCAGGCGCACGACTGGTTCCAGTACTCGGTCGACTACCGGATCGGTACGCGGTACATGGGCGAGCACATCGTGGACAACTTCAAGCGCGAAGCGATGAAGGTCCCGTTCCTGCGCCAGCTGTTGCGTTCGGACTCGATCTACATCCGCTCGAACATCTCGTTCGAGAACCTCAGTCCGTTGTCCACGTACCTGGGCAAACCGGGCAGCGAGGCGTTGGGCGGCATTCCCTTCGCGGAGTACCGGCGGCGGCAGGCGCAGCACCGGCAGGCCGAGATTCGGGCCCTGCTCGACGTTCCCGAATTCATCGAGCGGGCCAAGGACATCTACGACTACCAGCACTTCGTCTGCGACTCCGGCGGCAGCCTGTGTGAAGTGGTCGACGTGGACGATCCGGAGGATCCGGTGCTGCAGTGCCTCGCGCAGCATACGATGCTGGTGTACATCCGGGGGACGGCGGAGCATGCGCGTATGCTGGTGGAACGCTTCCGCAGGCACCCCAAGCCGATGTACTACAACCCGGCGTTTCTCGACGCCAAGTGGGCCGAGTACAAGGCGGCGCGGGGTGGCCTCGACGACGCCGACGTTGCTCCGGACGACTTCGCCGTCTGGGGCTTCGAGCAACTGCTGGCCCATCGCACGCCCCTCTACGAGGCCATCGCCGACCGATACGGTTACGTGATCGAGATGGAGGATGTCCCGGGCGTTCGCAGCGAACGCGACCTGCTCGAACTGCTGGCGCGAACGATCGATGGTGCCCGTGCAGGGTAACCCCGTGCAGGGTCCCCCCGTACCGGGCGAGCTGGCGGCGCCTCTCGCCATGGCATCGCGGGCGCCCCGCCCGTCGCGCCTGCGCTCGATCATCGGCGGGTCAATCGGCAACCTGGTGGAGTGGTACGACTGGTACGCCTACTCCGCGTTTGCCCTGTACTTCGCCAAGAGCTTCTTCCCGCCGGCCAGTCAGACGGCGCAACTGCTGAACACGGCCGCCGTGTTTGCGGTGGGATTCTTCATGCGCCCCCTTGGCGGGTGGATCATGGGGCGTTACGCCGACCAGCACGGACGCAAGGCGGCGTTGACGCTGAGCGTGATGCTGATGTGCGGCGGTTCGCTGCTGATTGCGATCACGCCGAGCTACGCCACGATCGGCCTCCTGGCACCGACGCTGCTGCTGGTCGCCCGCCTGGTGCAGGGGCTGAGCGTCGGGGGCGAGTACGGGGCGAGCGCCACGTACCTGAGCGAGATGGCCGGGCAACGTCACCGGGGCTTCTGGTCGAGCTTTCAGTACGTCACGCTCATCGGGGGGCAGCTCATTGCGTTGAGTGTGCTGCTCATCCTGCAGCGCCTGCTGACGAAACCTGAGCTGGAGACGTGGGGGTGGCGGGTCCCGTTCGTGATCGGGGCGCTGTGCGCCGTCGTTGCGATCGGGTTGCGACGCACCATGGAGGAAACCGGCGAATTCCAGCGTGACCAGTCCACGCGCCCGCGAACGAGCGCCGCGGCGACGGTTCGTGGGCTCATGCAGCATCCACGCGCCGTCCTCACCGTGGTGGGGCTGACCGCCGGCGGCACAGTGGCGTTCTATACGTTCACGACGTACGCCCAGAAGTTTCTGGTCAACACGGTGGGATTCACGGCCCCGCAGGCCACGTACATCAATGCCGTGACGCTGCTGGTGTACATTGCCCTGCAGCCGCTGGTGGGCGCCCTGTCGGATCGGATCGGGCGTCGACCCGTGCTGACCGCGTTCGGCGTGCTCGGGGCGCTCGGGACGGTGCCCCTGTTCACCGCCCTCGAGCAGACGCGCAGCGTCGCCGGGGCCATCTGGCTGCTGCTGGCTGCACTGACGGCGGTGAGCGGCTACACGGCCATCAACGCGGTGGTGAAGGCCGAGCTGTTTCCCACCGGCATCCGGGCGCTTGGGGTGGGGCTGCCCTATGCGGTCACCGTGGCGCTGTTCGGAGGCACGGCGGAATACATCGCGCTCTACTTCAAGAACATCGGCCACGAGCGGTGGTTCTACTGGTACGTGACCGCCTGTATCGTCGGATCGCTGCTCGTGTACGTCACGATGCGGGAGAGTTCCCGCTTGGGGCACATGCAGGACTGACCGGGGGAGTGGGAGCGCCGGCTTGGCGGCGCGAGCTCACACGCGCCGGGTCACGGGCGCCACACCACGGTGCCACTGGCGTTGCCCACGCGGTCGATGGCGTTCACCACGATGCCTTCGAGACCGACGGCGGCCACATCGAGCGTCCGCTGGGTCACGGGCACCAACCGCTGGCGCCACGTGCCCGCCGCCCGCCATCGCACCAGCCACCACCAGCTATCGGTCGATGCGGTGGTGAGCGTCACTTGCGCGGCAGTCGCGCCGGGCACCACCGAGACGGTGGGATCAGCCGGAGGCGCGTCGTCGAGCCAGGTGGTGGCCGGCGGAATGGCGCCACCTGCATAGAGGCCGCTGGCGAGGGTCGTGGCGAAGCCGCTCCGGTTGGTCCGGACGCTGCTGCCGTTGTAGAGAATGGTGCCGGTGGCCCCGCCCGTTGTCTGCGCCTGGTCGCGCGCCAGGGCGATCTGCGACGGGATCTCGGTGGCGCTGTAGGGCGAACTGCTGCCGTCGGCGATGCGGTACGACGCCAGTCCCGGCCACAGGTGCCGTCGCTGCGTATTCTGCTGCGCCCACCAGCCAAGCAGCGCGGGAAAGCTCTGCCCGGTGGAGGCGATCGACCAGTACAACTGCGGGGCGAAGTAGTCCACCCAGCCGCGCTGCAGCCAGAGGCGGGAGTCGGCATAGATGGACGCATAGGCGTCGAGTCCGGTGATGCCGGCGGGATTGCCGGGTCGCCAGATGCCAAAGGGGCTGATGCCGACACGCACGGTCGCCCGCGCGTCATGCGCTTCGCGATAGAGTCGTTCGACAAAGCGATTCACGTTGTCACGGCGCCAGTCGGCGCGGGACAGCGTCCCACCGCCGGCCGTGTAACGCGCGTAGACTGCGCTGTCGGGAAAATCGCCCTGGCAGGCCGTGCCCGGATACGGATAGAAGAAGTCGTCGATGTGCACCGCGTCGACGTCGTACCGCGCAATCACGTCGCGCACGACGGCGATGGCCTGATCGTGTACCGCGTTCTCGCCCGGATCGAACCACAGCTGCCCGCAGTGCCGACGCACCAGATCGGGGCGCCGCATGGCGAAGTGCTGAGGGGCCAGCCGCAGGGTGTCGCTGAGGTTGCCGGCCCGGAACGGATTGAACCAGGCGTGCACTTCGAGACCACGCAGCCGCGCCTGCGCCACGGCAAAGGCGAGGGGATCGTAGCCGGGACTCGTGCCCTGTGTCCCGGTGAACGAGCGCGACCACGGCTCGAGGGAAGACGGGTACAGCGCGTCGCCGGCCGCACGCACCTGGAGAACGACGGCATTGAGCCCGGTCTGTTGGGCCGCCTCGAGCAGCAGCCCCATCTCTCCCTGCTGTTCGGCAGCGGTCAAGCCCGTACGCGAAGGCCAGTCGATGTTGGCGACGGTGGCGATCCACATGCCGCGGAACTCGCGCGCGATGGCGGGCACGGTGAACGCGACGGGCGTCGGCGGCGGGGGTGGCGGCGGCGGCGGGGTGACCGGTCCTGGCTCGACGGGGGTACCGCTCGAACAGGCGGCGATCAGGCCCCAGCCGGCAAGAGCGCCGGCGCGCTGGATCGTCTGGCGCCACGAGCGGGGCACCGCAGGCATCGGGAGTGACATGTCGGCAATGTACTGGGGCGGGCATCCCCTTGCCGGTCCGCGGCGGGCGCCGCAACGTCGCGGCATGTCCCCTTCGCTGCAAATCGGCATCGACCTCGGCGGAACGAAGATGGAAGCCGTGGCCCTCGACCAATCCGGCACCATTCTGGCCCGCCAACGTGTGCCCACGCCGCGTCGGTACGACGACACCGTCGCTACGATCGCCAGCCTCGTGCACGGGCTCGAACATGGCCTTGGCCGCACCGGGACGGTGGGGGTGGGCATTCCGGGCACCATCGTGAGAGAGACGGGGCTGGTGAAAAACGCCAACTCCGTATGGCTCATTGGGCGGCCGCTCGCGGCCGACCTCGAGGCCGCACTCGCGCGACCGGTGCGCATCGAGAACGATGCCAACTGCTTTGCCCTGTCGGAAGCGACCGACGGCGCCGCCGCGGGGGCGCCCGTGGTATTCGGCGTGATCATGGGCACCGGGGTGGGCGGCGGAATCGTGATCAACGGGCAGTGCCTGACCGGCTGTAACCAGATCGCCGGCGAGTGGGGGCACAATCCCCTGCCCTGGCCACAGCACGGCGAGGTGCACGGCCCGCCCTGTTACTGCGGCAAGGCGGGGTGCATCGAGACGTGGATCGCCGGCCCCAGCGTCGTGGCGGATCACACACGAATGACCGGGGCAGTGCTTTCGGCGGAGGCCATCATGAGCGCGGCGGCCCTCGGGGAGCCTGCGGCGGTGGCGACCCGCACCCGGCTCGTGCAACGCGCAGCGCGCAGCCTCGCCACGGTGGTCAACCTGCTCGACCCGGATGTCATTGTGCTGGGGGGTGGCCTGTCCAACACCAACGGGCTGGCGGCCGATCTCGAGCGCGAGGTCGCGCCATGGGTGTTTTCCGACACCGTGCGCACGCGGATCGTGCGAAATCGGCACGGTGATGCCAGTGGTGTGCGCGGCGCCGCGTGGCTGTGGCCCACGACCTGATCGCCAGTGCGGCGATTGTCCTCGGCGTCGTGCTGTCCGCGCTGGCCGCACGATGGGCGACGCAACGGTGGGCTGCCCGGGCCGGTCGGCGTACCCTGCTGCGGCTGCGCACCCGGGTCGATCGCTTCAAGCTCACCCGCACGCCTTACGTCATCTCCCAGGTGCTGGCCGATCCCGCCGTGGCCGACGCCGTGCACGCGCATGCGGCCGAACACGGCGTGCGTGAGGCCGAGACCTGGCAGCGCGTCGAGCGCTACCTGCACGAGATCGTCCCTTCCTTCAATGTCCTCGCGTACTACCGCCTCGGCTACTGGGTCTCCAGGGCAGCGCTCGGGCTGTTTTACAAGGTATCGGTGGAGTACGAACGTGACGATCCGTTCCGTGGCCTGCCACGGAACGCGGCGGTGATTTACCTCATGAATCACCGCTCCAACGCCGACTACGTGCTCGTGGCCTACGTGATGATGGGCGCCGTGTCGCCGATGGCGCGGCTCATGCCGATGATCACGCCGGTCAAGATGCCGGGGGTGGCGTACTTGAGCAGGTGGTCGTTCACCACTTGCCACTGCGACGCCCCGCAGCCGTAAGCCGCTTCGCGGATTTGCTGCGGGATGGAGCGCAGCGCTTCCCGCGTGGCC
>JAJTGR010000017.1 GCA_021299375.1 Gemmatimonadota bacterium
AGGCGGATTTCGACGACCTGCTCAGGCACTTCAAGGAGGGGGTCGCGCGTTCACTGGGTGAGGACGACTTCGAGAGCCATTACGACCTCGGGGTGGCATTCAAGGAGATGGGGCTCCTCGATGATGCCGTTGCCGAGTTCCAGAAGGCGCTCCGGAGCCGGGCGCACCGACTACCGGCCTACGAGGCGTTGGGCCAGTGTTTCGTGGAGCTGGGACGACATCAGGTGGCCGCCACCGTGTTGTCCCGCGCGCTCCATGAACCCGGGCTCGACGACGAGCAGCGGGTCGGCGTGCTGTATTTCCTCGCGCGTTCGAGCGAGGCGCTGCAACGTCTGGACGAAGCCCGTAGTTATTATCAGCGCGTGTACGCGATCGACATCCAATTCCGTGACGTGGCCGCCAGGCTGGCGGCACTCGAGCCAGTATCCCGATGACCCTTACGACGCGGACGCCGTCCGCGCTCGCCTCGGCGTTGCGCGACATTCAGGCGCCTGTGCGCACCGACCTTTCGGCGGTGTCCCAGGAGCTGTGGCGCATTGTGTCGGCCGACGTGCCATTGGTCCAGGAGGTGCAGCAACACCTCATGGGCATGAAGGGCAAGCTGTTCCGCCCCACGCTGCTGCTGCTGTCGGCCAGCATCGACAGTGCGCCTCCGCGAAAGGCCATCACCTTGGCCGCCATCATCGAGCTGATCCACCTGGCGACGCTCGTGCACGACGATGCCGTGGATCATTCGGTGCTGCGCCGCGGCATGCCGACCGTGAACGCCTTGTTCAGCCATCAGGTGTCGGTCATCATGGGCGACTACCTGTATCTCCGCGCCCTGCGGGAGTTGGTCACGCTCGGGGATCTGGAGGCGATGCGCGCCATCACCTTTGCGTCGAACGAGATGACGCTGGGGGAGATTCGGCAGCTGGCCGCCTTCGACGCCTTGGCGTTCTCCGAGCGCGACTACGAGACACTTATTCGCGCCAAGACCGCGTCGCTGTTCATGGCGGCGTGCGACGTCGGGGCGCTGTGCGGCACGCCACGGCATCGCACCGCCCTGACGCGCTTCGGCGAGCGACTGGGCATGGCCTTTCAGGTCGCCGATGACCTGCTCGACTATACCGAACCGCAGGAGATGACGGGCAAACCCAGCGGGCTCGACCTCAAGGAGCACAAGGTCACGCTGCCCCTCATCGCCGCGCTGCGCGAGATGGATGCTGGGGCCCGTGTCCGGGTGGAGGCGCTGTTCGCCTCTGCCGAGCCCGACGATGAGGCCATCGCCGAGGTCGTCGGAATTGTCCGCCAGCATGGAGGTCTCGAGTACGCCCGCCGACGAGCCGACCAGTTCTCGCGGGAAGCTGAGGACGCGCTGGGGGAGCTCCCGGACTGCCCCTCGCGGGCTGCGCTTCTGGACGCGATTTCGTACGTGGTGGAGCGGCGCTGGTAATGGCACGCGGACCGTCCAAACACCGCCCACTCTTCCATGTGCTGGTCCTGGCGTCCGGGTTCGTGAGCGGCGGGCTGTTGACCCAGGTGGCTCGCCGGTTCCTCCCGACCGGCGCGGTCAAGGAGTTCCTGACCACGGGGGTGACGCCGGCCGTCGGCCCCCTGCCGATCGACTTGGTTATATTGAAGTTCGCGGTTGGACCCGTCGCCCTGGATGTCTCCCTCTTGAGCCTCCTCGGGGTATTGATCGCTTACCTCATCGCGCGGTCCCTCTTCTAGGAGCGTTTCCCATGGGTTTACAGAATTTTGGGTTCATGGAGATCATGATCATCTTGGTGATCGTGCTGCTCCTCTTTGGTGCGAAGCGCATCCCCGAGATCGCGGGGTCGCTCGGCAAGGGCATCAATGAGTTCAAGCGCAACATCAACGACGCGCAGCGGCAGATCACCGAGCCGGCGCCGCGCACCGAGCAGCGTATCGCGCAACCGGCGCCCGCCGCGGCCGAGGCCGCAGAGGAGCGTCCAGAACCGAAGCGGCTGTTACAGTAGCGCCTTCGCTCAGCAACCGAGGAGGGGGCCAACCGACCGGCGCGCGCCGTTCCCCCCGTCGGGAATGGTCTAGTGTCTGGGGCTGGGTTGCCTGCGGCCGATCTACCGGGAAAACGAAACGCCCGTGAGCAACTAGCTCACGGGCGTTTCGTCATGACCAGCGGATCGTCACACGCCCGACTGGCGGCGCAGCTGTCCGAGGACTTCCGTCCGGCGATCGTCAACCTTGACGCTTTCGCGCAGGTTGGTGAGGAACTCCTCCACCTTCTGCTGGCGCAGCGACTGTGTGTACTGAGCGCGCTGAATCGTCTTCTCCGCCTCGAAGCTCTGACGATTCGCCTCGATGCGGGCGTCGACGCGGAGCACGATCATGGCATCCTGTCCCTTGAACGGTCCGCCCACCTGACCGGTCGGGACAACGAATGCCGCACCGATGGCCGGCGAGAACTGGCCAAGCCCGGGGACGGCCTCCACCCGCGTGAACGGGGCCGACTTCTCCACCGTCAGATTGCGCTGAGCAGCGGCGGCCTCGAGCCCGCCAGTCCTAGCGGCGGCTGCCAGCTGCTCACCGACCGGGCGAAGCTTCTCGATGCGCTTGTCACGCGCCAGGCGGCGGCGAATGTCGGCTTTCACCTCGGCCAACGTCTGCGGACCGCCCGCAATGATCGAATCGACGCGGGCGAGGTAGTACGCCTCCGGCGAGTCGAACAGGTCGCTGGTCTCACCGGGGCGGACCCCGGAAAACGCCCACGCGCTCACACTCGGAACGTATCGGCCGGCAAACGACAGTGGCTCCTTCTCGATGACCACGACCGAGGCCGGCGTGAGACCGAGCTGCTTGGCGGCTTCGTCGAAGAGCTTGGGATCTTCCTGACTACCGGCCTTGGCCGCCAAGGAGTCGGCCCGGCGATCGGTTCGCGTGGCACTGGAGTCACTCTGGCCGATGCTCACAAGAATGTGGCGCAGGTCGAGCGTGTCACCTTTGCGGTCGTCGACCCGGATGACATGCCAGCCGAAGGGCGTCAGCACCGGCTGCGACAGCTCGCCGACCTTGAGCGCATAGGCGGCCTCCTCGAACTTCGGCGTGAACCGCCCCTTGCCCCCCTTCCCCAGCGCGCCACCCTGCGCGCCCGAGACGGAGTCACTCGACTCGCGCTTGGCCACGTCTTCGAATTTGGCGCCGCCGACGATCTCGGTACGCAGCCGATCGATGCGGCCACGGGCGGCCGCGGAATCAGCGGCCGTGACGCTGCGTGGCACGGTGAGCAGGGAGACCACCGCGCGCCCCGGCTTCTCGAAGCGCTTGCGGTTCCGCTCGAAGAACTGCGCGATCTCGCTGTCGGTAACCGTGACGGCCGTATCGGTGAGGGTCTCCGGCCGCAGCAGCACGAAGCTCACCGTGGCACTGTCGTGCCGGTCGCGATACAGCTGCCAGAGTCGTTCGTCCGAGATGTAGGCACCGCTGGCGACCTGATCGAAGAGCTTCTGCTTCGGAATCTCACTGCGGTAGTACGCCTCGAGGCCGGCAAGCATGCCCGACTGCCGCGCCATCGGGCTGGAGAGCAGGCGGAGGTACTTCTGCCTGTCGAACTGGCCGTCGGTTTGCAGGTCGGGGGCCTGCATGGCCTGCGGCGGAGGGGCAAGTCGTGCCGCCTGAAGGATTTCGTCGTCAGTAACGGTGATGCCCCGACGCTTGTATTCCTGCGTGAGCAGGATCTCCGTGACGAGTTCGTCGAACGCCCGATCCTCGAGGGTCTGGCGCTGGTCGAGCGTGAGCGCGCTGCCGAGCTGCTGCTGTTGCTGCTGCTCGAGGGCGTTGACCGCGTTCTGCCACGTGGTGAGGAGAATCTCCTCGCCATTCACGCTCGCGATGGAGGTGGTCGTGGTGACGGGGGCTCGGCCAGCCAGGCCCGAGGTCTCGTACAGCAGGAAGCTGCCGACGAACGCCACGATGAGGATGATCCAGATGTACTTCGCGGCGCTCCGCATCGATTGCAGCACGGGGCGTGACTCCTTCAGTCAAAAAGAACGGCGAAACGGAAAGGCACACGCACCTCCCCGAAGAAGGGCGTGTGCCGCAGAGTCCGGAAACCTAGCGGCCGCGTTCTGCTAAAGGCAAGACAGGCCACGACTTCCCCACGTTTTCTCACGATTGACTTCCCGTACGATGGCGGCGATCAATTCAACCGACCAGTCAACGCGGCCCTCCGCGGGTGCCCCCCGTGTGACAGGACGCCGAGGCGTCGTACCGGGACACCACCTGAGGGCACCGCACGGATGACCACTGCCGCCCGGATCGACGAGCTCCGGAAGAAGTTCGACGAGAACCCGCGCCGGTTTTTTGCACCGCTGGCGAACGAACTCCGGAAGGCCGGCGAGCTGTCGCAGGCCATCGCGCTGTGCCGCGAGCACCTGCCCAGGCAGCCTGGCCACATGAGCGGGTACATCGTCTTTGGTCAGGCGTTGTACGAAAGTGGCGATCTCGCCGAAGCCCGCGGTGTCTTCGAGCAGGCGCTGGCGCTCGACCCCGAGAATCTCATCGCCCTGCGGCATCTCGGTGACATCGCGCGGCGCGGGGGAGACGCGACCCTCGCCCGCCGGTGGTATGGGCGGGTGCTCGAGGCCGATCCGCGAAACGACGACATCGCGGCTCAGTTGGCGACTCTGGCCACCCCGAAGGCTCCCATGCCTGCCGTGCCGGAACCCACCGCCGTCTATCCAGCGGTTCCTACACCGCTCCCGGCTCACGAGGGGCCGAGCATGGAGTCGGGCACCATGCCCGCCCCCGACGCCTCCATGCACACCGTCGACATCGGGGCCATCCCGCTCCAGTCGCCGTCCCCGCCGCCGCTCCTCGACCTCGACACCATCGAGGCCGTCTGGGGGACGACGGCTCTGGAGACCCTGACGCCAAACGACGCGCCGCTCGAGGCGGCGTCGCATCCGGAGCGCCTGATACCGAGCGCGGGTTCGTCACTCGACGTGCTCTTCGATGCCTATGCGGCCTCGCACGTTGCGATGGACGTCGAGGCGGAGGCCGAGGTCGCGGCCGACGTCCGCGCAGAGGCTCCCGACGTCGACGATCCGGATCACGCCGCGCCTTCCGACCACGACCCGTTCGCCTTTGCCGCGATCGAAACGGTCGTCGTGGCAGACGTCCCCGGCGAGGTTCCCGCCGACGCGGAAGCCGTTTTCGAGGAGGGGCTGGCGGCGCCGGAATGGCCCGACACCTCCGCTCTGGCGGCGCGCATCGGGACCCCCCGTGCGGTCACGCCGGTCTCGGTTCCCATTCCCGAGGACGCGATCGCGGCGTTCGGGCGGGAGCCGCAGGACCCGTCGTCGCTGTCCGCGGGGGCGCCGATGGCGATGGTTGAGGCCGCTGATGGGGCCGAACCGGCGGTAGGAGACGTGGGCGAGGCGACAATGCCCGCGTTGCAGGAGATGTTCGAGGTGTCCACCGGGGGGGCACTGGTGGTGCGCTCCGAAGATCCGTCGCCGGAGTCAGCGATCGAGGAGCTCCCCGTTGGCGAGGGGCGTTCGGCAGCGACTCCTCAGGAAGCGGCCGCCGTCTCGGCGGCGGCTGAACTCGAGGAGATGGTGACCACCGCCACCGATGACGATCGCCTCCCGTGGCTGGCGGTGGCGGCAGACGAGAGTACGCCCGAGGACGAGGTGTCGGCCATCGCCGAGGCGTTGGAGGAGGACGCGCGGACGCACGGCGAGGTCGACGATGTCGCCGTGAGCGATCGCAGTGGGGAGGCGTCGGTTCCCATGGAGGCGAGCTTCGCCGATGTCTTTCCGAGCGGGCGCATGGAGGCTGACGATGAGGAGCCCGGCGCTGTCCCTTCGGGTGAACCCGACGGGTCCACCGCGTTCGTGACCGAGACGATGGCCGAGTTGCTGGTGACGCAGGGCCTGACCGCGCAGGCCGTGTCGGTGTATGAGGAGTTGGTGCGGCGGCGGCCCTACGATCCAGTGCTGTCCTCCCGCTTGGCGGAACTCCGTGAGCAACAGGTGCTGGCCCCGGCAGCCCAGTCGGGGACTCCGGTGTTCACCGCCCGTGAGCGGTTCAGTCGTCTGGCAGCGCGTCGGGCTCCGCGCCCGACTCCAGCTGTCGGGGCAGCAGCGCCAACGCCGCCCGTTGCCGGGGCCGTGAGCGACGAGTCGCTGGCCTCCCTGTTCGGGAGTGAGCCGATGCCGCAGGACGACGCGGCTGCGCGGACGCTCGCCGCCGCATTCGGTCCGGCCCCGGAAGCGCTGCCTACGCCGTCCTTGTTCTCGCCGACCCCCGCCGCGGGGAGTGTGCGCCAGCCCACCCCGCTTCGTCCGGGGACCCCGGTTCGTTCGGCGACGCCCATGGCTGGTGCGGCGATCCCGGCGGGCGGTGGTACCGCCTTCGATCGCTTCTTCCCCGATCCGGCCGTGTCGGCCGGGGCGCAGGGAGCCGATGGCGGGCCGGCCGGCCCCGATTCCCCGCCTTCCCACACCGCGCCGAGCGTTGGGGATGATCTCGCCCAGTTCTCGGCCTGGCTCAAGGTGCTGGGCAACTCGTGATCATCGGTGTGCTGAACGGCCCCAACCTGAACCTGTTGGGGACCCGTGAGCCGTCCATCTACGGCACGGCCACCTTGGCGGACATCCTCGCCCACCTCCGCGAGGTGGGGACGACGCTGGGGGCCGAGATCCGCGCCGCGCAGGCCAATGGGGAAGGTCAGCTGATCGACCTCGTGCATGGATGGCGCGGTCTGGTCGACGGCATTGTCGTGAATGCCGGTGCGTACACCCACACGAGCCTGGCGCTGCGGGACGCCTTCACCGCCACGGCGATCCCGTTCGTGGAGGTGCACCTGTCGAACATCTATGCACGCGAGCCGGAACGACGCCATTCGATGCTCGCCAGTGCCTCGGTCGGCATGGTGTGCGGGCTGGGGGCAGATGGCTACGAGTACGCCCTGCGCGGGCTGGTCCGCATTCTGCGGGCGCGTGGCTGAGCTGGACGCTGGGGCCCAACCGGCGGGCGTGCCGGTCGACGCCCGGCCTGGGCGGCTCGCGGCCATTCGTGACGACCTCGCGCGGCACGACCTGGACGCATTGCTGGTTACGGCCCTGCCCAACATCCGCTATCTCACCGGGTTTTCGGGCACCAGTGCGCTGTTGGTCGTCACGGCCAAGGAGTGCGTCTTGCTCACCGACTTCCGGTACGCCACACAGGTGGACGAGGAAGTCGGCTCGGCGGCGTCGGTGCGCATCGAGGCGACCAGCCTGTGGGGCGGGTTGTGGCCGGCCCTCGGTGCCATGGCCGGTGTGGAGCGGATCGGGTTCGAATCGGCGCACGTGGTGCATCGCGACTTCGCGCGGTTGCTGGAGCAGGGCAGTCGCTGGCATTGGCGGCCGATCGTGGACCTGGTCGAGCGCCGACGAGAGGTCAAGGACGCGGGAGAGATCACCTGCATCGAGCGAGCCGTGGCGATGGCCGAGACGGCTCTCGCCTCGGCGCTGGCGCAGTTCAGGCCGGGACTGACCGAGACAGCGGCAGCGGGGGTGCTCGAGCGTGCGCTGCGTGACGCAGGCAGTGAGGCCTTCCCATTTCCCACCATCGTGGCGTCGGGACCGCGCTCGGCCTTGCCGCACGCGCGGGCAGCGGGGCGAGGGCTCGAGCGGGGGGACTTCGTGCTCGTGGACTTCGGGGCGGTGTCCGACGGCTATTGCTCGGACATCACGCGGACGGTGGTGCTCGGGCGCGCGTCGGCCGAGCAGCGTGACGTCTATGACATTGTGCGCGAAGCCAATGCGCGCGCTTCGGGCGCGGTTCGGGTGGGAATGCAGGGGATGGCTGCAGATGCGGTCGCGAGAGAGTACATTGCCGCCCGCGGGTTTGGTGAGGCGTTCGGGCATTCGCTGGGGCACGGTATCGGCCTCGAAGTGCACGAGGGACCTCGTCTCGCCCGTACCATCGAGACTCCCCTCGCCGCTGGCATGGTGGTGACCATCGAACCGGGCATCTATCGCCCGGGGTGGGGCGGGGTGAGAATCGAAGACGATGTGCTCATCACGGAATCCGGGAGACGGGTGTTGACCCGGTTTTCTCGGGATCTGCTCGAACTCGCCTGACGGCTGCACGGGCGCCCTCACCGGCCGCCGCGCTTTCTTTAGCCCCCATCGCCATGATCGACCTGCGCTACGTGAAGAAGCTGATCGAGATGCTCGACAGCTCCACGGTGGATTCCATCGAGATCTCCTCCGACAAGGGCATGAAGCTGCGGATCTCGAAGAGCTCGCATCAGCGGGCCGTCGCGGTGGCGCCCACGTTGCCGGCTCCCGTGGCGGCGCCCGCGGTGTTGCCCGCCGCCGCGCCTGCGCGTCCTGCCGAGGAGGGGGGGACGCCGGCGCCGAAGGCCGAGACGCCCAAGTCCGCGGCCCTCGAGATCAAGTCGCCCATGGTGGGGACGTTCTACTCTGCGCCGGAGCCCGGTGCGAAGCCGTATGTGTCTGTCGGTGATCGCATCAGCAAGGGCCAGATCGTCTGCATCATCGAAGCGATGAAGATCATGAACGAGCTCGAGTCCGAGTACGACGGCGTGGTGCGTGAGATCGGGGTGACCGATGCGCATCCCGTCGAGTACGGGCAGGTGCTCTTCCGCATCGATCCGACCGGCTGAGACATGACGACATGACACTGGTCTCCGGCGCCACCAGCGGCGCCACCAGCGGTGCCGCCAGCGGCGCACCCCCGGTCACGGGGCTCGACCTGAAAGGGGCGCTGCTGCGCATGGTGCGCGAGGGCGCGTCCGACCTGCATCTCAAGGTCGGCCGGCCGCCCACCCTGCGATTGCACGGAGACCTTATCCCTCTCGACATGCCGCCCATGCGCCCCGAGCAGCTGCGGACCTTGGCGGAGCAGCTCCTGCCGCCGGCGCAGTTGCGGGAGTTCGTGGAGGCGCGCGAGTCTGACTTCGCGATCAGCGTGCCGGGGGTCGGGCGCTTCCGCGTGAACGTGTACCAGCAACGGGGCACGGTCGCCTTCGCCATGCGTGCCATTGCTCATGCGGCCTCGAGCATCCGGGACCTGAACCTCCCGCCGGTGCTCGAGCAGATTGCCATGCGGCCGCGCGGTTTGGTACTCGTCACCGGCGTGACCGGATCCGGGAAGAGCACGGCGCTGGCGGCGATGATCCAGCTCATCAACCAGCGTCGCAGCGCCAACATCATCACGATCGAGGACCCGATCGAGTTCGTGCACCGTGATGTGCGCTGTCACATCAATCAGCGCGAGGTCGGAACCGACACGGAGTCGTTCTCGCAGTCGCTGCGTCGGGTGCTGCGCCAGGATCCCGACGTGATCATGATCGGCGAGATTCGCGACCTCGAGACGCTCGAAGTGGCGCTCAAGGCGGCGGGCACGGGCCATCTGGTCTTCTCGACGCTGCACACGACCGACGCGACGCTCACCATCAATCGCGTCCTGTCGTTCTACCCGCCGCACCAGCAGAACGAGGTGCGTTTCGCGCTCGCCAGCGCCCTGTCGGCCGTGGTGTCGCTTCGCCTCCTGCCGCGGGCCGACCAGCCGGGGCGGGTGCCGGCGTGCGAGATCCTGGTGAATACCGAGGCCGTGCGCGATCAGATCCGCGACCTGTCAGCCACCCTCAACATCCCCGACCTGATCAAGGAGGGGAGTGTGGCGTACGGCATGCAGAGCTTCGACCAGTCTCTCATGAGCTGGTACACGCGCGGTGTCATTTCGTACGAAAGTGCCCTGTTCAACGCCAGCAACCCGGCGGAGTTCGCGCTGCGTGTGCAGGGGGTGGACGGCGCCAGCGACACGGCCTTCAGCGGGTTCCGTCCGGGCAGCAACGCGGCCTGATGCCTCGGCCGGTTTCCCCGTGAGGGGGAACTCGACAGGACTGGCGGTGAGGCTGGGACCTCGCCACCATACGGGATGTTCAAAAAGGTCCTGATCGCCAACCGCGGGGAGATTGCCCTCCGCGTCATTCGCGCCTGTCGTGAGCTCGACATCCAGACGGTTGCCGTGTATTCGGACGCTGACCGGGAGTCGCTGCACGTGCGCTTCGCCGACGACGACGTATGCATCGGCCCGCCGTCGGGGCGCGACTCGTACCTCAAGATCCCCCGGTTGATCGCCGCCGCCGAGATCACCGGCGCCGACGCGATTCACCCGGGCTATGGCTTCCTCGCCGAGAACGCCGAGTTTGCCGAAACGTGCCGGGCATCGGGGATCACGTTCATCGGGCCGACGCCTCAGCAGATCCGCGTCATGGGTGACAAGGCTTCGGCGCGGCGGGCCATGCAGGAGGTGGGCGTCCCCATCGTCCCCGGTACGCCTGGCCCGGTCGAAGATCCCGAGGAGGCGCTCGAGTTCGCGCGGACCATCGGGTTCCCGGTCATCATCAAGGCGGCGGCGGGTGGCGGGGGCAAGGGCATGCGCGTCGCGCGTGATCCCGACGATTTCCTCCGCTCCTTCCAGTTGGCGCGTTCCGAGGCGTTGTCTGCCTTTGGCAACGGTGACGTGTACGTGGAGAAGTTTCTGGAACGCCCGCGCCATGTCGAGTTCCAGGTGCTCGGGGATACGCACGGCAACGTCATGCACCTCGGTGAGCGCGACTGTTCGGTGCAGCGGCGTCACCAGAAGCTCATCGAGGAGGCGCCGTGCCCGGTCATGACGCCGGACCTGCGTGAGCGCATGGGCGAGGCTGCGGTCCGCGGCGCGAAGGCCATCGACTACGTGGGCGCCGGCACCATCGAGATGCTGCTCGATGAAGATGGCTCGTTTTTCTTCATGGAGATGAACACCCGCATTCAGGTGGAGCATCCGGTGACCGAGATGCTCACCGGTGTGGACCTCGTGAAAGAACAGATCCGCGTGGCGGCTGGCCTGCCGTTGAGTACCACCACGTTGCCGCCGTTCCGCGGCCATGTCATCGAGTGCCGCGTGAACGCCGAGGATCCGTCGCGCAACTTCCAGCCGTCGCCTGGCAAGCTCGAGGTATTCCACCAGCCTGGTGGGCCGGGGGTGCGGATCGACACCCACGCCTATGCCGGCTATACGGTGCCGCCGTACTACGACTCCATGATCGCCAAGCTCATCGTGCAGGGGGCCACCCGTGAGGAAGCACTCAAGCGCATGCAGATTGCACTCGAGAGCTTCGTGATCGAGGGCGTCAAGACCACCATGCCGTTCCTCGCCCGCGTGATGCAGCACCCGGGCTTTCAGGCGGGTAAGGTGCACACGAAGTGGCTGGAGTTCGAAGGCGCCGACTTGCTCAAGGAGCCCTCGTAGTGCCACGGCACGGCGCTGCGTCCGGTCACTGAGCGTCGCGGGCGGGCGCGGGGGGAATCGTGGACATGCACGTGGTGCGACGTGAAGTGGGCGCCATCGGCCTGAGCCTGCTGGCCGTCTTCCTTGGCGGGGCGATGGTCTTGCAGCGCTCGGCAACCGGCGATTGCTGGGACGCCGCCGGTCCGTTCGGGCCGGTGGGTACGCTCGCGCGGTGTGGGTTGGTGTCGGCCGTCGGCATCCCCGGCATGCTCCTCATCGCGGTCGGATGCCTCGTGGTGGCACTCGCCCTCTTCGGGCGCATCAAGCGCGCCGACGACGCGAGCGATTGGTCGCTGCTGTTCGCGGGCACCGTCGCTCTCGTTCCGGTGGCGGTCGGCCTCGTCCTTGGGGGTGAACCCGCGGCGTCCGATGGGGCTGGCCTCTGGGGGAGTTTTGTCGCCCACTACCTGCGCAAGGGACTGGGCGTGGCGGGGGCTTGGATCGCGTTCCTGTTGGCCACGAGCGTGCTCACGGTCGCAACCCTGCGTTGGAATCCCATTCGTCTGCTGATCGGACCGACGCGCCACGCGGAGCGGCGTGTCCCCATGCGCGCGGGCGGGTTGACCTTGGCGGAGCGTCTGGCACCGGAGCCCGAGGAGTTGCCGGCCATTGATCCTGCCTTGGCGCGTGACGTGCTCGCGCCGACGGCGCAGGATGGGGGCCGCGCCGCGGGGCGGGCCGCACCGCGGGGGGGCGTCGCGGTGGACGACGAGGTCCCTCGCGAACGCAAGGGAAAGAAGGGCAGGACCGAGGCAACGCGCGACCACGGTGTCGAGGCGGCGCTCGAGGCCGCGGCCGATTCGCCCTTGTTCAGCGACGAGCTGCCGCCGACGGCGCTGCTGACCGCCCCAGTTGCCCGGAATGCCGATGCCGGCCGCCGAGAACTCGATCTGGCGGGCGAGAAGCTGATGGCGACCCTGCGCACTTTCAAGGTCGAGGGGGAGCTGGTGGGGCGAACGACTGGTCCGACCGTCACCCAGTTCGAGATCGAACCGGCGGCCGGCGTGAAGGTGCGTCAGATCGCCGCGCTCGCGGACGACCTCGCACTCGCGATGCGGGCGCCCAGCATTCGGATCGTGGCGCCCATTCCGGGGCGCGGGGCGGTCGGCGTGGAAGTGCCCAACCCCACGCCGGAAATGGTGGTGCTCCGCGAGGTGCTCGAGGCCGCCGAGTTCCGTTCGGCGCGCGCGGCGCTCCCGATTGCCTTGGGCAAGGATCTCGAAGGGCGCCCGGTCATCGCCGATCTCGCCAAGATGCCGCATCTGCTCATCGCTGGCGCGACCGGCTCGGGCAAGTCGGTGTGCGTCAACACCATCATCACGAGCCTGGTGTACCGGCACACGCCGCGCACACTGCGCTTCCTGATGGTCGACCCCAAGATGGTCGAGCTCAGTGTGTACAACACGCTGCCGCACCTGCGGCACAAGGTCATCACCGACAATCGTGATGCGGCCGCGGTACTCAAGTGGGCGGTCATGGAAATGCAGGACCGCTACCGGCTGCTGGAGGCGAACGCCTGCCGCAATCTGCAGGAGTTCAACAAGCGGGTCGCGCAGCACGAAGCGGGGGAGGGACCGGCGCCGCTCAAGCCGCGGAATCCCGAGATCGCGTTCGAGGACCGGACCTACACCAGCGGGATTCTGCCGTACATCGTCGTGGTGATCGACGAAATGGCGGACCTCATGATGACGGTGCAGGGCGAGGTCGAAACGCCGATCGCGATGCTGGCGCAGAAGGCGCGTGCGATCGGGATTCACCTGATCCTGGCCACCCAGCGCCCGAGCGTGAACGTGATCACGGGACTCATCAAGGCCAACTTTCCGTGCCGCATTGCGTTCCGTGTGGCCTCGCAGGTGGACAGCCGCACGATCATCGACGGGGCCGGCGCGGAAGCGCTGCTTGGCAACGGCGACATGCTCTTCATTCCGCCGGGCAAGTCCGAGTCCTCGCGTCTTCAGGGGGCCTATCTCTCGAGCGAGGACACCGAAACGCTACTGACGTGGTACGCGGACGCACGGGCGCGCGCCGATGCCGCTGTACTCGCACCACCGCGTGAGGAACCGGACATCCTCGAGGCGGTGCGGGCGCTCGAAGCCAAGGCGGCCGGGAGCGAGGATGACGAGGACAGCGGTGCCTCGGATGCACGGGACGCTCGGTTTCGGGAGGCGGCCGAGGTGGTCATCCAACACCGGCAAGGGTCGACGTCGTTGCTGCAGCGCCGGCTCAAAATCGGATACGGTCGGGCGGCGCGGATCATCGATCAGCTGGAAGCGGCGGGGGTTCTGGCGCCGTCGGAAGGGGCGGCGCGCCCGCGCGATGTGCTGGTTGGCATACAGGATCTCGACCGCATTTGCGACGGCGCCTGACCGCGGGCGCCTGGCCGCGGGGGCCTGGCCGCGGGGGCCTGGCCGCGGGGGCCTGGCCGCGGGGGCGCTGGTGAGCGCCCGGCGTCGGTCCGGTTGGATATTGACGAATTCAGATAGTGTGGTGAAGATTCTGCCCTTCGGTGACGGGGCATCGCGAGGCTTCGCTGGTCCACACCGCCTCCCCCCCTCCGCACGCGGCAATGCGGTGCGGTACTTCGACTCCGGCCCTCCCTCCCTCTCCCGGGGTGTTCGATGTTCTCGATCTTTCGTAGTGTACTTGTCTCGTTCGTGCTGGCGATGGGGCTGCTCCCTGCCGCCAACGCGCCGTTGGCGGCCCAATCCGGCTTGATCACCGGCACGGTGACCGACGCCGCGAGCGGCCGTCCGATCGAGAATGCGCAAGTGCAGGCGCAACTGGGGGGTGGCGCGTCGTATGGTGCCATCAGTGGGGCGGACGGCACCTTCCGGGTGGTGAACCTGCCGGACGGCAGTTATACCGTGACGGTTCGCGCCCTCGGCTACGATCAGAAGGTCTTCCCGAATCAGCGCCCCGGCGCGGTCATCACGGCGGCG
Source organism: Gemmatimonadota bacterium (assembly GCA_021299375.1). Taxonomy (GTDB): domain Bacteria; phylum Gemmatimonadota; class Gemmatimonadetes; order Gemmatimonadales; family Gemmatimonadaceae; genus Gemmatimonas. The sequence goes on from JAJTGR010000017.1 coordinate 14,256, forward strand.
CTGAACGAGCGCCCCACGCAGCTGAATCAGACGGTGGTCACAGCGAGCCGCAGCCGGCCGGAAAAGGCGCTCGACGCACCGGCGCAGATCTCGGTCATCTCGAGTGAGCGCGTCGAGGAGCGGCCGGCGGTCACGGTGACTGACCACCTCTATAGCACCCCTGGCGTCAACATCCAGCAGGGTGGCATTGCCCAGTCCAACGTCGTCGCCCGCGGCTTTAACAATGCCTTCAGCGGCAGCCTGCTGATGTTGCAGGACTATCGATTTGCGGGCGTTCCGTCGCTGCGCGTCAATATTCCCTTCCTGCTGACCGGCACGAACGAGGATGTCGACCGGATCGAGGTGCTCCTCGGACCGGCATCGGCTCTTTATGGCCCGAACAGCTCGAACGGCGTCCTGCACGTGATCAACAAGTCGCCGTTCCAGTCTCAGGGAACGACGATCAGCGTGGATGGCGGTGAACGTTCCATCATTCGCGGTGGCCTGCGCCACGCGGGCAAGGTGAACGAAAAGCTCGCCTACAAGCTGTCGGGTGAGTACATGCAGGGCAGAGACTGGGAGTACCGCGACCTGCAGGAGCCGGCCACGTTCCCGAGCGGCGGCGGCTTCTACATTCCCCAGTCGCGTCGCGGCCAGCCGAACCAGCGCGACTTCGATCTGCTTCGCTACAGCGGTGAAGCCCGTGTGGACGTGCGCCCGCGCGAGGGCATGGAAGCGATCACCACGCTCGGGTATTCGCGTATCGGCAACGCGCTCGATCTGACTGGATTCGGAACCTCACAGATCAGGAACTGGTCCTACACCAGCATCCAGCAGCGTTTCCGTTGGAACAAGCTGTTCCTGCAGGCGTTCCTGAATTCCTCGAACGCGGGCAATGACGACTCGACGTCCACCGATGGGACGATCTACCTGCGATCGGGTGGCTCCATCGTCGACAAGTCCCGCGTGTTTGCCCTCCAGGGACAGCACGGGTTCGATCTCGGCGCCAAGCAGTCGTTCACGTACGGCGTGGACTACATCAACACGAACCCGCAGACCGGTCGCACCATCAACGGGGCCAACGAGGATGTAGACCAGATGCGGGAGTACGGGGCATATCTGCAGTCGAGCACCCGTCCGGTCGACAAGCTGGAACTGCTGCTCGCCTTCCGCGGCGACGGCACCAACGTCATCGACGGCACCTTCTTCTCGCCCCGGGCGGCCCTGATCCTGAAGCCCACGAAGAATCAGAACGTGCGCTTCACGTTCAATCGGGCGTTCTCGACTCCGGCGAACTTCTCCTTCTTCCTCGACCTGCTTTCGTCGCCGAATGCCGGCGGTACGGCGTTCGACGTGCGCGGGCGCGGCAACCCCCCGAAGACCGGCTTCACGTTCCGCCGTGGCTGTGGCACGAGCCAGTTCGGTGATTTCTGCATGAAGTCGCCGTTCTCGGGCGGTAGCGACTACCTCCCGGTGAGCGCCACCTCCATGTATCCTGGCTTCGTGGCCGGTGCCGGCAACGCCATCGCTGCCCGGATCGCGCAGGGGTTGCAGGCGAGCGGCCTGCCCGCCACCTCGGCGTCGGCGATTGCCAGTGCCGCCATCGCCGCCATTCTTCCGCTGCGGCCCACCGAGGCCCAGTTCGGCACGCGCGCCGCGCTCCTGTCGGCACCGACCACGAACCTCACGCCGGATCAGGTGACGCCCATCAGGCCGCTCACGGCCTCGTACAACAACACGTATGAGGTTGGCTGGAAGGGCATCGTCAACAACCGCCTCCGCTACGACGTGTCCTTCTGGGGCCAGTCGCGCGGTGATGTGGGCGCTCCGGCAACACCGGTGACGCCGAGCGTCTTCTTTGCCAACCCGGCCGGCGTGCAGGGCCTGCTGCAGCCGGCGATCGCGGGGGCCATCACGCCGCTGCTCGCGGGCCTGCCGGCTGCCACTCAGCAGGCGGTGCTCAGCAGCGTGATCGGTGGCGTGGTTACGGCGGTCGCATCGTCGCCTGTCGGCGTCATCACGTTTGACAATCCGAACGCGCGGCCCAACGCCGTGTATGCGACCTACCTGTCGTCCGACAAGGAAATCTGGGTCAAGGGTCTCGATCTCGCGGTCGACGTTGTGGCAACGGATCGCCTGACGTTCGAGGCTGCGTACAGCTGGCAAGACCGGACCCTGTTCCCGGGCGTGTATCCTGCTGGTCAGGCACCGTTCGCCTCCAACTCGCCGGGATCGCGCGGCAGCCTTGGAGGGCGGTACCGCAACGAGAGCAACGGCATCGGCTTCGAGTTGCGTACGCGCTACAATGAGGCCTACCCGGTCTTCTCCGGGGCCTACGCTACGAACGTGAGTTACCCCATCGCCGCCGGCAATCCGGGTGCACCGGTGGGCTCGATCGCGACCGGGTTCAATCGCTGCAACCCGGTCCCCGCGGGAGCGTTCTGCTACGAGAATGTGCCCGAGGCCGTGCTGTTCGATGCCCAGTTTACCAAGCGCTTCGATCTCGGCAGCCAGCGCCTGATGTGGTCCCTCAGTGCGCAGAATCTGTTCGACAACCGCATCCGCACCTTCGCAGGCGTTCCCGAAGTGGGTCGCCTCGTCATGACGCGCATCCAGTACGCGTTCTGAGCCAGGAATCCGCAGTTCGGCGCTGATCGGACGGGGCGGCACTCGGCGAGTGTCGCCCCGTCGTGGCTTCCGACGGCTGTGGCCCTGTTCGCCTTGTCCGGTCGCTCCCCATGATCCTGCTGGATCCCCTCGCCCATCCGGTCGTCGGTCATCGCGGGAACCGCGCGCACGCGCCGGAGAACACCATCCCGTCGCTGCTCGAGGCCGTGGCCTTGGGCGTCGATGCCGTCGAGTTCGATCTGCACGTCAGCCAGGACGGTGTGCTGGTGCTCATGCATGATCCGACCGTCGACCGCACGACGGACGGGACCGGGCTGGTGTCGGCCCTGCCGCTCGAGGCGCTCCGCGAACTCGATGCCGGGTCCCGATTCACGCCCGACGGCACGGCACGGCCCTGGCGTGGCCGTGGTGCAGGCGTCCCGACCTTCGATGAAGTCATTGAGGCGCTGCCACGCACGCTGCCACTCATCATCGAACTCAAGACCGCAGCGGCGGCCCCGCTGCTGCGCGACGCGGTCGCGCGCCACAATCTTGGCGCGCGCATTATCGTGGCTGGGTTCGATCCGGAGAGTACGCGGCCGTTGCGCGGGGGGGGCTATGCTCTGGGGGCGAGCACGCGCGATGTCGCCGCGCTGTTGCCCGCCTCGCTGCTGCGCCGGCCCATCCGCGCGCCGTGGTTTCAAGCGCTGTGCATTCCGCCAGTCTACCGAGGCATTCCGGTCCCCATCGGGTCGCTGGTCCGCGCCACGCAGCCGCACGGCGTGGTCACGCACGTCTGGACAGTGAACGCCCCCGCACGGGCGGCGCGCCTCTGGCGCCGCGGCGTCAACGGCATCATCAGCGACGATCCCGCCGCGATTCTGGCCGGGCGCGCCCACGCATTGTTCCGGTAACGGTGGCGACGATTGGGTACCGGCGTTGTCAGTGCCTCGTGTTATGCTCGGCCCATGACGAAACGGCGACAGGCCCTCGGGCTTCTGGGCGAGCGCATCGCAGCGCGGTGGTTGATGCGACACGGCTGGGAACTGCTCGCGCACCGGTTCCGGAGCGGACACCGGGACATCGACCTGATCATGCGGAGTGGCGCGGAGGTGGCCTTCGTTGAAGTCAAGGCCCGCCGGGGCGGTGCCTTCGGCTCTCCGGTCGAGGCCGTGCACTGGCGTAAGCGGCGCGAACTGGGCCGGTCCGCCCAGGTCTGGGTCGATCGCCACGGCGTCGACGGACTCAGTTACCGGTTTGATGTGCTCGGCGTACTCGTGAACGGTCAGAATGTCCGGGTCCGGCACATCCCCAACGCCTTCCCGCTGCCCTGAAATCGGGCAGACCAGGGAGTTGTCCACATCGTCTGTTCTTCGTAGTTTATTCGGGTCTTGGCCCTGCCGGCGTTCACCCTAGATTCTCGCTGGCCAGGGCATGGCGGCTTTCCCTCTCACGACGGCGGTCCTTATGGCGGGTACAGTGATGACAGACGACAAGCGCAAGGCCCTGGCGCTCGCCGTCGCGCAGATCGAGAAGAGCTGCGGCAAGGGCTCCATCATGCGACTCGGCACCGACTCCAAGGTGCGCGTCGAGTCCATCCCGACCGGCGCGATCAACCTCGATGCCGCCATCGGTGTGGGCGGCATCCCGCGCGGCCGTATCACCGAGATCTACGGCCCCGAGTCCAGCGGCAAGACGACCCTCTGTCTCCACGTGGTCGCCAATGCACAGCGGGCTGGCGGTGTGGCGGCGTACATCGACGCTGAACATGCGCTCGATACCGAATACGCCAAGAAGCTGGGTGTCGACGTCGAGAACCTGCTCATCTCCCAGCCCGACACGGGAGAGCAGGCGCTCGAGATCTGTGAGATCCTCGTGCGCTCGGGCGCCGTGGACGTGATCGTCATCGATTCCGTGGCCGCCCTCGTGCCCAAGGCCGAAATCGAAGGCGACATGGGCGACTCGCACGTCGGTCTGCAGGCGCGCCTCATGAGTCAGGCGCTGCGCAAGCTCACGGGGGCGATCTCACGTTCCAAGGTCTCGGTCATCTTCATCAACCAGCTGCGCGAGAAGATCGGGGTCATGTTCGGGAACCCCGAGACCACCACGGGCGGCAAGGCGCTCAAGTTCTACGCCTCGCTCCGCCTCGACATCCGCCGCATCGGCCCAGTGAAGGAGAAAGAGGACGTGATCGGTTCGCACGTCCGCGTGAAGGTGGTGAAGAACAAAGTCGCGCCGCCGTTCAAGCAGGCCGAGTTCGACATCATGTACGCGGAAGGCATCAGCCACACGTCGCTGCTCGTCGACATCGGCGCCGAGTCGGGCATCATTGACAAGGCGGGCGCGTGGTACAGTTACGGTTCGCAGCGCATCGGGCAGGGTCGTGAGAATGCCAAGATGTTCCTCAAGGACAATCCGGCCCTCATGGCCGAGATCGAGGAGAAAGTGAAGGTGGTGCTGGGCGTGAAGGGCGCCGACGTGGCGCCCGCCACCGACGAGGCCGAGGACTAGTCGCCGCTCGCCCGTCCAACACGCCGACACACGTGAGGGCCGAGGGGTCGCTTGCGGTGGGAAGTGGTGCCCGGATCACCACGGCTCATTGCAGGTAGCCCCTCGGCTCTTTTCTGCCCATGACCGAACCCGAATCGATCGTCCTGACGGAGCTGCGCGAATCACCGCGCCGCCCCGGCCGGTATCTCCTCACGCTCAGCGACGGGCGACAGCTGGTGCTTGGCGTTGCTGCGCTTGCGGACGCCGGAGTGACCCGATCCGGTGTGGCGCTGAGCCCGGCCACGGTCGCTGCCCTGGACCACGAGTCCGCGATCACCGCGCTTGCTGATCGGGCGCTCGACGCGTTGGCGCGGGGGCGCCGCACCCGTCGCGAGTTGGAGATGCGCCTTCGGAAACGGGAGGCCACGCCCGCGCAGATTCGCGAAGCACTCGACCGGCTCGCGACGTCCGGGTTGCTGTCGGACGAATCGGTCGCGCAGGCCGAGGCGGCCGCGCGCCTGCGCCGCGGGGAGGCGCCGACGCACGTCCGGCGAGTGTTGCGCCGCAAAGGGGTGTCCGGAGCGACGGTGTCGGACGCCGTCGCCGACGCCATCGAGCATGACGAGTACGATGAACTGGCCGCCTGCCGGAGTGTGGCGGAAAAGCGGGCGCGGTCGCTGGCGAGCGCCGACCCCGCGACGGCCGAGCGCCGGCTGCTCGGGTACCTCCTGCGCCGAGGCTACGGCAGCGGCGTCGCACGCCAGGTCGTACGCGTCCTGCTGCGGGGCGGCGGCGCATAGGCGGCTCTCGGCGTACACCGCTCCTGGCGGCACGACTCGCCTATATTTCCGGTCTATGCTCGCGTCCGAAATCCGCGCCCGATTCCTGGCCTACTTCGAAAAGAACGGCCATGCCATCCGCCCGAGTTCATCGCTCGTGCCCGCCGATGACCCGACCCTGCTGTTCACGAACGCCGGGATGGTCCAGTTCAAGAAGGTCTTCCTGGGCATGGAGGACCCGCCCGAGGGAAAGCGTCGAGCGACGACATCGCAGAAGTGTGTGCGGGCCGGCGGGAAGCACAATGACCTCGAGCAGGTCGGTCATACGGCGCGGCACCACACGTTCTTCGAGATGCTCGGCAACTTCTCCTTTGGCGATTACTTCAAGCGCGATGCGATCCGCTTTGCGTGGGAGTTCGTCACCGAGGAGCTGAAGATCCCACGCGAGCACCTCCGCGTGACGGTGTTCCATGAGGACGATGAGGCGCGGCAGCTGTGGAAGGAGGTGGCCAGTGTGCCCGAAAGCCGAATCTATGGACTCGGGGCGAAGGACAACTTCTGGCAGATGGCTGACACTGGGCCGTGCGGCCCGTGCACCGAGATCTATGTCGACCTCGCCCGGATGGCCCCCGATTGGGCCTTCCCGGCCGATGCCAGCGGCGAGTGGACGGACACCAGCCTCGACGAGTACTCGCTGGATGCCTTCGTGGAAGGCGCCGAAGCGGGGCGCTTCCTCGAGATCTGGAACCTGGTGTTCATGCAGTTCGACCGGCAGGCGGACGGTACCCTGGTGCCGCTGCCCAAGCCGTCGGTCGATACGGGGGCGGGCCTCGAGCGCATTGCGGCCGTGCTGCAGGGGGTCACCAACAACTTCCACACCGACCTGTTCCGGCCGCTGATCGCCCGTGTCGAGGAGGTGGTCGGGATCGGGTATCCCTACCGCCCCGGTGTCGGTCTCGGCAAGGCGGTCGGGAAGGACGGTCGGGAGATCGATCCGGCGTCGTTCCGTGTGCTGGCCGACCATGCGCGTGCCGTAGGCTTCCTGCTGGCCGATGGCGTGTTTCCCAGCAATGACGGCCGAGGCTATGTGTTGCGCCGCATTCTGCGCCGCGCCGTGCGGCACGCCTGGTTGCTGGGCCGCCGCGAGCCGACGCTGGTGCATGTGGTGGACGTGCTGATCGACACCATGCGCGATCTGTACCCCGAGCTGCATGTGCGCCGGAAGCACATCCTCGAGACGACGCGGGCAGAGGAGGAACGCTTCCTGGCGACGATCGATGCCGGCATGTCGCGCTTCGACGAGCTGGCGCCGGAGGCCTCGACGCAGGGGTCCTCACGCATGCGCGGCTCGATCGCCGGCGAGGACGCGTTCCGCCTCTACGACACGTTCGGCTTTCCGATCGACCTTACGGAGCTCATGGCCCGCGAACGTGGGTATCTCGTGGATATCTCCGGCTTCGAGCAGGCGCTGCTGGCGCAGCGCCGGCAGTCGCAGGAGGAGCGCAAGGCGAAGCAGATCACGGTGAGTGCCGACGATTTCGGCGACGTCACGCAGTGGACGCACGCCGAGCAGCACGCGGCCGGTCTCGGCAAGTTCGTCGGCTACGACGTAGTGGAAGTGGACACCATGGTGGCGGCCGTGCGGCAGTTGCCGGACGGGCGCGTTGCGGTCATGCTGTCGGAGTCACCGTTCTACGCCGAATCTGGCGGCCAGGTGTCCGACCAGGGGACCATCACCGGCGAAGGCTGGTCGGTGGCCGTGAACGAGGTGCGCAAGGTGGACGGCCGCATTGCCGCCATCGGGGTACCCACGGGGCCCATTGCTTTCGGTCGCGCGCACGCGGCCGTGCCGCGTGATCGCCGCAAGGACACCGAGCGCAACCACACCGCCACCCACCTGCTGCATGCGGCACTGCGGAAAGTGCTGGGCGAACATGTGCATCAGGCGGGGTCGCTGGTGGCGCCCGACCGCTTGCGTTTCGACTTCACGCATCACGGTCCGGTGACGGCCGAGCAGCTGGCGGCAATCGAGGCCAACGTGAACGCGGGTGTGTGGGCCTCAGCGCCTGTGAACACGAAAGAGGAGGCGTACACCGCTGCCGTCGCGCGCGGAGCCATGGCGTTGTTCGGCGAGAAGTATGGGGACCTCGTACGGGTCGTCGAGATTCCCTCGCTGTCCGTGGAGCTCTGTGGCGGTACGCACGTGCGAAATACCGCCGAGATCGGGTTGGTGCGTCTTGTCTCCGAGGGCGGTGTTGCCGCCGGCGTGCGACGCATCGAGGCGGTGACGGGGCCGCGGGCGTTCCAGTTCCTCGCCGACCGCGAGCGGGCGCTCCTGCACGTGGCGTCTCGCCTCAAGGTGCCGATGTCCGGCATGACCCCCGCCCTCGACCAGATCGAGCGGAAGCTCGAGGCGCTGCTCGAAGAGCGGAAGCACTTGGAGAAGCGGCTCGACGACGCCATGCGTGGCGGAGCGTCGGGCGGCGGGCTGGCGCAGCAGCTTGCCGCCTCCGCCATCGATGCTGGGGGCACGCGGTTCGTGGCCGCGCGGGTCGATGTGCCCGACGTGAAGGCGCTGCAGGCCCTCGGCGACGCGGTGCGTGAAGCGATGGGCACCGGCGTGGCGCTGTTGGGGGCGGCGTTTGCCGACGGCAAGGGGGCGTTGCTCGCCGTCTCGACGGACGACGCGCGCGAACGCGGACATCGCGCCGACGTCGTGGTGCGTGAGGTGGCTGCGGCGGTTGGTGGTCGTGGCGGCGGCAAGCCGCATATGGCGCAGGCCGGCGTTGATCCCGACAGGGTGGATGACGCGATCGCCGCCAGTGCGGGCATTGTGGGCGCCCTGCCGGTGGCCGGATGACCTCGGTGCCGCCGGTCGCCGCGACGGTTGGCGAGTGGATGGCGCGCGTGCAACCGGCACCTCCGGCTGCGCTGCACCATCGGCTGTGCGAGTTGCTGGCCGTCGATGCCGATCGCCCGGTGGCCGAGGTGCCCGAGGCGTGCCTCGATGCCGGCGAGCGCCTGCTCGATGCCTTGCTGGCGTCCGGATCGACGTCCCGGGCCACCGCGTTGGACCTGCTCGCGGTGGACTCTCTGGTGACCTATGCGTTTCAGGCCGCAGCCGACGCGCCGGCGCGTCTCGAGGCGCGGGCGGCGCGGGCCATGGCCCGTATCGCCGCTCTGCCGGGAGCGATGCGGGGGTGAGACACTGCCGCTGCTGCCGCGTGACCGGAGGAACGGCGCGCCGCCAGCGGCGCCGTGCCACGGGGAGATCCCGTGATTGACTTGCACACGCATCTGCTGCCCGGCGTCGACGACGGGTCCCCCTCCTTCGACGTGTCCGTGCCGATCCTCGAGCGGTTCGCCGAGCAGGGGGTGACCACGTTGGTGTGCACTCCGCACCTCGAGGCGGGTCGCGCCGCGCAGGCGCCGTACGCCCGGCATCGCGAACTGCTCGAGGAACTGCAGCGTCGGGCGCCGGCAGGCCTCAATCTGCTGCTTGGGTGGGAAATCATGCTTGACAGTCCAGGGGGCGACCTCACGGCGCCCGAACTGACGCTCGGCACGTCGCGCGCCCTGCTCGTGGAGTTCACCCGCGGCGGATTACCGCCCGGCGGCACGGCGGAGCTGCGACGCATCACCCGGCTCGGACGCACGGTGGTGCTGGCCCACCCTGAGCGCTATTTCGGGTGCACCCTCGATCTCGTGCGGGAGTGGCGGAGATTCGGAGTGGTGATCCAGACGGACGCGTCGGTGCTCATGGGCCGCGGCACACCCTCCGACTTCGCGCGCGACATGCTGGCCGAAGGGCTGATCGATGTGCTGGCGTCCGACAACCACGGTGACCAGCGCTCCTTGGCACGTGCTCGCGAGTGGCTGCTCGAGCGCGGAGGCGAGGAGCAGGTGGACCTGCTCACGCACGGCAACGCCGACTGTGTCCTCCATGACGAAGATCCCATCCCCGTCCCGCCGCTCAGTCCCGGATTGCTGGGGCGCGTGAAGCGCCTCTTCGGTCGCTGACCATCCACCCGCCGTCTACCACCTCCCACCTCATGACCGCTTCCTCCTCGTCATCCGTGGCCCCGCTGCTGGGCGCATTGCGTGACCTCGCGAGCACCGCCGAGCGTACGGCATCGCAGCTCGAGCGGGAGATTGACCAGGCCCTGGCGCTTGTGCGCGCGACCGTGGCCCGCGGCGGTACGTTACTGTTCTGTGGCAACGGCGGCTCCGCGGCCGATGCCCAGCACATGGCGACGGAGTACGTCGTACGCTACATGCGCAACCGGCGCGCGTATCCGGCCATCGCCCTCACCACCGACAGTTCACTGCTCACGGCAGCGGGGAACGACTTCGGCTTCGACCAGGTGTTCGCGCGGCAGGTCGAGGCTCTCGGCAAGCCGGGAGACCTGCTCATCATCCACTCCACCAGCGGCAACTCGCCCAACGTCCTGCGCGCGGCCGATGCGGCACGCGCCAGGGGCATTCCCGTGCTCGCCCTCAGTGCGAAGGACGGTGGGGCGCTGCGTGCGAAGGCCGATCTCTGTCTCGTGGTGCCCACGACCCGGACCGACCGGGCGCAGGAGATCCACCTGTGTATCCAGCACGCCATCTGCGACGCCGTCGAGGAGACGCTCTGACATGATCAGCCTGGCTGGCAAGAACGCCCTCGTGACCGGCGGCGCACGCGGCATCGGAGCCGCCTGCGCCCGGATCCTCGCCCGGGCGGGTGCCAACGTCGGCATCGCGTATCGCTCGCGCGACACGGAGGCTCAGGCTGTGCTCGACGACTGCCTTGCGATGGGACGGTCGGCGTTCGCCTTCAAGGGGGACCTTGCGACTCGTGAGGGCCATGACACCTTCGTGCACGAGGCGGTCGTCCGGTTCGGTGGCGTCGATATCTTCGTCGGCAACTCGGGCATCTGGCCACCGACGCCCGTCGATGTGGGCGAACTCGACGACGCCCGGTGGCGCCACACCATGCAGACCAACCTCGATGGCATGTTCTACGGGGCGCGTGCGGCCATCCGCCAGATGCCGCATGGCGGGCGCCTCATCTTCATTTCCAGTACGGCAGGGCAGCGTGGCGAGGCGGGGCATGCCGACTATGCGGCGAGCAAGGGCGCGATGATCTCGTTCGTGAAGTCGCTCGCCGTCGAGCTCGGGCCACGCGACATCACCGTGAACAGCGTCGCCCCGGGATGGGTGGACACCGAGGCGGTCGAACGTCCCTTTGCCGACGACGGGCGGGCCCGCATCGAACGAGCGATTCCGCTCGGTCGGGTGGCCGCGCCGGAGGACATCGCCGGTCCCGTGCTGTTTCTGGCCAGTTCGCTCGCGCGGCACGTCACCGGAGAGATTCTGAACGTGAATGGCGGGAGTGTGCTCTGCGGCTGACCCCGGCGTCCGCGGCGGCGCTCTGCCCCCCGGGGCCGGTCATCGAGGTGGCGCGTACGCTCATCGATGCCGGCCATGAGACGTGGTGTGTCGGTGGGGCCGTGCGCGATGCACTGCTCGGCCTCGCTCATCTCGATTGGGACCTCGCCACCGCGGCTACGCCAGCGCAAGTGCGCAGGCTGTTTGCGCGGACCATTCCGGTGGGCCTCGAGTTCGGTACCGTGGGTGTTCTCGACCGCGAGGGCCGCATGCACGAGGTCACGACCTTTCGCCGCGACGTGAAGACCGACGGGCGCCACGCCGTGGTGGAGTTCGGAGCCTCGCTCGACGAGGATCTGGCTCGACGGGATTTCACGATCAACGCGATTGCCTACGATCCCATCGGCAGGCGCCTGCACGATCCCTTTGACGGGCAGGGGGATCTGCGTCGCGGTGTCGTGCGCGCCGTGGGCGCGGCTGAAGCTCGCATGCGCGAGGACCGGCTTCGCGCGTTGCGGGCCATCCGCTTCGCGGCCCGATTCGACTTTGCCATTGAGCAGGCCACGTGGATCGCCATTGTCGACAGCGCGCCGCATCTCACGCGCCTGTCGCCGGAGCGTGTGAAACAGGAGCTGGAGAAGACGATGGAGCAGGTGCAGGCGCCATCCGTGGCGCTCCGGCGCTGGCGCGACTCGGGCGCGTTTCACGCGCTCATCCCCGCGTTGTCCGACGTGCCCGATGCACTACTGCGCGCGGTGGATTGCGTGCCGCGTCCAGGGCCCGCCGGTCGTCCGCTGCGCAAGCCGCTCCGGTTCGCCCTCCTGTTCAGCGGACTCGATGGCCAGCAGGTCGAGCGGCAATTGCGCGCGCTACGCTTCTCGAACCTGGACATCGCCAGCGTCTCGGGACTGGTCGATCGGTGGCATCGCCTTGGCTCGGCGCTGACGACGACCCTGCAGTCGGGTACCGTGCCGCCGGACGCCGAGCTGCGCCGGCTCGCGGCGAACGTTGGCCGACTGCATGTCGGTGGCTTCCTGCGACTCTGTGCGGCGCGATGGGCGGGCAATGAGGCGGTGCGGCCGGCACAGTGGCGTGCGCTCCACCGGCGCCTGCTTGGCATCGCGTTCCGGGACCCCATCGCCATCGCGGATCTCGCCATCGATGGTGACGACCTGCGGCAGATCGGGGTGCAACCGGGCCCTGCGTTCGGCCGCATTCTGCAGGGCCTGCTGGAGCACGTCCTGATCGATCCCACCCGCAACGATCGGGCCATCCTGCTGTCGCAGGCCAGGACGCTTGCCGCGTCGGAGGCATGAGCCGCTCCATGCCCACGCGTTCCGTCGACACGCCGCGTTTCCGTCCCACCAGCGAATGGTTCGTCATGGGCCGGCACCGGGGTGTGCACTCGGTGCAGGTGGGAGCAACGGCTGAGCGCACGGTCGACCTGCTGCAGGCGCTCGCCCTGCATCTTGACCCCTCGGTCGACATTCAGATCGTCGACGCGCGCTCTGGCCGGCGTTGGCAGGGTGCCATGTGTGCCCTTCCGGACGTCCGGGCCGAGCTGGAGCGGCTGCGGCAGGGACTCGCCGCTTACGGCGGCGTCGAGGTCTCGGTGTATACCCCCAGTGACCAGCTGACGCTCACGGCGGCGTTGCAGCTTGTGATTTACGCCCGAACCAACCGCTGGGCGTTCCTGCTCGAGGGGGCGGGGCTCGTGGAGCGACTCGCGGTGCCGCCGCCCGTGTGGTGTCCGGGTTCGGTGCCGCGGTTTTCGGTACCGTCGCTCACGGAAACGCTGGAGACGACCGCGCGGCACCTCGGGCTCGAGGAGGCGACCGCATGAGCCGGAACGTGACACCGCCCATGGGACCGTCCCTCTTCTCCGGTGGTAGCGCGGAGCCGCTGGCGGCGAGACTCCGCCCGGAACGGCTCGAAGACGTCGTGGGCCAGCAGCATCTGCTCGGCGCGGGTCGTCCGCTTGGTGATGCGATCCGCAATGGCACGATCGGCAGTGTGATTCTCACCGGGCCGAGTGGCACCGGGAAAACGACCATCGCCAGCCTGATCGGTCGCTACACGCGGCAGGCGGTCGTGGTGCTCAATGCCGTCACCGACGGCATTCCGCGCCTGCGTGAGATCGTGGCCGAGGCCGAGGAGCGGCTGCGCTACGACGGACGGCGTACCCTGGTGGTGGTCGATGAGATTCATCGCTGGGCCAAATCGCAGCAGGATGCGCTGCTCCCGCACGTCGAGAGCGGCGTGATCGCGCTCTGCGGTGCGACGACCGAGGTGCCCGCGTTTGCGGTCGTCGGTGCGCTGCTCTCCCGGTGCCGGGTGTATGCCCTCCGACCGCTCTCCCTTGAGGATATCGTGCAGGTCACGCGACGCGCCCTCGTGGATTCATCGCGAGGTCTGGGGGCGCGTCACCTTCAGGCGGAGGATGCGACGCTGCACTGGCTGGCCGAACAGTCGGATGGGGATGCGCGCCGTGCCCTCGGTGCCCTTGAGGCCGTGGCGCTGACCCTCGCTGAAGGTGACCATGTCACCCCCGATCTCCTCGCTGGTGCCCTCGGCGTGCGGGTCGTGAGCTATGACCGTGTCGACATCGATCGGAACGCCGTACTGTCGGCGTTCCACAAGTCGTGCCGCGGCTCCGACCCCCATGCGGCGCTATACTGGCTGGCGCGGGCCCTACAGGCCGGCGAGGAGGCACAGGTATTCCTTCGCCGCCTGGCTGCGATTGCCACGGAGGACGTGGGGCTTGCCGATCCGGCGGCGCTTGGCGTCGTCATGCAGGCCTGGGACGCATACCGGCGCCTGGGCCCGGCGGAGGGAGAGCGTGCGGTGGCCCAGGCCACCGTCTACTGCGCCACCGCGCCCAAGTCGAATCGCCTGCATCTTGCGTGGGCTGCGGCTCGGGAGGCTGCTGCCGGAACGCCGTCCGTGCCGGTGCCGGCGCACCTGCTGAACGCCCCGATGCATCGGCGAGCCGATGAGGCGCGGCGGGTGCCGTATGCCTATCCGCATGACTTTCCCAGTGCCTTCGTCGCCCAGCCCTACCAGCCCGATGAGTTGCAGGGTCGCACCTACTACCACCCCGGGCCATTCGGTGAAGAGAAGCAGATCGCCAGGCGCCTGACGTGGTGGGCGGAACGAGGCGGACCACCGGTGGATCCGTCGGGTATCACGACGGACAGCCCGCCCAGGCAGGCGATATCGACCTCAGGAGACGTACCGTGACCGTACCCGTTCGTCGCTGCGTGCTCGCGGCGTGTGTGACTGTTGCCGCGACATTCGCCGTTGGAGGGTGCGCCGCTCTTGGGCGGGCGACCTTCACCGAACCCGACGTACGCCTCCGCGAGTTCGTTGTCACCGGCCTAGGGCTGACAGGCGGGAGTGTCGACCTCGTGTTGTCGGTGTACAATCCGAATGGCTACCACCTCGATGCGGTGAAGATGACCTATCGGGTCGATGTGGACTCCATCAAGCTGGGGGAGGGCGAACTGGCTGATCGTTTTGTCGTCCAGGAGAAGGATTCGTCCCTCGTGCGGCTGCCCGTTCGTTTCACGTATGCGGGCCTGGGGGCGGCAGGGCGGGCGCTCATCACCTCGGGCACGGTGAACTATCGCGTCCGCGGCGACTTTACGGTGGCTACGCCACTCGGCAGCTTCACTCGGCCCTACGATCGGACCGGGCGCTACTCCTCCGTCACCGGCAACCGCTGACCATCTCGAAGGACTCAACACATCAGTCGCGAACCGATCTCCCTCACGCCGCCCGTCGAACGGGCCATCCTCGTCAGTGCCCCGTTCAAGCGGGGCACGGCCAAGCATTTCGTCGATGAGCATCTGGAGGAACTCGCGCGCCTCGCGGATACCGCGGGCGCCGAGGTCGTCGGAACCTTCACGCAGCAGCTCGATCGGCCGAACCCGGCCACGTATCTCGGTAGCGGTAAGGTGGAGGAGCTCAAGTTCCGCATCAAGGAACTTGGCGCATCGCTCGTCATCTTCGACGACGAACTGACGCCCGCGCAGGGCAAGAACATCGAGCAGATCGTCGGTACGCGGGTGATGGACCGGGCGGAGCTGATTCTCGACATCTTCGCCACGCGAGCGCGATCGAGCGAGGCGCGCATGCAGGTGGAGTTGGCGCAACTCGAGTACCTCTTGCCGCGCCTCACGCGCATGTGGACGCACCTCGAGAAGATGCGCGGCGGCATCGGCATGCGCGGTCCGGGCGAAACGCAGCTCGAGACCGACCGTCGCCTCATCCAGCACCGCATCCGCATCCTCAAGGAGCGCCTGACCGATGTGGAGCGCGCGCGTGAGATCCAACGGCAACAGCGGCAGTCGCATTTCCGGGTGGCCCTGGTGGGCTACACGAACGCCGGCAAGTCGTCGATCTTGCGCACGATGGCCGCCGACGGCCTGGTCTTCGTGGAAGATCGCCTGTTCGCCACACTCGATCCGCTCACCCGTGAAGTCGACATCGGTGATGGCTATACGGTGTTGCTCACCGACACCGTCGGGTTCATCCGCAAGCTGCCGCACCATCTTGTGGCGTCGTTCCGCGCGACCCTGGCCGAGGCCCGGGAAGCCGACCTGCTGCTGCACGTGATCGACGCCAGCCACCCCGCATGGGAAGAACATCGCGATGTCGTGGATGGCGTGCTCAACGAGCTCGGGCTCGGCGAGCGTCCGCTCACGTATGTGATGAACAAGATGGATGCGCTCCCGGCCACCGAGGCCGAGGCCGTTCGGCAGCGGGTGAAGAACCTGATGCCCACGTCG
Source organism: Gemmatimonadota bacterium (assembly GCA_021299375.1). GTDB lineage: Bacteria > Gemmatimonadota > Gemmatimonadetes > Gemmatimonadales > Gemmatimonadaceae > Gemmatimonas. Next base: position 30,274 of record JAJTGR010000017.1, read on the forward strand.
CTGTTCGTGTCGGCCATCGCACCGGGTGGGCTCGAGGCGCTGAAGGCGTCGCTGCGGGCGAGTCTGCGTCGGCAGCGGCCGGTGCTGGAGGTGCGGATCCCGGCCGGGAACGGTCGCCTGATCGCCGAGGTACACCGCGACGGCGAAGTGCTGGACCAGCAGGTCGATGACGATGTGGTCGTGCTGCGGGCCCGGCTCGACGAACGGGCGATCGGCCGTCTGCGTCAGGCGGGTGTTCGGGTGGTGGTGACGCAGGGCGTCACACGCCCGGAGCGTGCGGCCGCCGCCGTCGCCGTGCCGCTGCCCTGACGGACCAGACGTTCCGAACGTGACAACGCCGGCGATCGCGATGACCGCCGGCGTTGTCACGTTGAAGTGGGCGCGCAGGGACTCGAACCCCGGACCTCTGCTGTGTGAAAGCAGCGCTCTAACCAGCTGAGCTACGCGCCCGTTTGACACCGCCTCCGACTGGACAGCGGATCGAAAACGTAACGGAGGGAACGTGACAGTGGAAGGGCCCCCACCAAAGCCGCGCGCCCCGGTGTGGTGACCGGGGCGCGCATGGTCCGGGTGGGACTTGAACCCACGATCCTTCGATTATGAGTCGAGCGCTTTGACCGACTAAGCTACCGGACCGAAATGACCTGCCGCTGCAAGATGCATGCAGGGCGCGGGGCCTGTCACCCCTCCGCGTGGTGCGCGTCGTAGGCGTCCAGTACCTCGGCCGGCGCCACGGTTGCCGCACCCAGCTTTCCCACCTCTACGCCCGCTGCGTAATTGGCCACGATGGCCGCTTCCAGCACACTGGCGCCAGCGGCCAGCATCGTCGCGAGGTAGGCGGTCACGGTGTCGCCCGCGCCGACGACATCGTACACCTCCCGGGCGGTGGTGGGCACGCGGTGAACCACGCCGTCGGCCGACACCAGCGCCATGCCGCGCTCTCCGAGGGTAAGCAGCAGGTGCTCCACGCCGAGCCGGGCAAAGGTTTCCGGGAGCGCGGCCGGGTGGTCGAGGTCGACGGCTGCGCCCAGCGCGCTCTCCAGTTCGCGCCGGTTGGGCTTGAACACCGTGGCGCCGCGATAGGCGAAGAAGTTGCGGAACTTCGGGTCGACCACGATGGGGAGACCACGCCTCGCCGCGAGGGCGATGGCTCCCTCGATGACCGCCGGCACGAGGACGCCCTTGTTGTAGTCCTCGAAGACGAGCGCCGTGGCCTCCGGCAGTGCGCGCTCGATGGCTTCCAGCACCCGGGTCACGTCGACTGCGGCGAGATCGGCGTCGTCTTCCTCGTCGAACCGGACGAGTTGCTGGGACCGCGCCATGACGCGGGTCTTCGTCGTGGTGGGGCGGGAGGCCGTGACGAGGGAGCGGGATTGCATGCGCCCGGCGTCCAGGTGCTCACGCAAGGCCACCCCAGCGAGGTCGTCGCCCACAACCGCGACCAGATCGCATCCCGCGCCAAGGGCGGCCACGTTCTGGGCGACGTTGGCGGCACCACCGAGGGCCAGCTTCCGGTCACGCACCCGGACCACTGGCACCGGGGCCTCGGGGGAGATACGGTCGACGTCGCCGCGCAGGTACACGTCGAGCATCGCATCGCCGATGACGAGAACGTGCTGGTGACGCGCTGCTTCGAGCAACGTCTCGAGGCGGGGCCGGGAGATGGACGGGGTCATGCGCGGAAGCTAACCGGGGCGTAAGCTTCGCGGCGATGTCCTCGCCCGCCGCGTCGCCCGTCAATCCGGTGTCCGAGAGCCGCCGCTCGCCCTATGCGGTGCTCGCGGTGTCGCTCGTCGGCATCTCATTCGCCGCGCCGCTCATTCGGCTGTCGGCGGCCGATCCGCTGGTGATCGCCACATGGCGGTTGGGCCTGTCGCTGCTGATCGTCGCGACCGCGCTGCTGGCCACAGGGAGTTGGCGTGAGTGGCGGACGCTGGCGACCGCGGACTATGGGCTCGCCGCCGGTGGCGGTGTCCTGCTCGCCCTGCACTTCTGGTCGTGGAATGCGTCGCTCCGATACACGAGTGTGGCCGCTTCCGTGGCCCTCGTGAACCTGCAGCCGGTGATCATTGCCACGGCGTCGGCATGGTGGCTCCGGGAGTCCCCCTCGCGCCGGCAGTGGACGGGGATTGGCCTGGCGGTGCTCGGGGCGCTCGCGGTCGGCGTGGCCGACGTCCCGGGCGGGCCCGCGGGACTCGGTCCGGCACTTTTCGGTGGTACCGATGGGGCGGGTGGCTCGCGGGCGCTGTTCGGCGATGCTCTGGCACTGCTCGGAGCAGCCACGGCGGCCGGATACTACCTCATCGGTCGTCGAATCCGTCAACGGCTCGCACTCTGGCCGTATGTCGCGCTTGTCTATGGTGCCGCGTTCGTGACGTGCGTCGTGCTGGCGGGGATCACGGCGCGCCCGCTGATGCCGCAGCCTCCACGGGAGCTGGCGATTTTTGCTGGTCTGGCGGCAGGGCCCATGCTGCTCGGGCATACCGGGATGAACTGGGCGCTGGGGCACCTCCCGGCGTTTGTGGTCAACCTGACCACGCTTGGTGAGCCCATCGGCGCCACGGTGCTGGCGGCGGTTCTGCCGGGCATTGCGGAGGTGCCCGGAACGGGAACGTTCGTGGGTGGGGGGGTGCTGTTGGTCGGCGTGCTCCTGGCAGCACGACGCTGAATGCCCGAACAGCGGGCGGGCGACCGAGGGGGCGGGCAGCGGTCGGACGCTCCGGTCGGGTTATCTTTCACAGGTGTGGATTCCTGACGCCCTCGCTGCGCCCGTGCCCCCGGGCCGATCGGATGGCCATCCGCCGCAGGCGCCGGTCGGTGACGGGTTCGTGCCGCCGGCCGCTGTGCGGTGTCTCGATGTGGTGGTGACTCGCGGCCAACTCGTGGAGTCGCGACATCGGGTGCATGCTGCGGTCGTGGATGCCAGCGGCGCGCTTCTCGAGGCCGCCCGCGATCCGGAGTTGCGTGTCTGGTGGCGCTCGTGCGCCAAGCCGTTTCAGATCATGCCGCTGCTGCGGAGCGGGGGGTTCGATGCACTCGGGTGGGGCGTCGAGGAGTTGGCCCTCGCCTGTGCATCACACGGCGGAGAGCCCGAGCACGTCGCCATCGCCACCCGTATGCTGGCGGACCTGGGGCTGGAGGAGGGCGACCTCGCGTGTGGGCCGCACGAGCCGCTTGCCAGTCGCGGGGCGCGCGTCGTACGGGACAGTGGGCAGCGCCTGACGCGCCTCCACAACAACTGCTCGGGCAAGCATGCGGCGATGCTCGCGCGGGCCCGCCAGCTGGGGGAACCAACCGTCGGCTACGAGCGACCGTTGCACGTCGTGCAACAGGATTGCCGGGTGGCCGTCGCACAGTGGAGCGCGATGGCCACCGACCAGATCGCGGTCGGCGTCGATGGCTGCGGGGTCTCGGTCTTCGGCTTGCCACTGGCCAACATGGCCTTCGCGTATGCGCGGCTCGTTGCCGCCGCCGTGGCCGGTGATGCCCCCAGCCGTCGGGTCGTGAGTGCCATGACCGGCGAGCCGTTTCTCGTTGGAGGGAGCGATCGGTTCGACACGGTGCTCATGGAAGCCTGTGGCGGCAATGTGGTGTGCAAGATCGGAGCCGAGGGGGTACACACCTTCGCCATCATCGACCGGGGGGTGGGCTTCGCAATCAAGGTGGAGGATGGCACCCCGCGGGCGCAGTTTCCCGCCGTCCTGGCGCTGCTGGCGGCCTATGGCGCCCTGCCTGATCCCTTGCCCGAGGCGCTGCGCGAGCACGTGCAACGCGTGGTTCGCAATACCCGCGGTGAGGTCGTCGGGGCGATCAGCGTCGGCGGCCAGGACGTTGGGGACCGATGGGACCTGACTCATGGGTGACGCCGCGAGCGAGACCGATCTGCCGCGTCGTGAGGATGATGCCGGCGATGCTTCGATGACAGTGGCTGACGCCGATCAGACTACCCTTGAGGCGCTCGATGCGGAGACGACTGCGCTCGTGTGGTTGGCGGCGGTGCTTTCCAGCGGGAGCGAGGCGGACATCCGGACAGCACTGACCGCAGCCGTCGGGGTCGTCCGGGTGGCATGGGTGGAGGAGGTGATCCTGCAGACCTATCTGTTCGCGGGCTTCCCGCGTGCGCTCAACGCGGCGCGGGAGTGGCGGCGGATCAGCGGGGAGCCGGCGCCTGCCGTCGACGGCTCTGCCATCGATACCCCGTCGGAACGACAGGCGCGCGGCGAGGTCACGTGTTCGACCGTGTATGGCCCGTTCTACCACCGGCTGCGGGTGAACATCGCGGCCCTGCATCCGGCGCTCGACCGTTGGATGGTCGAGGAGGGGTATGGCAAGGTGCTGTCACGGGCCCCGCTCGACCTCGCCCGGCGGGAGTTGTGCATCGTCGCGACGTGTGCCGTCGCGAAGCAGGATCGCCAGCTGCATTCGCACTTGCACGGGGCGCTGCATGCCGGGGCGTCGGAAGGCGCCGTGTCGGCAGCGCTCGACGTCGTGGCGTCGATGCTGACACCGGACGACGTCCGGCGCTATCGCGGGCTGTGGGCCCGTGTGCGTGGGAAGTGAACTTCTTCAGATCAGGTACTCATGTTCGTCGATCGCGTGCTCGTGAAGGTCGAAGCCGGCACTGGGGGGTCGGGACAGACGTCGTTTCGTCGGGAAAAGTATGTCCCGATGGGCGGCCCCGACGGCGGTGACGGGGGGCGCGGCGGCGATGTCCTCGTCCGTGCCGACCGTAACCTCACCACCCTGCTGGACTACACCTACCGGGACTCCTGGAAGGCCGAGCGTGGCCAGCATGGTGAGGGATCGAATCGCACCGGACGGTCGGGCGACGACATCGTGCTCCCCGTGCCGCCCGGCACGGTCGTGCGGGATGCCGACACGAACGAGTTGATCGGCGAAGTCCTGGAGCACGGCGATTCACTGCTCGTGGCCAAGGGGGGGCGAGGTGGCAAGGGCAATGCGTTCTTCGTGACCGCCACGCATCAGTCACCCCGCGAGTGGCAGCCCGGTGAGGAAGGCCAGCTGCGAACGCTCGAACTCGAGCTCAAGCTCATCGCCGACGTCGGGCTGGTCGGGCAGCCGAACGCGGGCAAGAGCACGCTGCTCTCGGTCATCTCGGCCGCGCGTCCGAAGATTGCCGACTACCCATTCACCACGCTGTCGCCGAACCTTGGCGTGGTGCCGCTCAGCGACCATCGATCGTTCGTGGTCGCTGACATCCCCGGCATCATCGAGGGAGCGCACGAGGGCAAGGGACTGGGCCTGCAGTTCCTGCGGCACATCGAACGCACACGCATGCTGGCGTTCATCCTTCCCATCGACGCGGACGACTGGCAGGCCGAGCTCGATCAGCTGCGCCACGAGATCGCCGCGTATTCGGCGGCACTGGCCGCCAAGCCATACTGCGTGGTGTTCTCGAAACTGGATCTCCTGGGGGAGCACTACATCCCCGACATCGAGGCGCCCGGCGCCTTCGGCCTGTTCGCCATCAGTGCTCCGGGGCGCATGGGCCTCGATGTGCTGCTCGACGCGTGGTGGCGCCAACTGCTGGCGATGCGGGTCGCCGCCGAGCAGCCGGAGCGGGATGCCCAGCTGCTCCCCTGAGGGCGCCGTTCGCGAACTGGCGGTCGAGGAGGCTGCCTATCCGGCCCGGTTGCGTGACCTGCGCGATGCGCCGCGACGACTCTTCGCTCGCGGGATCATGCTGACGGCCGAACCCCCGGCGGTCGCGATCGTGGGTACGCGCGTCGCTTCACCGTATGGACTGCGGGTCACGCGGGCCATCGCCACGGCGTGTGCCCGCGCGGGCGTGTGCGTGGTTAGTGGTCTCGCCCGCGGCATCGACGCGGAAGCGCACCGGACCGCACTGGCCGTTGGCGGTCGCACGGTTGCCGTGTTGGGTACCGGACCAGATGTCTACTATCCCCGCGGCCACCGCTCGCTGCAGGAGAGCATTGCACGCGAGGGCCTGCTCCTCTCCGAACACGCGCCTGGCGAAACGGGTCACCGCGGGGCCTTCCCGCGGCGTAACCGGCTGATCGCCGCGCTGGCCGACATCACCGTCGTGGTCGAAGCGGGTGAGGAGAGCGGGGCGCTCATCACGGCCAGACACGCCGTCGAGCTTGGCCGGACGGTCGCGTGCGTCCCGAATGCCATCGACGTGCCGACGGCGAGGGGCAGCAATGCGCTGCTCAAGGAGGGTGGCGAGCCGATTCTCACACCCGACGACGTGCTGCGGTTGCTGTCGATGCAGCCCATGCCGGCCCACGGCCCGGTCCTCGATGGCGATGCGGCCCGCTGCTGGGATGCGCTCGGCCGGGGGGCTCATGACGTGCGGAGCATCGCGCAACACACCGGCCTGCCCACGCGGCAGGTGACGGCGCTGCTCTCGATGCTCGAGATCGATGGCCTGATCACGTTCGACGTGACCGGACGTGTGCGGCCGGCGGTCGGCCTCGGGTGAGCGCAGCGGACGCCACGGTCGGCGGTGCGACGGTTCCGGCCACGTACGCCCATGTGTACCTGCACGTGCCCTTCTGTGCACGGCGCTGCAGCTACTGCGACTTTGCCATCGCCGTCCGGCGCGAGGTGCCGTGGCGCGCCTTTGCCGGCGCCGTGGCGCGGGAGTGTGATGCCCGCGGCGTCTCGGGGCAGCGCGAGCCGCTGGCCACGCTGTACCTCGGGGGCGGTACGCCCTCGCGCCTCGGGCCGGCCGGCGCCCGCGCCGTGCTGGACGCACTGCACGAGCGATTTGCCGTGGCGCCGGGGGCCGAGGTGACGCTCGAGGCCAACCCGGAGGACATCACGGCGGAGGCGGTTGCGGCGTGGCACGGGAGCGGCGTGACCCGGCTCAGTCTTGGCGTACAGAGTTTCGACGATCAGGTGCTGACGTGGATGCATCGCGTTCACGATGCCGCCGGAGCGGAACGGGCCGTGCGGACGGCCCGTGATGGGGGGCTGACTGCCTATTCGCTCGATCTGATCTTCGCGACCCCTGAGCGGTTTGCGCGGGATTGGGAGCGCGACCTCGATCGGCTGTTGGAACTCGCGCCGGATCACGTCTCGCTGTACGGTCTCACCGTGGAGCCGCACACACCGCTCGGACGGTGGCATGCCCGCGGTGAGGAGCGGGAAGCCTCCGAAGAGGTGTACGCGCGGGAGTTTCTCCTGGCCCACGAGCGGCTCACGGCGGCGGGATACGAGCACTACGAGGTTTCGAGCTTCGCGCGGCCCGGGAAGCGGGCGCGGCACAACAGCGCCTACTGGCGAGGTGTGCCCTATCTGGGACTCGGGCCCTCGGCTCACGGCTTTGATGGCGTGTCTCGGCGCTGGAACCTCGACGCCTATGTGGCGTGGGAGAGTGCAGTGGCGGCGGGGCACGATCCGGTGGGTGGCGAGGAGGCGCTCTCCGGCGACAGCCGGGCGGCGGAAGCGGTCTACCTCGGGCTGCGCACGAGCGACGGCCTCTCGGTGTCGCCAGCGGAGGCCGACTATGCGTCGGCGTGGGTCGAGGCTGGCTGGGTGACGCTGCAGCCAACCGGGGCGGACCTGCGCCTCATCTGCACGGCACACGGATGGCTGCGGCTCGATGCGCTCGCGGCCGCCTTGACAGCATTTCGCAGCGGTCCGTAGCGTTCAACGCATGGCGCACAGTGGGGAACTCTCGGAGCGGGAACGGCAGGTACTCGAGGCCGTCATCCACAGCTATGTGGCCACGGCGGAGCCCGCCGGATCGCGCACCCTGTCGCGGCATTTCGGGCTCGGGATCTCTCCGGCCACGATCCGCAACACCATGAGTGATCTGGAGGAGAAAGGCTTTCTCTTCCATCCCCATACGTCGGCCGGTCGCATTCCCACGGACAAGGCCTACCGGATGTACGTCGACTCGCTCATGCGGGTCGATCCACTGAGCGGGGAAGAGCAGCGCCGCCTCCAGCAGGAGATCGTCGGGGGCGGATCGGCCATCGAAACCATCCTCCGGCGTGCTGCCCAGTCACTTGGCATCCTCACGCAGGAGCTTGGCATTGCGCTCGGGCCTCGCCTGGAGCGCGCGACGCTGCGTCAGGTCGACCTGGTCCGTGTCTCGTCCGACCGTCTGCTGATGGTGCTCAGCCTGACCGGCGGGGCGGTGCGCACCATCTTTGTAGAGGTGCCCGGCATCATCGCCGATGAGGCGCTCATCGGAGTGACGATCGTGCTGAACGAGCGCCTCGCCGGTCTCACGCTCGATCAGGTGCGGACCTCCCTCGCGTCGCGCCTGCGGGACGTGACCACCACGCCCGAGGCGGCCGAACTGCTCAACATCTTCGTGCAGGAAGGCGACCAGGTATTCGGGCGCGCGGCAGAGCCGCTCGACACCGTGGTGCTCGGCCAGCCGTCACTGCTTGCCGACAAGCCGGAGTTTGCCAGCGGCGAGCGCCTGCGCCAGCTCATCGAGCTCACCGAAACGCGCCAACAACTGGCCACGCTGCTCAGCGCCCGCGTCGACGGCGGCGGGTTGTCCATCACCATCGGCAACGAGCATGGTGATCCGCGCTTCGAGCCGTTCACGGTCGTGACGGCTGAGTACCACGCCGGCTCGCTCAGCGGGGTGATCGGGGTCATCGGGCCGACCCGCATGCCGTACGACAAGGTCATTGCCCTGGTCGAGCACACGTCGCGCCTGGTCTCTGATCTGCTGTGCTGAACCGGTTGGCCCCCCGGCCGCATTAAGTTTCCGGGTTGCTGGCCTCCACCCGTGCGGTCAGGCCTTCGATATTACTGGTTGGCCCAGTCCTCGACCTGAGGAGGCGCCTCGCCTACGAGGCCCCGCCCGCTCGGGTCGTGCTCATCCCGGATACTGCAGATTCTTTCCCATGGCTGATTTCTACGCGGTGCTTGGTGTTCCGCGCGACGCGTCCGAGGAGGATGTCAAGAAGGCGTATCGTCGGCTGGCGATGCAGTGGCACCCTGATCGCAACGGCGGCTCCAAGGACGCGGAAGAGAAGTTCAAGGAGATCACCGAGGCCTACGACGTGCTGCGCGATCCCCAGAAGCGCGCCGCCTTCGATCGCTATGGCGAAGCGGGGCTGCGCGGCGCGTCGCAGGCGCAATACGAACATGTCGACCTGTCGGAGGCGCTGAACATCTTCATGCGCGACTTCGGCGGGTTTGGCGACCTGTTCGGCGCGTCGGCCGGCGGCCGACGTGCCGGTCCGCGCAGCGGTGCCGACATCAAGCTGCCGCTTCCACTCACGTTGACGGAGGTGGCGACCGGGGTCGAGAAGACGGTTGTGGTCAAGGTGCTCGACGCCTGCGACAAGTGCGACGGCTCTGGCGCCGAGCCCGGCACCAAGCCCCAGACGTGCGGCACCTGCGGCGGGGCCGGCGAGGTGCGCCGCGCCCAGCGGTCGTTCTTCGGCCAGTTCGTGTCCGTGGCCCCGTGCCCCACCTGCGCCGGTGAGCGGGTGGTGGTGGCGTCGCCGTGCAAGCAATGCCGCGGCGAAGGGCGGGTTCGGGCGGAACGCACACTCAAGATTCAGGTGCCGGCCGGCGTGGCCACCGGCCAGTACATGACGATGCGCGGTGCCGGCAACATCGGGCCTCGGGGGGGCGCCCGCGGCGACGTCCTCGTGATCTTCGAGGTCGACGACGACGAGCGGTTCGACCGCGACGGCGAGGACCTCTTCTGCGAGGCGCTGGTCACCTACCCGCAGCTGGTGTTCGGCGCCGACATCACCGTGCCAGGGCTCACCGGGCCGCTTTCCCTGCGTGTGCCCGCAGGCGCCCAGAGCGGCACGGTATTTCACCTGCGCGGGCGAGGGTTGCCGCGCGTGAACGCCTCGGGCACCGGCGACCTGCACGTGAAGATTCAGCTCTGGACCCCGCAGTCGGTTGACGGCGAGGAAAAACAGGTCATCGAGCGGCTGGCGGCGCTGCAGGGCCATACCCCGTCGCAGCGCGAAAAGGGCTTCTGGTCGAAGATGAAGGAAGCAATCGGTGCCTGAGTCGGTGCCCGTGTCCGTGACGCCGGCCTCGGGCCGGTGGATCAGTGTGCGGGTGCAGCCGGGCCGCACGACCGCCGGCGCGCGGGAAGCGTGCCTCTCGGCGCTCTTTGCCATGGGTGCGCAGGGGGTGCACGAAGACGGCTCCGCCCTCGTGACGCACTTTCCGCCGGGCACCGACCTCGTCATGGTGCATCAGGCGCTCACCGAGTCGGACGCGCAGGTGCAGGTGGAGACGGCCCCGGTACCCGACATCGACTGGACCGAGGCGTGGAAGGCGCGCATCACCGCGCATGCGTTGGGATCATTGACCGTGGCACCGCCCTGGCTGGCGGGTGGTCACGATCCGGCATCGACGATCGTGATCGAGCCGGGGATGGCGTTCGGAACGGGTGAACACGCGACCACCCGTGGTGTGGTACGCCTGCTGCCCGAGCGGTTGCGCGTGGGGGATGTGGTGGCGGATCTGGGCGCGGGGAGTGCGGTGCTGTCCATCGCGGCGGCCAAGCTCGGCGCTGCCCGCGTTTACGCCATCGAGCTGGACCCGGAGGCAATTCCCGACGCCGAGCGCAATGTCGCCAACAACGCCGTGGCCGATCGCGTGCACGTCTTTGCCGCCGATGCCGCGGCGCTTTTGCCGCTGGTGGCGCCGGTGGGGCTCGTGCTCGCCAACATCATCTCGTCGGTCCTCATCGAGCTGCTCCCGCTCATTCGGGTGGCACTCACCGACGACGGGAGCGCGATTCTGAGCGGGATCCTGCAGGAGGAGCGGGCGACCATGCTCGAGGTGTTCGCGGCCCACGGCTGGGCCGTGCTGGCCGAAGATGCGGAGGACATCTGGTGGTCGGTCGCGATCGCGAAGGCATAGCGGCGGGCTGTCCGCAGTTCGTCACTGCCGAGCCGTTCACGCTGGGTTCCACGGCGGTGCTCGACGAGGCGGCGGCCCGCCACATGCGTGTGTTGCGGCTCGACGCGGGCGCGGTGGTCGGCTTGCGGGACGGGCAGGGCCGTGTCGGTGCGGGGCAGCTCGTACGCCTTGCGAAGGCGCAGGCACACGTCGAGGTCACCGAGGCGGTATCGGTGCCGCCACTGCCGCCGGTACATCTGCTGGTCCCCGTGGCGGATCGTGATCGCATGCTCTGGCTGGCCGAGAAGGCGGCCGAACTCGGCGCAACCAGTTGGCGCCCGGTGCTCTGGCGTCGCTCGCGCAGCGTGACCCCGCGCGGTGAGGGGGTAAGCTTTCAGGCGAAGGTGCGCGCTCGGATGGAGGGGGCGCTCGCCCAGTCCGAGGGGGCGTGGCTGCCCCAGCATTTCCCTGAGGCGACCATCGAGCGAGCGATTCTTGCGGCCCCGCCGGGGGACCGCGTCGTCCTCGATCCAGCTGGTCCGCCACTCGTCGGGCGTGAGGCTCCCCCGCTTGCCGCGCCGTTCGTGGTGGCGGTGGGCCCTGAGGGCGGGCTGGAGCCGGACGAGACCGCCCACCTCATCGCGGCTGGCTTTCGCCGGGCGAGCCTTGGGCCCTCGATTCTCCGGTTTGAGACGGCTGCCATTGCCGCTGTGGCGGTGGCCCGTACCTACTTTGGCGCCGGGACGACCGGCCTCGAGGCGTGAGCCGTGCATCGCCCCCATGAGTGACACCTGCATCTTCTGCCGGATCGTCGCCGGCACCATTCCCGCCACCATAGTGGCCTCGTCGGACACCGCGATGGCGTTTCGGGACCTGAGCCCGCAGGCGCCCGTTCATGTCCTGGTCATTCCGCGTCGCCATACGGCGTCGCTGGCTGACGCGGTGGACGCTGCCGAACTTGGTGCGGTGCTGGCGCTGGCGGCTGAGGTAGCGCGGATCGAAGGGGTAGCTGAGAGTGGCTACCGGGTGGTGACGAACGCAGGCCCTGAAGGCGGCCAGACCGTGTCGCACCTCCACCTACATGTGCTCGGTGGCCGGCAAATGCATTGGCCGCCGGGGTGACTGGCCGGGGCCGGAATCGTGCCGGGCTCATGGGCCCTAAATCATGGTCAGCGTGGTGTTTGCTCCTTGACCTCGTTTCCCCGTCTGCCTAGCATTAATGGCTGCCCACAGTCTCGTGCGGAGCCGGAGCCCTTCCGGCTCCGCCCGTCGCCGGTTCCCGTGCACCCTTTCGCGATCGTATCGCGATCACACCCGAGGTTCAGTTTGTCGGAAGTCATCATCCACGAGGACGAGAATTTCGAGCGGGCGCTCAAGCGCTTCAAGAAGAAGTGCGAAAAGGCCGGCATCCTGTCCGACCTGCGCAAGCATCGTCATTACGAGAAGCCGTCCGAGCGCCGCAAGCGCAAGATGAATGCGGCGGTCCGGAAGAATCGGCGCACCCGCACCGGGTGAGCAATCCCGTGGACGCCAGTGGCGCCTCGCTACTGGCGCGGTTGCAGAGTGACCAGGCCGCCGCGCGACGGGACCAGCTGAAGGATCGCGTGATGCTGCTCGGCATGATCATCGCCGAAGTGCGCAATCGAGAAATCGAGGTTCGTCGCGAGGTCACCGACGATGACGTCGTTGACGTGATCCGCAAGGGCATCAAGAAGCGCCGCGAGTCTGTCGCGCTGTACGCCAAGGCCGGCCGCACCGACCTGCAGGAACGGGAGGAGGCGGAAGTCGCCGCCCTCGAAGGGTACCTGCCGGCGCAGGTCGATCCCGCCGAGATCCGTACGGCGGTGCAGGCGGCAGTCGCCGGTGGCGCGGCCAACGTCGGCGCCGTGATGGCCCGCGTCATGCCGGCGTACAAGGGCCGCGTCGACGGAAGCGTCATCAACGCCATCGCGCGCGAAGAACTCACTCGCGGGTAGCGCACCCGCGGGGCGGGCGGGCCGCGCGGTCCACCGCTCGCATGCCGGCCGCTGCCGGCAGGACGTGTTGGCCTCATGAATGCGCACGCGCTCGGCATCCTCGAGTTTTCCCGCCTGCTGGCGCATGTCGCCGGCCGCGCTTCGTCCGCTCCCGGGGCGGCCGCCGTTCGGGCCCTCGCGCCGCGCACCGACCGCGTGTGGATCGAGGCCGAACATGCGCGCGTGGGTGCCGTGCGCGCTCTGGTGGCGTCCGAGATGGGGTGGCCGTCCGAGCCGATTCCGGACTTGGCGGAGCCGCTCAGGCGCCTGCGCATCGAAGGGCTGACCTGGAGCGCACTCGAGCTCCTCCAGGGGGCCACCCTCCTGCGCTCGTCGCGACGCATGCGCGAGGCGCTACGCGACCCGCGGCGACCCGCCATCACGCTGGCCTATCTCGCAGCGTACGCCGAGGCGCTCGTCGATCTGCGCGGGCGAGAGGACGCCATCGGGCGCGCGATCAGTGATGATGGCACGGTGCGCGATGAGGCGTCGCCCACGCTGCGCCGCGTACGCAGGGAGCTGCGGCAGACCGAAGGGGAACTGGTGCGCCTCCTCGAGCGCGAGATGGCGAAGCTCGAGCCGCATCACCAGGTGAGTGACCTCTCGGTGACCATGCGCAACGGACGGTGGGTCATGCCGATGCGCCGCGAAGCGCGCGGCTCCGTTGGCGGCATCGTACACGACAGCTCGGGCACCGGGGCCACGATCTTCGTGGAACCGCCGGCCGCCGTGGAGTTCGGTAATCGGGTGCGCGAACTTGAGCTCGAGGAGCAGCGCGAAGTGGAGCGGGTGTTGCGTGCCCTCACCGACGAGCTGCACCCGCATCACGTGGAACTCGTGGCGGCGTACGACGCCTTGGTGGCGCTCGATGCACTCTACGCGCGTGCGCGGTACGCCCTCGAGGCGCGCTGCGCGCCGTTGGAGTTCGGGGCGCCGGGGGACGGGGTCGTGATCGTCGACGGACGGCATCCGTTGCTCATGGCGCGCGGGATCGACGTGGTCCCCTTCGATCTCACACTCGCCCCCAGCGAGCGGACGTTGCTCGTGTCCGGCCCGAACACGGGTGGCAAGACGGTCCTGCTCAAGGCGATCGGCTTGTTGTGCATGATGGCGCAGGCCGGTGTGCCAGCGCCGGTTGGGGCGATGAGTCGACTCCCCGTCTTCGATGACGTGTTTGCCGATGTGGGCGATGAACAGAGTATCGAAGCGAGTCTGTCCACCTTCAGCGCGCACCTCAAGAACCTCGGCGAGATCCTGCACTCGGCCACCCCTGAGTCCCTGGTGCTTGTGGACGAGTTGGGGTCGGGTACCGACCCCGCCGAAGGGGCAGCGCTCGGCGGGGCGATTCTCGAGACCCTCACCACGCGTGGAACCCTCACCCTCGCGACCACGCACCTTGGCCAGCTCAAGCTGCTCGCGACCGATGTCCCGGGTGTCGTGAACGCCTCGCTCCAGTTTGACGCGCTCCTGCTGGCACCCACCTATCGCCTGCTCAAAGGTGTCCCCGGGCGGAGTTATGGTCTCAGCATCGCGCGTCGTCTCGCGTTGCCGGACGCGGTCATTACACGGGCCGAGCAGCGGTTGCCGGAGGGGGAGCGCGATCTCGCCGTGCTGCTGGCGGATGTCGAGGCGCGCGAGGCAGCGCTGACGGATCGTGAGCGGCTCATGGCGCGTGAGCAGGAGAAGCTGCGTTCACGCCTCGCTACGGTCAGCGACCGCGAGCTCAAGGTGCGCGAGAAGGAGCGCGACGCCGAGCGGTCGGCCCGTCAGGAGGCACGCCGATACCTGCTCGATGCGCGCAGTCGGGTCGAGCAGGCGATCGCCGAAATTCGCGCGAGGGCGACGGCCGAGGCCGACGCGCTGGAGGACGCCGCAAAGGCGGCACGCCGTGCCGTCGAGGAGGCGGCGGCCGCACACGGGGCCGCCGCCAGCGACGTGGTGGCGCGCGCCGCCCGTGAGCGGGCGCGGGTGGAGGCGAAACGGAAGCCGGACTCGTCCGCAGGCGGGATCGGTGCACCCAAGCCGGTGCCGACGTCTGGCCGGACGACGGCTGACGCGCCGCTCGCTGAGGGCGATCACGTCGTGGTGGGGACGCTGGGCGGCAAGACGGGGCGTATCGTGGCTGTGCGCGGCGCCGACGCGAGGGTGGCGGTCGGCTCGCTTACGGTGAGCGTGCCGTTGGTCAGCCTGATCCGATCGGCGGCGGCGTCGGCACCGACGGTGCGGGTCGCGCTGGCCGGCGACATCCCCGAGGTCGAGCCGGTTCGGGAGGTGGATGTGCGCGGGCTGCGCGTCGACGAGATCGACGATCAGGTGCTGCAGGCCCTCGATGCGGCGGTGCGCAACGACCTGCGCGAGTTGCGCATCATCCACGGCAAGGGCACCGGCGCGCTGCGCGCCCGGGTGGGTGAGCTGCTCAAGAAGGACACCCGCGTGAGCGGGTTCCGCCTGGGTGCGTGGAACGAGGGCGGCGCCGGCGTGACGGTAGCCGAGTTGGCGTAGCGGCGGTTGATTCCGCTTATGCGTCCACGTTGCCAGCCGCGCCGATGATTCCCGACGAGATCGTGGAACGGGTGCGCTCGGCGGCCGACATCGTCGAGATCGTCAGCGAGTTCGTACCGCTCAAGCGGTCAGGCGGGACATGGCGAGGGCCGTGCCCATTTCATCAGGGCAAGAACCCGAATTTCGCCGTGTCGCCGTCGCACGGTAGCTACCACTGCTTCGTGTGCCACGAGAGCGGGGATGTGTTCACGTTCCTGCGCAAGCGCTTGGGGATGGACTGGCCGTCGGCCGTGAAGTACGTGGGGGAGAAGGTCGGGATCGAGGTGATCGACGCGCCGCGACGCGTGCAGGCCCCCGACCCGAATCTGCCGAATCATGAGGCGCTGGCGGCTGCTGCCGAGTGGTTCCAACGGCAGTTGCTCGATGAGTCGGTGGGGCGCGCGGCCCGCGAGTACCTCCAGCAGCGCCGCCTCGATGCGCAGGCGTGGCACCGGTTCGCGCTGGGATTCGCGCCTCGCGACCCCCAACTGCTGCGCCGCTATCTGCATTCGCTCGGCTACGACGATGCGCGACAGCTCGAGGCTGGTCTGCTGGTGCTGCGGGAGGGCGAGACCGAGCCACGCGGCCGCTTTCGCGGGCGCGTCATGTTCCCCATCCATGACGAACTCGGTCGTCCGGTGGGATTCGGCGGTCGGGCGATGGGCGACGATACCCCCAAGTACCTGAACAGCCCCGAATCGGCCGTCTTCCAGAAACGCCGCACGCTGTACGGGTTGCACACGGCGAAGCAGGCCATGCGGCGCGTTGCGCGCGCCATCGTGGTGGAAGGCTACCTCGATGCCATCCGCCTCGCCCTGGCGGGCATCGAGGAGGTGGTGGCACCGCTCGGGACCGCCCTCACCGAGGATCAGGCGCAACTGCTCGTGCGATACGCGCCAGAGGTCTTTCTGCTGTACGACAGTGACGAGGCCGGACAGAAGGCCACGTTTCGCTCAGGGCTCGAGCTGTTGCGCGCCAAAGCGACAGTGCGGGTGGTGACGCTGCCCGAGGGCGAGGACCCGGACTCGTTCGTCCGCGATCGCGGGCGGGCGGCGATGGAGGCGCAACTCGGGAGCGCGATCGACCTGCTCGACCGGCAGGTCCAATTGCTCGAGCGCCGTGGCTGGTTTGCGGACTTGCGGCACCGGCGCACGGCTATCGACAAGCTGCTGCCCACCATCCGGGCGGCGAAAGACCCACTCACCCGGGACCTCTATCTCGCACGCCTCGCGGACGCGACGCATCTCGACAAGGCGACGATTCTGGCCGAAGCGGAGTCGCTGCCGGATCCGGAGCGGCGGCGGGCCCCGGGGGGGCGCCGCGACGGCACGCCGGGGGATGTCGAGCTCGGGGACTGGGAGCCGCCACCGTTCGAGGGACCGCTGTCGGAGTACGGCCGAGAGCCCCTCGTGCCGTCGCCCGTACCGTTGCCGCCGCCACAGCCCGGGGGCGCGCGCGTTCCGGGGAAAGGTCGACGGTGGAAAAATCAGGGGCCCGAGTGGCATGCGACGGCGGTGCCGCCGCGGCCTCGACGGGATGAACCGGTCGAACGCGCGTTGGTCAGGGCGATGCTCGGCGATCGGGGGGTGGCGGAGCGGGTGGCCGAGCGGCATCCGCCGGAGGCGTTTCGTGATGCCGCCTACCGGGAGTTGTTCGGCGCCTTGCTCTCGTCGCCGCTCGATGACGACCTCGAGCGTATTGCCGATCGGCTCTCATCGGAGTCACTGCGGGTGATGCGTGAGTTGACCGAGGGCAGCCCCTACGATGTCGAGGCGGCGGATATCGGACTGAGTCTCAGCAAGCTCGATGCGCGGGTGCTGGAGGCCCGGATCGACGAGATTCGGGAGGCGATGCGGACGGCGACGCGGGAGGCGCAGGATCAGTTGATGACGGAGCGACTCGAGCTCGAGGCGGAATTGCGTCGACTCTTGCCGATTCGGAGCCCGCGCACTAAACCGAGAGGATGACCGGTGCGCACGATGCGGGACCGGTGCTGATCAACGCGGGAGGGGGCGTGAATCCGGACGTGCAGGCGCTGCTGGTCGTGCAGGACGATGATGCGGCGATTCGAGGCATCGAGGCGCGACGTGCGGCGCTCACCCCGCGCATGGCGGCTCTTGACGCGGCGCAGCGGCGGGCGCACGAGCGCGTGACGAGCGCGGAGGCGGACCTTGAGCGCGAGCAGGTGAAGATGCGCCTCATCGAGGGGCGCATTGCGGACTGTCGGCAGCGCCACGACAAGAGCGTCGCGCTACTCGATAACGCCCACAAGGTGAAGGAGGCCACGGCGGCGGGTGCACAGGTGGAGGCGGCACGCCGCGCCCTTGCGGTGGAGGAGAGTGAGCTGCTCGCCAGCACCCGACGGGTGACGGACCTCCGGACGGCTCTGGCGGCCCATCGCGAGGTGCTCGCCCAGGTCACGGCGGAGCAGGGCGCGGCCCGCAGCACCCTGGGCGCCGAGGTGCAGGCGCTGGATGCCGAGCTGGCGGCGGCACACGCCGCGCGAGCGGCCGCGGCCCGGGCGGTCGACCCCGGGCTGCTGGCCAAGTACGATCGGGTGAACACCAAGCGGCGCACGACGGTGCTGGTGGAGTTGCGTGACTACTGCTGCAGTGCCTGCGATACGGCGATTCCGCTACAGCGGCGTCCGGCGATGTCCACTGGTATGCGCATCGAGCCCTGCGAAGCCTGCGGAGTGCTGCTGTACTTCCCCACGGCTCCCGCGGTATCGTCCGACCTGTCGGCCGAGTAGGGCGGGACGTCGCGGCGTTCACGTGGCCCTGCGTGCGTTGTTTCGGGTGTCTCTGCGCGTGTTGTCCCGGTAGATTGAGCGCGTGTCCGCTACCCCAGTGCCTCTTCCGCGCCCCGCGCGCGTGGCCGACCTCCCGTTGCGTCCGCCGACGCGCTGGGTCCCCGTCGCACCGCCGCCAATCGAGGTCGTGCACTCGCTGATGGGCACGCTGCTGCTACCGGAAGTCGTGTGTCGGCTGCTGGCCAGCCGCGGCTATCGCGATGCCGCGTCGGCCAAGCGTTTCCTGCGCCCTCGACTCGAGCATCTCGAAGCCCCCCAGGGGCTTCACGACGCCGGACGCGCCGTGGCCCGTATTGCCGCGGCGGTGCGGCAACAGGAGACCATCGTCGTGCACGGCGATTATGACGTCGATGGCATGTCGTCAACGGCCTTGCTCACGCGCGTCCTGCGGGGACTCGGGGCGCAGCATGTGGTCCCCTTCGTGCCGAATCGGCTTACCGACGGTTACGACCTCGGCGCAGCGGGGGTGGCGGCGGCCCGCGCGGTCGGGGCGACACTCGTCGTGACCTGCGACTGCGGCACAAGCGCTCACGAGCCGGTGCGCGAACTCATGGCGGCGGGCGTCGATGTGATCGTCACCGACCATCACCTCCCGGGCCATGGCCTGCCGCCCGCGTATGCCGTGTGCAATCCGCGTCATCCCGCCTGTCCGTCGCTCGACAAGGATCTCGCGGCGGTTGGCGTGGCGTACAAGCTCGCGCTAGGCCTCTGTGAAGCCTTCGGCGTGTCGCCGACCCTCGCGCATCGGCAGCTCGACTTGGTGGCCCTCGCCACCATTGCCGACGTGGCCCCGCTCCGTGGCGAAAATCGGGTGCTCGTGCGCTATGGCCTCAAGCTGCTCGCCGACACCACACACCCGGGGCTGCGGGCCCTCATCCGGTCGTCCGGCCTCGAGGGAAAGCCGCTCACGGCGGGACGTGTCGGCTTTGTGCTCGCCCCGCGGCTCAACGCCGCCGGCCGCATTGCCGACGCAAAGCTGGGGTTGCGCCTGCTGCTCGCGGAGCGCGAGGATGAGGCCAATGTCATCGCGCGCGAGCTCGAGGAGCTCAATCGCGCGCGCCAGGAGCTCGATCGTGCCGTGCTCGACGACGCCATGCGGCAGGTGGAGCGTGCGGAGACGCGCGATCGCGTCGGGCATGTGCTGTGGCGGGAAGGGTGGCATGCCGGCGTCATCGGCATCGTGGCGTCACGCATCGTCGAACAGACGGCGCGCCCGGCGGTCCTGGTCGCTGTGGAGAACGGGGTGGGGAAGGGATCGGGCCGCTCGATCAGTGCCTTCGACCTGCACGGCGCCCTTGGGGCCTGCGCCGACCTGTTCCAGCGCTTTGGTGGGCACCGGGCAGCGGCCGGGCTCACGATGCAGGCCGACCACCTGCCGGCGTTCGCGGAGCGTTTCGATGAGGTGGCACGGGCGCGCCTGACGCCCGATGACCTGGTGCCGGAACTGCGCGTCGATCTCGATGTGCCCCTCGACGAGGTCGGCGACGAGCTCGAGCACCTGGTGCGGCACTTCGAACCGTTCGGCGTTGGCAATCCGGCCCCGCTCTTTCGATCGGGGGGAGTCCGTCTCGCTGCGCCACCACGCCGTGTGGGGAGCGACGGGCTCAAACTCTCATTTGCGGTCGCGCGCGGAGCCTTGGACGGCATTGGGTGGGGACTGGCCGGGCGTGGCCCCACGCCGGATGTCGCACAGCGACTTGACGTCGCCTTCAAGCTCGATCGCGACGAGTATCGGGGGGCCTCTCGCCTGCAACTGCGGGTGGCAGACGTGCGCCCGACCGAGGGCTGATTCATGCGCATCATTGCCGGTCGGTGGAAGGGACGGCGCATCGCCGCGCCCCCTGGTGACCTCGTGCGTCCGACGGGCGATCGGGTTCGGGAGGCTTGGATGAGCATCGTGCATCAACTCCTGCCGGACGCTCGGGTCGTCGACCTATGCGCCGGGAGTGGCGCTCTCGGGCTCGAGTGCCTCTCACGTGGCGGCGCCGAATGTGATTTCGTCGAGCAGTCTCCGCGTGTGCTCAAGGTGTTGGAGGCCAATCTCGCGGCCCTGGGAGGACATCCGGGGGCGGTGGTACATCGCGACGAGGCCGTTCGCTTCGCCTCGCGCCTGCCCGCCGAAGCGTACGACGTGGCCTTTGCCGATCCCCCGTACGAGTCGGACACGGCGCAGCAACTGGTGGCGCGTTGGATGGCGGTCCCTTTCGCGACCGTGTTCGGGGTGGAACATTCCTCTGCGCTCACCCTCCCCGCGATCGGCGAGACACGCCGGTACGGGACCACCTCCCTGACCTTCTTCCGCGTGCCGTCGTGACGAAGCCCGCTCTTCTCGCGCCCGCGGCGCCCGCTGATGCCGTGCGGGCACCGCTTCTGGCGTTGTACGCCGGCTCGTTCGATCCGATCACCAACGGCCACTTGGATCTCATTACCCGCACGTTGACCTTCGCCGATCGGCTCATCGTGGCGGTGGCGAACAACATGAACAAGCAGCCGCTGTTTTCGGTGGAGCAGCGGGTGGCGTTTATCCGCGACGTCACGGGTGACGATCCCCGCATCGAGGTGCGGGCCTTCAGCGGTTTGCTCGTCGATTTCGCCCGTGAGGTCGGAGCGCGCGTGAACGTGCGCGGCCTGCGGGCGGTCAGTGACTTCGAGTACGAGTTCCAGATCGCGCTCATGAATCGCCACCTGCGTCCCGAGCTCGAGACGGTGTTCATGACCCCGTCGCTGGACACCACGTACATCAGTTCGAGCATGGTACGCGAAGTCGCCAGGTTCGGTGGCGACGTGTCCGGGCTCGTGCACCCGACGGTCGGCGCGGCGCTGATGGCCCGCTACGCGGCCCGGCCCGCCGACGCGGTGTCTGCGGAGCCGCAATGACGCCCGCTGGCAGCTCGGCGGCAGACGCGTTTCTCGAGGGCGTACACGCGAGGGCGGCGGCGCAGCCGCGGTGCATCCTGTTTCCGGAGGCGACCGATACCCGGACCGTACAGGCCGCCGTGGCGCTCCACCAGCGCGGATCGGTGCGGCCCGTCCTCGTGCGGCGCAGTGATGCCCCCACGGGGGTGGTGGCCACCGGGGTCGGGCTGCTCGATCCGCTCACGGACCCGCGGACACCGCGGGTCGTGACGCACCTGCTGGCCCGTCGTGGGGACAAGGGGCTGACACGCGACGAGGCGGAACGTCTGGCGCGCGATCCGCTGTACTTCGCCGACAGTCTGGTGGCCCTCGGCGAGGCCGATGGCTGCGTGGCCGGGGCCGTGCACACGACAGCCGACATCCTGCGGGCCGCCCTCTGGACCATCGGCACCGCACCGGGTGTGCGGACGGTGTCGTCGTCGTTCTACCTCATCGTGCCGCCGTTTCGTGACGAGGCGAGCGAGGTGCTCACCTTTACCGATTGCGCGGTGGTGCCCGATCCCACGGCCCGCCAGCTGGCCGATATCGCGCTGGCGGCGGTCACGGCACGGCGCCGGATCGTCGGGGACGAGCCACGGGTCGCCTTCCTGTCGTACAGTACCATGGGGAGCGCCGATGGCCCATCGGTGAGCAAGGTGCGCGAGGCGGTGGCCCTTGTCCGCGATGCGGCGCCGGGATTGGTGGTGTCGGGCGAATTGCAGGTCGATGCGGCGCTCATTCCCGAGCTGGCTCGGCGAAAAGCCCCCGGGGAGCCTGCCGCCGGCGTGGCGAATGTGCTGGTGTTCCCGTCCCTCGATGCGGGCAACATCGCCTACAAGCTGACGCAGCGTCTGGCGCATGGTACCGCCATCGGTCCGATCCTCCAGGGGCTGGCGAAGCCGTGCAGCGACTTGTCCCGAGGGGCGACCGCTGATGACATTGTTCACGTGGCGGCGATCACAGCCTTGCAGGCTGTCGGCCCCGAGCGCGCGTTCAACCCGTAGCCTGAGTACCCGATGAGCTTCTCGCTGGACCGCACCGATGACCTGCTGCTGGTGAGCATCGACGGGCAACTCGTTGTCAGCAATCGGCACGAGTTCAAGCAGGCGATTCTCGATGCGGTCGAACAGGGCGTCCGCCTCGTGGTGGTCGACTTCACGAATGCCGGCTATATCGACAGTTCGGGGCTTGGGGCACTGGTTTCCCTCAGTCGGCGTTTGCGCGAGGCCGGCGGCGAGCTGCGGCTGGTGGGTCTCAACGAGGATCTGCGCACGCTCTTCGAACTGACGCGTCTGGACGCGCTGTTTCCGCTGTTCGCCACGCGCGCCGACGCGCTTGCCGGTCGCTGATCGGGTGGCAATTCGCCGTCGCAGTGCCCGTCAGGGGGGCCTCCGCGTCGACAGTGCGGCGACTGCCGTCGCCGGCGCTGCGGCGACCTCAGGGTCGGCCATGGCGAGTCTGCGGAGCTGGGTGCTGCCCTCTGACGTCCACGCGATCGAACCGGTGGTGCGTGACATCGTGGCGCTCTGCCGGGCAGCGGGCTTTTCCGAGCGCCAGTGCGGCCTGAACGTCCCGGTGGCGACCACCGAGGCGTTGGCCAATGCCATGCTGCGCGGCAATGGCGGCGAGCCGGCCCGGCAGGTCGGCGTGGCGGTCGAGGTCGATACCACGTGCCTCGTGGTGGATGTGGCGGATCAGGGCGCGGGGTTCGATGTGGCTGCCGTGGAGCAGTCGACCGCCGAGGCGGACTGGTTCGAACGCGAGGACGGTCGCGGAATCTTTCTCATGCGGGCGCTCATGGACCGGGTGGAGAGCAGCTGCGCTGATGGCGGTGCCGGCCATCGCCTCCGCCTGGTTCTGTATCGCACATGACCGAGGTCGCGGCCTTGCTGGCCGCGTTTCTCGAGGCCACCGGGCGGGACGCGGCGATCTGGGAACGGCGGGAGGGCGCCGTGGCGCCCCTGTTGCTCGGAGCCTCGTCCGAATCCTTCGCGCGACGCACCGAGGCCGGCGCCCTCGCGTGGGATGTGGCGACGTGGGCGCGCGGCCAGGCGTTGCACGCGCAACTGGTCACAACCGGGGACAGTGTCGGCTGGCTCTTCGTGCAGCCCGGACACGCGGTCGACGCCGACCGGTTGCTTGGCCGGCTCGTGCCCGTTATCCGACGCCTCACGCGGGAACGCGATGGCGCCACCCGCGAACTCGCCGAGCGCTACGAGGAGATCAACCTCCTGTATGCCATCGGCGAGTTGCTTGGTGGAACGACCTCGGTGGAAAGCGTCGCCGACACCCTGCTTGGCGAACTGGCGGCGACGGTTGGTGCGAAGCGCGCCGTGTTCCTGCAGACCAATCGTGCGCTCGGCACCCTGGAGCCGATCGCCACGCTTGGGCTTGGCGACGCCGAGTATCCGACGGTGTCCATGGAGCGGCTCGATCACGTCGCCGTGCGGGCATTTCGTGCCGGGAGCGCCTGTACCGAGGACGGCGGCGCGGGCGTGGAAGCGGACCCTGTGCTCGCGGGGCGTGGGGCGCCGCTCCTGGCGGTGGCCATCACCCGACCCAGTTCCGGAGTCGGTATCACGGGCACCTTCGCTGTGCCGACGCGTCCTGGAGCCGACGGGGTGGCCGTCCCGCTTGGCGTGCTGGTGCTGGCGGGCAGGGAAGGGGGGGCGCCCTTCACCGCCGGCGACCGAAAGCTGGCGGTGGCCGTGAGCACCCAGATCGGCACGGCCATGCACAATGCGACACTCGTGCGGGCAGCCGTCGAGCGCCGGCAACTCGTGCGTGAGATGCAACTGGCGCATGAACTGCAACTCAAGCTGCTCCCGAGCCCGACCGTCGTCCGGCCCGAGGCCCGCGCGGCCTCGCGGGTGGTGCCAGCCGAGAGTGTCGGTGGCGACTTCTTTCTGCTGGCGCGCCTCGATCGCGATTGCACCGGGGTGCTGATCGGCGATGTGTCGGGGCACGGCTATCAGTCGGCCCTCGTCATGGCGCTCGCCCTCAGCGCCGCAGGGATTCACATGCAGGCCGCATTCGATCCGTCGATGGCGCTGGAGGCGGTGCAGCGCTCCCTGCGCGAGGAGCTGATGTCGACCGAGATGTCCATCTCGCTCTGCTATGCAGTCATCGACAGTCGGGCCGGCGAGTTGCGGTTCGCCAATGCCGGTCACCCGCATGCGTTCCGGGTCACGGCCGCCGGCGAGTGCACGCGCCTCCCGGCGGTGGCGCCCCCCATTGGCTTCAGTGAAGAGCCGATCGAGGAGTGCGTGATGCGCTGGCATGCCGGAGACCGGCTCGTGTTCTTCACGGACGGCGTGGTGGACGCCCGTGATGCGGGCGACCAACGGCTCACCGAGCCGGCCGTGCTGGCCACGCTCGCGGCCATGACGCACGGCGAGACGCCCACGGAGATTCTGGAGGCCGTGTTCGCGCAGCTCGATACGCACGTCGCACGCACGCCGCTTCGTGACGATTGCACGGTGGTCGTGGTGGATCGTCCATGACGTCGCCGTCCGGCCCCCGCCGCGATCGACTGCCGCTCCCGCGCAAGCGTTTCGGCCAGCACTTTCTCAAGGATTCCCGTGTCCTCGACGACATCGCCGACGCGCTTGGTGATCTGCGTGGACGTACCGTCGTGGAAATCGGTCCCGGGCGGGGCGCGCTCACCGACCGGCTGGTCTCGCGCGCGGCGCGTGTCGCGGCCATCGAAGTGGACCGCGACCTCGTCCAGTACCTGCG
The DNA here is from genome assembly GCA_021299375.1 of Gemmatimonadota bacterium. Lineage (GTDB taxonomy): Bacteria > Gemmatimonadota > Gemmatimonadetes > Gemmatimonadales > Gemmatimonadaceae > Gemmatimonas. The sequence continues at coordinate 55,105 of JAJTGR010000017.1, forward strand.
GACGCGATATGCCGGGCAGCCGCACGTCGAGATCGTGGAGGGCGACGTGCTCACGCAGTCGCTGGGCCACGTGGCCGGCGGCCCGTACGTGCTCGCCGGGAATGTGCCGTACTACATCACGACGCCGATCATCTTCCATGCCCTGGAGGTTCCGCGCCCGGACGTGGCCGTGTATCTGGTGCAGAAGGAGGTCGCGGACCGCATGGCCGCGCCCCCGGGCAGCAAGGTGTACGGGGCGCTCAGTGTGAACCTGCAGGCCCTGGTACACGTCGAGGTCATTCGGAATGTGCCGCCCGGCGCCTTCAATCCGCCGCCAGCCGTGGAGTCGGCGGTGGTGCGGCTCACGCCGCGAACCGACCCGGTGGTACCGCCGTCCTTGGAGGCCCGCTTCCGCAGCTTCGTGCTCGCGGCCTTCGGCCTGCGGCGCAAGCAGCTGGTGCGCGTTGTGCGCACGGTGGCGCACCTCGACGCGGTGCAGGCCCTCGCCGTCGTTACCGCCTGCGGACTGTCGCCCGAGGCGCGGCCAGAGACGCTCACCCCGGCCGACTTCGCGATGTTGATCCGTGCCCTTTCACGACCACAGGGTCAGGCAGCGCCCTGATCGAGGGCGGCGCTGTAGGGTCAGGCAGCGCCCTGATCGAGGGCGGCGCTGTTGGTCAGGGCGAAGGACAGCCCCTCCAGCTCCATGGCCATGTTCACCGACTTCAGGGACACGTGCGCGGGGACGCTGATCTGGGCCGGCGCGAAGTTGAGGATCGCCCGAATGCCGGCACCAACGATCCGGTCGACGACGGCCTGCGCATTGTCGGCGGGAATGGCGAGGACGGCGATCGGGACGCCTTCGCGGTCGATGTCGGCTTCGAGCGCGTCCATGGACCGAATCACGGAGTCGCCCCACGGCTGCCCGACCTTGCGGGCATCGTTGTCGTACACGCCGACGACCGTGAAGCCCCGCTGCCGAAAGCCTCGGTAGTTGGCGAGCGCTGCCCCGATCTTGCCCGCGCCGACGATGATGACCTTCCATTCGCGTTGCAGCCCGAGGATGGTCCGAAGGTGCGCCGTGAGTTCGTGGACGGGGTAGCCGAGGCCACGTTTTCCGAACGACCCGAAGAACGAGAGATCCTTGCGAACCTGAGCAGGCGTCGTCCCGCACAGGTGCGCGAGTTCATCGCTGGAGGCGGTCTGTTGGCCGCGGGTGTCGAGGTCCTCCAGGTAGCGGAGGTACATGGACAGGCGGCGCACGGTGGAGTCGGCGATGCGTTTCACGGCGGCGGGCTGAGGCTTGTGAAAATCTTCACAAAGGTAGACGCCGGGATCTCGCAATTCCAGCACCGGCGCTATCTTCTACTCCGTGTTCGGGACTTCTCTTCTTCCGCCGCCGACGACGTTGTCGGCCAGGGCGGTCCGGCGGTTGGCCAATGGCCCCCTCGATGCCGTGACGCTCATGCGTGACGTCTGCCGGGTCGAGCGGCTGCAGGCCGAGGCCGCCGAGCGTATGGCGGAGGCCCTGTTGTCCCCGCACCCCGAATTCGTCAGGCTGCCGAGTGGCCATTGGGCCCTCGTCGACGGTCGTGAGGCCCGGACCGACCGCCCGGATACCGGGCAAGACACCGGGCTCCGCCTGACCGACATCCGGTTCGCCGTCGTCGATGTGGAAACGACGGGGACGCGGACCGCGATGGGCGATCGCGTCACCGAGATTGCCATTGCCCGGGTCGAGGGGGGCGCGATCACGGACGTCTTCGCGCAGCTGGTGAATCCGGAGCGTCCCATCCCACCGTACATCACGGCGCTGACGCACATCACGCAGGACATGGTGCGTGACCAGCCCCTCTTCCGGGACGTGGCCGACGAGGTCCGCCGGCGGCTGCAAGGGGCGGTCTTCGTGGCCCACAACGCGGCCTTCGACTGGCGCTTTGTCGCTGCCGAGCTGCGGCGAGTGACCGGGGACGAGCTGGCCGGGCCGTCGCTGTGCACCGTCCGGCTGGCCAAGGCGCTCCTACCCGACCTACCACGGCGATCACTGGATCACGTCACCCGGTATTTCGGTATCGAGATCGAGGCGCGGCACCGGGCCGCGGGCGATGCCGTGGCTACGGCGCACGCCCTCTGTCGTTTGCTGCACCTTGCTGAACGTGAAGGCATCCGCACCTGGGCCGAGCTCGATGGGCTGGTCTCTACCCGCTCCGGCCGTCGACCGCACACCGCGGCGGATCGCCGTCACCGTGCGTCGCCGCTTGCCGCGTTCGAGGATCACCTCGCGTGAGTTTCCCCCATCCGTTGCTCGAGTCGCGCACCCTCGGCCGGCTTCGCGTGCATGCCATTCAGGCGGGCGGTCAGCAACTCGACGGCGGTGCCATGTTCGGCGTGGTGCCCAAGACCCTCTGGTCGAGGCGCCTGCCGGCAGATGACAAGAACCGCATTCCCATGGGGATGCGCTGCCTGCTGATCGAGCACGACGACGGACTGGTACTGCTCGATACCGGGCTCGGCAACAAGGAGACGGCGAAGTTTCACGAGATCTACGGCATCGAGAATGCCGGCGGCGAGGGACGGACGGCCCTGGAGGACGGCATTCGGGCTGCGGGCTTCGCGCCGGACGACATTGCCGTGGTGATCAATACGCACCTGCATTTCGATCATGCGGGCGGCAACACCTGGCGGGCGCCGACGGGAGAAGTGCTGCCGACCTTTCCGAATGCCCGGTACGTGGTCCAGGCGGGAGAGCGTGCGTACGCGGAGCACCCCAACGAACGGACCGCGGCGAGCTACTTCCCACCCAACTGGGCGCCCATCGTGGCGGCCGGCCGGTTCGAGTTCATTGCCGGCGCCCGGGAAATCGTGTCGGGGATCTCGGTGCGCCCCACCCCGGGTCACACACCGTACCACCAGAGCGTGGTCGTGCAGTCCGGCGGGGAGACCCTCTGCTTCCTCGGCGACGTGGTTCCGACGGCCCATCACCTCCCGTTGCCGTGGATCATGGGGTATGACGTTGAACCCCTGGTCACGCTGGAGAGCAAGCGGACCCTGCTGGCCGAGGCGCTCCGCGAGGACTGGTTGCTCGTCTTCGAGCACGACGCCCAGGCCGGATTCGGGCGGGTGGTCCACGATGGGAAGGCGTATCGGCTCGCCGAGTGACCGATGGCCCGGTGGCGTGGGGAGAACCGTGTGCTGGCCGGGGGTTGACCTCGGGGCGGGGGCGTCTAGGTTTCCCGTGTTGGTGTAGCGACAACTGAGAAGTGGCGAGGCCTCGGTGCCCCGCCCACCCTTCGGCCCTCCCGTCAGCTGTTTCCTGCGGAGGTGTGCTGCTGGAGTCCATCGAATCGGCGGTCCTGCTGCGTGCACGTTGCATGCGGAGGGGATCGTGCCGTGCGCGACGCGGATTCCACGGGGGTTCGCGTTTTCTGTTTCTTCCACCGGAGTACGCACTATTCAGGATTCGACGAAGCGTCCGCCACGGGTGAACCGGCAGATCCGCATCAGTCCGGTACGGGTGATCGGTGCCGACGGGAGCCAGTTGGGCATCCTCGAGGTCGACGTGGCCTTGTCGATGGCGCAGGACCTTGGCCTCGATCTCGTGGAAGTGGCGGCGGCGGCTCGGCCCCCGGTCGTCCGAATCATGGACTACGGGAAGTTCAAGTTCGAACAGGCCAAGCAGGCCCGACTCGCGAAGAAGAAGCAGCACGTGATCCATCTCAAGGAGGTCAAGTACCGTCCGGGGATCGATGATCACGACTTCGACACGAAGACCCGCCACGCGCGGAAATTCCTCGAAGACGGCAACAAGGTGAAGGTGACGCTCATGTTCCGCGGCCGGCAGATCGCCCATCCCGAATTGGGACGCGCGGTGGTTGATCGGGTGTCGCAGGAACTGGCCGACCTGGCCAAGGTCGAGAGCGCGCCGACGATGGAAGGCAAATCGATGACGATGATCCTCGCGCCGAAGTGATCGGCGCGGGATCTGCTGCAGGGCCGTCCTAACAGCAGGGCGGTCGACCGCTGACGTGAGCAAATCATGCCGAAGATGAAGACCCACAGCGGCGCCAAGAAGCGCTTCTCCGTGACGGGATCGGGGAAGGTGCGGCGCCTGAAGGCCTACAAGAGCCACATCCTGACCAAGAAGGACGCCAAGCGGAAGCGTAATCTCCGTCGCCCGGCCATCGTCGAGACCAACGGCGAAGCCAAGCGCATCAAGCGTCTCATCCTGGCCTGAGGATCACCCACTATGCCACGCGTCAAGTCCAACGTCGTTCGTCTCAAGCGCAAGAAGCAGATTCTCAAGCACGCCAAGGGAGCCTTCGGGGGCCGCTCGAAGCTGTGGAAGGCTGCCAAGGAAACCGTGGAGCGCGGCTGGCGCTACGCGTACCGCGACCGCAAGAACAAGAAGCGCGATTTCCGACGCCTCTGGATCATCCGAATCAACGCCGCGGCGCGGATGCACGACCTGTCGTACAGCGCCTTCATCAACGGCCTGCATGCGGCCGGCATCGAGATCGACCGAAAGGTGTTGGCTGACCTCGCGGTGCGTGAGCCGGAAGCCTTCGGCGTCATCGCCGAGCAGGCCCGGAAGGCCCTCGAGGCGAAGCAGGCCGCCGCGTAAGCCGCTCGCCGGACGCGTCGCGCTTGGTGTGCGCGGGGCGGTTAAGTTGCAGGGCCGGTATCGCGAGATGCCGGCCCTTTGTGCTCCTGTTTCCGAACCTTCCGTGATCCTTTCCGACTATCTCGCCCAGGCCGAGGCACTCGCCCGCGACTGCCGGGCGCTGCTCGATCGCCTCGAGTCTGCCACGCGGCTCGACGTGGCCAAGGGCCAACTGAATGCCCTCAAGGACGACCGGCTTGCGGCCCTGCAGGCGGCATTGCGGACGCTCCCGGCGGACGATCGTCGGGCGGCCGGCGCGGCCTTCAACACCCTCAAGACGAGCATTCAGGAGGCGCTTGATTCCTTCGCGACCCGGCAGGTGGCCGGCACCGGCGCCGAACGCTTCGACGGCACCATGCCCGGACGCGGCACGTGGCGTGGCTCCCTGCACCCCGTCACGCTGGTGATCGACGAAATCTGCGAGATCTTCCGCGAGTTGGGCTTCACCATCGCCCTCGGGCCCGAGGCGGAAACGGAATGGTACAACTTCGGTGCGCTCAACTTCCCGGCCGATCATCCGGCCATGGAGTTGCACGACACGCTGTATCTCGGCGAAGACACACTGCTGCGCACGCACACGTCGCCCGTTCAGGTGCGCACCATGCAGCGCTTCGCGCCGCCCATTCGTGTGCTCGCGCCAGGTCAGGTGTATCGCCGCGACTTCTTCGACGCGACACACGCGCCGGCCTTCATGCAGCTTGAAGGACTCGCCATCGATGAAGGCGTGAGCTTCGTGGACCTCAAGGCGACCCTCGCCGAGTTCGCCCGTCGCTTCTACGGCGCCACGCGGCGCGTGCGCTTCGGCCCGTCCTACTTCCCGTTCGTCGAGCCGGGCGCCCAGATGGACGTGGAGGTCGACCTCGGCGACGGCAAGGGGCTGCGCTGGGTCGAGATCCTCGGCTGTGGCATGGTCCACCCCAACGTCATCGAGGCCGCGGGGCTCGACAGCGAGCAGTATACCGGTTGGGCGTTCGGGATGGGCCCCGCCCGCATCGCGATGTCACGCTATGGCGTCAACGACATCCGGACCTTCTACGACTCCGACGTCCGCTTCCTGGAGCAGTTCGCTCGATGATCGTCTCGCACGAGTGGCTCAAGCAGTTCGTTCCGCACCAGCATGCTGCCCAGCACATCGGCGAGGTGTTGAGCCGGCATTGCGTCACGCTCGACAACATCGAACAGGTCGGGGCCGATCTCTCGGCCTTCGTCGTCGCGCAGGTCGTCGAAGCCGGGCGGCATCCGAACTCCGATCACCTGTGGGTGACGAAAGTCGATGATGGCAGCGGGACGCTGCTGGACGTGGTGTGCGGGGCGCCGAACGTGGTCGCCGGTCACAAGTATCCGTTCGCCCGCACCGGCACGGTCATGCCCAACGGGCTCACGATCGAGCGCCGCAAGATCCGCGGGGCTACGTCCAACGGGATGCTCTGCTCGGCCCGTGAACTCGGATTGGGCGAGGAGCACGATGGCATCCTCACCCTCGATACCGACGTCGAGCCGGGGACGCCGTTGGCGAAGCTGGTGGAGGCCGCCGACGCTCGGCTCGATCTCGACGTCCTGCCGAATCGTCCGGATCTGCTCTCGCACATCGGCGTGGCGCGCGAGATCAGCGCGATCACCGGCACCCCGATGGTGGCGGTACCGGCCGAGCTCACTACCGCCCCGAGCGCCATCGTGGCGCAGCGCGGGGGGGCCTCCGTGCAGGGCGCTCACGCCACGGTCAGTGTGGTGGACGCCGACCACTGCCCGCGGTACGTCGCGGTGATCATCAAGGGCGTCTCGGTTGGGGCCAGCCCCGCGTGGCTCAGGGGGCGGCTCGAGAGCATCGGCCAGCGCACCATCAGCAATGTGGTCGATGCCACCAACTACGTGTTGTATGGATTCGGCCAGCCGGTGCACGCGTTCGACCTCGCGAAGCTGGTGAACCATTCGATCGTCGTGCGTTCCACGCGGGCCGGGGAATCGCTGGTCACGCTCGACGGGGTGACCCGGTCGCTACCCGAGGGCACCACGGTGATCTGCGACGGAGCGGCCCCGGTGGCGCTGGCCGGCGTGATGGGAGGCCAGCACAGCGAGGTCACGCACGCGACGACCGACATCCTGCTCGAAGTCGCCGTGTTTGCGCCTCGCTTCGTACGGGGCGTCAAGAAGCGGGTCGGATTGAACACCGATGCGGCGTACCGTTACGAGCGGGGCATCGATGCCGGTCAGACCGAGGCGGTGGCCCGCCTGGCTGCGGCGCTCATCACCCAAGTGGCGGGTGGCGAGGTGGCGGAGGTGCTGGTCGTCGGTGCCCCGACCGAACCGCGCCCACCGGTGACGCTGCGCCCGGCCCGTCTGGCACGCCTGCTCGGCATGGCCATCCCGGAGACGGACATCATCCGCCGCCTCGAATCGCTGGGATGCGTGGTCACGCCTGTGGGACACGCGCTGTCGGTGGTCGCGCCGTCGTGGCGTCATGACCTCGGGCTCGAAGTGGATCTCATCGAGGAGGTCGCGCGCCTCATCGGCTTCGACGCCTTGCCTGACGAACTGCGGCCATTCCGGCCCGGGACTTCGCCCGATCATCCGCTGTATCTGGCGTCGCGTCGTGTGCGCGAGGTGCTCGTGGGGCTCGGCCTTGCCGAGACCCGGCCGATGCCCTTCACCGCCACCGGCGACGAACGGACGCCGCGTGTGCGCAATCCGCTTGCCGACGATGAGCCCTACCTGCGCTCGTCAGTGCTCGACACCCTTGCCCGGCGCGCGGAGTACAACCTGTCGCGCATGCAGGGGAATCTGCGGCTGTTCGAGATCGGCAACACGTTCACGGGGCGCGCGGGACGATTGCCGCTGGAGGAACTGCGCATCGGGGCCCTGCTCATGGGGGCGCGGCGCCCGGCGCATTTCACCGAGCCGCCGCCGCCGGCCTTCGACATGTGGGACGCGAAGGACCTCGCTGCGCGTCTCCTCGCCGCGGCGTTCCCGGGGCTGCGGGGGGAGTTCATTGCCGACGTGGGCGTACCCGGGTGGACGCTCACGGTCGATGGGGTCGGGGTGGTGGGCCGGGTCGAAGCCGTGCGGCTCGACCGGCCGGTCTGGGCGAGCGAGCCGTGGGGTGTAGAGATCACGCTTGGGGTGATCGACTCCGGAGATGTCGCGGCTGCCGGTCAGCATGCCCACGCGCCTGCCGTGCGCGAGTCGGGGGCGGTGCGGGCCGTGCGGTTCACGCCCCTGCCTACCACGCCAGCGGCGGAGCTTGACCTGGCGCTGCTGGTGCCCGACACGACCCCCGCAGCCACGGTCGAAGCGGTACTGAAGCGGGCCGGTGGGGAGCTACTGGAGCGGATTGAACTCTTTGACCAGTTCCGAGGCGCCGGCATACCGGCCGGCACCCGCAGTCTCGCCTGGCGGTTGACGTGGCGCCATCCTGAACGCACCCTGCGGGACAAGGAGATCGAGGGGCGACGGGCCCGTCTGCTTGACATCCTCGACCAGGAACTGGGTATCCGGCCACGTGCGTCCTGAAACGGTCGCGTTTCGCGAACTCGACACCCTCGTCCGCAACCTGAGCGATCAGTTGGCGGGCTACCGCCGACGCGCGCTGACGGCGGAGGCGCGCGCCCGCGAACTCGAACAGATCCTCGCCGGAATGACCGGAAAGCTCGACGAGGTCCGGCAGCAGCTGGAGGATACGCAAGGGTCGCGCGACGCGGCCGTGGTGCAGGCGCGGACGCTGCAACTGCAGCTCGACGGGAGCCGCACGGAGCTGCACCAGGCGAAATCGGCGCTGAGCGAGGCGCTGGCGAAGGGGACCCCGGAAGCGCGCGATCTGGAGCTCGCGCGGGAAAACGAGCGCCTCCGGGCCCGTCTCGACGAGGCGCGTGAGCGAACGACCCAGTTGGCAGAGCGGGTGCGCTTTCTCCGGCAACAGGTCACCCAGCCAGCCGACCGATGATGGATCAGCGCAGCGTGGTGAAGGTCCGAATCCTGGGGGAGGAGTACCTGCTCCGGACGGAGGCGTCGGTTGAGCACACCCGGGCGGTGGCCGACCACGTCGATCGGACCATTCGGGCAATCCTCGCCGGGAGTTCGACGATGGAGACCCAGAAGGCCGCGATTCTGGCGGCCCTTCAGATCACGGACGAGCTGTTTCGCGAGCAGCGGGCGATGGATGTGATCACGGGCGACATGCGTCAGTTGGCGTCGGACATTCGCCCGCTGCTGCCGCCTGCCAAGCGCGGCGAGGATACTGGGGGCGGCTGAAGACCCCCCGGCGCGCCGCTTCGCGGCACCGTTGCGGCGCCTTCCTTCCATTCGTACGTTCCGGGTGTCAGCCGTTCGTGACAGACGGGGTGATCCACGACTGCGGGGGCCAGGTCTTCCGCTGGGTCCGCGGGCACACCGGCCGGTGCGCGTGCGGGTGTCCTTCCAAATAGATCCTGCGGCCCACGAACAAGACCTGCGTCCCCGACGCGGCGGAGTATAGATCCTCATGGGAGAACTACCCCTTGCGGCGCTGACCAGCGCGGCGGGCGTCGTTGTGGCTGTGCTGGCGTTCTTGCTGGGACGCAAGTCCGGCCGGCAGGTTGAAATCGGCGAGCAGCGGCGAGCGAAAGCCACCGCCGAGGAGACGGCGGGGCGCGTGCTCGAGGAGGCGCGTCGTGAGGCCGAGACCTTGCGGAAGGGCGCCGTGGTGGCGGGTAAGGAAGAAATCCTGCACTTGCGAGAGTCGCTCGATCAGGAAGTGCGTAGCCGCCGTCTCGAGGTTGAACGGGAAGAAAAACGCGTCGTCGAGCGGGAGAGTCAGCTCGACCGGGCGCGCGAGTCGTTGGAAGGACGTGAACAGGAGTTGCAGCGCCGCGGGCGTGAGTTCGGCACCCGTGAGCAGGCGACGGCCGCGCGTGAGCAGGAGCTCGAGCGCCTGATCGCCGACGAACGGCGCAAGCTCGAACAGCTGGCGGGCCTGAGCGCGGAGCAGGCAAAGAGCGAGCTCGTGCGGCGTCTTGAGGACGAAGCACTCGCCGACGCGGCCAGCCGGCTGCGGGAGATTCGCGAATCGGCCAAGCGGAATGCCGAGCGCGAAGCCAAGAAGATCGTGGCGTTGGCGGTACAGCGGGTGGCCGCCGAAACCACCGCTGAGACGACGGTCTCGGCGGTGTCGTTACCCAACGACGAAATGAAGGGGCGCATCATCGGCCGCGAGGGGCGGAACATCCGGGCGTTTGAGCTGGCGACCGGCGTCGATGTCATTATCGACGACACGCCGGACACCGTGGTCGTGTCGTGCTTCGACCCCGTCCGGCGTGAGACGGCGAGGCTGGCTCTGGAGAAGCTCGTCAGCGACGGGCGCATCCATCCGGGGCGCATCGAGGAAGTGGTCGCCAAAGCCCGCAAGGAGGTGGACACGGCCATCGTCGAGACCGGTGAGCAGGCCGCGTATGACGTGGGCGTGACCGGAGTGCATCCGGAGCTCATCAAGTTGATTGGCCGCATGCGCTGGCGCACCAGTTACGGCCAAAACATCCTCGCCCACAGCAAGGAGGTGGCGTGGCTGGCGGGCATGATGGCGGCGGAACTCGGGCTCGACGTGGCGCTCGCCAAGCGCGGCGCCCTGCTGCACGACATCGGCAAGGTGCTCACCCACGAGCATGAGGGCACGCATGTGCAGTTGGGCGTGGAGGTCGCCACCAAGTACGGGGAGAATCCGCTGGTGGTGAATTGCATCGCTGCTCATCACGACGACGTCCCGCACGAAAGCGAAGTGTCGGTGCTGGTCCAGGCGGCCGACGCGATCTCCGGGTCGCGGCCTGGTGCCCGCCGTGAGGCGTTTGAGACCTACGTGAAGCGCCTCGAGGGGCTTGAGAAGATCGCGTCGAGCTATCGCGGGGTCGAGCGCGTCTTCGCCATTCAGGCGGGGCGCGAGGTGCGCGTTGTCGTGACGCCCGAGCAGGTGGACGATGCGCGCATGACGGCGATGTCGGAGGAGATTGCCCGCCGCATCGAGTCGGAACTCCAGTATCCGGGGCAGATCAAGGTGGTCGTGATTCGCGAAAGCCGGGCGGTGGACTTTGCCCGCTGAGTTGATTGACGGCAAGGCGATGGCCGCCGCCGTGCGAGACGAGGTTGCGGCCGAGGTGGCCGACCTCGTGGCTCACGGCGTGATCCCGGGGCTCACCGTGGTGCTGGTGGGCGACGATGCCGCGAGTGCGACGTACGTGGGGGCAAAGGAGAAAGCCTCGCGCGCCGCGGGCATGGCGGGCGAGACGATCCGGCTGCCGGGGTCGACGACGCAGGCCGATCTGCTGGCGGTCGTGGAAGGGCTGAATGCGGACCCTGCCGTACACGGCATCCTCGTGCAGATGCCGCTGCCGAAGCAGATCGATCCCGACACCGTCATCCGGCACATCCGCCCCGACAAGGACGTCGACGGGTTTCACCCCGTGAATGTCGGGAAGCTGCTCATCGGCCATACTGATGGGTTCGTGTCGTGCACCCCGGCGGGCGTCATCGAGCTGCTGCTGCGCAGCGGCGTCGAGACGCGCGGGGCTGAGGTCGTGGTGGTGGGGCGCAGCAACATCGTGGGCAAGCCGATGGCCGCCCTCCTGATGCAGGCGCGTGTCGGTGGGGACGCCACCGTCACGGTGTGCCACAGCCGCACCCGGAACCTCGTGGCTCACACGCGGCGCGCCGACATCCTCATCGCCGCGATCGGCCAGGCGGAGATGATCACCGGCGACATGATCAAGCCGGGCGCGGTCGTGATCGATGTCGGCATGAACACGAAGCCTGACCCGACGACGGCCAAGGGCACACGGCTGTGCGGGGATGTGCACTTCGCGAGTGCCGTGGACGTGGCGTCGAAAATCACCCCGGTACCGGGGGCGTGGGGCCGATGACCATCGCCCTCCTGCTCCGCAATACGGTGCGCGCCGCCCGGCGGACCCTCGAGGCGGCTCGCTGACGATGGCGTCGCGTCGCACCAGCGGCTCCGGGCCGACGGTGGCGGCCGACGCAGCGCCCGGGGCGTCACCCGACGCGGCGATCGCCGTGCACACGTTGACGACGGCGGCGAAGGACCTCATCGAAGGGGCGTTCCCGCCGCTCTGGGTGCGAGGCGAGGTCACGAACTTCAAGGCCCATCGCAACGGGCACTGGTATTTCTCGCTGCGTGATGCGGAGGCTCAGGTCAATTGCGTGATCTGGAGCTCGGCGGCGCGTCGCCTTCCTGCGCCTCCCGACGAGGGCATGCAGGTGCTGGCGTTCGGGCAGATGACCGTCTGGCCGGTGCGCGGCGACCTCCAATTCTCCGTCCGCCAGCTGGAGGCTGAAGGCGATGGCCTGTGGCGCAAGGCGCTCGAGCGGACCCGCCTGCGGCTGGAGCGGGACGGCTTGCTCGACCCGGCCCGGAAACGCCCGTTGCCCGTCTTTCCCCGCCGCATCGCCGTGATCACCAGTCCGGATGGCGCGGCGCTTCACGACATCGTCAGCGTGTCGCGGGCGCGGAGCGCCGACGTGGAGCTGGTGATCGTTCCGGCCAAAGTGCAGGGGGAGGGGGCGCCGGACTCGCTGGTGGCCGCCATCGACCAGTGTGCCCGATGGGGTGACGCTGACCTGCTGATCATCGGGCGGGGGGGCGGTTCCAGGGAAGACCTGTGGGCCTTCAACGACGAACGCGTGGCCCGCGCACTCGCTGCCTCACCCATACCGACGATTTCGGCGGTCGGTCACGAGGTGGACATCAGTATGTGCGACCTCGTGGCCGATGTCCGCGCGGCGACCCCGTCGGCAGCGGCCGAACTGGCGGTCCCGTCACGCCGGGAGATCACGGCCCGCGTCGCTGCCCTTGGGAAGCGTCTCGCGGCCGCCGCCCGACGTCGCGAAGATCGGGCCGTCGCGGCGCTGGCTCAGGTCAGGAAACGGCTTGGCCTGGCCGCCACCCGGTTGGTGGAGCGGCGCCGAGCCCGGGTGGAGACCGTCGCGGGACAACTGCATGCGCTCTCGCCGCTTACCACACTGGCGCGGGGGTTTGCGGTGGCGCGAACGCCCGAGGGCGCTACTTTGAGCGGAAGCCGGCAGTTCGTCGCCGGCGCCCCATTTGCGTTGTGGCTGCACGACGGCATCGTGGACGCCGTCGCGGGCGTACGCCGGCCCCTGCCCGCGGGTTTCGCGGCACCGGCCGACGCATCGATCGACGAGGAGCGCGCATGACCGACATGAGCTTCGAGCAGTCCCTGACCCGTCTGGAAGAGATCGTGCGCGACCTCGAGCGTAACGACCTCGACCTCGAGCAGTCGCTTCGCCTGTTCGAAGAGGGGATCACGCACCTTCGCTCTGCGGGCACGGCCCTCACGGCGGTTGACGCTCGTGTGCAGCAGCTCGTGGAAGCCGCTGACGGCTCGTTCTCGGTGGTGGAGTTCGGAGCGTAGATGAACCCGGGAGGGATGGCGGCCCCCATGGTCAGGTCCGAGGACTTGGCGCACACGTTCGCGCGTGAGCGCGTCGCGGTCCAGCGCGCGCTCGACGGGTTCTGCGCTCGCTGGCTCGCCGATATCGCGCCGCTCACGGCCGAAGCCATCCGGTACGCGCTGCTCGGCGAGGGCAAGCGGCTGCGCGCGATCCTGCTGCTCGAGGCCTACCGGGCCTGTGGCGGCGCGGGCGACGCGCTCGACCTGGCGGCTTCGGTGGAGGTCGTGCACGCCTACTCGCTCGTCCACGACGATCTGCCGTGCATGGACGACGATGACGTGCGTCGAGGCCGGCCGACGGTGCACCGCGTGTACGGGGTGCCCATCGCCACGGCGGCCGGACTGGCCATGGTACCGCTGGCTGCCCGCAGCGCCTGGCATGCGGCCAAAGCCATGGGGCTCTCCGACGTGGTCGCCGGCGACATCGTGCGCGACCTCATGGACGCGTCCGGTGCCGGTGGCATGATCGGCGGGCAATTGCTCGACCTCGAGGCGGAGGGGGTGCATCTCACGCTCGAAGCGCTCGAACGGGTGCACCGGCTCAAGACCGGAGCGCTGATCATGGCGTCGGTGTCGCTGGGAGGGCGCGCCGCTGAAGCACCGGATTCGCGGCGCCTCGCGCTGTGCCGGTACGGGGCTGCCATCGGCCTTGCCTTCCAGATCGCCGACGATGTGCTGGACATCACCGCCACCACGGATCAGCTCGGCAAGACGGCCGGGCGCGATCTGGACCTCAACAAGAGCACCTATCCGGCGCTGCTTGGGGTGGAGGGAGCAATCGAACGGGCTGTGGCGTTGATCGAGGATGGCTGCGCGGCACTGCAGGAGGAGGGGCTGCTGACCCCGACCCTCGAGCAACTGGCGCGCTACATCGTCGAGCGCCGTTCGTGAGTCCGGTCGCCGCTGCGAGGTGTCCTGCCGTGAGCCTTCCTTCTCTTCCGTGCCGTTACTGACCGTTGCTGTTGTCGGCCGCAACGCCATCCCGAGTTCCTATGTCCCTTCTCGAAGGCATCAATTCGCCCGCTGACGTTCGCCGCCTCTCGCGCGACGAGATGCGTGTTCTGGCCCAGGACATGCGCGAGCGTCTCATCGATGTGTGCTCGCGCACCGGTGGGCACATCGGCGCCGGCCTTGGTGTGGTGGAACTCACCATTGCCCTGCACGCGGCCTTCGACACACCCACCGACCAGATCGTCTGGGACGTGGGGCACCAGGGGTACCCGCACAAGCTGCTCACCGGCCGCAATGGCCGCATGGAGACGTTGCGTCAGGAAGGCGGGCTGTCGGGCTTCCTCAAGCGCACCGAGAGCGAGTATGACACGTTCGGGGCTGGCCACGCCGCCACGGCCATTTCCGCCGCCCTCGGCATGGCGGCCGGTCGCGACGTCATGGGCGAGTCGTTCAAGGTGGCCGCTGTCATCGGCGATGGCTCGCTGGGCTCCGGGCTTGCCTACGAGGGGCTCAACAACGCCGGCCATTCCGATCGCGACATCATCGTCGTGCTCAACGACAACGAGATGTCGATTGCCCCGAACGTCGGGGCCATGCACAAGTACCTCACGAGTATCCAGCGCAATCCGCTCTACAACCGGCTGCGTTCGCGCATCGGGGACCTCGTCGATAATGCGCCGGGACCGTTTCAGGGGGCCGGCACCCTTCTCCGCAAGTGGGAAGAGAGCGTCAAGTCGTTCCTCACGCCGGGCGTCCTGTTCGAGGAGCTCGGCTTCCGGTACTTCGGTCCGATCGATGGTCATGACATCGACGCCCTGATGGACACCTTCTCGGCCGTGCGCGACATGGGTACGCCGCGCCTCGTGCATGTGATCACCAAGAAGGGCAAGGGCTTCCCCGCCGGTGATCACGGCGAGAAGTGGCACGCGCTGCCGCCCAACCACGACCCGGCGACCGGCAAGCAGCTGGCGGTGGCATCGGGCAACCCGGCCTTCACGGCGGTGTACGGCAAGGGCCTCGTCGAACTCGGCGCCGAACGCCAGGATCTCGCGGTGATCACCGCGGCCATGCCTGGCGGCACCGGCACGGCGGCATTCGCCAAGGCGTACCCCTCGCGTTTCTTCGACGTGGGCATTGCGGAGGGCCACGGCGTCACGTTCGCGGCCGGTCTGGCCACCCGGCACGTGCGCCCGGTGGTGACGATCTACTCCACGTTCCTCCAGCGCGGCTACGACAACATCATCCACGACGCCGCCATCCAGAAGCTGCCCGTGGTGTTCGCCATGGATCGGGCAGGCCTCGTGGGTGAGGACGGCGAAACGCATGCTGGCCTCTACGACATCGCGTACATGCTCTCGGTGCCCAACATGACGGTCACCGCGCCCAAGAATGGTGCCGAGATGCTTGGCCTGCTGCGCGCTGGTGTGGAGCATACGGACGGCCCGTTCTGCTTCCGCTATCCACGAGATGCGTCGCCCGACGTCCCGGGCGACATGTCGGAGATCGCGGCTACGCCATACGCCACGTGGGAGGTGGTTCGGCAGGGCCGGGAGGTGGCGCTTCTCGCGGTCGGCACCATGGTGCAGCAGTCGCTGGCCGCGGCTGATGTCCTGGCCGCCGAAGGGCTCGAGGTGACCGTCGTGAACTGCCGCTACCTCAAGCCCTACGATGAGGTCACGCTGGCCGCCATCCTTGCTCAGCACACGCACGTCCTCACTGTCGAGGAGGGTACGGTGGTCAACGGGTTCGGTGCCTTCATGAGCACCGTCATCCACCGGCAGTCCCCACACGTGCGCGTCGCGGTGCTGGGTGTGCCGGACCGGATCATCTATTCGGCATCGCGCAAGAAGCAGCTGGCCATGGCCGGCCTCGACCCGGCCGGCATCGCCGATCGGGTCCGGGCGCTCCACGACTCCGAAGCCCTCGCCGGCTGATGCGCGTCGGCGTAATCGGACATCGCGGATATGTCGGACTCCCGGCGATTCTGGGCACCCTGCTCGACATGGCACCCGGGCTCGGCTTCACGCTTGCCTTCGAAGACGCGTTGTGGGAGGTCGCCGAGGAAGGCGAGCGGCTGGGCGCTCCCCAGACGGTCGACGCCCTGCTCACGTTGGGTGGCGACGGCACATTGCTCCGCGGGGCCCGCTATCTCGACGGCCACACGGTGCCCATTCTCGGCATCAACCTCGGCCGCCTCGGCTTCCTCACGAGTTGCAGCGGCGCTGACTTCGAGGAGGGGGTACGCCGTTTTGCACGAGGTGACTACGTCTCGGAGCCGCGCATGGCGCTCGAGTCGTGTGCGCTCGACCGTCTCGGCGTGGAGCGTGGTGGCTGGCGGGCCCTCAACGACGTGGTGCTGCACAAGGGTGGCTTCGCGCGCGTGGTGCGCTTCTCGGTGTTCGTCGACGATGAGCCAATCGGGTCCTATTCCGCCGATGGCCTCGTGATCTCGACACCGACAGGGTCCACCGGGTACTCGCTGTCAGCCGGCGGGCCGATCGTGGTGCCGACGGTCGAAAGCATCGTGCTCACCCCGGTGTCTCCGCACACCCTGGCGATGCGTCCGCTGGTGCTGCCGCCTCAGGTCGACGTGAAGGTGCGCGCAGACGATGGGCCCGAAGAACTTCTGGTGACGATCGACGGCCAGGTGGGCACTACCTTCACCGGTGGGGAGACACTCGTCACCCGTCGTGCCCCCAATTCGGTGCAGATTGTACGCTTTCCCGGGACCACGTTCTTCACGCGGTTGCGTCACAAGCTGGGATGGGGAGGTCTGTCCGAGCGCGACGGCGAGACTGCCTGACGTCCGACCGCCCAAACGCGGAGAGGCCATTGCTCGTCGAACTGCGGATCCGCAACGTGGCGGTTATCGACACCGTGACCTTGCCACTCGCTGGTGGGCTCAACGTGCTCACCGGCGAGACGGGTGCCGGCAAGTCGCTCATCATCGGGGCGCTGGGCATGCTGCTGGGCGAACGGGCGGCCTCCGATCGCGTACGCAGTGGTGCCGAGAAGGCCACGGTGGAGGGGGTCTTCGAGATCGGACGCGCCTCGGCGCTTCGTGCCGCATTGGATGAGCGGGGCATCGAAGTCGATGACGACCACCTGGTGCTCAAACGTGAAGTCAGCGCCACTGGCCGATCGCGCGCATGGATCAATGGGTCACCGGTGACGGCGGGTGTCCTGGCCGATGTCGGCGCCCGTCTCGTGAGCGTGCATGGTCAGCACGATTCCCGACAGCTGGTCGACCCTGAACACCAGCGCGACCTGCTTGACGCGTACGTGCAGGCCACCGCCGCCCGCGAGCGCGTGACCGCGGCGCACGCCGCCGTCGTGGCACTGCGGGCGCGCGAGCGCGAGCTCGAGCAGCGCCGGCATGACGCCACCCGTCGTGCCGACTACCTGCGCTTCGTGGCCCAGGAGATCGCCGAAGCCAATCCGGTACTCGGTGAGGACGAGGCCCTCGATGGCGACATTCGGCGATTGTCACACGCCGAGGAGTTGCAGGGGTTGGCCGCTCAGGCGGCCGCGGCGATCTCTGGCGACGAGCGGGCCGCTCTCTCGCGCCTGGGACTCGTGCGTCGGGCGCTGGCATCGCTGGCCCGCATCGACCCGGACACGGAACGCCTGCAGAGCGGATTCGATGCGGCCGTGTATGCGCTCGATGAACTGGCCCGGGAACTCGAAGCGTACGCCGAATCCATCGAATCTGACCCGCCGCGCCTGCGCACCCTCGAGCGGCGACGCGACCAGCTGCTCGGTCTCATGCGCAAGCACGGGCCTTCCCTCGCCGATGTGCTGCGCACAGGCGAGGACGCGCGCCGGGAGCTCGACCTCGTCGACGGTGGCGCGCTCGACCTCGCCGCGATGGCGGACGCGCGGGCAGCGGCGGAGGGCGCGCTCATGGAGGCGGCGGCCGATCTCACACGCCTTCGACAGCGGGGGGCGGGCCACCTGGCCCAGGCCGTGACGGCGTTGCTCCCGGAGCTCGGCATGCGAGAGGGGCGGGTGGACGTGGTCCTCACGCCGGGGGAAACCGTCGGGGCGTTCGGCGCCGAATCTGTCCTACTGGTGGCGACGCTGAACGCCGGGAGCGAGGCGCGTCCCTTGGCACGCATCGCCTCGGGCGGGGAGCTGTCGCGTGTGATGCTGGCCCTGAGTACGGTGCTCGCGCGGCTGCAGCAAGTCCCGACGCTGGTGTTCGACGAAGTCGATGCTGGCGTGGGTGGCGCGATCGCAGGGCAGGTAGGCGCGCTCATGCGGCGGGTGGCGTCACACCATCAGGTGCTGGCCATCTCCCATCTCGCGCAGATCGCGGCCCGCGCCCACCATCACATTGTCGTGCGCAAGAGCGAGGGCGGGGTGGTGACCACATCGGACACCACGGTGGTGCGCGAGGATGCCCGGGTCGTGGAGATCGCACGCATGCTTGGTGGCGACGCCGATCGCGAAGTGAGTCGGGCCCACGCCCGGGAATTGCTGGCGCGAGGCGCGGATGATTCGACGGCGTCGATACTGCCTGGGGACGGCACCACGGTATCGACGGCCCGCCGGACCACTCAGCGTCGCGGAAAACCCGTGTAGACGCGCAGTTCGAGGCGGTCGGCGGCAACCGCGGGGACAACCCCGCCGGCCCCCCCGAGCGACGAGGTATGCGTGTACAGCACTTCCGCGGGAAACCGTGACCGGCCACGGGCGTAGCTGGCCAACGTAGAGAATGTCACGCCCACGGCTGCGGCGCGCATCGTCCGCGAGCCCACCACGACAGAAGCCGGCGCGGAGCCGTCGGTCGCGATGGCGGCAGGATCGTACCGATCGGTCCCCCAGCGCCGCAGGAGGAGTCCACCCGACAGGCCGAAGAACTGCCCGAGGGCCACCCGCGGAGAGACCTCAAGGTCGAGGCGAGTGCCGAGGGTGCGTGCGGCGTTGCGCACCGTGATCGGTGCGCCGAACATGCCCGCCTCATCGCGCACGGGGAGCGCGATGGCCACCCGGTCGCCGATGGGCTGTACGATGCGCACCGTGGCACTGGCCCACGCCCACCGTGACCAGAGGAAGTCGGTCGTGCTTCGCAGCAGGAGGGCGTTCGCGCCCTCGCCGATCGGCACATCGAATGCATCTTCGGTGCGATCCGCGCCTGCCGTGCCGAACCGCCAGCCCACCGTCACCGCGCTGCGCACGCCACGCGTGGGGCTCAGCAACCGGCGGACCTGGTCGGCCTTGAATGTGTCGTGCAGCAGCACGGTTGCACTCAGGTCGATATCACCGATGCCGGCCCGCCTGGTGTCACCAAGGCGTTCGTACCCCACTCCGAAGGCGGTGTCCGACGCGACCACGGGCATCCCGGCCGGCCCATAGATCGTCGTGGCGCCGGCCGGGGCCGTCGAGGAAATCGTCGTGATGCCGTAGGCATTGAAGTCGGTGCGCAGCGCGCCGATGGTCGAGACGATCCCGGCATGTACCGTCGAACCGTTGATGGGGACCACCGGTGCACCGCCGCGGGTCGCATCGCCGTAGACGGTCACGAGATTGGCGCGGGTCCGCTGGGCACGATCGAGCAGCGCCTGGGCGCCGGCCGGGTTGGCGTTTATCGCCTCGCACCCCGTTGCGCTCGGGTTGCCACAGCGGGCGAGTTCAGCCGCGAGACGCGTCCGGGCCTGTTCGATCTGCGTGACGAGGGCACCATTGGTGGCGCGGGCCTGCGCTCCGGTACCCGCACCGAACGCGGGATTGGCCCCCACGTTGGCCGTCACGCCCGTCCGGTTGAGGAGCAACTGCGTGGCGTCACGTGACTCCGCATACGGCACCAGCAGGCGCAGGGAAACGCGCCGCGTGACTCCGTAATCCACGGCGATCGGCGCGATGCTCTGGCGCACCTCGCCCGCTGTTTCGAGGGTTCCGAGGGAAAGGGCGAAGTTGGACACCCCGGAAAGTCCTCGGATGCCGTCCTGCGCGGCCGACAATTGTGGCAGGAACTCGGTGCCGAAGTTGGGGGTGGCCAACGTGCCGAGCAGGGGGCGGCGTGCACGCCCCGATGGCTTCGCCGGATCGTAGACCGCGTTGTGGTCGTTCCACAGTCCTGCTATCAGCAGTCGATACCCGCCCTTGGGGATCGGAATGGCGTCGTCGCCGACACCGGCCACCGCCTGGGCGCCGGCAATGGTCCATCTCCCGCTGAGCAACCAGACCAGAGCGGACATCACGCACCGGTAGCGTGTGCGTGACAAGACAGGACGGCCGGCGGACACTGGAGACACGACGAGTGGGGACAGAGACTCGAGAGACGACCGATTCGAACCGAACCGGCTAGATTAGCCCTGCTCCGGAGACGCGTCAACGTAGCGGGTGACGTGCGCTCCACCGACTTGCATTCCACGCCGCGCCGCAGCGATGACCGTTCACATGGTGCCCCTTCCTTCGGTTCCCTGGCAGCTCACCGGTAATCACTGGCTGACGCTGCCGTGCATCCATCCGGCCGACGGGTCGATCCATGCCCTCGGGGTGCTGCACCGCGGCGCCCGCGCTGCGATCGAAATGGCGGGGTCAGCGGATTTCCTGTCCGGGAAGGGTACCCCGCTGATGGGGCCGGTGTTGCGAGTGGGCGGCGAGGTTCGGGCGCTGGCGGCCGAAGGGATCGCGTGGGAGCGTGCGGTGGGGTGGCTGCCGACGTTCACATGCACGATCGGCGCACTCGTTGTGCGCGGGACCATCTTCGCGCCGTATGGCCGCGACGCGGACATGGCTGGCGCCGTGTATACGTTCGCCATTGAAAATCGCGGAGCCAACGATGTGTCCGTGGAGGTCGCGCTCGAGGGGACGCTTGGCCATCGCCAGCAGCGGGTCCGCACCGCCCGTCCATTCGACGATGAGCACGTCGTGAGCCGCACGGACGATGGCATCATCCTCCTCGAGGGCGCGGCGATTCCGGGACTCGTGGCGGTCGCCCTTGGTTGCGAGGGGCCGGCCGCCATCGACGTGGCCACCGGTTCGTCCCGGGATCCACGCCCCTTCGCCATCCGGCGCACCCTGCTGGCACCGGCGGGTGGTGCGGTACAGACAGCCTTCTACATCGCGGTCGGCCCCGAGCGCGACGGCGCCCAGGCGACCGTCGGCGTCCTACGGCGCCGCGGCTGGCGCGCGTTGCTGACTGCCACGCGGGAGGCGTTGATGGCGCTTGAGCAATCCACGGGCAGCGAGGGAATGGACCGTTTACTCAACCGGAACCTGCTCTTCGCCTATTTCTACAGCGTGGGCCGCGCACTCGACGACGCCCACTACTACCTCATGCGGTCGCGTGCGCCATGGCACGGCATGGGATGCACGGTGCGCGATTGGGAAGCGCTCATGTGGACGCTGCCGGCGGTGCAGCTGGCGGACACCGGTCTGGCGCGCGAACTGCTGGTGCGCGCCTGCGAACTGCACGGCTACGCACCCGGGCAGGGGGTGCACTACTTCGACGGCACACTGTTCCAACCGGGGTTCTGCCTCGAAGGCCCCGGTGCGTTTGCGATTGCCACCGATCGCTACATCCGGGATACGGGCGACGATCAGATCGTCGAAGACCCGGTCGTGGCCGATACACTGTACTTGGCGGCGGACGATATCGCCGCCCGTCGCGACGAGCGTATTCCGCTCTACTCCACCGAGGTGACTCCGTCCGGCGGGCCGGCCCCGCATCCGTTCACTCTCCACGGGAACGCGGTGGTCGCCATGGCGCTCGACGTGTTCCGTCGTACCCTCGACGAGGAGGCCGCATCGGCCGTCGAAGATCCGGCTGCGGTGCGGGCGGCGCTCCGTCGGCACTTCGCGGTCGAACGCGGGGAAAGGGCGCGTCTCGCTACGGCCGTCGATCTCGCCGGGGGCACGGACCTGCACGATGACACGGTCGGGTCGCTGCTCTGGCTTCCGCTCTATGAGGCCATGGATCGTGACGACTCGCTGTACCGTCGGACGGTACGCGCGGTCCGTCCCGCGTCCGGGAATGCCGGACCGCTGCTCCCCCAACTGGCCCGCCTGCTCGGACCGGAGGCCTCGGAGGTCATCGCGTGGTTGCGCCGAGCCCCGCTTGATAACGGAATTGCGGCTGAACAGGTGGACGACGATGGGCGTGCGGTCGGGAATGGTGGGGACGCGGCCTTGGCCGGGCTGCTCGCGTACACCATCTGGTACGCCTGCCATGCGCTTGGTGTGCGTGAGTGAGGGGAGGGTGCTTGTCCCGACCCCGCGGGTTTGCTAGACTGAAGACGGCGGGTCGGTACGCGGGAATAGCTCAGTTGGTAGAGCACAACCTTGCCAAGGTTGGGGTCGCGGGTTCGAGTCCCGTTTCCCGCTCTTCGTTCAGGAGTCGGCACAGCGGGAGCGCCTCGGCGCTCCCGCTTTGCGTTTGGCCCCGGCGCGCGCGATCGTCGCGACGTGTGGCGCCCACGGTTACACCCGGATGGCGAAATCGGTAGACGCGCGAGACTTAAAATCTCTTGTCCGAAAGGGCGTGCGGGTTCGAGTCCCGCTCCGGGTATCGCCGACCTCCAAACGACGCGCAACTGACCTGCGACCGACCAGTGACTGACGACGAGGCGACGCGGTAGCTTTCGCGATCCCACCTTCTGGAGTGTCTTGTGCGTACGGTCGCCGATCACCGCGGTGTCACCTGGATCTGTCTGGAGTTGCCGGAGATTCCAGTCGAACAGCGGGTAATCGCAGAAGGAATGCCGCCCGACACCGTGGCCATCGAGTGCAATTCGGGTGCAGAGCGGGTGATTGCCTTGGTGCCACCCGGGTGGGACGAAGACATGGACGATGCCCGACTGACGGAGACCATCCGCGCGTTCATGCCGTAGCGTACCGTGCCGTGCCGTGGTTGGCGTGGCGCCCCAGCTGGTCCATTGCCACGGCTGACTCACCACCGCACCCGATGGGATGGGATTGTCTCGCCGCTCGCCACGCGCCGGCACGGTTGCGTCACGGCGGACGCACCACCGTGCGCCGCCGCTGGTTCAGGCCGGCCACCCACGCGTGGTTGACGCGCGAGTCGGGTGGTGTGATGCTCGGCACCGCCGCATGGACCGGGCGCCGAGTCGTCTGGAGCGACGCCGCCGCGCTCATCTCACGGAAGGCGGCATGCGCGGATACCGATGCCGACGTCGGCGACTGGGTCGTCTGGGCGCGCACGAGAGCCGGCGCCCACAAGGTGAATCGGCATGGAGTGGCTGGGCATGGGGTCGAGGTGGCGTTGCTGCTGGAGGGCGACCGCTGGGATGTGCGGCGACATGCGGGCCGTGCCGGCATGCCCGCACGCCCTGCGTGCGCCGGGTTCTCACAGGCCAACTTCTCGAAGTTCGTGCGGCAGACCCTCACGGCCACGGTGGCCGTGGAGAGTGAGTGGATCGTCCACGATGTGCCCGTCCATCAGACCAAGCGGACCCGACGCGTCCCGCTTGAGGAACCGCGCGACTTCGCCGAGCCGGCAGAAGAGGATGCCCGCCGTGCTCATGGCGAGCTGCTGACCAGCGCGCCACTCGCGGAGCCCGAGGAGAGCCGCTCTCGCGCCCGCATCAGCGAGAGGCGTGTCGTCACGGTACAGGGTTGCGCCGCCGGGGCAAGCCCGCGCGGGGGGGCACCGGTGGAGGCAATGCTTGTATCTTGTGACGCATGTCCGACGTCGTCACCCTTGCCACGGAATTGCTGTCCATCGAGTCCACCACCGGTCGGGAACGGGCGGCGGTGGATTTCGCCTCCAGCTGGTGTGTGAGCCGCGGGTGGAACGTGTCGCTGCAGGAAGTCGAGCCGGGTCGCTCCAACCTCTGGGCGAAACGGCGTGGTGGCGGCGTGACGCTCTCCACCCACCTTGACACCGTGCCGCCGTTCGTGCCCCCACGCCTCGAGGGGGATCGGTTATATGGTCGCGGCGCCTGCGATGCCAAGGGCATCGCCGCGGCCATGATGATCGCGGCGCAGCGCCTCGCGGATGACGGTGAGGAGCGGGTCGATCTGCTCTTCGTGGTGGGAGAGGAGAAAGGGTCACCGGGTGCCCGGGCTGCCAACCGGCTGCCGGCGACCAGTCGGTTTCTCGTGAACGGGGAGCCCACAGAGAGCAGGCTGGCCTCCGGTGGGAAAGGGGCGCAGCGCCTGATCGTGCGCGTGCGCGGGCGCGAGGCCCATTCGGCCTATGCACACCTCGGACAGAGCGCGCTCGAGCCGCTGCTCGACCTGCTCCCGGAACTGCGCACATTAGCCTTGCCCATTGATCCGATTCTCGGTCCCACGACGTACAACATCGGCGTCCTGCGCGCCGGGACGGAGGCCAACATCGTGCCTGGTCTCGCCGAAGCGGAACTCATGATCCGCCTCGTCGGGGACGTGGAGCCTGTCAAGCAGGCCTTCACCGCCTGGGCGGGTCAGCGGGCCGACCTGGTGTGGGGCTCGCACATTCCCGCACAGCACTTTCACGTGATCGGCGGCTTCGAGGTCGCCCCCGTCGCGTACACCAGCGACATTCCCCTGTTGGATCGGTGGGGAACGCCACTGCTCTTCGGGCCGGGTTCCATTCACGTGGCCCATACGCCTCTCGAGTACATCGATGTGGCGGAACTCGAGGCGTCCGTCGACGCCTATGTCCGCATCATCCGCACCCTCCTCGCATGACACCCTTCGCAACTCGCTTACCGGTTGCCGTTCTCGGCGCGACCGGCGCCGTCGGCCAGGCTTTCATTCGCTCGCTCGATGGACACCCGTGGTTCGACCTCGTCGAAGTGGCGGCGTCGGAGCGCAGTGCCGGCAAAGCGTACCGGGACGCGTCCCGGTGGCTGGAGGGGCACCTGCCCGCGTCGGTGGCGTGGTTGCCTGTACGCAACTGCACCCCCGAAGAGGTCACGGCGCCGATCGTGTTCTCAGCGCTGGACTCGGGGGTGGCAGGCGCCGTCGAGGCGGCCTTTGCCAGGGCCGGGCGGCTCGTGTTGTCGAACGCCAAGAACTACCGCATGGAGCCGGACGTCCCACTGGTGATCCCCGAGGTCAACGGTGACCACCTCGCGCTGCTCGCGCACCAGCGCGCCGTGCGCGGCTGGACCGGCGGCATCGTGACCAACGCCAATTGCGCGGTCACCGTGATTGCCGCGGCGCTGGCGCCGCTGCATCGCGCCTTCACCGTCACCAAGGTGTTCGCCACCACCATGCAGGCGGTCTCGGGCGCCGGTTACCCCGGTGTGCCGTCGCTCGACATTCTCGGCAACGTCATCCCGTACATCGGCGATGAGGAACCGAAGATCGAAACGGAGCTGGCCAAGTTGCTCGGCACCTTCGACGGACACACCGTGACGCAGGCCGACATCGTGACCAGCGCCCACGCCAACCGTGTGCCGGTCGAGCACGGTCACACCGTCTGCCTGTCGGTCGCCTTCGCGCAGAAGCCCACGCCGGCGCAGGCCCTCGAGGTGTTACGGGCCTGGACGGGACACGAGGCCGTGCGTGGGCTCCCCTCGGCACCTGACCCGGCGCTGATCATCCGTGAGGAGCTCGATCGTCCACAGCCCCGTCGTGACGTAAACGCCGGGCGGGGCATGGCAACCACTGTCGGGCGGGTGCGCGAGGACACGCTGTTCGACCTGCGGCTCGTGGCGATGTCGCACAACGTGGTGCGCGGTGCTGCGGGCGGCTCGATCCTCAACGCTGAGCTGCTGGTGGTGACCGGACAGTTGGCGGGGCTGCGTACGTCGTGATCGTCTGCAAGTTTGGCGGGACCTCCGTTGGCGATGCGGCGGCCATCACGCGCGTCGTCGACATCGTCACGGCCAAACTCGACCAACAGCCGGTCGTCGTCGTGTCGGCGCTCGGCGGGGCTACCAACCAGCTCCTCGACCTGGCGCACAAGGCGGCTGATGGCGAACTGCTGGCCGCTCTGGACATCATCGCGCAGCTGCGTGATCGCCACCTGCACGAGGCGCAGGCCTTGCTCGCGGGCACGTCCGACGCTGAGGCGCTCGCGCTCGAAATCGGTTCGGCCTTCGAGGAGTTGGCGCACCTGGCCGAAGCATTCCGCACCCTCGGGTACCTGACACCGCGTTCCCTCGATGCCGTGGCAGCCGTCGGTGAACTGTTATCGTCGCAGATCGTGGCGGCGGCGTTTCGGCAGCGCGGACTCCCTGGCGTGTACGTTGATGCGCGCGACGTCGTGCGCACGAACGATCTCTTCACCAGAGCCGAACCCGACACCGAGGCCATTGCACGAGCGTGCCGGGAGCACATTGTGCCGCTGCTGCAGCAGCGGCGCATTCCCGTGCTGGGCGGCTTCGTGGGGAGCACGGCCGGGCGCGTCACTACCACCCTCGGGCGCGGCGGCTCCGACTACTCCGCCTCGCTCATCGGGGCCGCGATCGACGCCGCGGGCATCGAGATCTGGACTGACGTCGACGGCATGCTGACTGCCGATCCACGGGTCATTCCGTCGGCGCGCCTCATCGAGCGCATCAGTTTCGACGAAGCAGCGGAGCTCGCGGCCTTCGGGGCCAAGGTCCTGCACCCCGCCACGATCGCTCCGGCCGTGCAACGCGGAATCCCGGTGTATGTGTTCAACTCGCGGAAGCCGCACGGCACTGGCACGATGATCGCCTTCGATGCCCCGCGTCGTCCGGTCCGGGCCATCGCCGGGAAGCGCGGCACGACGATGATCAAGTTGCGCTCCTCGCGCATGCTGCTTGCGCCGGGGTTCCTCCGCCGTGTGTTCGAAGTGTTCGAGACGCATCGCACCTCGGTCGACGTCGTGACCACGTCGGAGGTCTCGGTGTCGGTGACGCTCGACGACACCCATCATCTCGGTGCGATCCTGCAGGATCTCGCCGCGTTCGGCGATGTGTCGGTGGAGCGCCGGAGTGGGGTAGTCGCGGTGGTCGGTGCCGGGATTGCCGACGGCAGCGCAGCGCTCGCGCAGGCGCTGGCGGCGCTCGGGCCGATTCCGGTGCACATGGCCTCGCTCAGCGCCACCGGCATCAATTTCACGCTGGTCATCGACGACGAACAGGTAGTGCCGGCCATGCAGCGCTTGCACACGGCCTTCTTCGGGGCGTCGGCATGAACCCGCCGGTGAAGGTGGTGCTCGTGGGCATGGGCCGCATGGGGCGGGCCATCGATGCCCTGGCGCCGGAGCGTGGGTGCACGGTCGTGGCCCGCCTCGACGCCTTGGCGATGGGGCGGGGTCTTGCGGCAACCGATCTCGGCGGCGCCGACGTGGCCATCGAATTCACCACCCCCGAGGTGGCGCTGGACAACGTCGACGCGCTGCTGGCGCTCGGGTGCCCCGTCGTGATCGGGACCACGGGCTGGACCGCCCGGGCTGCCCGGCTCGACGCGGCCGTGCAGTCGCACCGGTGTGCCGCGCTGTGGTCGCCGAACTTCTCGCTCGGCGTCCAGTTGTTCCTCTCCATCGCCGAGGAGGCAGCGACGCGCGCGCGCGACATGGCCGGGTTCGACTGCCATGTCGTCGAAACGCACCACACGGCAAAGAAGGACGCCCCTTCCGGCACGGGCATCGCCATCGCCGATCGGCTGGAGGCCGGTCTCGGCCGTACGGTGCCGATCACGAGCGTCCGGGTGGGCGCGGTGCCGGGGACGCACGAGGTCATCCTCGATGCTCCCTTCGAGCAGATACGCCTCGTGCACGAGGCGCGGGACCGGCGGGTCTTCGCTGATGGGGTGTTGGCGGCCGCGCGCTGGCTCGCGGTCCGCCGCCCACCCGCCGTCTACACCATGCGCGACGTCCTCCGTGGTGACCGAAAGCCATGACTGATTCCCGACTCCGCGGGTGCGGTACCGCCCTCGTGACGCCGTTTCGCCCCGATGGCTCGCTCGATGAGCCGGCGTTGCGGGCGTTCGTGGACTGGCAGCTTGCGGAGGGCGTTCACATGGTGATTCCCTGCGGATCGACCGGGGAGGCGGCAACCCTCACGCCAGCCGAGCACCGACGGGTGGTCGAGATCACGGTGGAGCAGGTGCACGGGCGGGTTCCGGTGATTGCGGGGGCGGGTTCGAACGACACGCAGCGGGCCATCGCCACCTCGCGCGAGATGGAGGCCATCGGGGCGACGCACCTGCTGCACGTCACCCCGATGTACAACAAGCCACCGCAGCGCGCGCTGCTCGCCCATTTCCGCGCCATCGCCGATGCCTGCGACCTCCCGATCGTCCTGTACAACGTGCCGGGTCGCACGGCCGTCAACCTCGAGGCGCGGACCTGTCTCGAACTGGCCACCGATCCACGCTTCGTGGCGGTCAAGGAAGCGTCCGGCAACCTCGCCCAGATGGTCACGATCCTTCGCGACCGTCCAGCGCACTTCAGCGTCCTCTCCGGCGATGACGCCTTTTCGCTGGCGCTCATGGCGCACGGTGGCGACGGGGTCATTTCGGTGGTGTCGAACGTCATGCCCCGCATGACGGCCGCGCTGTGTGAGGCCATGTGGCGCGGCGATCTGGTGGCGGCGCAAGCAGCCGCGGCGGTCCTCGCCCCGGTCGTCGATGCCGCGTTCATCGAGTCGAATCCTATCCCGGCCAAGGCCATGCTCTCGATGATGGGACGCATGGCTGACGTCCTCCGCCTTCCGCTGGTGCCGCTGGATGATGCCTGCCGGGCCGCCGTGCGCGGCACCCTGCGGCAAGCCGGCCTCGTGTCGGCCTGATCCGTCGTCGTTCCTCACCCACAGCCCCGGCCCCCGCTCACCGCATGCCGCTCTCCCTCGCTGAACTCGAAGCCCGTCTCGACGATCCCCTGCTCCTCGACAGTGGCGCGCCGCTGGTGCACGACGCCCAGGTGCTCTTCGATACGGCCATGGCGCATCTCGAGCGCGGCGACATTCGCGCCGCGCGCCGCGATGACGCGGGGCAGTGGCATGCGGTCCCGTGGGTCAAGCGCGCGATCCTGCTCGGGTTTCGCATCGGCCATGTGCACGAGGTCGCGTCGCAGGCGCCGTTCAGCTTCCTCGACAAGCACACGTATCCGACGCGCACGTTTCGCACGGAGCATCATGTGCGCATCGTGCCGGGCGGCTCGGCGGTACGTCGCGGGGCGTATCTGGCGCCGAACGTCGTGTGCATGCCGCCGATGTACATCAACGTCGGGGCGTATGTCGGTCGCGGCACCATGGTCGATTCGCACGCCCTGGTGGGTAGCTGTGCCCAGCTCGGGGAGCGGGTGCACCTGAGCGCCGCGGCCCAGATTGGCGGTGTCCTCGAGCCCATCAATGCGTCCCCCGTCATCCTCGAGGACGAGGTGATCGTCGGCGGCAATTGCGGAGTGTATGAGGGTACGGTCGTGCGGCGCCGGGCTGTACTGGGGGCCGGCGTGATCCTCACCCGCGGGACGCCGGTCTACGATCTGGTGAAGGAGACGGTGCACCGCGCTTCTGCTGACCACCCGCTCATCATCCCCGAGGGTGCCGTGGTGGTGCCCGGCGCGCGCCAGGTGTCGTCGGTGTTCGGCGCGGCTCAGGGCCTGTCGTTACAGACGCCCGTCATCGTGAAGTACCGCGACGACCGGACCGACGCTGCCACGGCGCTGGAGGCGTGGCTCCGGTGAGTACGCTCGGGCGGCTCGTCGTGCGCGGGGCCATCCGGGCGCCCGGCGACAAATCCATCAGTCATCGGGCGCTCATTCTGGCGGCCATGTGCGAGGGGGAGACGCGCATCTGCGGCCTTCTCCCCTCCGCGGATGTGCACGCCACGGCCGCCGCGCTGCGGGCGCTGGGCGTGTCCATTCCGGCGCTCGATGCCGACTTCGTCGTGCGGGGGCGCGGGCTGGCGGTGTTGCACTCCCCGGAATCCGCCCTCGACTGCGCGAACAGCGGGACCACTACTCGTCTGCTCGCCGGCCTGCTGGCGGGGTTGGACGGCCGAAACGCCCGGTTCGAGGGTGACGCCAGCCTGAGCCGTCGTCCCATGCGTCGCGTGGCCGAACCGCTCATGGCAATGGGGGCGCGCATCGATTTCGAGGGCGCGTCGGGACACGATGGTCTACCGATGCGCGTCCGTGGCGCGGCGCTGCGCCCGATCCGTTTCGTGAACACGCATGCCAGCGCGCAAGTGAAGGGGGCATTGCTGCTCGCCGGGCTGGCGTCCGGCGTGGAGGTGGTGGTCGCCGAACCGCGCCGGTCACGCGACCACTCCGAGCGGATGCTGATGGCGCGCGGCGTGGCGCTGCAGTGCGATGCGCAGGGGGTCACCTTGCCGGCGGGACAGCGGCTGGTCGCGGCCGACGTGACGGTGCCGTCGGACCCGTCGTCCGCCACCTTCTTCGCGGCCCTCGCTGCCATGGCGGACGCCGGTGCCTTGCGACTGGAGCAGGTCTGTCTCAATCCGACGCGCACCGGGGCCTTCGATGTCTTCCGTCGCATGGGCGTGCGAATCGAGGTCGAGGACGCGCGCGAGGTGGGCGGAGAACCGATTGGCACCCTGATCGTGAGCCCGGCCGCCTTGCAGGGCACACACATCGGCGGCGTGGAAATCCCGCGTTGCATCGATGAGCTCCCGATGATCGCCTGCGTGGCAGCGCGCGCTGCCGGGGAAACGGTCATCACCGGCGCCCAGGAACTCCGCGTGAAGGAGAGCGACCGAATCCGTGCCGTCGTCGAGAATCTGCGCGGACTTGGCGTGGCGGTGGAGGAACTCCCGGATGGCATGCGCATCCAGGGGGGCACGGGCCCGATGGTCGGGCACGTTGCGACGCAGGGGGACCACCGGCTGGCCATGGCCTTCGGCATCCTCGGCGCATTGCCCGGGAACACCATCACCATCGATGACCCCGGGTGCGTGGCGGTGTCGTACCCCGGCTTCTGGCGGGATCTCGCCAACGCGGTCGGGCCATCCTCCCACGCCGCCCGCGCGCCCAGTCCGCCGGCGCCCCCCCCGTCGGCGCCCCCCCCGTCGGCGCCCCCCCCGTCGGCGCGGGCGCCGCTCGTGATCTCCATTGACGGTCCCGCCGCCTCGGGCAAGAGCTCCACCGCCCAGTGGGTGGCGGATGAACTGGACGTGCGTCACGTCGATTCCGGGGCGTTCTACCGGGCCCTCACCTTCGTGGCCCTCGAGTCGGGTATGGCGCCGGACGCGTGGACGCCGGAGCGCGTCCTGACCAGCGCCCACCGGATCGGCTGGCGCCTGACCGCCCGGTCGGTCCTGCCGATGGTGGACGGGCTCCCACAGGACGAAGCCCTGCGCGGCAGCGCCGTGACCCGCCACGTCTCGCGAGTCGCGGCGATGGGGCCGGTCCGGGCGTGGGTCAACGGTCAGGTCCGGGCGGCCGGGGCGGCGGTGGATGTGGTGGTGGACGGACGGGACATCGGGACGGCCGTCTTCCCCAACGCGCAGCTCAAGATCTTCCTGATCGCGGACACCTGGGAGCGTGCCCGGCGCCGCCTGGTTCAGCGGCTGGGGCGACGCCCGACCGACGTCGAGATCGCTGAGGAAGCCGAAGCGCTCGTGGCCCGGGACGCGCAGGACGCCACCCAGAGTGCGCCGGCCCGCGACGCCATCACGATCGACACGACGACGGTGACACAGGCCGAGCAGGTCGAGCGCATTGTCGCGCTGGCCCGCGCCACGCGCGAGCGCCTGCGGGCGACTTGAGCGCGTGGCTGGGTGCGCCGCGTGGGCACGCGCCGTGCGGGCGTGCGCCAGGCTGGCCATTGCCTGAGGGAACCGGTCCACCTACGTTTCCGGGTTCCCGTCGGCTTGCTGCCGACAGTTGTCGTTCCCCTGTCTCGGCGCGGCGAGAGTGGTTCCGCGAGCTTGGAGAAACCCGACCGTATGAGCACTGAACTGAGCCCCGAGCTGAACGCGGAAATCGAAGCCGCGCTCGACGAAGTCCCGGCGTATCCCACCATGACCGCCCGGGAGAAGCGCGACAAGCAGAAGAGCCAGCTGCGCCCCCTCGCGAACCGTCGCCCCGAGCTCTACGAGGAGGACGAGTTCTCGTCCGACGAGTACGAGCGGATGATGGAGCTGTACAACGGGACGCTGGCGTCGATCGAGGAAGGCGAGATCGTCAAGTCCCGTGTCCTCGAGATCCGCGAGAACCTTGTCGTCCTCGATATCGGCTTCAAGTCCGAAGGGACGATCCCGCTCGAGGAGTTCAAGGACATGCCCGACCTCAAGGCGGGCGATGAAGTCGAGGTGCTCCTCGAGCACCTTGAGGACCAGGAAGGCTCGGTCGTCCTTTCCAAGAAGAAGGCCGACTTCATGCGCGTGTGGGAGCGCATTCGCGTCGCCTACGAGAGCGATCAGCCGGTCGAAGGGACGCTCGTCAAGAAGATCAAGGGCGGCGTGGTCGTCGACCTCATGGGCGTCGACGCCTTCCTGCCGGGCTCGCAGATCGCGCTCCGCCGGGTGCCGAACATCGACGAACTGCTCGGCCAGAAGTACGAGTTCAAGATCATCAAGCTCAACAAGCGCCGCCGCAACATCGTGGTGTCCCGTCGTGTCATCCTCGA
Source organism: Gemmatimonadota bacterium (assembly GCA_021299375.1). Taxonomy (GTDB): domain Bacteria; phylum Gemmatimonadota; class Gemmatimonadetes; order Gemmatimonadales; family Gemmatimonadaceae; genus Gemmatimonas. The sequence continues at coordinate 87,606 of JAJTGR010000017.1, forward strand.
GACCGAGCGTGCCGGCAAGCGCGAGAAGCTCATGAAGGAGCTCTCGAAGGATCAGGTACGGAAGGGCGTGGTCAAGAACATCACCGACTTCGGCGCCTTCATCGATCTGGGGGGGGTCGACGGCCTGCTCCACATCACCGACATGTCGTGGGGCCGCATCTCGCACCCGAGCGAAATGGTGCAGATCGGCATGGAGCTCGAGATCAAGGTGCTCGACATCGACTGGGAGCGCGAGCGCATTTCGCTTGGCCTCAAGCAGCTGCAGAGCTACCCCTGGAAGGACGTAGCCGCCAAGTACCCGGTGGGCACGCGGGTCTCCGGCAAGGTCGTGTCCATCACGAACTACGGCGCCTTCATCGAGCTCGAGCCGGGCATCGAGGGCCTCGTGCACATTTCCGAGATGAGCTGGACGCGCAATGTCCGCCATCCCTCCAAGATCGTGTCGATCGGCGAGGCCATCGAGGCGGTGGTGCTCAAGGTGGACGAGACCGAGGAGAAGATCTCGCTCGGCATGAAGCAGACCGAGCAGGATCCGTGGGTCATTCTGCCGCTCAAGTACCCGGTGGGCACCCGCATCAATGGGAAGGTGCGCAACCTCACGTCCTTCGGCGCGTTCGTGGAGATCGAGCCGGGCATCGACGGCCTCATTCACATTTCCGACATGTCCTGGACCAAGCGGGTCCAGCACCCCTCGGAAGTCGTGAAGAAGGGCGACGCCGTGGACGTGGTGATCCTGAACATCGACAGCGAGAACAAGCGCATCTCGCTCGGCCTCAAGCAGGCCGAGGAAGATCCATGGCTCCGCATCGGTGAGACGTACCCCGTCGGCACTGAACTCCCGGGCAAGGTCGTACGCCTGATGGACAAGGGCGTGGTGGTCGATCTCGGGAACGACATCGAAGGCTTCGTGCCGGTCAGCCAGCTCAATCCGGAAGGGACGGTCACCAACCCGGCCGACTTCACGTACGAAGGCATGAACTTCGTGATGCGCGTGCTGGAGGTGGATCCGATCCACCGCCGTATCGTACTCGCCGTGACGTCGATTCCCGAAGAGCAGCCACCCAAGCCGGCCGAGCCGAGCAAGGTGCACAGCTCGGAAGACGAACTCGGTCTCTGAGTTTGCAGAGGGTGTAACGACACGAAGGCCCCGGCAGCGATGCCGGGGCCTTCCTGCGCTTGGTGGCCGTCTGCGAGCGGGAGCGTTCAGACCTGCCCGACGATCAGCCCCACGTCTTCGTCCGTCCCACTGTCTCCCTTGACCTTGCGGGCGTTCGCCATGCCCCGCGGTGCACGGAAGCTGGCCAGCGTCAGCACGAGGAACCCGAGAAGGAACAGCCCCGTCACCAGCCCGACGCGGATCGTGGTGTTCGTGAAGGCCGTCGACATCTGCGTACTGACGATGGCCTTCAGCTGCTGCGCGTCCAGAAGGAACAGGCCGAGAGAGCCCATCAGGCCGAGCGCGAAGGTCGCCGACAGCCCCCCAGTGCACCAGGCAAGGGCCCGGTTCTCAAGCCCACGCGCCATGAGCACCAGGAGGGAAAGGCCGAGGAACGGCATGAGCAGCGCGCTGGACAGGACACTTGCTGCACCAAAGCGCCACTGGATGTTGCTCAGTTGCAGCGGCAAGAGTTGGAATCCCGTTTGCACGAAGGGGATCGTGAACATCAGGAACGCGCCGGCGTACAGCACCGAGCGGGTGGAGGAGTCTTCGTGCAGATCGAGAAAGTCGGACATGGGCGGAGACGACGACCAGGAAAGGGTGGATGCGACATACTGCCAACCAACGGCGACCGTACTGCAAACCGTGTTCCAACGACCCCGGAACTACCGACCGGGAGTGTCGCCGGACACTCGCGTGCCCGTGGCGTCTGGATAGTATAAGTCGAGGAGCAGGAATGCTCGCGACTGACCCAAGATGACCCCGGGGCATCACCCGGACCTGGCCAACGGTTGACGTGACCGATCCGGTCGGTGTACCGGGCGCCCGCCAGCGCGGGGGCGTTGGCGGCGTTGTCGACCTGCCGTTCGCCCTCGACGGCAGGGACCAGGTCGGTTCGGCCTCGAGAGGACTCGGCATTGCCACGCCGACCATGTATGCGAAGCGCCAGGCGCCGTGCCGCCGTGCCGGATCTCCAGTCCGGGCGGCGGAGGGGAATGCCGGCGGGGCGCAGGACGCGCTGGGGGCCAACGACAGGCCGAGCCGTCGGGATGGGGTACCAACCCAGGGTCCGGGGATCGCGTGGGCGCGGAACCAGTCATGGATGGGGCCGGCTCCTCGTTTTTCCGTGAACGGGCGCTAGCTTCCGCCGCCATGACCCAGTCCAGCCACTCCCCCTCCATGCGTGACAAGCTCGAACGGCTTGCGATGGCTCGCGAGGCGTCTGAGCAGGGCGGCGGCGCCGCTCGAGTCGCCGCCCAACACGCGAAGGGCAAGCTGTCTGCCCGGGAACGCCTCGATGTCCTGCTCGACGAAGGCTCGTTCGTCGAAATCGATCGGTTTGTCACGTCGCGGTCACTCGCCGACGGCGAGGCGCTGATCTACGGGGATGGCGTCGTCACGGGCCATGGTCGCATTGATGGCCGGCTGGTATACGTGTTCTCGCAGGACTTCACGGTCTTCGGCGGCTCGCTGTCCGAGGCGCATGCGGCGAAGATCTGCAAGATCATGGATCTGGCCGTGCGCAACGGCGCGCCGGTCATTGGGCTCAACGACTCCGGCGGGGCCCGTATCCAGGAAGGCGTGGTCTCGCTGGGCGGTTATGCCGACATCTTCCTGCGCAATACGCTGGCCTCGGGGGTCGTTCCGCAGATTTCGGCCATCCTCGGGCCTTGCGCCGGCGGCGCGGTGTACTCGCCGGCGATCACCGATTTCATCTACATGGTGCGCGGCACGAGCTACATGTTCGTGACCGGACCCAACGTGGTGAAGACGGTCACGCACGAGGACGTAACGATGGAGCAACTTGGCGGCGCGGACACGCACGCCGGCACGAGCGGTGTCGCCCATTTCGCCTGTGAGTCCGAACTCGCCTGTCTCCAGCACATCCGCGAGCTCTTCCGCTACGTACCGAGCAACAACGTCGACGACGCGCCGCGCGGTCGGGGGCGTGACCCGCGCGACCGTCGTGACGAGTCACTCCTCAGCGTCGTCCCCGACAACCCGAACAAGCCGTACGACATGCGCGAGGTCATCACGCGCGTGGTGGACGACGCCACGTTGTACGAGGTGCAGCCCGACTACGCCGCCAACATTCTTGTCGGTTTTGCCCACCTCGGTGGACAGAGCATCGGTATCGTCGCCAACCAGCCGGCGGTGCTGGCGGGCGTGCTCGACATCAACGCATCCATGAAGGCCGCACGCTTCGTGCGCTTCTGCGATTGCTTCAACATTCCGTTGGTGACCTTCGAGGATGTGCCGGGCTTCCTCCCCGGGGTGGCGCAGGAGCATGGCGGCATCATCAAGCACGGGGCCAAGCTGCTTTATGCGTACTGTGAGGCAACGGTCCCCAAGCTCACGGTCATCACCCGCAAGGCCTACGGCGGCGCGTACGATGTCATGAGCTCCAAACACATCCGCGGCGACTTCAACGTGGCATGGCCGACTGCCGAGATTGCGGTGATGGGCCCGAAGGGTGCCGTGGAGATCCTGTATCGCAAGGAAATCGCCGAGGCCGCGGACCCGCAGGCGGCACTCGACGCGCGGGTGGCCGAGTACACCGAGAAGTTCGCCAATCCCTACATCGCGGCCGCGCGCGGCTACGTGGACGACGTGATCGACCCACGTGACACGCGTCCCCGGCTGATCGAGGCGTTGGAGTCACTGCGCGGCAAGCGCGATCGCAACCCGGCCAAGAAGCACGGCAACCTTCCGCTCTGAGCTGCCCGATGTTCTCGAAAGTGCTGGTGGCCAATCGCGGCGAGATCGCGCTGCGCGTGATCCGCGCTTGCCAGGAGCTTGGTGTCCGTACGGTCGCCGTGTATTCGGAGGCTGATGCGTCGGCCCCACATGTGCGCGAGGCGGATGAAGCCGTCCTGATCGGGCCGGCGCCATCGAGCCAGAGTTACCTGGTGGGGGAACGCCTCATCGACGTGGCCCGGCGTATGGGGGCGGACGCCATCCATCCGGGGTATGGCTTTCTCTCCGAACGCGCATGGTTCGCGCGGGCGGTGCGTGAGGCCGGGCTGGTGTTCATCGGTCCACCGGCCGAAGCCATCGAGGCCATGGGGTCGAAGACGGCGGCGCGACAGCTGGCCATGGCGGCCGGTGTACCCGTCGTTCCCGGCAACGCCGAGGGCGTGCGCGATGCCGACGAAGCCATGGCCATTGCCGCGTCGTACGGCTATCCCGTGTTGCTCAAGGCGGCAGCCGGCGGGGGCGGGAAGGGGATGCGCGTGGTGCGACAGGCCGCCGAGCTGTCGGAGGCACTGGCCTCGGCGCGTCGCGAAGCGCAGAACGCCTTCGGCGATGATGCGGTCTACGTCGAGAAGTACATCGAGGGGCCGCGTCACGTGGAGATCCAGGTGCTTGCCGACACGTACGGGACGGTGCTGCATCTCGGCGAGCGTGAATGCTCCGTGCAACGGCGCCACCAGAAGATGATCGAAGAGGCCCCCAGCGTGGCGGTGACCCCGGAGTTGCGCGCACGCATGGGGGCGACCGCCGTCGCCGCTGCCCGCGCGGCCGGGTACGTGAACGCGGGCACCTGCGAGTTCCTGCTCGATCGGGACGGGCAGTTCTACTTTCTCGAGATGAACACCCGCATCCAGGTGGAACACCCGGTCACGGAGCTGGTGATGGGCCTCGATCTGGTGCAGTGGCAGATTCGCGTCGCCGCCGGCGAAGCGCTGCCGTTTGCGCAGAAGGACTTCGCGCCGCGCGGCTGGGCGATCGAGTGTCGGATCACAAGTGAAGATCCGGCGAACGGATTCCTGCCAAGCACGGGACGCGTCGAGTACTTGCACCTGCCCAGCGGGCCGGGCGTCCGGTGGGATGGCGGCATCGAGGCGGGGAGTGAGGTGGGCCTGCATTACGATCCCATGCTGGCCAAGCTGATCGTGCACGCGCCGACGCGGGCGTTGGCGATCGCCCGCATGCGGCGGGCGTTGCTCGAGCTCACGATCGACGGCATTGAAACGTCGCGGGCGTTTCACCTGCGGGTGATGGACGACCCCGAGTTCCAGCGTGGCGACATCAGCATTCAGTGGCTCGAGCATCGGGTGGCCTCACTGACGGCGCCGCAACGCGACCCGGCGACACGACGCCTGGCGGCCATTGCCGCGGCGCTCGTGGCGCACGAAGAGCGCACGGCCGGACGCGCCGCACGACCGGCGCCTTCAGCGTCGGACGGCGCGCCGTCCGCGTCGACCGGCCCGTCCTGGGCCGCCGTGGCCCGCCGCGAAGGGCTTCGCACATGAGCATCGCCCGGTGAAGCGGCGCGCGCCGGAGGCCGGGCGATCGCGGAGTACCCGACCGCCGGAGTCCGTTGACACGATTACGATCGACCGCGTGGCGGCCGGCGGCGATGGGGTCGGGCGCCTGCGGGGGCTTGCCGTGTTCGTCCCTCGAACGGCACCTGGCGATGTCGCCCAGATCGCCTACACCACCCACGGGCGCCATGCCCGGGGGCGGGTGCTGCAGCTGCTGGAAGCCTCGCCGCTCCGCGTGGCACCCAGGTGCCGTCACTACGAGGCGGACCGCTGCGGCGGCTGCCAACTGCAACATCTCGAGGCGTCGGCCCAGCGACGGGTCCGGCAGGAGATTGTGCAGGACAGCCTACGCCGCATTGGGGGACGAGAGATTCCGCTTCCGGCCATCGCCTCGGCGGCACCGTGGGGATACCGGGGCCGCCTCACCCTCACGCTGCAACGGCGTGGCACGGGGTGGGTGGGGGGATTGCACCCGCATGACGATCCGACGCGCATCTTTCCTTTGGAAGAGTGCGCCATTGCTCACCCGGCGCTGGTGACGGTGTGGGGGGCAATCCGCCCACTGCTGCACGCGAACACACCGGCGCTTCCCGATGCGGCGTCGCTGCGCCTCTCGGTTCGTCTGGACGACGCTGGGGCGGGACTGGGTGCGGAGCCAACCGTGTCGCTCGTGATCACGGGTGGGCGCACCTGGGGGGCGCGCGAGTCGTGGGCAGAGGCGGTGCGTCACGCCGACGGGCGGATCCGGCACGTTCTCTGGACGCCCGAGACGCCTCCCGCTGGGCTGGCAGGGGCAGCGAGCGAAACCGGACCGGGAGCCAAGGAGGCGATGGCCTTCGCGCAGGTCAATGCGGGTGTGGCCGACACGCTGCGAACGTTCGTGTTCGGCGAGGTGATGGCGATGACGCCCCGGCTGGTCATCGATGGCTATGCAGGCACGGGCCGCCTGGCGACGCAGTTGGCCGAGGCGGGTGTGAATGTCGTGGCCATCGAGGCGGACGCCGCTGGTGCCGCGGCTGGGGAGGCACGGGCGCGTGCGGCCGGATCCGCGGTCGCGACCCGTGTCCGTGTCGTCTGTGACCTCGTCGAGCGCGCGTTGCTGCGGTTGGAGGGGCCAGTGGCGCACCCCGAGGTCGTCGTCCTCAATCCGCCCCGACGCGGCGTCGATGTGGTCGTGACGCGGTGGCTGGAGCACGAGGCACCGCGGTCGGTACGTGCCGTGGTGTACGTGAGCTGTGATCCGGGGACGCTCGCGCGCGACTTGGCGCGCCTGCCGTCATGGCGGGTGGCCGCCGTGCAGTGTTTTGACATGTTTCCGCAGACCGCCCACGTGGAGACCGTGTGTGTGCTGCGTCGGGAGAGCCCATGAAGTACGTGGTGGACGTCAACGGTGACCGCGTGACGGTCGAACTTGATGGGGCGCAGGTGCTGATCGACGGAGAGCGCCTCGAGGTCGCCCTGACGCCGGTGGCCGGCACACCGGTCCGGCTGGTGCGGATCGGGGAACAGGTGCATCGAATCGTTGCCCGCCGTGGGGCGAGCCGCGGCCACTGGGTGCTCGATGTCGACGGGACGCGGGTGGTGGCCGAAGCGCTCGATGAGCGCATGCGCGCGATCAAGGACCTGACGGCGGCCAGTGCGAGCGCCTCGGGACCGGCCCCCCTGCTGGCACCAATGCCGGGGCTGGTGGTGCGGGTGGCGGTCGCCGTGGGGGACCCGGTGAGCGCCGGGCAGGGCCTCGTGGTGATCGAGGCGATGAAGATGGAGAACGAGCTGCGAACGACCGCCGCCGGCGTGGTGACGGCCATTCGGGCCGCCCCGGGGCAAGCAGTGGAGAAGGGGGCGGTGCTGGTGGAGCTGGGGCCGGTGCCTGCCTGACGGCAGCTTCCGGCCCCTGGGTGCCGTCAGGCCGTCGCGGGGAGGCTCTGGCGCATCTTGTTCACCCCCTTGATGACGAGGAACAGCACGAAGGCCACGATCACGAACGTCAGGACGTGGTTGAGGAACAGCCCGTACGCGAGAATGGGCGCCCCCGCGGCCTTGGCTTCCTCGAGCGTGGTGAACGAGCCGCCCCCGAGTGCCACGAAGCGGTTGGTGAAGTCCACGCCCCCCGTGAGGAGGCCGACCAGGGGCATGATGATGTCGCTGACCATACTGTCGACGATCTTCTGAAAGGCTCCGCCAATGATCACGCCGATCGCCAGATCGATCACGCTGCCCTTCATGGCGAATTCCTTGAACTCCGATAGCATCGACATCAGCTGCTCCAGACGGGGGAAAACGGTGGGCCGGCGGCCCGTTGACCGGAGCCACAGTGTGGGACGGAGCGGGACTCGGCAAGCCCAACCTCCGCATTGACACCCACTTCAGAGCTGAGTAAGCTACGGGTCTGTCCCGGACACCGCGGGGCGCGTTCATCATTCGCAGCGTCAGTTCACCCCTTGCCGGGAGTGCCGGGTATCGCCCCCGGGCTTCTCGCACCACGTACGGATCACGTTAGCATGAAGACCTACAGCGCGACCCCGAAGGATATCGACCGTCGGTGGTACATCGTCGACGCGGAAGGAATGGTCCTGGGCCGTCTCGCGTCGGAAGTCGCGAAGATCATCCGCGGCAAGCACAAGCCCATGTTCACGCCCCACATGGACACGGGTGACTTCGTCATCGTGATCAATGCGTCCAAGGTGCAGGTCACGGGCCGCAAGGCCGAGCAGAAGACGTACTTCAGCCACACCGGCTACATGGGGCACGAGAAGCACACGCCCTTCGCCACGGTGTTGGCCAAGCACCCCGAGCGCGTGATCGAGAAGGCGGTCTATGGCATGTTGCCGAAGACGGCGCTCGGTCGGCAGGTGCTGCGCCGCAAGCTGCGTGTCTTTGCCGGCGCCGAGCACCCGCACGTCGCCCAGACGCCGGCCAAGCTCACCTTCTCGAACGCCGAGGCCAAGTAATGTCGGAACAGATTCAGGCCGTCGGCCGTCGCAAGGAAGCGGTGTGCCGGCTCTATCTCACCCCGGGGTCGGGCAAGTGGGACGTCAACGGTCGCACGCTCGGTGACTATTTCCCGCGCCCCACGCTGGTGTCGGCCATCCAGCAGCCGTTCACCCTGACGGACACGATGGGCCGTTTCGACATCAAGTGTGTGGTCGACGGCGGCGGCGTGTCGGGCCAGGCGGGCGCGGTGCGGCTCGCGGTGGCGCGCGCCCTCGTGAAGGTTGACGAGAGCAACAAGAAGAAGCTTCGCGAGTTCGGCCTGCTCACGCGCGATGCGCGTGAGGTCGAGCGCAAGAAGCCGGGCCGCGCGGGCGCACGCAAGCGCTTCCAGTTCTCCAAGCGCTGATCGCCCGCCATCGGCGCCGCGGGCGTCGATGGGGCGTTCAGCCTATCTCACACGTGGTCCGAGTCGGTGGCGGGTGCTGTGCCGTGTTTGGGCGCAGTCGCTGCCGACGGTGACGATCACGGACGCGTACAACACTTCCCGGTATCCGCACCATGTCGACTCCGTCCCTCGAGCAGCTGCTCGCCGCGGGCGTCCACTTCGGGCATCAGACCCGTCGGTGGAACCCCAAGATGCGCCGGTTCATCTTCGCCGAGCGCAACGGCATTCACATCATCGACCTGCAGAAGACGCTCCGCCAGATCGAGCTGGCGCAGAAGCTCGTCCGCGAGGTCGTCCTGCGCGGCGAGAACGTCCTCTTCGTCTGCACCAAGCGCCAGCTCGCGGCCATCGTGCGCGACGAGGCCGACAAGTGCGGCGCGATGTTCGTGACCGAGCGCTGGCTCGGTGGCATGTTGACCAACTACCAGACGGTCAAGAAGCAGGTCAAGAAGCTCAAGGAGCTGGAGGCCGGCAGTGAAGACGGCAGCCTCTCGAACTACACCAAGAAGGAACAGCTCCTCATGTCGCGTCAGCGCGAGAAGCTGTCCAAGTACCTCTCGGGCATCAAGACGATGAACCGCCTCCCCGGGCTGTTGTTCATCATCGACTCGAAGAAGGAGCGTATCGCGGTGTCGGAGGCGAACAAGCTCGGCGTGCCGATCGTCGCCATCGTCGACACCAATGCCGATCCGGACCTCATCACGGTCCCGATTGCGGGCAACGACGACGCCATTCGTTCGGTGGAGCTGATCACGAAGGCCATCGCCGCCACCATCGAGGACGCGCGCCGTGAGGCGCCGGCTCGCCCGGCTGAGGAAGAGCACGAGAGCTACACGTTCTCGAGCGATCGCGGCGCCGAGCGCGCCGACCGCGGTGATCGTCGGGATCGCGGGGGAGACCGCGGCGGTCGCGGTGGAGAGCAGGGGGCCCCGGGTGGGCGTCCTCGCCGCCGCCGCGCGAAGCCCGAGGCCATCGCGGCCCGCCTCAAGGGTGGCGAGGCTCCGTCGGCGGAGGCCGATGCGGGCGAGACCGCGGCGCCGGCGGACGCCGAGTAACGCACGGCGTCGGCAGGATCTCCAGGCGGGCCGGTTCCCCAGTGGCGCGGCCTTCCTCGGATGTTGGATCACGACGCCGCCGGCATTGCACCGGCGGCGTTCGTGTGCGGGGCCCATCAGCGTATTTCACGGCATTTTCTGCATAGACCGCTCTCCCAGGACTCCACGATGACCACCGCGATTTCGGCCAAGGCCGTCTCGGAACTCCGCCAGCGCACCGGCGCCGGCATGATGGATTGCAAGAAGGCGCTCGAAGAGAATAGCGGCGACATGGACGCCGCCATCGAGTACCTTCGGAAGAAGGGGATCGCCAAGGCCGAGAAGCGGTCCGATCGCTCCACCAGCGAGGGCATTGTCGGCGGCGAGGTGTTCAACAATGGCGCGTCCGGCGCGCTCGTCGAAGTCGCCTGCGAGACGGACTTCGTGGCCCGCAACGAAGACTTCGGCAAGATCGTCGCGGCCCTTGTCGCGCAGCGGGTGCAGTCCACCGCGGGCGACATTGCCGCCTTCCTGGCTGAGCCGATGTCCGGCGACACCGGCACGGTGGACGAGTTCGTGAAGGCCGCGGCGGCGAAGACGGGCGAAGCCGTCAACGTCAAGCGCACAGTGCGATTCGACGCGGGCGCGAACGGCCTGGTCGGGATGTACCGGCACCACAATGCGAAGCTGGGTACGCTGGTGCAGATCACCACGTCCTCGCCCGAGGTGGCGCAGCACGAAGCCACGAAGGAGCTGGCCAAGTTCATCGCCGAGCACGTGGCCGCCGCGGCGCCGATCGCGGTGGACCGGAGCGGGGTGTCCGCCGAAAAGCTGGAGAGCGAGAAGCGCATCGCCGAGGAGCAGGCCCGCGAGGCTGGCAAGCCCGAGGCGATGATCGAGAAGATCGCGACCGGCAAGGTCGAGGCGTACCTCAAGGACGTCACGCTCATGCCGCAGCCTTGGGTGCGCGACGCGGCCGTCACGATCGCACAGCTCGTGGCCGACCACGCCAAGAAGGCGGGTGGCACGATCACCGTGGACCGCTTCGCCCGCCTGCAGCTCGGCGCCGAGTAATCGCGCCATGAGCGGCAGCGCGCACCCGGACCCGTCGTCGTCGGCGTCCACGCTGCGGTACCCGCGCGTCCTTCTCAAGCTCTCCGGCGAAGCCCTCGCCGGGGAGCGTGGGGTGGGGTTCGACTTCGATCGCATCGGCTTTTTCGCCGATCAGATCGTGGAGGTGGCGCGCCTGGGCGTGCAGCTCGGCCTGGTGATCGGCGGGGGCAATATCGTCCGCGGGACCCAGCTCTCCCAGATGGGAATGGATCGGGTCGGCGCCGACTACATGGGCATGCTTGGCACGGTCATCAATGCCATGGCCCTGCAGGACGTGCTCGAGAAGCGGGGGCTCGACACCCGCGTCATGACCGCGATCCGCATGGAAGAACTGGCGGAGCCCTACATTCGTCGCCGGGCACTGCGCCATTTCGAGAAGGGGCGCACGGTGATCTTTGCTGCCGGCACAGGCAACCCATATTTTTCGACCGACACGGCCGCGGTGCTGCGGGCCATCCAGATGAAGGCGGACGTCATCATCAAGGCCACCAGCGTCGACGGGGTCTATTCGGCCGACCCGAAAAAGGACCCGAACGCCACCCTGTACGAGGCGATCAGCTACCGCGACGTGATGCTCGAAGAACTCCGGGTGATGGATCAGACCGCCATCACGCTGTGCAAGGAGAATCAGTTGCCGTTGGTCGTCCTCAACCTTCACCGCCCTGGCGCCATCATGCGCGCCGTTCGGGGCGAACGCGTAGGGACACTGGTTTCATGAGCACCATCGCGCAGATCCTCAAGGATTCCAAGGGCGGTATGGAGAAGGCCCTCGAGAACTCGAAGCGGGAATTCTCTGGCATTCGCTCCGGTAAGGCGTCTCCCAACATGCTCGACACCATCAAGGTCGAGGCCTACGGGTCGCTGCTGCCGCTCAACCAGGTAGCTTCCGTGGCCGCACCGGAGCCGCGCATCCTGCTGGTCACCCCCTTCGACAAAGGGCTGGCCAAGGTCATCGAGAAGGCCATCCGGGAGTCGGAGCTCGGTCTCGATCCGGCCCACCAGAACGGGGTCATCCGCGTGCCGCTGCCCAGCATGAATGAGCAGCGCCGCAAGGAACTGGTGAAAGTGCTGCACAAGCTCGCGGAGGACGGCCGTATTGCCATCCGCCACGCGCGCACCGATGCCCGGGACAAGGTCAAGAAGCTCGAGGGCATCTCCGAGGACGACAAGAAGCATGCGGAGAAGGACCTCCAGAAGCAGCACGACGAGGCCATCGCCAAGCTCGACGGCCTCCTGAAGGCCAAGGAAGTCGAGATCATGGAGGTGTGAGTCCGCCCTGCGGACAGCACCGCCATGTGCCCGCCTCCACCGCCCCCATCCATCGTGACTGACACCGAGTCGGACCTGTTGGCGCGCATACGCGTACACGGGGCGGTGCCGCGGCACATTGCAATCATCATGGATGGCAATGGCCGCTGGGCGCGTGAGCGCCACATGCCGCGTCCGTTCGGTCATCGGTCGGGCATGAAGGCCGTGCGCGCCGTCATCGAGGGATGCCTCGAGGCCGGTGTGGAATGGCTCTCGTTGTTTGCGTTCTCGCAGGAGAACTGGCAGCGACCTGAAACCGAAGTCTCCGCGCTGATGGCGCTCCTCGAGGAGTACATCGCCCGCGAAGCGGCCGAACTGCGGCAGCAGGGCGTCCAGGTGTATGTGCACGGCGATCTCGACCGCTTGAGTGCGGCCGCCGCCAGCGCCGTGGAGCGTGTGCGTCGGGAAACGGCGGGCGGCGAACGGTTGGGCCTCAACCTCTTCATCTCGTACGGTGGCCGCGCCGAGTTGGTCCGTGCGGCGCGCCTGTTGGCTGACGAAGTGCAACAGGGGGGGCTCACCCCCGATGCCATTGATGAGCAGGCCTTCCGGGCACGGCTCTACACCGCAGAGGGTCCGGATCCCGACCTCCTGATCCGCACCTCCGGAGAGCAGCGGCTCTCCAACTTCCTGCTCTGGCAGGTCGCCTACTCCGAACTCTACATCTCGAATGTGCTCTGGCCCGATTTCGATCGAGCCGCGTTGTATGAAGCCATCTGCGACTTTCAGCGTCGCGATCGGCGGTTCGGCCGGGTGAATACGTGATCGATCGGGTGCGTTCCGCGTGAGCGAGCTCGCCCGTCGAGTCGTGGTAGCGCTTCTCGGCGCTCCCGTCGCCCTCGCCGTCATCTGGGTTGGCGGCGCTCCGCTAGCGACGCTGGTCGGTGGCCTGGCGGGTGTGGCCGCGTGGGAGTTGGCGCGCATGGCCCGCGCCGCCGGTCACGAGCCCATGGGTGCGCTTGGGGTGCTGCTGGCGGCGCTCCTCCCGCTGGCCGTGCACGCCCACGTGCTGGGCGTGGTGCGTGTGCCGCTCGTGGTGGGGGTTCTGGCTGTCGTTGCGGTTCTCGGGGCCGCGATCTGGCTCCGCGGTGTCGAGGGCAAACCCCTCGGGGCAGCGGCCACCACGGTCTTCATCGCGCTCTACACCGGGGCGACGCTCAGCTATGCCTATGCGCTGCGCTACCACAATTATGCCGTTGGGGACGTCGCCGGGGCGCTCGTGGTGATCTTTCCCGTGGTGTTGACCTGGGCCAGCGATACCGGTGCCTACTTCAGCGGGCGGCTCATCGGCGGCCGCAAGCTCATCCCCTCGGTGAGTCCCGGGAAGACGGTCGCCGGAGCCGTGGGCGCATTGGTGGTGACGGTGCTGGTGGCCTACGCGTTCATGCGCTACCTGCTGACGCCCAAGGCTCAGTTGGCCTTCACACCGTGGGGGCTGGTGCTGTTCGCCCTCACGATCAGCGTGGTCGCCCAGATTGGCGATTTGGCTGAGTCGTTGCTCAAGCGCGAGGCGGGCGTGAAGGACAGTGGCACCCTGTTCCCCGGGCACGGCGGCGTGCTCGATCGCCTCGATTCCCTGTTCTTCGTCCTGCCGGCAGCGTACGCCCTGTATGACCTGCTGCTCATTCCCGCCCCGGGGGCCTGATGGGTCGCTGGTGGCGGGTGACTGCCTTCGTTCCCACTTCGTGACTCCTCCATCGAGACCGATTGGGGTGGCCCTCCTTGGTGCCACCGGCTCGATCGGGAACAGCACGCTGCGCGTCCTCGAGCGGCAGCGCGACCGGTTCGTGCCCGTGGCGCTCACCGCCAATGGCAACGTCGCGGCGCTGGCGGAACAGGTTGCGCGCATCGCGCCGGCCTATGTGGGGCTGGTACAGGCATGCCCGGAGGCGCCCGCGCACTGGAAGCGCGGTGCGGAGTGCCTCGTGGAAGCGGCTACGCACCCGCTGGCGGACATTGTCGTGAACGCGGTGGTTGGTGCGGCCGGGCTGCCAGCCACGTTGGCAGCACTCCGGGCGGGTAAACGCGTCGCGCTGGCGAACAAGGAAACGCTCGTGATGGCTGGCGAAATCGTGACGAGTACCGCCCGCGAGCACGGCGGCAGCCTCGTGCCCGTCGACAGCGAGCACTCGGCCATCCTTCAATGTCTGGCGGGCCGTGAACCGCATGACGTCAGGCGGCTCATCCTGACGGCATCGGGCGGACCGTTCCGTACGTGGGCGTCCGATCGCATCAACGCGGCCACCGTCGCGGATGCGCTGAAGCACCCCACCTGGCAGATGGGCAGCAAGATCACGATCGACAGCGCCACCCTGGCGAACAAGGCGCTCGAGGTGATCGAGGCCCATCACCTGTTCGGCGTACCGTATGATCGCATCGAGGTGGTCGTGCACCCCCAGAGCATCATCCACTCGTTCGTCGAGTTCGTGGATGGGAGTGTCCTGGCGCAGCTGGGCGTACCGTCGATGGAACTGCCCATTCTCTACGCGCTCACCTGGCCGGAACGTGTTCCCGACACCGGCGTACCATCGTTTGATCCGGTCGGGGTCGGCGCGCTGACGTTCGAATCGGTGCGCCACGACGACTTTCCGATGTTGGCGCTGGGCATCCGGGCGGGACGGCTGGGGGGCGCGGCGCCAGCCGTCTACAACGCGGCCAACGAACAGGCGGTCGCGCTGTTTCTCGACGGGCGACTGGGCTTCGCGGGTATCCCACGCCGGGTGGCGGCGGCGGTACGCGATTTGGCGTCGCTGCCCGCCGGGTCGCTCGAGACGCTGCTCGCAGCGGATGCTGCGGCGCGCGCCCACGTGTTGGCGGGAACCGAGGACTGAACAGGATGAGTGCCTTGTCCGTTTACATCGCGCCACTGCTCGTGTTTGGGCTGGTGGTGTTCGTGCACGAGTTGGGCCACTTCGTGGCTGCCAAGATCTGCGGGGTCTACGCTCCGGTGTTCTCCTTGGGGTGGGGCCGCCGCCTCTTCGGCTGGCGCCGAGGTGAGACCGATTACCGGGTATCATTGGTGCCACTCGGTGGCTATGTGCGCATGGCGTCCCGTGACGACGACGCGCTCTCGGGCATCGAGGGAGGCGAAGCGGATCGTGGTTCGCTCGATCAGGCGCCGGATCATCCGTCCAATCTGCCGGGCGCGCTGTGGGACCCGAGCGCGATGGCACCGTTCGGACCGAAGCCGGTACCGGCAGATCGCTGGGTCGAAAGCAAGTCGACGCTGGCGCGCGTGTTCATTCTCTCAGCGGGGGTGCTGATGAACATCGCGTTGACGGTCACCGTGTCGAGTGGGATCTACTACCGCTACGGGAATCCGTACCTGCCCGCCGTGATCGACTCCGTGGTGCCTGGCGCGCCGGCTGCGGCAGCGGGACTCCTGGCGGGTGATCGGATCGTCGCCATCAACGGCGAGCCGGTACGAGCGTGGGACGAGGTGCTGGAGCGCGTCAGCCCGGTGGTCTCCGGCTCGGTCACGCTGGATGTGGCTCGAGGCGACGCAACCTTGCGGCGGCAGATCACCCCCGACGTGGCCGATGGACGGGATCGCGTCACTGGGGCGCCCAGGAAAGTCGGCCGCATCGGCATCATGGTCCGCGACTCCGTTGTCCGCGAACCCGTGAGCCTCGGCAGCGCGATCGCGTCGGGTGGACGGGCAACGATCGGGATGGCGCAGAACGTCATGTCGGTCTTGGGCGGCCTCGTTTCGGGGCAAGTCTCGGCCAAGAACCTTGGTGGCCCCATCCAGATCGCACGAACCTCGGTGCAGGCGGCGCGGAACGGCGCCGAGACGCTCTGGTCGCTGATCGCGTTCCTCAGTCTCAATATCGCGATTCTCAATCTGGTCCCCATTCCGGTACTCGATGGGGGGCAGATCCTGATGGTGCTGGCCGAGCGGATCAAGGGACGAACCTTCAGCATGCGCACGCGTGAAGCGGTCGCGCGGGTCGGTGTGGCTGCCGTGTTGGCGCTCATCCTGCTTGTCACCTTCAATGACCTGCGCTCCGTCTTCGCACCGTGACCGGTTGACGGTGACCCGGTGAGACGGTCGTGGCGCGTGGGGGTCCTGCTGCCGATGGCGGTGGTCGTGGGATGCCGCAGCGGGCCACTCGCGCGGGCGTCCGTTCACCCCCTGCCGCCTCGCATTCCCCGAGATGCGGCGCGATTCGAGATCGACAGCGTCACTGACAGCACGGCGTCGTTTCGTGTGCAGGAAGCGCGCTGGATCCGCCCTGGTCATGCTGCCTATGTTGTCGATGCGAAGCAGCGCGATGCGCTCGTGGCGCGTCTCCACATCGTGGGCCGCGACAGTCTGACGGCTACGGCGCTGATCACCTCGCAGGTGGCGCGCGTGAGGGCGGAGCACGTCCTGCTGGTCGTGCGTCCGCCATCGCCATGGTGGCGGAGCAACCGGTTCTGGGTGGGGTCATTGGCTGGTGCTGCCGTCGGCGCCGGTGGCGCGCTGCTCGGCCGGTAGGCAGCGAGTACCAGGTGGCATCGCGGGGGTGCTGGATCTGACCGGTACGGGCGCGCTCCCGGTGTCCGGCACGGCGTCCCGAAGCCGGGAAGACCGAAGCGCGCGCCCACGGCGGCCTCGCGCCGTGGCCCCGGGCGAGCGCGGTACCGTCGGCCGGCCCCGTACCGGAGCGTGGATCCGCACCCGGTTGGGCATGCCGTATCGAGGCGGCCTGTCAACCGATGGCTGGGGGGCAGGCTGCCCCGGCCGGCGACGCTTCGGGTGCGGCAGACGCGGCGGCGATCAATGTCCCACGTGTCCCCGCCGTATGCGGGGTGAGTGCGGCAGATCGCCGGGGGATCAGCTGCAGAGCAAGCGAAGGCGACGGGAAACCGGCACACCGTCGGCCGCTCGCGCGGCCACCAGGGTGTCGGTGATGGTGATGCACCGGGGCGCTGAGGTGCGCACCTCGTAGCTGCCAACCGGCAGCGAGAGCGTAAGCACGCTGTCCGCCCGCGTTTCGACGCCGCGACCGCCGTCGAGCGGCCGAATGGCCACCCGGGCGTCCCGCGGGCGAATGTCGAACCGCACGTCTACACAGGTGCGCACCGGTAGGGAGATCATGACCCGCTGACCAGCTTTCACCTGGGTCAGGACGGTATCACGCACGGCGGCCGTGCAGGAAATCGGCGCGTCGGCGAGGACGGCCCGGATCGAGATCCGGCTGGTCGGGGCGTGCTCGCCCGTCCACGAGCCGCGTCCTACCCGTCGATTGTCGATGTAGAGCTCGGCGCTGTCGGTCGTCGCGATGTCTAGACGGGCGGACTTGGCGACGGCGACAGGCGGGCGCCGCACGCCGATGTCGCGCGCCGGACGTCGGCCGGAGTCGAACAGGACGTCGTGCGTGGCGGTTGCGGAATCACGGCCAGGCACGGCGCTGGCCGCCCGCGAGGGATCGTGCACGACGCCGGTATCCGCCGCGGTGGGTGCCGTGACCACGGCGGGTCGGCGGTCTCCCGCCGATACCGGGCGTAGGCGGTACGATGCCCACAGCGCGAGCGCCACGAGCACCGCACCGCCGGCGAGCAGGGGGCCGCGCCGCACCCGGGCTGGCGCCAGACGGCGGGTGTCAATGGTCTCCGAGGCGAGGCGGGCCGCTCGGGGCGGGCGTGCAGGCGCCGTCGGGAGCGCTGCGAGGGCGTCTACTACCTGCATTGCGTGTGCGAACCGGTCCTGAGGAGCCTTGGCCATCAGCCGAAGCACCACCGCCTCGAACTCCGGCGTGAGTTCGTCGATGAGGGTTCGCGGCGGCAGCGGCGGCGTCTCGATGTGTTGGCGGGCGACCACGTACCAGTCTTCGCCCTCGAACGGCAGACGGCCGGTGGCCGCGCGATACAGCGTGACGCCCAACGCATAGAGATCACTGCGCCCGTCGATCTGCTGGGCGCGCGCCTGCTCGGGGCTGAAATAGTGCGGGGTGCCCTGAACCTGCTGGGTCGCACTCGCCGACCCCTCGGCGGCCAGCGCTCGTGCGAGACCAAAATCGGCGACGATGGCTTCACCCTGGCCATCGAGTAGAATGTTGTCCGGCTTGATATCCCGGTGAATGACGCCACGCGCGTGGGCCACTGCCAGGGCGGCTGCAATGCCGATGCCATGTCGGACGCACGCCGTTTCGGGAAGTCGCCCGTCGTGGGCCAACCGGTGTCCCAGTGTGAGCGGGTGGAGGTCCATCGCCACGAAGGCGGCCCCGTCGACGTGCCCCACGTCGCGCACCGTCACGATGTTGGCATGGCGCAACCGGGCGGCGGTGGCCGCCTCGCGACGGAAACGTGCTCTTGCCGTGTCCAGGCCCGCGAATTCCGGGCGGAGGATCTTCAGCGCGACCGGGATCTCGAGGTCGAGATCGACCGCCTCATAGACCCAGGCGAAGGCGCCGGTGCCCAGATGGCGGGTGACCCGGTACTTCCCGAGGGTACGCCCCAGATAGCGATCGGGCACAGGTGGTCCTTTACAGGCGGGCCGAGGTGGAGTAAGCTACCGTGCTACCTGCAATTGCGCGCAACAACCGCTGCGCACGACACGCGCTAGACCGGCTGAGAATACAACGACGATGGCGTTCGACAAGGCTACCACGATCGACAAGTACCGGGCCCACGAAGGGGACACCGGTTCGACCCGCGTACAGATCGCCCTCCTCACGGAGCGCATCAACTACCTGACGGGTCACTTCCGTACGCACGCGAAAGACCATCATGGTCGTCGCGGGCTCCTCAAGATGGTCGGCAAGCGCCGGCGCCTGCTCGACTACCTGAAGCGTACGGACGTGCAGCAGTATCGCACGCTCGTGCAGGACCTTGGACTCCGGTACTGATCCGGACAACGTCGCATCGTCGCGCGGGGGCAAGCTTGCCACCCGCGCGATTTGCGTTCTCATGAGGCTACACAGCAGATGATGCATCGAATCGAACGTACGTTTGCCGGCCGCCCCCTGATCATCGAAACCGGCCGGATGGCAAAGCAGGCGGCGGGGTCCGCTGTCGTCCAGTTCGGCGAAACCATGGTGCTCGCCGCCGTGACGGTGAGCGAGAACCAGAGCCCCTTGCCGTTTTTCCCGCTCACGGTCGAGTACAAGGAAAAGACCTACGCCGCGGGGAAGATCCCGGGTGGCTTCATCAAGCGGGAGGGACGCCCGCATGATCACGAGATCCTTGCGGCCCGCATCATCGACCGCTCGATCCGCCCGCTGTTTCCTGAAGGTTTCAAGAACGAAGTGCAGGTGTTCATCTACGTCATCTCCGCCGATCAGGAGAATGATGCCGATGTGCTGGCGCTTGTCGCCGCCTCGTTCGCGCTGAATGCCTCGAAGATCCCGTTCCTCGGCCCGATCGCCGGGGTCCGCGTGGGTCGAGTGCAGGGGCACTGGGTGCTCAACCCCACCTTCCAGCAGCTTGCGTTCTCCGACATGGAGCTCGTCGTGGCCGGCTCGAAGGATTCCATCGTGATGGTCGAAGGGGGCGCGCTCGAGGTGTCCGAGCACCACGTGCTCGAGTCGCTGCGTCTCTCGCACGATGGCATCCGTGAGCTCATCGCCATGCAGGAGGAGCTCCTCGCCAAGGTCCGGCAGCCCAAGATGGCGTGGACCAAGGCGGAATCGCCCGAGGGCGTGGCGACCAAGGTCAAGGAACTCGCGTCGGGCCGCATCCGCGAAGCCCTGAACCAGAAGGACAAGCACACGCGCATCGAAGCCGTGGAGCGCACCAAGAAGGAGCTGGCCGAGGGCCTCCTGGCCGAGTTCCCCGACAACGCCAAGGACATCCATACGCTTCTCGGCGACGTCGAGTACCACGAGCTGCGGGCACAGGTGCTCGACACGAATCTCCGTGTCGACGGCCGCAAGCCGAACGAAGTGCGGGCCATCAGCATCGACAACGGCGTCCTCCCGCGGGCCCATGGGTCATCGCTGTTCACGCGCGGTCAGACGCAGGCGCTCGTTGCCGCCACGCTCGGCACCGCCAAGGATGCCCAGCGCCTCGATTCCATCAAGGAGCCGGGCGAAGTCACCCGCTCTTTCATGCTGCACTACAACTTCCCGCCATTTTCCACGGGTGAAGTGCGTCCGATGCGCGGCACCAGCCGCCGCGAAATCGGCCACGGCAATCTGGCCGAGCGCGCACTGCAGGGCGTGCTGCCCGACTTCGCCGAGTTCCCGTACACCATTCGCATCGTCTCCGATGTGCTTGAGTCCAACGGCTCGTCGTCGATGGCGTCGGTGTGCGGCGGTTCCCTGGCGCTGTTCGACGCCGGCGTGCCCATGAAGGCGGCCGTGGCGGGTGTGGCCATGGGACTCATCAAGGAGGGCAAGAAGTACGCCATCCTCACCGACATCCTCGGTACCGAAGACCATCTGGGCGACATGGACTTCAAGGTGGCCGGTACGCGCGACGGCATCACGTCCATCCAGATGGACATCAAGATCGAGGGGCTCGACCTCAAGATCATGGAGGAAGCCCTCGCCCAGGCAAAGGAAGGCCGCCTCCACATCCTCGGCGAGATGGACAAGGCGCTGGCTGCGCCGCGCGCCGATCTGTCCCCGTACGCGCCGCGCATCGTGACGGTGCACATCCCGGTGGACAAGATCGGCGAGCTGATCGGCCCGAAGGGCAAGAACATCCGCGGCATCCAGGAGGAGACGGGCGCCGAACTGACGGTCGATGACGACGGCACGGTGACCATCGCGGCCGTGGGTGGCGAGAGCATGGAACGGGCACGGCAGATGGTCATGGCCATCACCGCCGAGCCGGTCGTCGGCGAGACGTACGAGGGCACGGTGAAGACCGTGACGGCCTTCGGCGCCTTCGTCGAGATCATGCCCGGGACCGAGGCGCTGCTGCATGTCTCGGAGATGCGCTGGGAACGCGTCGAGAAGCCCGAAGACGTCTGCAAGAAGGGCGATCGGGTGACGGTCAAGCTCATCGACCGTGATGAGCGTGGTCGCCTGCGCCTGAGCATGAAGGCACTGCTCCCGAAGCCGGAGGGGATGCCCGAGCACGAGGAGCGCCCGCGCCGCGAGGAGAGCGGTGAGCGTGGCGAACGCGGTGGTGACCGCGGCGGACGCGGCGGGCGGAATGGCGGTGGTCGCGATCGGCGCTGACGTCTCGGGCGCGACGTCGCCCACGCTGAAGCGGACGGACCTGCCCAATGGACTGACCGTGCTCTCGGAATCCGTTCCGGGAGCACGGTCGGTTGCTTTCGGTGCATGGGTGCGGGCGGCGACCTTGCATGAGCAGGCCGACGAGATGGGCGTGTCGCACCTGCTCGAGCACATGGTGTTCAAGGGTACGCGGAGGCGTACCGCCCAGGACATCGCGTTGTCGCTCGAGACGCTCGGTGGCTCACTCGACGCCTACACCGAGCGTGAGCATACGTCATTTCAGGCGCGCGTGCTTGACGAGCACCTCCCCGAGGCGGCGGCCGTGATCGGCGAGCTGATCTTCGAGCCCCTGCTGCGCGAGCAAGACCTCGCGCTCGAACGCAAGGTGATCCTCGAGGAGATCAGCATGGTCGAGGACACCCCGGATGACATCATCTTCGACGTGCACAATCGCGCGCTCTGGGGCGATCACCCGCATGGGTACGCGATTCTCGGGACGCGCGCCACGGTCAAGGCACTGGACGTGCCGCAACTTCGGGCCCTGCACGGCCGTGCGTATCACCCCGGGCGCCTCGTGGTGGCTGCGTCGGGACGCGTCGAGCACGGGCAACTGTTGGACGTGCTGCAGGGGGCCGGGTGGACCGGTCGCCCATGCGGCGACATGACCCCCTTCGCAATCGATCCGGTGGAGGCGGCGGGGCCGCACGCCGAGCATGTGAAGCGCAAGGACATCGCGCAGACGCATGTGGTCCTGGGCGGGCAGGGGATCGCACACGGGGATCCTCGCCGGTTCACGTTCGCGCTCCTCGACATGCTGCTCGGTGGCGGCATGAGCTCGCGGCTCTTCCAGCGGGTGCGCGAGGAGCTCGGGCTGGCCTACAGCGTCCAGACGTTCAGCAGCGCCTACCTCGATACCGGCACGCACGGCGTGTACCTCGCCAGCGCGCCCGAGAGCGCTCAAGAAGCCCTTGATGCCGTGCGTGACGTGATGCGTGAGGTGGCGACGAACGGCCTGTCCGAGGCGGAGTTGGCCGCTGGCAAGCGGCAGCTCCGCGGGCAGCTGGTGCTGTCCATGGAAGGGATCTCGTCGCGGATGTATCGTGCAGCGACCACTGCGTTGTACGGTGAGCCGTTCCGGACGGTCGATGAGCTGATGGCGCTCGTGGATGCCATCGACGAAGCACAGGTGCGTGACGTCGCGCGCGAGTTCTTCGATCCGGACCGCCACGTGCTCGTCAGTCTCGGCCCGAAATCCGTCCGCTGACTGTCGTTTCCGACACTCTCCTCTCGTCGAGTTGCTCATGCGAATCGGTGTACCGAAAGAGATCAAGACCAACGAAAACCGCGTCGCGCTCGTCCCTGCCGGGGCTGAAGCCCTCACGGCGGCGGGCCATCAGGTGTTCATCGAGACCGGCGCCGGCATCGGCAGCGGTTTCGAGGATGACGCCTACCGCGCCGTGGGCGCCGAGATCGTTCCCGATGCCGCCACGGCATGGGGCAAGGCCGAGCTGCTGCTCAAGGTCAAGGAGCCGATCGCGGCGGAATGGCAGTACCTGCGTCCCGACCTGACGCTCTTCACGTACTTCCACTTCGCCGCCGACGAGGCGCTCACGAAGGCGCATCTGGCGAGCGGCGCCACCTGCATTGCCTACGAGACGGTGGAGCTGCCGAATCGCGACCTGCCCCTGCTCATTCCGATGAGCGAGGTGGCGGGGCGGATGGCCGTGCAGGAGGGGGCCAAGTACCTCGAGAAACTGTACGGAGGCCGCGGTGTGCTGCTCGGCGGCGTACCCGGGGTGGCACCGGCCAAGGTGGTCATTCTGGGCGGTGGCATCGTGGGCGTGAACGCCGCGAAAATGGCTGCGGGGCTTGGTGCGAAGGTCGTGGTACTCGACCTCTCGCTCGAGCGCCTGCGCTACCTCTCCGACGTGATGCCGGCGAACGTGCAGCTGGTGCATTCCAACCGGCACAACATCCTCGAACAGATCAGCACCTGTGATCTGGTGATCGGCGGTGTGCTGATTCCGGGAGCCAAGGCGCCCAAGCTCGTGCGACGTGAGGATCTCGCGCGCATGCGTCCCGGTGCGGTCATCGTGGACGTGGCGGTCGACCAGGGCGGCTGCGTGGAGACCATCAAGCCGACCACGCACGAGAACCCGACCTACACGGTGGACGGGATCATTCATTACGGCGTGGCGAACATGCCGGGGGCGGTGCCGCGCACGTCGACACTGGCGCTCACCAACGCCACGTTACCGTACACCCTGCAGTTGGCCAACAAGGGCTGGAAGCAGGCGCTGAAGGACAATGGCGCGCTCCTGAAGGGGCTGAACATGTCGGCGGGGCAGGTGACCTACCAAGGCGTGGCCGATGCCTTCGGCATGCCGATGGCCGAGGCGGTGAGATTCCTCGACTGAACCAGAGGAAACGGGTCGCTGGGCTGGGACCAACGCGGGGCCGGTGAGCTGTCACCGGCCCTGACGCGTCTCTGCGCCTGGCGCGAACGGGGCGATCTGCTGGTACCCGCGAGGCTCGCGAGTGCGGACCCGCCCAATTGATTGCCCCACTTTCAGCCGAGGTACTGCTCGAGCTGCTGCCGCTCGGCAACGGAGAGCGTGCTGCCGAAGATCAACGCTTCACCGAACACGCCCGGGAGCGACGGCCCTTCCTGTCCATGCCCCGTGTCGGTTCGGCTCTGCACCACCCAGCGCCCCCCCACCATCGTGATGCCGGTTAACGGGCTGCCCACGGTGGTGAGCCGATCGAGGAGGTCGTGGCCATCGCCGCCGATGCACGAGCCGCTCGTGTGTGCGCCCGTCGCGCGGATGACCACGAGCGCACTGCGGGCGCCCGCAACGCCATAGGCCGTCGTGTTCCCGAGGAGGACGTCACCGGTGCCGCCGAAGACGACGGTGGGGCGGCCGTTGAGGGGGAGGGCCTCGCGGGTGGGCTTCGCGGCTGTGGCGTTCTACTCGAGGTTGCGGCCACTGCCGCCGCGATCGCGCCAGACGACCTCGGCGTTCCCCGACTGGACTGAGAAGGTGCGCGCGTCCTGGGCCTCGAGGTGCAGTCCCGGGCTGGCCGGGAGCGTCCCCGTGGCGGTAAAGACGACGCTCTTCCCCTTCCCGGCGGTTGGGGAGAGCCAGGCGGTAAGCTGATTGGTGCCGAGGTCGAGCGTCCACGCGCTGCTGCCCGTGATGGGCACGCTGGCGTAGCCGCTGGCGTCCGTGGTGGTGGTGACGGTCGTGGCGGTGCTGCCGAAGCGGGCGCCGCCGCCGGTCACCTGCCAGGTCACGGTGGCGCTGGGGATTCCGGCTCCAGTGGCGTCGGTGACCCGGACGCGGGGGGCAGTTGCCGGGCTCGTCCCCACCGTCGCTGTCTGGCCATTGCCGGCGTCCTGGGTGAGCAGGCCCAGCGACCACTTCGCCATGAGTCCGAGTTCCACCGTGCGGCGAGCGGCATCACTCAGCACGCCGGTGAACACGAGCACCTCGCTGATGCGGCCGGTGAGACTGCCGTCGCCATTGGTGGAGCCATCCCGGCGGTTGCCGAGCGTCTTGACCCAGCCGAGGGCGGCGCCGCTCGCTACGGAACCGGTGAGGCCGCCGTTGGTGAACAGTTGCCACTGCGCGGAGGAGCGAACCGTCACCAGGACGGGACCGGGTGCGGTGGGGAAGAGCGGGGACGCGATCCCCTGAAAGCGAAATCCGCGCCCCACGTTGCTGAAGTTCTGGGTCCCGCCGTTCCAGACATCGGACGCTGCCTGAACGTTTTCTCCCCAGTCAAGCACGGTGTACCCGCGATACGAGGTGCCGTCATCGAGCGGGTCGAACACCAGGAACGTCGTGGTTGTCAACGTCGGGCTGAAGGGGTTCAGCGGGTTGGTCGCCGTCTGCAGGAACCCATTGGTCACGTCGGCGTTCCAGTGCAACGTTGGGTGGCCGTTGAGCGCGTCGGTCAGGTACGTGGGCTGACGGCTCACCACGGACTGCACCGCCGGTACCTGGCCACCGGAGCGATCGCCCCACGACGCCACGAGACTGTTGTTGGCGGGTTCGTCGGCGCCGCTGCCGTTGGCGTTGATGTCGGTGGCATCGAGCCACCACGCGACCCCGCACACCGCGTAGGCACAGGCCCGGCCGGTCGCGGTGAAGACGACACTCTGTCCTTGGCCGGGGGTGCCGCTGAGCCAGGCAGTGAGTGTGTTCACGCCGGGCATGCCGAGGGTCCAGGAGCCCACGGTGGCCAGGCCGTTGGCGTTGGTGGTGGTGGTTTCGCCGGTGATGGTGCCCCCGCCGCCGGTTACCTGCCAAGTCACGGTGGCGCCGGCAAGCGGTGCCCCGGAGGCATCGGTGAGGCGCACACGGGGCGCGGTGCCGACCGGACTCCCGGCCAACGCGATCTGCCCCTCGCCCAGATCGCGGGTCAAGGTGCCGAGCCCCCACTTCACCATGAGGGCGGCTTCGAGGCTGGCCCGCTCGCTCGTGGAGAGCGCGCGGCTGAAGATCAGGACCTCCCCGATCGTGCCGAGGAACAGACTGTTCTCCAGGGCGTTGCCAACGGCAAGGCGGGTGCGCCCCAGCGTGTGGCGACTCACGCTGGCCGATTGGCCAGTCCCGCGGTTGAGGCGCAGGACCTGACTGCTCCCATCGAAGTGTACCGCTCCGAGCGCGGGCGCCGCGGGGAGCGTCCGGTCGATCGTCGGGAACGGCCCGCTGCCGCTGCCCGGAGGACTCCGGTGCACGGCCCGAGTGCTGGTGAGGGTCTGCGAGGCGGCGACCCGTTCATCCCACCACACCGCAACGCTGCTGGTACCCACCGAGTCCAGCCGCAAGACACCGTAATCGCGGGCCGCATTCGGCTGAGGCTGGTACACCACGAGCATGCTGTAGCCATCGCCATTGAGACGAGCGGTGCTCACGTCGTCGACGTACTGCCCGGCGAGGTTATCGAAGAGGAGGGCCGCGCGACCATTGAGCAGGTTGGTCCCCCGCACGGCCCCCAGCGCCGCGCCGCCACCGGCGCCGTTCCCGGCGACGGTCACGTCGTTCGCGGCGCCGGATCGGTCGCGGACGACCCGTACGCGGGCGTTCGGGGCGCTTGGCGTCGTGCCGGCATCGTCGCTGAAGAGGGTGCTGGCCTCGGTGGCGTCGAGCCAGAACGTGGCGCCGCACACGCCGTAGGCGGCCGGCACGGTGCTGGTGACCGTCGCCGTCGTGCTCAGGGCCTGCCCGTTCACCGTGGCGCGCACGGTGAGCGGGGTCCCGCCGCACGTGGTGGGCATGAGCGTGATCACGCGGCGGCCATCGGCGTCGGTGGTGCCCTCGTTGCGCACGGTGGCGGTGCCGCCGCTGACCTGAACGTTGACGTTGGCTCCGCTCATCGGGTTGCCGTGGGCATCGCGCGCCGTGACCTCGACGAGCGTCGTGTCGCCCCCCGTGCTCAGCGCGGGATCGGTGAGGCGGAGCGTACTGGCGGAGGCGTCTACGGCGCCGGCCGTCACGGTGAGTGACGGCGCGCCGGCGAGCAGCGTGTAGTCGGCAATGGCGCGCAGGGTGGCGGCTTGCGCGGTGGCCGTGGTGATGGTCGCGGTGGCGACGCCGACGGCATCGGTGGCGAGGGGCGGCTGCGTGATGCCAAGGGCGCGCCCGATCCCGCCAAGCTGCACGGGCACACCGGCGAGGGGCAGCCCGGCGGCAGAGCGGGCGGTGATCGTGGCGGACACGGAGCCCGCGGCGCCGACGGTGGCCAGCCCCAGCGTCACCGTACTTTGGCTCGCGCTCACGGCGGTTACCGGGGCGCCGGCGCTGCTCACCGCGAGCGTCATCGACGCGGTGGTGGTGGCGCTGGAGTCGTCCTGGGCGGTGAGCTGCACACTGTAGCTGCCGGCGCTGCGATAGACGGTGCGCACCACCGGCCCGCTCACCTGCGTCACGCCGTTGCCGAGGCTCCAGGTGTAGGCCACGACGCGCCCGTCGCGGTCGAAGGCGTACGAGGCGTCGAAGGTGACGGTATCGCCGGGCTGGGGCCAGCGCGGGCTGATGCTGAACACCGCCTGCGGCGCGACGTTTGTCGATGCCCGTGGCAGGGACAGCTCGGGGGCACTCGGTGTCTCGTCGCAGGCGCCCAGGATGGTCGCGATGACCCCCGTGTGGAGCAACCAGCGACGGGGCGCCAACAGGCGGGGGGCGGACAGGCGGGGGGCGGACAGGCGGCGCCGTCGCATGAAGGACACGGGTCAGGCCCCCGTGTAGCGGATCGTCACCGCGATCGTGCCGGTGTACATCCCGCCCGGCTGGAGGGCGGCCGGCATGACCGTACCCCCCAGGCACACCGTATTGCGCCCTGAGCTGCCCACGGGTGACGCGAGGGACAGCGTGACGCTCTGGCCACTGGTGGTATTGACGGCCGCGCCGGTACACTCGGCGCCGGTGCGATGCACCCACGAGCCCACAGGCACGGTGGGGCCATCGCCGCGGCTGAGTTCAGACGGCAAGGCGTCGAATGTCACGTCCACCGACGCGTTCAGCGGCCCGTCGATCATGAGCCGCAAGGCAGTCGCCGCGGCGGGTTCGAGCACAGCCGGAACGCCACCGTAGACACGTGGAAAGGTGAGCGGCGTGGCCAGCACGTTGAGCGGCGCCAGAATCGTGGCCGACACGAGCGCCTGAGTCGTGAGGCTGTTGGCGCCAGTGGTCAGATCTGAGGCGACGAAGGTCACCGCGGCGCTGAAGCTGCCGCCAGCCGTGGCGATCGGTGGCTGGAGTGTCCCGCCGAGGCGAATCGTCGCGATACCATCCGCACCGAGTGTGACGGAGAACGGGGTCCCGCTAGCCGGCGTGACGACGACCGGTGCCCCCCCGGTCCCCGTGGCCGTGGTGGCGGTCCAGCTCGATACACTGGCGAGTCCCGTGGACGCCACGAGCTGGTTGGGGAACGTCAGCGTCGCCTGCAACACCGCGCCCGCGCGGCCGGTGATTGTGAACACGGCCGCCCCGGCGTCCGCTGGCAGCACCGTACGCAACTGGCGTGGCGCCACCGTGCCGAACGCCAGATCTGCCGACTTGGTGATACGCAGCGATTGTGCATGAAGCAGGTGCAGCGGCAGGAGGGCGATCAGCGGAAGGACCCCGAGCGCCCTGCGGCCGCCGTGCGCGACGCGCGCCAGCAGGCACCCCCGCAGGCGATTCCGTGCGAGGGGCTGCGCGATGATGGCGCGGATGGGGCGGCACCTCACGGGACGGGTACGCACCGGACATCGGCGCCTCCGACCTCGGGCACACGGACGCGGACGCCGCTCGACAGCGTGAGCGTCACGGTACACGAGAGCTGGCGCGGGTGATCGGTACTGGCTTCGCGACCCCGCTCACGCAGGTCGATCCGATACGTGCCCGCGGGCGCCGGCCCGAGGGGAATGATGCCGTCGTCGAACACCTCGAGGGGCTGCGCTCGTGCGCCCTTGTGGTCGAGCGACAGGAGCGTGCCCGTCCAGGCGCCCGGCGGGGCCTCGGCCACGCCGCTCGCGGCGGGCACATAGGGAATGTTGACGCGTGTCTCGCCAAAGGGCACAAGCAAGGACCACTGCACCGGCACACTGGTGACGAGGGAGCGTCCGTCGGGGCTGTAGGTGAAGGGCAGCTCCGGACTCACCGGGATCGCGTCGAGCACCGGCAACCCGGTAGCCACGAACTGGCCAGCGGCATCGGTCCGGAACGTGGTCCGCCCAACGCGAATCACCAGATTGGCAAGCCGCGGCTCGGCGGGGCCGGGTTGGCCGTTGCCATCGAGATCTTCGAAGGCCACGCCGGCAATCGCGGACCGGAGCGCCACGAAGTCATTGCTGAGCCGCACGCCGCTCGTGCCGGGACGGACCGAGGCGGACCCGAGGAGTGTCGTCGTAGACTGGGCGACCCCGCGTACACTGCCGAGGACCGATTGCACCAGCGTGGCAAAGGGGCCCTGCTGCTGGAACTGCACACGGACGCTTGCCCCCATGAAGGGGCGCCAGTCGGCGGCGGCCTGCACCTGCAACCCGGGGCCCATCGCCAGCGCGGCCTGTGCGCTGACAAGCTGGAGCCGCTGCTGCGTGTCCATCGCGCCGCTCAGCGTGGTGAGCGTACGGCGCAGCAGAGTGGGGCCCCGACGCCATTGCGGCACGGTGAGGCTCAGGGTGGCGGTGCCCCCGCGCTGGGGCACCGGATCGAAGGGGCCCCGCTGCTGAATCCCGTCCCATATCGCCTGGAGCAGCATGCCATTCGTGCGGACCCCGACGGTGCCGGAAAGCCCGGCCGCGACGGAGTGCGAATAAAGAAGCTCACGCCACTGCGAGCTGATCCAGAAGCGCCCGAGGTCGCGGGCGAACGGTCGGATCGTGACCTGCGCCTGTCGCTCCTGAACGGAGAACCGCGCCCGGGCGCCCAACCAGAAGGGGGCGCGGGCGGAATCGATCACTTCCTGGCCAACCTCGAGACGCAGCCGGAGCGAGGGCTGGAATACGGCGCGCGCGCGCCACCAGCCCTCCCGGGCCGCCTCCCCGCGAACCTGAAGGGCGTTCACGGGCGAAGCCGCGACGGTGGCGTACGGTTCGCTACGGACGATGCCGTCGGGGAAGCGCAACTGGTAGCTGCCGGCGCGCACGGTGAGGCGGGTGCTGAGGCCGATGCGCAGGTCCGCGTTACCCATGAGCCCGCACGCCCCGACCCCCAGCCGGCACTCGCTCCCCAGCATGTCGAGCGACTGCGCGGTCAGGCCGTACTCCACCTGGCGCGCGGCGATGAGATCGGTTTCGAGACCGAAGAGGGCAGAACTGCGCCGCACCCCGTCGGCGGTGTAGATGGCGACTTCAATGGCGTTTTCCCCGAACATCACTGGTACCGGCAGCGACCAGTGCCCGGTGCTGTCGGCGGTCGCGATGCCGATGACCTGGCCATTTCGCGAGATCTCGACTTCGGCGCCCGGCGGCGCCGACCCGCTGCGCACCACGGTGCCGATGTTCGCAGAGCGCAGGAACGGCGCATTCGTGAGCGAGACGCCATTGCCCGAGATGGGCAATGGTCCCGTGCTCGAGCCTGCCCCAAGGCGCAGCTGCCGCAGCCAGGGATTCTTCGGGTTGCCGCCGAGCCAGCTCGTCATGGCATCGAGCCGACGGTGGCCGGTGAGTCGTGAGGAGATGATCTGGGTGGAGAGGCCACCGCCGAGGACGGTCGTACCGAGCGTCGACACGGCCATGTGATCGCCGGTGGTGTTGTCGACGGCCGCATTGTAGGTCAGGGTCAGTCCCGACGGCAGCCAGCCTCCGCGCTGCAGACGGCTGGCGGGGGACCACGTGAGCAGCTCGGCAAGCCCGTCGCTCTCCACCTGTCGGCGCGGCCGACTCGCCGTGAGGCGCGGAAGCAACTCACGAGGCGTATCGACCACGAGCGTCGAGGTGGGCTCGTCGACGCGCGCCGAAATCCCCATCAGCGCGGGGAGGTGGACCGGATCGACGTACCAATCGCCCCCTTCCCACTGGAGCGCCTGTGCACCGAGCTCCACCTGTTCGGTGACGCGGCTGCCAACCCGTCGGGTGGCCGTGCCGGTGCGGGGGTCGACGGTCACCACGAGGAGCTGCTGTCCTCGCGAGGTGATGTGCAGGGCGCGCGGGCCCAGGCTGTCGACGGCGATGCCCAGGAGGCGAGCCACTCCGCGCAGCGGGACGCGCGAATGTCCGAGGGAAGGTCCCTCGAGCGTCAGGATGGTTCCGACCTCCACGCCGGCGACCGCGACCGCCAGGACGCCCACATCCGGATCGCGTCGCAGGGTGTCGGTCCCTGTGCGTAACGGATCGACGAGCCCGATCGATCGCGTGGCGGTGATGGTGTCTGCGGCCGTGGGTGTGCGGGGGCCCCGTGAGACCGTGCCGGTCTGGTCGCGGGGCAGAACGCCGAGCGTGTCGGCCGGGATCTCCACTCCCTCCGGCTCCTCGAGGTCGTCGGGCTTCTCGGGCGCCTCAGGTGCCTCAAGTGACGCATCGTGCGGGGGCTGCCACGAGGTGAGGGCGCCCCACGGGGCGGCGGGGGCGGCGTCGAGTCGCTCCCCAGGAGCTGTCGGAGGATTGCCGGATCCGTCTGGTGGCGAGGTAAGCGGAGCCGTGACGGTGACCGGCGTGAAGGGCAGGACAAAACCCTCGGGAAGATCCGGCCGGCGTGACGTGACGGTCACCCGCACCTGTTGTACGCGCGCGAGGACAGCGGCGGGGACCGGCAGGCTCACGCGGGGGGTCAATGCGTGGTAGACGGCCAGCTGGCGGGTTTCCGAGGCGAGCACAGTGCCGTTCGCGTCGAGCGCATCGAGTTGGAGAGCGCCCACGGCCGCCCCGTTCCCCGTGCGATCGAAGCGGAGGGAAAGCTCGACCCCACTGGGACTGCGCACCGCCGACGTGATCGCCGCCGTGAGCCCCGTTCGCACCGGCCCCTTGCGGAAGTACACGGGGATGACGGTCTGCACCTGCAGGCTGATCTCGCCAGCGACCCCAGGGTTAGTAGTAGTGCCGGTCGTGGGCCGCTCGTCGCGTCGGCTCGTGATGGACATGCGCGCCCAGTATTCACCATCGGCCAGCGCCGCCCGGGACAGCGCCACGATGCGCACGATCTGCGTAGCGCCGGGCGCGAGGCGGAAGCGGACGGGGGAGAAACGAATCAGGGGAACGGCCGAGTTGGCGGGGGCGACGGAGTCGTCGAGTATCCGCACGGTCGTCGCGCCGGTGCTGCTGTCGGTCACGAGGTCCCCGTATCGCAGCCCGATCCGCACGTCGAGCGGGACCTCATTCTGATTGAGAACCGTTATGGCGCCACTGGGGGTACGATCGGTGACGTGGATGACCTGGGGGGCGACGCTTGTGGCCTGCGCCAGCAGGGGCGCTGGCGCGAGGAGCAGGGTGGCCGCCACCCACGTCGCCAGTCCGCGACGGGCGCGCGTCAGGAGTCTCCGCGCCCCGCGAAGGGGCGTGCGGGCCACGCGGTGGGAGGAGGCCAGTCCCGAATTGCACATAGTCGTCCGATTGACGCACGACCAGCGCGACACGTAACGGCCCTGCCGGTGACGAAATGTTCCGGCCGTGCGCCCGGTGCGCGAACTGCGCCAGCGCGCGCTCAGGCCCGCTTCAGTTTGGGTGGGAGGCGACGATACTGACGGTCGAACGGGGGAGCGGTATCCGCGACGCTGTCACGCGGCTGGCATCATCCCTCACGGCAAACAAACGCTGGCCACACGCGTGATGACGGACCTGTCACGTCGTGCGTCTTCAGTGTACGAACGACGCTGTTCGGCCCCTCAATCTGGACTTCCCATGCAACCGATCACACTCCGACATGCCGCGCTGGCGGCGCTCCTCCTGGGCGCGGCTCCGCTCGCAGCACAGGCCGGCCCCGTCCAGACCGTCAATGTCCCCGTGAGTGCCCGGGTATTCACGCCCCTCACGGTGACCAGCACCGACAACCTGCGGTTCGGTACCCTATACGCCCCTTCGACCACGCCGAAGGCGGTCGACTTCATCGACAACGCCGCCAGCGGTGGCCGGGCCCGGGTGACCATCGCCGGCGAGGGGGGCGCCGCACTGAACGTGGTGCTGACCGTCCCGAGCGAACTGACGAGCGGCGGGAACAGCCTGTCCGTCGGCAGCTTCGCCCTCCGTTGGAATACCAACGATGCGGACGGGGCGGGCACCGACGTCAACCTGACCGCTGGCAGTAACACCATCTCGCTCACGATGCCGGGATCGAACGCGACAACCCAGAACATGTACCTGCGCTTCCGCGCGACCGCCTCGCCGACCGCGAACCAGGCGGCGGGGAGCTACACCGGTCAGATCGGTGTGAGCGTGAATTACACGGGCGCGTAAGGCGCATCCGCCCGCCACGGGGGCAGTACACGGGCCACAGGGGGCCGACGTCCGCACGCGGACGTCGGCCCCGCGCCGTTGGGGGAGCGCGGGAAGCGTAGGTCACGGATTCACAACAGCTTGTCTGCTCTCGTCGAGACCGATACCTTACGCCCTCGTCGCACGACCGGCCCTCATCAGGCGAGCGCCCCGCCGCTCTCGCCGAATCGATCCCCTTGGATGTTCTGGCCCTTCAGCAAGTCGAATTCGTTCTTCCCGGCCAACGCCATCGCCGTTGACCTCGGCACGGCCAATACGCTGATCTACGTGAAGGGGGAGGGGATCGTGCTGAACGAACC
Source organism: Gemmatimonadota bacterium (assembly GCA_021299375.1). Classification (GTDB taxonomy): domain Bacteria; phylum Gemmatimonadota; class Gemmatimonadetes; order Gemmatimonadales; family Gemmatimonadaceae; genus Gemmatimonas. Next base: position 121,196 of record JAJTGR010000017.1, read on the forward strand.
CTCGGTCGTCGCGCTCGACCGCGAGACCAAGAAGATCAAGGGCGTCGGCCTCGAGGCCAAGCGCATGCTCGGGCGCACCCCCGACGGCATCATGGCCGTGCGTCCCATGAAGGACGGCGTGATCGCCGACTTCGACGTGACCGAGAAGATGCTCCGGTACTTCCTCACGCTGGTGATCGACAAGCACGTCTTCAAAGTGAAGCCGCGCGTGATCGTGTGTGTCCCGAGTGGCATCACGGAAGTGGAGAAGCGCGCCGTGCGCGACTCGGCGTTGGGCGCCGGCGCGAAGGAGGTGTTCATGGTGACCGAGCCGATGGCGGCCGCGATCGGGGTGGGGCTCCCGGTGGAAAGCCCCACGGGCAACATGGTGATCGACATCGGCGGTGGCACCACGGAGATTGCGGTCATCGCGCTCTCGGGCATCGTGAGCGACACGAGCATCCGCACCGGCGGCGACGAACTGGACATCAGCATCGTGCAGTTCATGCGCAAGAACTACAATCTGCTGATCGGCGAGCCCACTGCCGAGCAGATCAAGATCCAGATCGGCTCCGCCTATCCGGTGGGTGAGGAGCGCGAGATGGAAGTGAAGGGTCGCGATCTCGTCTCGGGCATTCCGAAAACGGTGCGCGTCCACTCGAGCGAGATTCGCGAAGCGGTCCAGGAGCCGATCCAACAGATCGTCGATGCGGTCCGTCGCGCGCTCGAGATTACGCCGCCCGAGCTGGCCTCCGACATCGTGGATCGGGGGATCGTCATGACCGGGGGCGGGGCGCTCATTCGGGGGCTCGACGTGCTCCTCAGTCAGGAGACCGGCCTGCCCATTCACGTCGACGAGGATCCGCTGACATGCGTGGTGCGCGGCACCGGCAAGATTCTCGACGACGAAGAGAAGTACTGGTCGGTTCTCACCACCTGACGGCAGTCTGAGGCGCGTGGCACGCAACGTTCGTGCGGACGGGCGACTCGACACCGGCCTCGTGCTGGTGTGTCTCGTGCTGTCGCTGCTGGCGCTGGTCTCGCCACGCAAGACGCGGGATGATGTGGCGGGTTTGCTGCGTACTCGCATACTTGCACCGCTGGTGGCGCTGGAAGGTCGCGCGGCCGCCGTCCGAGCGGCGGTGCGGACCCGGTCGGTGGTGCTCACCATGCGCGGCCGCTCGTTGACCGACACGCTCAGCCTGCGCGCGATCGCCGACGAAAACACAACCCTTCGCGGGCTGCTCGGCCTGTCGAGCCGGTTGCAGGATGGTTTCGTAGTGGCCGAGATACTGCCCGTGCGGCCCGGGAGCGAGTTCGAGATCACGCTGAACGCGGGAAGCGCGGTAGGGGTGCAGGCATTCCTGCCGGTGGTAAACGGCGCTGGCCTGGTGGGTATGGTGGAGCGCGTCGATGCACAGACGAGTAGCGCCATCACGTGGGCGCATCCGGACTTTCGGGTGAGCGCGATGAGCGTCGATCAGGACGCGTTCGGCATCGTACAGCCGCACCTCGCCGCCGACGCCGAACGATGGCTGCTGGAGATGCGCGGCGTCCCCTTCCGCGCCACGCTCGATTCCGGTGCCCTGATCGTCAGCTCAGGGCTCGGCGCCACGTATCCACGCGGGATCCCGGTCGGTACCGTGATCGGCGAGCTGAGCACGCCGGAAAAGTGGGCCCGCACGTACCTGCTCAAGCCCGCCGTGCTGCCGGACGACATCGGACCGGTGCTGGTACTCCTGCCGGCGCGTGCGACGCTGGGAGTGAATGGCGTCTGGACGAGTGTGAGCGCGGCGGACAGCGCGGCCCGGGCCGTGGCGGCGGCTGGGGACTCGCTTGCGCGTCGGGCGGCGTTCGATGAACTGGCCGCTCGGCGTGCCGTGTTCGACTCGCTCGGGGCGGACAGCCTGCGTCGCATTGACACCGTGGGGGGGCCGTCGCCGGCGCGACCGGTGGCCAACCCTCGACAGCGCCTCGACAGCGTGACACGCCGGGACTCTGTCCGTGGGCCGGCCACGCCGGCCCGGTCCGTGCCTCCGCCGGCGGAGGGACGGTGGTAGCGCGCCCCCCAGCCCCGACTCCGGGATTCGGCAGTGCGGTGCGCGCATGGCTGGGGTTCCTGCTGCTGATAGTCGCCCAGTTCGGCGTCCGGCCGCTGATCACCGGACGCGCGACCGTGGACTTCGCGGTGGTCGCGGTGCTGTTCGCCGCGGTGCGCATGCGGCCCGGGTTCGCGGCCCTCACCGGCTTTCTTGTGGGCGTGGCGCTCGACAGCCTGGCGCCGTCGCAACTCGGGAGCACGGCATTGGTGATGACGGCCATCGCGTATGGCGCGTCGTGGCTCAAAGCCGTGTTCTTCGCCGATCATGTGGCGCTGACTGCGCTGTTCATTTTTGGGGGCAAGTGGCTGTTCGACATCGCGACCACGTTGCTCACGGGAGGATCGGCCGGCACCTCGCTGGTGGCGGCGTTGCTGATCTGGGCGCCGTTGTCGGCAGCCCTCACGGCGGCGGTGGCGGCTGTCCTGTTGCTGCTCTTCCGTCCGTTGTACCACCCGCAGTCACTCTAGGGGGCGATCGATGCAGCGCGGACCATGGTCGATCGCGGGCGAGGATTGATCCCGGCATGGCTCGATGAGCTACCATCCGAATTCTGTGCTCCGCCGCGCGCGGGTGGCGCGGGTTGTGCTCGTCGCGGCGTTTCTCGCACTTGGTGGCGCGTTCTTTCGCGCGCAGGTGCTCAGGAATGCCGAGTTTGTCCTTGCGGCTGAAAGCAATCGGCTCCGCGAAGTGCCGTTGCCAGGGGCGCGCGGCATCATCTACGATCGGCATGGCGAGATCATCGCTGAGAACCTTCCTGGCTACTCGGTCTCGATCCTCAGCCCCAGCAGCGACTCCCTGAAGGCAGCGCTCCGCTCGCTGTCCAGGGTGATCGAGATCGATTCCGTGCAGCAGGCCCTCGCCTTGCGACGCTACCGCGCGGCGCCCACCCGTCCGGCGGTGATCTTCAACAACGCGAGCTTCCAGATCGTGTCGGTGCTCGAGGAGCGTCGGGCGGAGTTTCCTGGCCTCATCATCCAGAGCGCGCCCAAGCGCTACTACCCTGACGGTGAGGCCGTGGCGGCGCTCATCGGATACACCGGGGAGATATCGGAGGCGGAGTTGGAAAAGGAGCGCTTCACGGGCTACAAGGCCGGTCAGCAGGTGGGCAAGGCCGGTCTTGAACTGCAGTACGAGGAGCGGTTGCGGGGGCGCGAAGGCCAGCGGTTTGTCGAGGTCGACGCGCTCAATCGGGTCGTGCGGGACAACGGCGTCCGCCCGGATGTGCCGCCGGAGGCGCCCCCGCCGTTACGCACCAACATCGATCTCGATCTCCAGAAGTACGCTCACTCGTACTTCGGTGACTCGCTTCGTGGCGCCGTGGTGGCCATGGATCCGACCACCGGTGGCGTGTTGACCCTCTACAGCGCCCCCAGTTACGACATCAACCGGTTCGTCGGCGGCATCTCCCCGTCGTACTATCGGGAGCTGAGCAGCCATCGCTACAAGCCGATGTACAACCGCGCATTGCAGGGGCGCTATCCTCCGGCCAGCACGTGGAAGCTGGCAACCGCCGTGCTCGGACTCGAGCGCGGTCTGGTCACGATGGATACGCGGATGCCGCAGCCCTGCACGGGCGGCTATTACTACGGCCGCGTGTTCAAGTGCTGGGACAAGCGGGGGCACGGCGACGTGACGCTGGCGCAAGCCATCGCGAAGTCATGCGACGTGTATTTCTATCAGCTCGGGCTCAAGATCGGCCTGACCAACCTGTTGGCCGGAGGGGTGTCCCTCGGGTTCCGTGACCGTACAGGGATCGACCTGCCGAACGAGAACCGCCCGTTCTGGCCTGCCACGACCGAGTACTTCGACCGGGAGTACGGGCCCCGCGGGTGGAATCGGTCGGTGGTCCTGAGTTTGTCCATTGGCCAGGCCGACAACGCGCAGACCCCGTTGAACATGGCCCGCTTCTACACCGCCCTGGCCACGGATGGCCGTGCGGCGACGCCCCATATCGTCGCCCGTGAACCGGAGCGAAAGCAGATCCTGAACCTCACGCCAGCGCAGCTGAAGGGGGTGCAGGACGCGCTGTCGGACGTCGTGACGCGTGGGACGGCCGCCGGTGCACAGATCCGGGGGCTCACCATTGCGGGCAAGACGGGCACCGCCCAGATGACCAGGCAGGAGGACGCCGCCTGGTTTGTGGGCTATGCCCCGGCGGATTCACCGAAGATCGTGGTCGCGATCATCATCGAGGAAGGGCTGCACGGGTCAACCGCCGCCAAGGTGGCCACCAAGCTGATGGAACGCTATCTCAAGACGAAGCTCACCATGTCCTCGGTCACCAACGACTGAGCAGGGACTGACCGGTGCCAACCACGAGTGTTCTCCGCCGCCAGAGTGTCGACGTGCCGCTGCTCCTCACGGCCCTGCTGCTCACGGCGTACGGGATCGCGATGATTTTTTCGGCGGGCCAGACCGATGTCCCCGACAAGTCCGTGGAGACGCTCTGGCAGCGCCAGCTGGCGCTCTTCGGCGTCGCAGCGGCGGCGGCCTGGGTGGTCATGCGAGGCACGGTTCGCCTCATCGAGTGGAGCGCGTGGCCCCTGTATCTGCTCAGCTGCGGCCTGCTGGTGGTGGTGTACTTCTTCGGGAGCGGGGCCGGGACGGCGCAAAGCATGAAGGGGTGGCTGACTATCGCCGGTCGCCGTATCGGGCAGCCGTCCGAACTGGCCAAGCTCGCGACCATTCTGATGCTCGCGCGGACCCTCGCGGCGCAGCGTGAGGGCATTCGTTCGCTCATTGATCTCTGGAAGCCGCTGGTGATCGTGGGGGTGCCTTGGGTGCTCGTCATGCTCCAACCGGACCTGGGCACCGGCCTCGTGTTCGTCGGGATTTGCTTCGCCATGCTGTTCTGGGCCGGTGTCCCGTGGCCGATGCTGCTGCTGCTGGCGAGTCCCGGGATCAGCCTCATCCTGGCGTTCAGTACCGGCCTCTGGGGCGCGTGGTTCCTGATGCTCGTGGCGCTGGTCCTATGGTACCGCCCCTACCTCGTGGAAGGCGTCGTGCTCGTCGTCGCCAATGTCGTCATGGGCGTGGTCGCGCCGTTGCTCTGGGACCGGCTCAAGCCATACCAGCAGAAGCGGTTCCAGGTGTTCCTCGACCCGACCATCGATGCGCAAGGCTCCGGGTACAATGTCATCCAGAGCCAAGTGGCGATTGGCACCGGCGGACTCTTCGGCAAAGGATTCACGCTCGGGAGCCAGAAGCGCCTCGGGTTCCTGCCCGAGCAGCAGACGGACTTCATCTTTTCCGTTGTGGGAGAGGAACTCGGCTTCGTCGGGGTCACGGTGGCGCTGGCCTTGTTCCTCGCGCTGCTGGTCCGAGCCACGCGGGTAGCGTCCCGGGCGAATGATGCGTTCCCCAGTCTGGTCGCTTTCGGGCTCATGTCGGCGTGGTTCGTGCACGTGGTCGTGAACGTCGGCATGACCGTCAACCTCATGCCGGTCACAGGCATTCCGCTGCCGTTCTTCAGCTACGGCGGCTCGTTCCTCCTGGTGAGCTGGCTGGCGGTGGCGGTCCTGCTGCGCATTTCGGCGGAAGGGCGGGGCCAGCCTGACGCGATCGGGTTGTGAACGGATGGACGGGGGCCAGCCACGGCGGGTCCGGGCAACCAGCCTCGACCATGCGCAAGGTCTAGCCTTCGGGGCCCCGTCCCTCAATCTTACGCAGCCTATGGCCTGGTTCCGGAAGGAAAAGAAGACGCTGCAACCGCGTCGCGAGCGCCTCGAAATCCCCAGGGATACGTGGGAGAAGTGCGAGGCGTGTGACCATACCGATATCCGGGACAAGTTCCTGCGGAACTTGAACGTGTGCCCGGTGTGCGACTTCCATCGTCGGGTCCGCGCGTGGGATTACGCGGGGTTCCTGCTTGACGACGGCACCCTGAACGAGGTCGGCGGCGCGCTGCGCTCGGTCGATCCGCTGGGCTTTCCGGACTACCCCACCCGCCTCAAGCGGGCGCTGGCGAACGCCGGTGACACGGATGCCATCCTTACGGTCACCGGGCTGCTGGAAGGCATGCCCGTCGGCATCGGCATCATGGACTTTGCCTTCATGGGCGGCTCCATGGGGTCCGTCGTTGGCGAGAAGATCGCGCGCCTGGGTCAGCGGTCGCTCGAGAAGAAACATCCGCTCGTCATCGTTTCGGCATCGGGTGGCGCGCGTATGCAGGAAGGCATTCTCTCGCTGATGCAGATGGCCAAGGCGTCGGCCGTCCTGTCACAGCTCGCCGAACGCCGCATTCCGTATATCTCGGTGCTCACGAACCCCACGACGGGTGGGGTGAGCGCCAGCTACGCCATGTTGGGCGATGCCATCGTGGCCGAGCCCGGCGCCGTCATCGGGTTTGCCGGCCCCCGCGTGATCAAGCAGACCCTCGGGCAGGACCTCCCCGAGGGCTTTCAGACCGCGGAGTTCCTCCTCGAAAAGGGCATGGTTGACCGGGTCGTGCATCGCAAGGAGCTCAAGGCGACACTGTCCCGTTTGCTGCGTCACATGACTGGTCGCCCCGCCGCGACCGGTCACGCGCAGCAGGACAGCTGACGCTGGTCACGCCCGGGCTCGACCCGTCGGCAACTCCGGCGGGGTCGACCGGTGCCGTGGCAGCCAACGAGTCGGCCTATCACGCCGCGCTCCGTCGGCTGTTCGCCCGCACCGGGGGGGCGTGGCGTCTGGGCCTCGACCTGGTGGCCGAACTGCTCGATCGCCTTGGGAACCCCCAGCAGGGGTATCCCGTGTTCCACGTCGCGGGCACCAACGGCAAGGGCAGCACGGTGGCCACGCTCGACGCGCTGCTGCGTGGGGCGGGGCTTCGGGTGGGCAAGTACACCTCCCCGCACCTCGTGGACTTCGCCGAGCGCATTGTGGTGGACGGCCAGTGCATGGCCCACGGGGAGATCGCGGCCTGGCTCGCGCAGCACGAAGCCTTGCTGAGTGAGCTTGGTGCTACGTTCTTCGAGGCCACCACGGCCATGGCGCTCTGTCATTTCGCCGAGCGGCAGGTCGATGTGGCGATCGTGGAAGTCGGCCTCGGTGGCCGGCTCGACGCCACGAACATCGTGCACCCGGTCGCGGCGGGTGTGACCCAGATCGGCTTCGACCACATGGAGTATCTTGGTGACACGCTCGAAGCGATTGCCGGCGAAAAGGCCGGGATCTACAAGACGCGAGCCGTGGCCGTGGTGGGCGATACCCGGCCGGAGATTCGTACGCTGCTGCAGGGGCGAGCGGAAGCCGCCGGCAGTGCGCCGGTTCTCGTGAACGGTCGTGATTGGCACGTGCACGATGTCGTGGTGGATGAGCAGGGCACCTCGTTCACGCTGGAGGTGGCCGGAGAAGCGCGCCGCCTGACCACGCCGCTCGTGGGGCACTTCCAGGCGCACAACGCGTCGGTTGCCTTGGCCATGCTGCGCGGTGCGGGCGGTCGGTGGGCGGAGATCGAGCGGGAGGCCGCGTGCCTGTTGCCGGCGGTGCGGCTCGCCGGCCGCTTTCACCGGGCCGATCCGTGGCTGTTCGACGTGGCGCACAACGCAGACGGGGCGGCGACGGTCGTCGCCAACTTGCTTGCCGTGGGGCTGCCTCATCCGATCACGGCGGTCGTCTGCGTCCTGCGTGACAAGGACTGGCGCGGCATTCTGCAGGCCGTGGCCCGAGCTGCCGAGCGCATCGTGGTGACGATGGCACCGACGGCGCCGCTGTCGCGCGCCTGGGACCTGCATGAGGTGGCGTCGTGGGCTCTGATGGCGGGGATACCGGTCGAGCGGATTGATGACTTTGCCGGCGCGCTGGCCAGTGCGCGCGCCAACGCGGCGACCGTGCTCGTGACGGGCTCCTTTCATACCGTCGGCGATGCGTTGGAGCGGTTGCAGGTCGATCCCGTCGCTCGGTAGCTTTCCGGGATGTCACACAAGCCGTTACCGGGGTTCCGCGACTTTTTCCCCGAGCAGTTTGCCGAGCGGGCCCACCTCTTCGACACCTGGCGCCGCATCGTGCGGCGCTATGCGTTTCAGGAGTATGATGGCCCGCCGCTCGAACCGCTGGAACTCTACACGCAGAAGAGCGGGGACGAGATCGTCACCCAGCTCTACAACTTCGTGGACAAGGGTGACCGGCCGGTCGCCTTGCGTCCCGAGATGACGCCGACGTTGGCCCGCATGGTTGGCGCCAGAGCGCAAGCGCTGCGCAAGCCGGTGCGCTGGTTCTCCATACCGCAACTCTTTCGGTACGAGCGCACGCAGAAGGGGCGGCTTCGCGAACATTACCAGCTCAACGTCGACATCGTCGGTGAGGCCGACGTCCTGGCGGATGCCGAGTTGCTGTCGGTGGCGATCGAGATCATGAGCGCCCTCGGCCTCACGGATCAGGACGTGCGCGCGCGGGTCAGCGATCGCCGTCTGCTCAACGGCCTGCTCGAACACCTCATGATTCCGGAAGCGTCGTGGCCGGCGGTGTATGGCGTGCTCGACAAACTCGAGCGGCAGCCACGTGACGTCTCGGCCGGGAAGCTGGCGGAGGCCGGACTCGAGGCAGCCACGCAGGACGTGGTGCTCGGATTTGGGACGGTCGATTTTGCCACGCTGCGGGCGCGGTACGCCGAGGCGCCCGCGGTGAAACCGCACCTCGACCGGTTTGCCGAGTATCTGGGCCACCTCGATGCCCTGGGGGTCGGCTCGTGGATCCGCTTCGATCTCACCATCGTGCGCGGGCTGGCGTACTACACGGGCATTGTCTTCGAGCTGTTCGACCGCATCGGTGAATTCCGCGCCATTTGTGGCGGCGGCCGATACGATACCCTGCTGAGGTCGCTTGGCGGAACGGACCAGCCGGCGCTCGGTTTCGGCATGGGGGACGTGGTCTTGGGCGAGCTGCTCCGGGCGCGGGGCCTCATGCCGTCGAGTGGGTCGGTTGTGCAGTTCTGGGTCGCACAAGCCCCCGGCCCCGCCAACGCTCCGGCAGCGGCGCTGCAGACCGCCACTGCACTTCGCCACACCGGCGCGGTCGTGGAACATGCGCTGCGGCCGATGAAGCTCGACAAGCAGCTCGAGGCAGGCCGGAAGGCCGGTGCGGCTGCCTTCGTGATCGTTGACCCATCCGCGACCGACGCCCCGTGGCGTGTGCGGCGGTCGGGGCATGACGACCAGATGTTTGCCACGCTCGACGCGCTGTGCGCGTGGGCGTCCCCGCTGACCGGATCCGCCTCATGAGCGACGACAAGAAGCTGACCACCCGCGCCGACAACTTCAGCGACTGGTACAACGAACTCGTGCTGCGTGCCGAGCTGGCCGACTACTCGCCGGTGCGTGGTTGCATGGTCATCCGTCCGCACGGCTACGGAATCTGGGAGCGCATGCAGCGAGCGCTCGATGACATGTTCAAGGCCACGGGCCACGTGAACGCGTACTTCCCCCTGTTCATCCCGGAGAGTTTCCTTTCGAGGGAAGCCGAGCACGTCGAGGGATTCGCCCCGGAATGCGCCGTGGTGACGCATGGTGGCGGCAAGCCGCTCGAAGAGCGCCTGGTGGTGCGCCCGACGTCGGAAACGATCATCTACTCGATGTTCGCCAAGTGGGTGCAGAGCTATCGCGACTTGCCCTTGCTGTACAACCAGTGGGCGAACGTGGTCCGCTGGGAGATGCGTACCCGTCTGTTCCTGCGCACCATGGAGTTCCTCTGGCAGGAAGGGCACACCGCACATGCGACGCACGACGAGGCCGAAGCGGAGACCCGCCGGATGCTCGGTGTGTACCGCGAGTTCATGGAAGGCTACATGGCCATGCCGGTGATCACCGGCCAGAAGACCGATTCCGAGAAGTTCGCCGGTGCGCTGCGCACGTATGCCTGCGAGGCGATGATGCAGGACAACAAGGCGCTGCAGGCTGGCACGTCGCACAACCTCGGTCAGAATTTCGCCAAGGCGTTCGATCTCACGTTCCAGAACGAGCAGGGGCAGCAGGATTTTGCGTGGAATACCAGCTGGGGCGTGTCGACACGCATGATCGGCGGCCTCGTGATGACGCACGGTGACGACAACGGGCTGCGCCTGCCGCCCAGGCTCACCCCGATTCAGATGGTCATCGTACCGATCTGGAAGACCGAGGACGAGCGCGCCGCCACGATCGAGGCCGCGCGGCGTATTGCGGAGGACCTCGGCAGTTTCAAGCGCCCCGACCACGAGCGCATCCGTGTGCACGTCGACGACCGCATCGGCATCAAGCCGGGCGCGAAGTACTACCACTGGGAGCTTCGTGGCATTCCGCTGCGCATGGAGATCGGCCCGCGCGACCTCGCGTCCAGCTCGGGAATGCTCGTGCGGCGCGACACGCGCGAGAAGCGTCCGATCGCCTTCGACGCGCTGCGCGCCGAGCTGCCGGTCATTCTCGATAACATCCAGGCCGACATGCTCGCGGCCGCGCGAGCCCGGGTTGAAGCGAACACCATCCGTGAGCGCATCAGCTATGACCGGTTCAAGGAGCTCATGGAGGGGCCCGGCGCGTTCGTCTACGCGGGGTGGAATGGCGATCCCGCCGTGGAGCAGCGCGTGAAGGAAGAGACCAAGGCCACCATTCGAGTGATTCCCGATGGCGAGTTCCGGTCGCCCGAGGCGCCGACGACGTGCATGGTCACGGGCGAGCCGGCGAAGTATGAGGTCGTGTGGGCCCGGTCGTACTGAACGGCACCGCCGCCATGACCCCAACCGGTTTTTCTCGCCTTGACGGTGTGCTGCGCGCCGAGGGCGTTCCACTGCCTGCGCTGGCCGAGACGGTGGGAACGCCGTCCTACGTGTACTGCGCCAACACCATACGGGTGCGGTATCGGCAGCTGGCGCAGGCGTTCGCGGGAACGCCACACCGGGTGCACTACGCGGTCAAGGCAAACTCCAACCTGGCCGTGCTGTCGCTGCTGCGGGAGCTCGGCGCCGGAGTTGACATCGTGTCGGGCGGCGAGCTCTTTCGTGCGCGGCAGGCCGGGTTCACGGGTGCTGACGTGGTGTTCAGCGGGGTGGGCAAGACCATCGATGAGATGGCGGGGGCGCTGGATGCGGGGGTGTTGCTCATCAACGTGGAATCCGAAGCCGAGCTGGTCGCGCTCGACGCCTTGGCGGCGCAGAAGGGTGTGGTGGCGCCGATCGCCATCCGGGTGAATCCCGAAGTCACTGTCGAGACGCCACACGCGTACATCAGGACCGGAGAGAAGGGGCAGAAGTTCGGCATCCCACGTGACGACGTGTCGCGACTGGTCGCGCGACTTCGTGAGCTGCCGCATGTGGAGCTCCGGGGCCTCGGCATGCATCTTGGCTCGCAGATCGGGAATGCCGATCCGCTGCGGGATGCGCTCCCACGCCTGCTGGCCGCCATAGAGACCGCGCGTGCGGCCGGCCATCCTGTCGCGTTCATGGACGTGGGTGGTGGCCTTGCCGTGCCCTACGGCCCCGATGAGCGGGACGCCGACATCGGTGACTACGCACAGATTGTGCGCGCCGCTGCCGCCGCGACGGGATTGACGCTGTTGCTCGAACCGGGGCGCTATCTCGTGGCGGAGGCCGGCGCGCTGCTCACGCGTGTCCTGTACCGGAAGCATGCCGCCGGCAAGGACTTCGTGGTCACCGATGCCGGGATGAACGATCTCATTCGCCCCGCGCTGTATCAGGCCCACCACGAGATCGAAGCCGTCGTGGAGACCGCGGGGCAGGTGAAAGCGGACGTGGTCGGCCCGATCTGCGAGTCCGGCGATTTCTTTGCCAAGGACCGGGCGCTCCCCAATGTCGCTGCCGGTGACCTCATGGCGATTCGGACGGCCGGGGCGTATGGCTTCAGCATGTCGTCCAACTACAACTCCCGTCCCCGACCGGCGGAAGTGCTCGTCGATGGCGATCGCTTCGCCGTGATCGGGGCCCGGGAAACCTGCGAAGATCTCGTGCGCCTCGAGCGCGCGTCCCCTCAGTGGAGATCAGCCTGATGCGCATCGGTCTGTTGTCGGATACCCATGATCGCGTGCCGGCGATCCGTGCGCTGCTCGAACAGATGGTTGCGGGCGGCGTGTCGCTGGTGATGCACGCCGGCGATTACTGCTCCCCGTTCTCACTGCAGCCATTCCACGACCTCTCGCTCCCGCTGCTCGGTGTCTTTGGGCGCAACGATGGCGACCGGGATGCACTCCTGGCCGCAGCGAAGACAGGCTTCGGCGCCGCGGAGCTGTACGAGTCCCCGCACAGCTTCGATCTCGGAGGAAAATCGGTCCTGCTCATTCATGACCTGGCCGATGTGCACCAACGGTCGATCGACACGCACGAGGTGATCGTGCACGGGTTCACGCATGTGCCGGAAATGAAGAGCCGCGGCGACTCGCTGCTGGTCAACCCTGGTGAAGGGTGCGGCTGGCTGCACGGCGCGCCGACCGGCGCGATCCTCGATCTCGAGACCAAGGCCATCGAATTCCTCAAGCTTACCGGCCCGGAGTGGAAGGTCTGATGCACGACGCCACGACCAGCCGCATCCTCATCCTCGACTGCGGGTCGCAATTCACGCAACTCATTGCCCGTCGCGTGCGCGAGGCACGCGTGTACTCCGAGATCCATCCCCCCACGAAGTCGCTGCAGTGGATCCGTGAGTGGAAGCCCACGGGGATCATCCTCTCCGGTGGGCCAAGTTCGGTCACCGACGATGGTGCGCCGACGGTTTCGCGTGAGGTGCTGGACATCGCCCCCGTGCTTGGCGTGTGCTACGGCATGCAGCTGATCGCACACCTCGAAGGGGGCGCCGTCGTCGGCGGTGGTCGTCGGGAGTACGGTCGGGCCGAGGTCACCATCGACGAACCGGCGGGCCTCTTTGCGGGGTTCGATGCCGGGGAGAAGACCACGGTGTGGATGAGCCACGGCGACCACGTCGAGCAGGTCCCGCCCGGGTACGTCGCCACGGCCCACAGCGGGATGACGTGCGCCGCGTTCCGGCATGCGACCAGGCCCATCCATGCGGTACAGTTCCACGCCGAGGTGCACCACTCGGTGCGTGGTGCGGAGATCATCCAGAACTTCCTGTTCGGGGTGTGCCACTGTACCCCGGATTGGACGCCGGGGCACTTCATCGACATGGAGGTCGCGCGCATCCGGGACCTCGTCGGAGACCGCCAGGTGATCTGCGGCCTCTCCGGCGGTGTGGATTCGAGCGTCGCGGCGGCGCTGGTGCACAAGGCCATCGGCGACCAGCTCACCTGCATCTTCGTGGACACCGGACTGCTCCGCCTCCACGAGCGGGAACAGGTCGAGCGTACCATGGGGGCGCACCTCGGCATCAGGCTCATCACGGTGCGCGCCGAAGAACGCTTCCTCTCCGCGCTTGCGGGTGTCGGTGAGCCCGAGCGCAAGCGCAGGATCATCGGGGAGCACTTCATCCGGGTGTTCGAAGCCGCAAGCGCAGAGGCCGGGACGGACGCCGCGTTCCTCGTGCAGGGCACGCTCTATCCCGATGTGATCGAGTCGGTGAGCGCCAAGGGCGGGCCATCAGCGACGATCAAGACCCACCACAATGTGGGAGGACTGCCGAAGGACATGAAGTTCGCGCTCATCGAACCACTGCGCGAACTGTTCAAGGATGAAGTCCGCAACGTGGGACGTGAACTTGGACTGCCCGAGGAGATGGTCGGCCGGCATCCGTTTCCGGGGCCTGGACTTGGCATTCGGGTGTTGGGGGAAGTCACGCCGTACGCAGTGGAGATCCTGCGGCGCGCCGATGCGATCTACCTCGAGGAGATCCGTGCCGCTGGGCTATACCCGGACATCTGGCAGGCGTTTGCCGTCTTCCTGCCGGTCCGCTCGGTGGGCGTGATGGGTGACGGCCGTACCTACGAGCACGTCATCGCCCTGCGTGCCGTCACCAGTACCGATGGCATGACGGCCGACTGGTACGCCTTCCCGCATGACGTGCTGGGGCGCATCTCGAACCGCATCATCAATGAGGTGGACGGGGTCAATCGCGTGGTGTATGACGTGAGTTCGAAGCCGCCCGCGACGATCGAGTGGGAGTAGGCGCCATCTGCGGATAGCCTGACGATGGGAGGCTGGCGCGACGATCTGCGCGACATGACGCAGGTGGCGGTGCCGATCGTGCTCATCAATCTGGGCATTCAGGCCATGGGCGTGGTGGATGCGCTCATGGTCGGGCGGCTGGGCGGGCAGGCGATCGCCGCGGTCGCCCTGGGCAACTTCTACTTCTTCAATGTCTGTGTGTTCGGCATCGGTCTGCTCTTCGCGATCGATCCGGTGGTGGCGCAGGCCGTGGGTGCCGGAGATCAGGAAGCGATCGCACGCGGGGTGCAGCGGGGACTGGTGCTCGCGACGATGGTCTCGGTTGTGGTGATGCTGGCGCTGCTGCCCGGCGAGTGGCTCCTCGGCGCGCTGCGGCAACCGCCTGAGGTCATCGATGCAACCGCTGTCTATGCCCGTCGACGCATCCTCGGGGTGCTTCCCTTTTTCGTGTTCAACGTGTTCCGCCAGTCGCTGCAGGCGATGGGGCCGGTACGTCCGGTGATCGCGGCGGCGCTGGTCGCGAACCTGGTGAACGCAGGGGCCAACTGGCTGCTCATTTTCGGCAACGGGGGCGCGCCTGCCCTGGGCGTGGCGGGAGCCGGATATGCCACGGCGATCTCCATGTGGGTCATGGCACTTGCGCTGACGTGGTTTGCCTGGCCGCTGCTGCAGGACGTGGTGCGCCCATGGAGACCGGATACCCTCGCGCGGGTGCCGATGTGGCGCATGGTGCGCATGGGCGCGCCGATCGGGGTCCAGTGGTTCTTCGAGAGCTTCGCCTTCGGGCTGACCGCGCTCTTCATGGGTTGGATGAGCACCGCTTCACTTGCCGGTCACGAGATTGCCCTGAATATGGCGGCGCTCACGTTCATGGTGCCGCTGGGCATCTCGGGAGCCGCGGCGGCCGCCGTGGGTCGAGCCATCGGACGGGGCGACCTGGCATCGGCCCAACGCGATGCCATGGCCGCGATCATCTGCGGCGTGGGGTTCATGTGCGTCAGCGGCGTCGTGTTCATCGCGGCGCCCGAGTGGCTGGCCACGCGCTACACCCGAGAAGCGGCCACGGTCGCTGTGGCCGTGGCGCTCATTCCGCTGGCTGGCTGGTTCCAGGTCTTCGACGGGCTGCAGGCAGTGACGAGCGGCGTGCTTCGCGGCACGGGGGACACGCGCATTCCGGCGATCCTCCACCTGGTGGCGTTCTGGGGGATTGGTATTCCCCTCGGAGCGTACCTTGGTTTCCGCACACCGCTTCGAGAGCGGGGCCTCTGGATTGGCCTGGTGGCGGGGCTGGCGGCTGCCGCTGCCCTCCAGAGCGCCCGAGTGGCCCACCGCCTACGTGGGCCGATCACCCGGGTCAGCGTCGATCACTGACGGTTCAGACGCGCTTTTCTTCGAGCAGGGCCATGAATTCCGCGGGCGACGTGAGCTCCAGCAGGCGACCCGGGACATCGCTCTCCTTGCTGAACTGCGCAATCTTGCCGAGCACAGGCAAGTACTGATTGGACACCTCGAGTGGTGGCGCGACGATCAGGAAGAAGAAATTGACCGGCTTGTCGTCGATGGCCTTGAAATCCACGCCCTCCTTCTTGCGCCCGAAGGCCACACGGAGCCGGTTGACGACGAGTGACCGGCAGTGGGGAATGGCGATGCCGCGGCCGATCCCGGTCGACCCGAGGTTCTCACGCCGCTTGAGCATCTTGAACAGCATCCCTTCGGACTTCTCGTCGAGCTTGAGCAGTCCGATGAGTTCCTTGAGGATCTCGTCCTTGCTCGCGCCCTGCAACTCGAGCTGGACGGCGTCTTCCGAGAAAAACTCGCGCAGTTCCATAGCCTCGTATCCTAACGGCCGGACCGCCGGAGTCAAACGGTTGCGTTGCCGTGTCCCCCACGAGGCCACTAGCTTCCGCCCATGGCACGCAAGACGTTTCCGTTTCCCGTTCCCAACCCGACGCCGCTCTATCTGGCCCCCATGGCGGGGGTTTCGGAGTCGCCATTCCGTCGACTGTGCCATAGCCACGGCGCCGATGTGGTGGTGACCGAGTTCCTGTCGGCGGAGGGCATTCGGCGCGAGAACGTGGCCACGATCAGCAAGCTGCGCTTCAGCCAGGAGGAGCGTCCGATCGGGGTCCAGATCTTCGGCGCAGAGCCTGCGGCCATGGCCGATGCGGCGGCCATGGTGACCGACCTGTTCGCCCCGGACTTCGTCGACATCAATTTCGGGTGCCCGGTCAAGAAAGTGGTGCGGCGAAACGGCGGGTCGGGGTGCCTCAAGGACCTCGACCTCGTGGAGGCGATCATCCGTGCCGTCTCGAGGGCCACGCCGTTACCCGTCACGGTCAAGACCCGCAGTGGCTGGAATGAGGAGATGCGTGACCCGGTCGGTATCGCGCTCCGCATGCAGGACGCTGGCGCTCGAGTGTTCGCGCTGCACGCCCGCACGCGCACCCAGATGTACACCGGACAGGCCAACTGGGACGAGATTGCCGCGGTCGCCGCGGCGCTCGACATTCCGGTGCTCGGGAACGGCGATATCAAGACGGCTGCCGACGCCAAGCGCATGCTCGATCACACCGGAGCTGACGGCATCATGATCGGGCGCGGATCGTATGGGCAGCCGTGGGTGTTCCGGCAAGCGCGGGCTCTCTTCGAAGGGCGACCCATGCCGGAGACGCCGGGCGTGCACGAGCGGTTCACGATTGCGCTCGAGCATGCGCGCATGGTGCAGGCGTACGAGGTGGATGCCATCGGCGCCGCCCTCGAGTTCCGGAAGCACCTCGGGTGGTACGTAAAGGGGTTGCCCAATTCCGCCGACCTGCGGGCCAGGCTGCACCAGGTGCGCGACTTTGCCGAAGTGGAGGCCATCTTCGCTACCTACCTGGAGTTCTACGAGGAGTACCAGGCGCGCGGTCTCAAGCCAGACGATCCGGACGTCTCCTCCCTGTCGTGCGAAGCGGCCTGAATCGGTTGCGGGAACCCGGCCGAGGCGTGTAGTGTACGCCGTGGTGTGCGACCGTTCGACTCCGGGGGTGACTGGCTTCGACGGGGTTGGTGAAGCTCTGGTAGCGTGCCCAGGTACTCGAGCACCTGGTTAAACACTCGGGAAAACCACAATCGCGAACAACAACCTCGCGCTCGCTGCCTAACCTTCGGGTTACGTAGCAGTGCTCACGCGGCAGCCCGCCCGGGGCGGCACGTGAGTATCGCAAATCTGGGCTAGCCTTACCGTGCGCCTTCCGCGGTGGGGCGAAACTCGCGAAGGCTCGTCCTGAGGTGGGCTTCTCGTTGGCCAGCCGATGGAGACCTCAATCAACGGGATACGCACGTAGAAGCTGGAGTCGATCTAGTCTCGGACAGGGGTTCGATTCCCCTCACCTCCACTGATCGCAGGCACGCGGGCTCGCGCTTATGGCGCGAGCCCGTTGTGTTTATCGGTCACTCCCGCCGGACGGGCGCCCGCTGTTCAGGCAGCGAGCGCCTGCAGCAGTCGCTTTCGGAATGCGTGGTAGTCCAAGGTGATCGTATGCCGCGGCGTATCGATCTGCGCGTAGTCCGGACGGGTCAGCTCGCGCTCGATGGCGCCGGCGAGATCACCCGGCGGCGCCCACGTTCCCGCCAGATGCCGGGCCAGCAGCTTGCTCTGCAGTTCGGCTGCTGGCCAGATGCACCCGAGCGGCTGGAAGAGGCCGATGAAGGACAGCGTGGCGTATTGCGCCGGAAACATGCGAAGGTAGAGCGGTACGGGGCCCGTCGAGAAATCGATGATCTCGGGACGAAAGAATGGATGCGCGATCCAGTAGCCGGTGCAGGCGATGATCGTGTCGTACGCGTCTTCGGTGCCGTCCACGAAATGCACCGTCCGTCCTTCGAACCGCGCGATGTCCGGACGGGGTACGATGTGCCCATGCCGAATGGCGTAGAACAGTTCGGAGTCCATGGTTGGGTGCGCGCTCCCGAAGGGGTGATCCGGGTCGGGCAGACTATGTCGCGGTTGCGCCCCTGGAGGAGGCGCAGCAGCAGTTGGTTCACGCGACGGCGCAGCGGGGCGGCCAGCCACTGCGAGCGGGCGTTCACGACGTCGCTGGGCTGACCGAAGATGAACTTCGGGACGATCCAGTACCCGCGCCGCCACGAGAGGTGGGTATGCGCGGAGACGCGCGCCGTTTCGACGGCGACGTCGCACGCGGAGTTGCCACCGCCGATGACCAGCACCCGCTGCCCGGAGAACGGGGCCGCGCGCTTGTCGTCGTGCGAATGCAGGAGGGTGCCGTCGAACTGGCCCGGGTACGCCGGCATCCGCGGACGCCAATGATGGCCGTTGGCAACCGTCAGGGCATCGAACGTCTCGAGGCGCTCGCCATCGCGGTCGCGTACGGTGAGCGACCACCGATCGCCGGCCAGCGGTTCGGCGCGCATGACGTCGGTGCCGAAACGCACACGCGGTGTCACCCCGAAGTGCGCCGCGTACGACTGGAAGTACGCGGCCAGCTGGGTGTGTGACGGATAGTCGGGGCAGGACGCCGGCATGGGGAAATCATGGTACGGCGACAGCGTCTTCGAGCTGATGATGTGCGTCGTTTCGAAGACACTCGAGTGCGCCGACTCCGGCCGGTACAACCAGTTGCCTCCCACGGCATCTTTCAGGTCGTTGCACACGACCTCGAAGCCGGCGTCCGCCAGGTGCTTGACCGCAGCGATACCCGATGGCCCCGCGCCGATCACCGCCACCCGCCGCACCGAGCTCATCGACTGCTGCTCAACGACCGCCACCCTTCGTGAGATATCGGCGCGGGATCGGATTGTCCGGACGCTCGGTGTCCCAATAGACGGATACCACCCACCATCGCGTTCCGTCGTTCAGCAGCTGAATGCTGTTGATACCGCGCTGGAAGGGCCTCGTATCGGTCGGCGTACGCCTGGAATCGTAGGCGCTGAACACCTGGGTGATCCGGCCGAACGTGTCCACACGGCGTCCGATCTCGCGCTCGAAGAATCCGTCACGTTCGAGGCCGGGCGCCGCGCGCTGCACGTACTCGTCGGGCGACCAGGCTAGTGCCACGGCCGGGCGTCCAGGCTGCCCGCTGGTAGGGATCAGGCGGGCCCCCGGCATGAACAGCGACCGGAAGCGATCCCAGTCGCGCCGCTGTCCAGCCGGACCGGATATCACCTCGTACAGTGCGGTGAGGATGGCATCGAGTGATGCGACGTCGGCCTGACGAGCGGGAGGCACGGCGGTCGGCGCGCCGGCAGCTGGTGGCGCCCCCTGAGCCTTCGCATCGGCTGCACCGAACGGGAGCAGGGTAGCCGTCAGGAGGGTGAGCGACCAGCGGAGCAGGGTCTTCGGCATGCGTCGTGAGGTCAGGGGAACATTCAGGCGGGTGCGTTCGCCGCCGCCAGCGCGGCATGGGCAGCCGCCAGCCGTGCCACCGGCACGCGATAGGGCGAGCAGGACACATAGTCGAGGCCAGCCTCATGACAGAACGTCACGCTGCGCGGGTCACCGCCGTGCTCCCCGCAGATGCCCACCTTGAGATGCGCTTTCACATCACGGCCGTCGCGCACCGCCCATTTCACCAGCTTGCCGACGCCCTTGGCGTCGAGGACCTGGAAGGGGTCGTCGGCGAGAAGCCCCGCCTCGAGATACTGCGGTAGGAAGCGGCCGGCATCATCTCGACTGAGGCCGAACGTGGTTTGCGTGAGATCGTTCGTGCCGAACGAAAAGAAGTCGGCCTGGTGGGCAATCTCGTCGGCGGTGAGCGCCGCCCGCGGCAGTTCGATCATGGTGCCGATGAGATACGGTACCCGCTCCCCCATCACGCCCATGACCTGCTCGGCGGCCTGCTCGATGATCGCGCGCTGGTGCCGCAGCTCCGACACATCCGAGACCAGCGGAACCATGATCTCGGGGCGCACATCGATCCCGCGACGAAAGGCCCGCACCGCCGCCTCGAAGATCGCCCGCGCCTGCATCTCGGTGATCTCGGGATACACGACCCCGAGGCGGCACCCCCGGTGTCCGAGCATCGGGTTGGTTTCCCGCAACGCGGAGACGATGCGTGCAAGCTCCTGCCGCGCCAGGCCGAGCGATTGGGCCAGCAGGAACGACTCCTCGCCACCGTGCGGAAGGAACTCGTGCAAAGGAGGGTCGAGCAGGCGGATCGTGACGGGGAATCCGTCCATCGCCTGGAATATTCCCTCGAAATCCGCGCGCTGCATGGGCAGGAGCTTCTCCAGCGCACGACGGCGCCCACCCTCGTCCCGCGCAATGATCATCTCGCGCATCGCCGTGATGCGATCGCCCTCGAAGAACATGTGCTCGGTGCGACACAGCCCGATACCTTCGGCCCCGAAGTTGCGCGCCACCCGCGCATCGCGTGGGGTGTCGGCATTGGCCCGTACCTTGAGGCGACGATGCGCATCGGCCCATCCCATGAGCGTCGCGAAGCCCTGATACGTCGGGGCATCCGCTTGCGGCAGCACCCCGTTGATGACACGCATGACCTCACTCGGCTGTGTCGGCAGGTCTCCCAGGAACACGCGGCCGGTGCCGCCGTCGAGCGTGATCCAGTCGCCCTCTGCCACTACGTGGTCACCAATGCACATGCTCCGATGCTCGTTGGAAATCTCGAGCGCCGTGCAGCCGACGATCGCGCACTTGCCCATGCCCCGGGCCACAACCGCCGCGTGGCTCGTCATGCCGCCACGCGCCGTCAGCACGGCGCGCGCGGCGACGATGCCGTGGAAGTCCTCAGGTGTCGTCTCCTCGCGCACCAGAATCACCTGCTCGCCCTTGAGGTGCCGCTGCTCAGCCGCGTCGGGATCGAACACGACGATGCCGCTCGCCGCACCAGGGCTGGCCGGCAATCCCACGGCAATAGGCGTGGCGTGGGCCGTGGAGGCGATCACCCGGTGCAGCAGCTGGTCCAGCTGATTCGGTTGCAGGCGTCGTACGGCCTCACGCTGCGTGATCAGACCCTCGTCCACCATGTCGAGCGCGATACGCAACGCGGCGGCCGTGGTGCGCTTGCCGGTACGCGTCTGCAACAGATACAGGGTGCCGCGCTCAACGGTGAACTCGATGTCCTGCATGTCGCGGAAGTGCTGCTCGAGCCGCGCCTGGGTGTCGAGGAGCTGCTCGTACGCGCCGGGCAGCAGACGCGCCATCTCGTCGATGTGCAGGGGCGTACGGATGCCGGCGACGACGTCTTCGCCCTGGGCGTTGACCAGGAACTCGCCGTAGAAGCGCCGCTCCCCGGTGGACGGATCGCGCGTGAACGCGACGCCGGTGCCCGAGTCGTCCCCCATGTTGCCGAACACCATGGACACGATGTTGACGCCCGTGCCCAGCGTGTGCGGGATGCCGTTGACCTTCCGGTAGTCCACCGCCTTCTTGAGGGTCCACGAGTGCCACACCGCCTCGATGGCGCCCCACAGCTGCACCTGGGGGTCCATCGGGAAGTCGGCCCCGGTCACCGCGCGGACCAGCTGCTGGTACTCCTTCACGAGTGACCGCAGGGCCTCCGCACTGAGGTCGCTGTCGGAGGCAGCGCCCGTGGTCAGCCGCTTGGTGGCCAGCAGCTGCTCGAAACGGTGGATCGACACGCCGAGCACCACGTCGGCGTACATCTGCAGGAACCGGCGATACGAATCGTACGCGAAGCGCGGATTGCCGCTGGCACGCGACAGCCCTTCAACCGTCTCGTCGTTGAGCCCAAGGTTGAGGATGGTCTCCATCATCCCGGGCATGCTCACGGAGGCGCCCGAGCGCACCGACACCAGCAGCGGATTCGCAGGATCGCCGAAACGCTTGCCGCTGACGTCCTCGAGGCGCGCCAAGGCATCACGCACCTCGGCACGGAGCGCGTCACTGATGCCTCCATGCTCGAGATAGGCCACACACTGATCAGCGGCGATGGTGAACCCCGGTGGCACTGGCACACCGAGATTGGTCATTTCGGCGAGGTTGGCGCCCTTGCCGCCGAGCGTCACCTTCATGTCCCGTGTGCCGTCTGCCGTGCCGTTCCCGAAGAAATAGACGGAGCGGGTCATCAGGGTGCTCCCTGCATGGGGTGTACGATCACAAACCGACGGAAACACCGGCCGCACTCCCCGCCCGGAGCAGTTCCGGCTCGGACGGAATCGCGGTGGGATAGCGGCCGGAGAAGCAGGCGTGGCAGTAGCCTTCCGGGCCGTCGGGCATGGCCGACAGCATGCCGCCAATGGAGAGGTAGCCGAGGGAGTCGACGCCCAGGTGACGGGTCAGTTCATCGTGCGTCATCTGCGCCGCAATGAGCTCTTCCCGGCGCGGCGTGTCGATCCCGTAGTAGCAGGAGCTGATGATCGGCGCACTGGACACCCGCATGTGCACCTCGCGAGCGCCCGCCCCCCGGACGAGAGAGACCAGCCCCCGTGTCGTGGTGCCGCGGACGATCGAATCGTCGACCATGACCACCCGCTTGCCTTCGATGATTTCGCGCACCGGGTTGTACTTCACCTTGACCTTGGCGTCGCGGCCCGACTGGGTGGGCTGGATGAACGTGCGGCCCACATAGTGATTGCGAATGAGCGCCAATTCGTAGGGGAGGCCGGATTCCTCCGCAAAACCCAGCGCCGCCGAGTTCGACGAATCCGGCACGGCGAAAACGACCTGAGCGCCCGGGGCAGGGCACTCACGGGCAAGTTGCCGGCCGAGCGCACGGCGGGATCGATCGACCGAGCCACCGAACACCTTGCTGTCCGGGCGAGCAAAGTAGACGTGCTCGAAGACGCAGCGATTGATCGGCGCCGACGGGAGAGCCCGGATGGAACGCATCCCCTGCCTGTCGATCGCGACGATCTCGCCGGGCTGGATCTCCCGCTCGATGGTGGCCCCCACGATGTCGAGCGCACACGTTTCGGAGGCGAAGACCACGCTGTCCGCCAACCGGCCCATCACCAGCGGACGCCAACCGTGCGGATCACGCGCTACCACGATGGTCTCGTCGAGCACGACCAGGAGGCAGTAGGCCCCTTCGACACCCGCCAGCGCCTCGGCCACCCGCCCTTCGGGGGATTCCGACTGGGCGCGGGCAATGCGATGCACGATGACCTCGCTGTCCATGGTGCTCGAGAAGATCGCGCCCTCCTCTTCGAGTTCGCGCCGCAGTTCGACGGCGTTGGTGAGGTTGCCATTGTGCGCGAGGGCGATGTGTCCGCGGCGAACGCGCGCGAGAATCGGCTGTGCATTCTCGATGGTCGACGAACCGGCCGTGCTGTAGCGGGTGTGGCCGATGGCAATCGGGCCGAGCAAGGCGGCCATCTCCGCATCCGCGAACCCTTCCGAGACCAGGCCCATGGCGCGGCTCACCCGGCCGCGGCCGTTCTCATCGATGGCCACGATGCCGGCGGACTCCTGACCGCGATGCTGCAGGGAGTACAAGCCCAGCTGCGTCAGGGCGGCCGCTTCCTTGTGACCGTAGACGCCGAAAACACCACACATGGGAGATTGCCCCGTCAGTCGTTGGTGGGAGCGTGCGACGCGGCGATGGCATGCTCGGCCGGCGTGTCGCCGTCCATGGCCTGCGGGATCGCCTCGTGGAACGCCTTCGCGAGCCACGCCACGGGAGCCGTGAACGTGTCGTCGGAGATGGTGACGCTCGCGCCGGCCTCGGCGCTGGTGACCTGACCGATCACGCGTGCGGGTACCCCGTGGCGCTGCGCGATCTGCAGGATCGCCGCACTGTGCCGGGTGGACACCACGGCACGGCCGTGTGCCTCGCCGAAGAGGAGGGCCCGGTGGGGGATCGAGGCCCACGCGGACAGGTCCACGGCGAAACCGAATGGCCGGTCACGGGTCATCATGGCACATTCGGCAAGCGCCACGGCCAGCCCACCGTCGCTGCAGTCGTGTGCCGACCGCACGGCACCGCCCTGAATCGCCTCGAGCAACGTCTCGATCAGTGCCCGCTCGCGCACCGGATCACACGTCGGCGGCGCGCCGATGGTGAGTCCGTGAATGGTGAGCAGGTATTCGCTGGCCCCGAGCTCGTCGGTGCAATCACCCAGCAGCACAATGTCGTCACCGACCACCTGAAACGCAGATGGCGTAACATGCGCCATCGACTCCACCACACCGACCATGCCGATGGTCGGCGTAGGATGAATGGCCCCCTGCGGGTTCTCGTTGTAGAGCGAGACGTTGCCACCCGTCACCGGCGTCTCGAGGACCGTGCACGCCTCTCCCATCCCGGCGATGGCTTCGCTGAGTTGGAAGTACACCTCCGGCTTCCTGGGATTCCCGAAGTTGAGGTTGTTCGTGATGGCCCGCGGCCGGGCACCTGTACAGGCCACGTTGCGCGCCGCCTCGCACACCGCCGCGCGGCCGCCATTGCGCGGCGACAGCGCCACATGGCGCCCGTTGCCGTCGATGCACAGTGCGATTGCCTTGTCGGTGCCGCGCAGGCGCACAACGGCGGCGTCGCTACCCGGGCCGCGCACCGTACTGGTGCGCACGGTAGAGTCGTACTGCTGCCACACCCACCGCTTGCTGGCGATGGTGGGCGAGGCCAGCAAGCGCTCCAGCGTCCACGCGTGATCGCGCTCCTCCTCCAGCAGCGCCACGGCATGCGGGTCCTGCGCCCGCGCCGCCTTGAGCGCCTCGCTCTCCCGCGGCTCGAGCACGTACTGCGGGCACTCCGTCACCAGACGTGAACCCGGGAACTCGGCCACCACGGTCTCGCCCTCCGTGACACGATACACCGGCTCCGCGATGACCTCGCCGATCACCGCGGCCTCGAGATCCCACTTGGCGAGAATCGCCCGCACGTGCTCTTCATGGCCCTGTTTCGCCACCACGAGCATGCGCTCCTGCGACTCCGAAAGCAGGATCTCGTACGGCGTCATCCCCTGTTCGCGAACCGGCACCTTGGTCACGTCGATCGTCACACCGACATCACCACGCTCCGCCATCTCGGCCGAGGACGACGTGAGCCCCGCCGCCCCCATGTCCTGAATGGCGACGATGTGTCCGCTCCGAATGAGTTCGAGCGACGCCTCGAGCAGCAGTTTCTCGGTGAAGGGGTCGCCGACCTGCACCATCGGGCGCTTGGCATCACTCGCTTCGGAGAGATCCTCCGACGCGAAGGACGCCCCATGGATCCCATCCCGTCCGGTGCGCGCCCCGACGGCCATGATCGGATTGCCAACGCCCGAGGCGACGGCGCGCATCAATTCATCCTCGCGCATGAGGCCGACGCACATGGCGTTCACGAGCGGATTGCCTTCGTACGACGGATCGAACACCACCTCACCGCCCACGGTCGGCACACCGACGCAGTTGCCGTAATCGCCGATGCCCTTCACGACGCCGGCGAAGAGCCACCGTACGCGTGACGAGCTGAGCGGGCCGAAACGCAGCGAATTGAGCAGGGCGATCGGTCGCGCACCCATCGTGAACACGTCGCGCAGAATGCCCCCGACGCCCGTGGCCGCCCCCTGATACGGCTCGACCGCAGACGGGTGATTGTGCGATTCGATCTTGAAGGCCACCGCCCAGCCGTCGCCGACGGAGATGACACCGGCGTTCTCGCCAGGACCCTGCAGCACCCAGGGCGCCCTGGTCGGCAGGGTCTTGAGCATGGGGCGCGAGTGCTTGTACGAGCAGTGCTCGCTCCAGAGTGCGCTGACCACGCCGATCTCGGTGAAGGTCGGCGTGCGGCCGAGCATGTTCACCAGGCGCTCGTACTCGAACTCGGTGATGCCATGCTCGGCCACCAGCGCCGGCGTGATGGCAGGATCGCCCGGTCGCGGCTGGACGCGAGACGGGGAGGTCGCCGAATGCGATGCGATCATGCCGACACGCCTCCGAGGAATGATTCGAGGATGGACTGGAAGAGCGGCAGGCCATCGGTGGAGCCGAGGGGCGCCTCGAGGGCGCGCTCGGGGTGGGGCATCATGCCGAGGACGTTGCCCGCCGCATTGACAATGCCGGCGATGTTGCGGAGCGAGCCGTTGGGATTCGCTGCGGGCGAGGGATCACCAGCCGCCGTGACGTAGCGGAACACCACCTGGCCGTCACCCTCGAGCCGGGCCAACGTGTCGCCATCGGCCGTGTAGCGTCCGTCTCCATGCGCAACCGGTACCGAGATGAGCTGTCCGACGTGGTACTGGGCGCTGAACCGCGTGGCGATGCTCTCGACCCGCAGCGTCACGGGAGCACTCACGAACCGCAGGCTGTCGTTGCGGAGCAGCGCCCCCGGGAGGAGACCGGCTTCACAGGCGATCTGGAATCCGTTGCAGATGCCCAGCACGAGGCCACCGCGCTTGGCATGGGCCACGACCTCCCGCATGATGGGGCTGAAGCGCGCAATCGCACCCGCGCGCAGGTAGTCTCCGTAGCTGAAGCCCCCCGGCAGGATGACGAGGTCGACGCCCTGCAGGTCGTGATCCTTGTGCCAGAGATAGACGGCCTCCTGCCGGAGGACGTCCGTGATCGCGTGGAACGCGTCCTCGTCGCAGTTCGATCCGGGAAAACGGACAATGCCGGCCTTCACGCGCGCTCCACACGGGCGATGTCGAAATCCTCCGTCACCGGGTTCGCGAGCAGCTTCTCGCACATGGCCGTGACTTGCGCCCGAGCCGCCTCGACGGACTCGGCGTCGGCGTCAATGACCACGTAGCGGCCCACGCGCACATCACCGACCGCGACAAACCCCAGAGAGTGCAGGGCGTCGGCCACGGCCTTTCCCTGGGGATCGAGGATGCCGCGTCGCGGCGTGATGTGGATGGCGCAACGGAAACGGGTCATGGGGGAAGATCCTCGCGACCGGTCTCAGGACCGGATGGATTACGGGGGAGGCGCCGCCGGCGGTGGCGACGGGGAGCAGCAGGAGTATCGAGCGCGTCATGCTCGTCGTCGTTCGGCCCGTCGTCACGGCCGGGCAGACGGTCGAGCAGGCCCAGGAACACCGTGCGGCCGATACCGTACAAGACGTACGCCATGCCGGCCGGGAAGAAGAACTGCTTGGGCAGAAAGATCACACCCACGAGCGTACTGATGACGAGCAGGAAACCGAGGATGCCCTGCAGCGTCCGGAAGTTGACGACGGGGAACTTCGCGTACTGCACGTTGCTGATCATGAGCATGCCGAGGCCGAGTATCAGGAAGCGCAGCACCTGGTGCCAGGGGAGATCGGCGACGATCGTCTCGGTGTAGAGCGGCGTCTGGCTGAACCAATAGTAGGTGGCGAGGATACCGCCGGCGGCCGGACTCGGAAGCCCCTGAAAGTGCGTGGTCTTGCGACCCGCCTGCATGACATTGAATCGCGCCAATCGCATCACCGCGCAGGCGGTGAAGAAGAAGCAGAAGATCCACTCCCACCGCGTGCTCTGGAACACGGCGAAGTACATGATCAGTGCGGGCGCCGTGCCGAACGAGATCGCGTCGACGAGTGAATCGAGCTCTTCGCCAAAGCGCGAACCCGACTTGGTGGCGCGGGCAATGCGCCCATCGAGTGCGTCGGCAATGCCGCCGAACACGATGAACCGCGCCGCCGCATCGAAGTCGCCTCGCGACGCCGCCACGATGGCGAAAATCCCGAAGAAGAGGTTCGCCAGCGTGAAGCCGTTGGGCAGGGCAACGGCTGCCGCCTGCCGCGGCCGGATGCGCCGCGGGTACTCGGCCGGCTCGCTCATGCCGCACTCCGGCGAGGACGCGGACCCGGCGTCATGCCGAAGGCAGCGGCAGGCGATATCGCCACGCGATCACGACCGCCATCACCGCGCACGCAAGACCGGCCAGCCACAGGGGCCACGACCGGCGGCGCAGCGCCACCGCAAAGACCGCGGCAGTCATCACGACGGAACCGAGCATGAGCGCGTGGCCCTCGGCGGCGAAGGTCATAGGCCAGCGGTCAGGCCAAGTCGCTCGAGATCGAGCGGAGCGCCCGTGAGACGCGCGAAGGCATCGCGATACCGGAGACTCGTGGCCGCGATGACCTCGGGCGGGAGCATGGGCGGGGGGGCCTCGCCGTTCCAGCGACCAGCGCGCCGCTCGGCATCGAGCCAGTCGCGCAGCGGCTGTTTGTCGAAGCTCGGTTGCCCGCGCCCCGGAGCGTAGCCGTCGGCGGGCCAGAAACGCGAACTGTCCGGCGTGAGCACTTCGTCGATCAGGAGCAACCGACCGTTCCGCCAGCCGAACTCGAATTTGGTGTCGGCGACGATGATGCCGCGCGGCTCCGCCGCCGCCCGCCCGAACTCGTAGATCTCCCGCGCGAGGCGCTCGAGCGCAGCCGCGGTGTCGGCGCCAACCGTGTCGATCACGGCCGACACCGTGATGTTCTCGTCGTGACCGGTCTCGGCCTTCGTCGCCGGACTGAAGATCGGCGGATCAAGTCGGTCGCTCTCGCGCAGACCGGTGGCAAGTGGCTCGCCAGCCAGCGTTCCATGCACCTGATACTCCTTCCAGGCCGACCCCGTGATGTACCCCCTGACGACGCACTCGATCGGCACGACCTCGGCCCGGACACACAACATCGCGCGTCCCGCCAAGGCGGCGCGATGCGGCGCAAGCGCCGGGAGCTCACGGAGGATCGCGTCGGTGTCGGCCGTGAGCAGATGGTGCTCGACCTGACCCTCCAACTGGGCCAGCCACCACGACGTGAGCTGGGTGAGCACAGCCCCCTTGTACGGGATCGCCTCGTGCATGACAACGTCGAAGGCGCTGATACGGTCGGTCGTGACGAGCAACAGTCGGTCCGCATCGACGCCATACACGTCACGCACCTTGCCGCGACGCACGAGCGGAAGCGGCAGCGCGGTAGTCGTGAGCGCCGACGCGGTCATACGCGGACCTCCTCGCGCTCGACACCAGACCGGTCGCGCGACAGCCACGGCGCGACGTGCTCGGCGAGGAACTCCCCCACCTGCTGCGGCGCACGGCCGACGAAGCGGGAGGGGTCGGTCACGGCCTGCAGATCTTCGAGAGACACGCCGAACGCCGGGTCAGCCGCCAGCCGATCGAGCATATCGTTGCGCGGTGCGCCATCCTTCACCGCGCGAGCGGCCTCGATGCTGTGCCCGCGGATGATCTCGTGCGCCTCCTGCCGGTCGCCGCCGGCCCGCACGAAGCGCACGATGAGCTCCTCCGTGGCCATGAACGGCAGCTCGTCGTCCACGCGCCGGCGAATGCGGGCCGGGTGGACCTCGAGGCCCCGAACCACGTTCTGCATGAGCACGAGAATCGCATCCGTTGCCAGGAATGACTCGGGAATGGCCAGGCGCCGGTTGGCCGAGTCATCGAGCGTGCGCTCGAAATACTGCACGGCGTGCGTCTGGTTCGCGTTGGGCTCGAGCGACAGCACGAACCGCGCGAGCGCCGCAATCCGCTCCGATCGCATCGGATTGCGCTTGTACGCCATGGCCGACGATCCGATCTGGTGCTGCTCGAACGGCTCCTCCAGCTCACCAAAGGCCTGCAGCATCCGGATGTCTCCGGAGAACTTCGAGGCCGTGGCGGCGATGCCAGCCACCACGCCGAGCACCTGTGCATCCACCTTGCGTGAGTAGGTCTGGCCGCTGACCGGAATCGACGCCGCGAAGTCCATGCGCTGGCACACCAGCCCATCGAGCTGTCGCACCTTCGCGTGGTCGCCGTCGAACAGCGAGAGGAAGCTGGCCTGCGTGCCCGTCGTACCCTTCACCCCGCGGAAAGGCAGGGTGGTGACGCGGTGCTCCAGATCGGCAAGGTCCAACAGGATGTCCTGCATCCAGAGCGTCGCCCGCTTGCCCACCGTGGTGAGCTGCGCCGGCTGCAGGTGCGTGTAGCCGAGCGCCGGCACGTCCTTCCATTCGCGAGCGAAAACGCTCAGGGCGTCGAGCGTGTCGAGCAGTTTCTCGCGGAGCAGTGCCAGGCCGCGTCGCATGAGGATCAGCTCGGCGTTGTCCGTGACGTAGCAACTCGTCGCCCCCAGATGGATGAACTTCCGCGCCGCCGGCGCGACGTCGCCAAACGCGTGCACATGCGCCATGACGTCGTGCCGGAACTTCTGCTCGTACACCGCCACGGCGTCGAAATCGATGTCGTCCAGATGCGCACGCATGGCCTCGATCGCGTCGTCGGGAATGGCAAGCCCCAAGGCCTGCTGCGACTCCGCGAGGGCCAGCCACAGGCGCCGCCAGAGACCATAGCGGGTCTGCGGCCCCCAGAGGGTCAGCATGGCGCGCGACGCGTAACGGTCGGCCAGCGGGGACTGGTAGGACGAGCGATCGGGAGCGGTCACGGCGACGGGAATGAGGGATCAGCGAAGGGAGAACGACGTCTGGTAGTACTGGCGATTACGCTCGAACACGAGGAAGATCGGCCCCCGCGCGCCATAGCGCTCGAAGGCGCTCGACGCCGCGGCGGCCGTCGTAATGCGCGCCTGTCCCACCTGGGCGATGACATCGCCCTCCTGCAACCCGATCTCTTCACGGATTCGGTCCGAGACGCGGTACACCAGCGCCCCCGCCGTGGACGCGAGGCCGCGCTCCTGACGAATGGCGTCGGTCAGCGTGATCAGCTGCAACTCCCGGAGAACCGTGACCTTCTCCGCGGTGACCTCAGGGGCATCGGCCACCTGAAGGGTGACCTGCAACTCGCGGCCGCCGCGGCGGACCGTGATCGGCAGGGTCTCCCCGACTCGCAGGTCGAGCAACCGCGCCTCCCAATCGAACGGATTCCGGACCGCACGCGTTCCGGCGCCAACGACCTGATCACCCACCCGGATGCCCGCCCGCTCGGCCGGAGACCCCGGCACGACTCGCGCCACGATGGCCCCGACCGACGCCACATCCCTCGCGCTCTGCACCTGCGGCGTCTGCAGCCGGATGCCCACCCAAGGCTGACGGACCGCGCCGTGTTCGAGCAGGTCCTCGACAATGCGCTTGGTGCGGTCGATCGGGATCGCAAACCCCAACCCAACCGAGCCGCCGGTCGGTGTATAAATGGAACTGTTGACACCGATCACCTCACCTGACGCATTCACCAGCGGTCCGCCGGAATTGCCGGGGTTGATCGCGGCGTCAGTCTGAATCATGTCGATGTAGGCCCCCCCCCCCTCGCCCCGGCCGGCCAGGTTCCGCCCTACCGCGCTGACCACCCCCACCGACACGCTCGGCTCGTTGTTGCCGAGCACGAAGCCGAACGGATTGCCGATCGCGATCGTCCACTCACCAACGATGAGGTCCGACGAGCGACCCAAGGGCGCCACCGGCAAGCCCTTCGCCTTGATGCGCACGACGGCGAGGTCGTTTGACTCGTCGAGTCCCACCACCTCGGCGTCGTATCGGGTGCCGTCACGCATGGCCACCGACACGCGCGACGCCCCGGCGATGACATGGGCATTGGTGACCACGACGCCGTCCGCACGAATCACGAAACCAGAACCGATGCCGGCGTTGCGACGCTCGCCGGAGCGGCCCCCCATGAAGTACTCGAAGAAATCCACCGGGACCCGCTCCACGGTCTCCGTCTGCACGGTCACCACGGCGGGGGCCACCCGCTCCACGGCCGTCGTGATGGCGGTCCGCCGCGAGGAGGCCACCGACTGGGCCGGGACTGGCGCCGCCACCATGGGAGGCGCCGCGGGCAGCGTCCGGCTTTGCGCCTCGGACAACGAAGGATTCGCTCCCTCGCACCCTGCCAACACCAGCGCCAGCAGTCCGACGCACGATGACCGGGACTTCATGGAGACTGGTCGCCTGGGCATCCGGCAAAAGGGCCCGGACTCATTCGCTGGGGGCATAGCAGGTCGCAGGGTACGAGACGGCGCGCAACGAGAGGCCGCGCGCGGGGGCAGGCGCCGACGTTTCGGCGTTCTCGGTCGCGGTGAGCAGGCGCGCGGTGGTGCCGCGTGGTCGGCGCCCTTGCGCCACGTCGATCATCGTCCCGACCAGGAATCGCACCATGTGATGAAGGAAGCGGTTCGCCTGCACATCGAACACCCAGCCGCCGTCCCGCGGTACCCACGCCGCGTGGTGAATCACGCAGCGATGATGATCGTGAGCCGGCGCCGTGTGGGCCACGGCGAACGCACGGAAGACGTGCTCGCCGATCACGGCGTCCGCCTCGCCGTGAAGGGCCGAGGCGTCAAGGGGGTGACGCACGGCCCATTCATAGCGGCGACGAAACGGCGAGTTGGCCGAGTCATCGGTCCCGACAAGATAACCATAACGGCGCGCGGTTGCGCTGCGGCGGGGATGAAAATCGGCGGTCATCTGATGCGCCGCCGCCACCCAGATGTCGTCAGGCAACAGCGCATTCATGGCGCGGCGGAGCGCCGGCGGCGTCCACTTGGCGGGTACACGCACCCCAACCCCCTGGCCATGGGCGTGCACACCGGCATCGGTGCGGCCGGCGCCGACCGCCGTCATGGGGGTGCCACACAGGCGCGTCAGCACCGCCTCCATCTCGCCTTGGACGGTGCGCGCGGCCGGTTGACGCTGCCAGCCGGCGAAGCGCCCCCCGTCATACTGGGTTACGAGGAGGATCGGTCGGGGGTCCATGGCGCGGGGAAGCTAGGCAACCCCGGGGCCGCCATCAACTCACCACCAGATCGTGGCCGCTGGGCCATTGCGCCGGTGGCGCCGCCGACGTTTCCTCCACGTCACGTCTCCTCGCCATGGCCCCACGCTCCCTCGCATCGCTGGCGCACGCCCTCGCGGCCGCCCCTGACCTCGATCACGCCCTGATCGCCCTCGGCGA
>JAJTGR010000076.1 GCA_021299375.1 Gemmatimonadota bacterium
TACTTCTTCGGCGCCGGGATGCGCGCCCGGAAGAACCGGCTCATGAACGTCGTGGGCATGATGCCGGCCTCGCGGGCGAACATGCGCACCGTGGTCAGCGTGCGCGGCACCGTGAAGAGCATGTCGAAGAAGCGCAGGCATTCGGGCACCGCTCCCGCGAGATCCTGGCGCAATCGCTGTCGGGCAATCGTCTCGATGCTCTCGGGATCATCCTGCGCGACGACCTCCCGCAGATCGCGCCACCCAGCCGGCTGGCGGGCATCGACCAGCCTACGTACGCCGTGTTGCCCGAGGGCCAGCACGGCCTGTGACGCGCGTGTCGTTTCCATGGCCGTCAGCAGCGCGACCGATGGCACCTGCGGAAACTCGCGTACCATGCGCGCCACCGTGCCGGCGTGCTGCTGCTGATAGCAGGCAACGGACACGATCACCGCCGAGACCGGATGTGCCCGCAGGTCGTGCAGGACGTCGTCCAACGTGTCGCGATGTCGGGTCGTCCAGCACCCCTTGCCTGCCACCTCGACCCGTTCCCGTTCCGCCGGCGTCACGAAGGTGAGCACGGACTTCGCTGCCGGTTCGGCCATGGGGTGGGGGGAGTGCTTCGCGCGATGCCACGCTGGGGATCTCGGGCCAGTCATCAGGCGCCTCCTCGACGATGTCGTGCTGCCATCCGGATGTGCACGGGCCACGCGAGCATGTCGCGGCTCTCGCCGCTGCCGCCGGTGGTGCGCTCCGGAACCGTGGGTCGACGCTCGGACGGCACGTCAGCACCCCGTCACTGGTGCGCGTGCTTTTTGGTGGCCCATCACAGGGCCGTTCGGCACATGGCGGCGTGGACGCCGCGTCGTGGTGCCCGGACGCCGCTATATTGCGAGCACACGGATGTCACCGGCCGGACGGTCGCGAAATGGCGGAACGGGCCTTCACGGTCACGCCGTCGTTCCGAGGAAAGTCCGGGCTCCACAGGGCAGATCGCCAGGTAACCCCTGGGCGCATGCGGCGTGAGCGGCATGCGACGGACAGTGCAACAGAAAGCAAACCGCCACTGCGGAAACGCGGGGGTAAGGGTGAAAGGGTGGGGTAAGAGCCCACCGCGCGTCCGGCAACGGGCGTGGCACGGTAAACCCCGGTCGGAGCAAGGCCAAATAGGCGGTGAGAGACGGCCCGTCTCGACAGCGGTGCCAAGCCTTCGGGCGACGCATCGAACCGCGGGTAGGCTGCTGGAGCGTGCCGGTGACGGCACGCCGAGAGGAATGACCGTCCGGTGCACCCCGGTGTACCGACAGAACCCGGCTTACAGGCCGGTGGCATGCGTGTGGTGGTCTCCGATCGGACGCCGGGCGTCCCGAGGCGACCATCGGTCGGAGAGTCGATGGCAGGGCCCCTCGTCGGGAGTCGGATGACAGCTGGAGCGTTCACACGTCGGGGCATGCCCATCGCGCTGGCATGGCTGGTGCTGGCCGGCGCCTGCCGTGGGACGGTCACGCCCGCCGCGGTGCCCTCACCGTCGGGGCCCACCGCCCCCCCGCCGCCGGCCGTGGCCGCTGTCCGGCGCACCGCCCTGCCGGCCAACATTCCCGGCGCGTCCTGGATCGT
Organism: Gemmatimonadota bacterium; assembly: GCA_021299375.1. Taxonomy (GTDB): domain Bacteria; phylum Gemmatimonadota; class Gemmatimonadetes; order Gemmatimonadales; family Gemmatimonadaceae; genus Gemmatimonas. Next base: position 1,597 of record JAJTGR010000076.1, read on the forward strand.
GACCTCGGCCGCCCGGCTCCGGGTGAACGGCGTCGCCGACGAGCAGCGCGTGGAGAGCCAGGCGCGTGTGTCCTGGACATTCGACCGCCACCCGTCGGGGTCGGCCAGAGCCACGGGGCAGGTCGATGCCTTCTCCGTACGCTCGAGCCTCGATTCCGGCCGAACCGGCGCGGCTCCGCCAGCCGCGCGCCTCCTGCTCGACGGACTCCTCGACAGCGCCGTAGTCCGGGTGGTGACGCGACCACCGCAGGCCAACGAATGCGACCGGTACGAGTCGAGTGCCGCCGCCCTCGCCCGCGAGCTGCTGGTTCGAGTCCCGGACGGTTTTCAGGTGGGCGACCGATGGCGTGACAGCACCGTGTCGCTCGTCTGTCGGTCTGGTGTGCCGATTACGGTGTACACCACCATCATCTCCCGCGTGGAGCGTCTGACGGACGAGGTCCTCGTCGTGCGCCGCGAGATCCAGTCGACGCTGGACGGCAGGGGCGGATCGGCCTTCCGGAGCCTCGAACTGGTCGGGACAGGGTCAGGGGAGCAGCGGGTGGAGATCAACGCCCAGACGGGCATCCTGGAGCGATTGGTAGGCACCAGCACGCTCACGCTGAAGGTGACTGAACGTACCCCGTCGCTTCCGCCGCGTACGCAGGACGTGGTGCAGCGGGTGGAGCTCAAGGCGGAGCGGGTCACACGGTAGCGCTCGGCACCACGCACGCCGACGGGACGGAGGGCGAAACAGCCCACACGGAGGCCACCGAGCACAGAGAGGGCACGAAGCGGCGTGTTTCCGCCGTCCTCCGTGCCCTCACTGTCCTTTGTGCTCTCCGTGTGGGCTGTCGCCATTGCGCCGCCCACGCGATCGGCGAACTCAGTCCATCAGCCGCAGCGGCATGACCAGGCAGAGGTACTTGGCCGAGTCGTCCCAGCCCTCGGGCTCGATGGTGGCCGCCCGCTCCGGCGCTTTGAAGGTCAGGCGCACCTGTTCGGTGGGCATGAAGCGGAGGATCTCGAGCAGGTAGGTGGCGTTGAAGCCGATGTCGAGCTGGTCGCCGGTGTAGTTCACCGGCAGTTCGTCGCTGGCCTCGCCCAGGTCCGGCGTGGTGACGCTGAACCTCAGCATACCGGTGTTGAACGACATCTTGATGCGATGCGTCTGGTCGGAGGCGATGACGCTCATGCGCTTGAGGGCGCTGGTGAGCGCCGCCTTGTCGGCCAGGGCGTAGCGATCATTGTCCTTGGGAATGACCTGCTCGTAGTTCGGGTACGGGCCTTCGACCAGGCGCGTGTAGACGGACGTGAACGGCGAGCGAAAGCCGAGGTGGTTGTCACCGCGGGCAATCTCGAGCTCCTCTTCGGCCGGAAAGAGCCGGCGGATCTGCTCGAGCGCCTTGGGCGGCACGATGAGGTCGCCCGGCGGCGCGCTGCTGGCGTCGACCGGCACCTCCATCTTGGCCAGGCGATGGCCGTTGGTGGCCACCATGCGCATGCGTTCTTCTCGCAATTCCCACAGCACCCCGTTGAGAATGGGGCGTGACTCCTCGGTGCTGACGGCGAAGGCGGTGTGCGAAATGAGCTTCTGCAACTCTCCCGATTTCACCCGCCACGAATCGTTGAAGCGCACCGTGGGGAACGTCGGGAACTCGTCACGCGGCAAGCCGAGCAGCTTGAACTTGGACCGTCCGCACTCAAGCATCACGCGCTGCTCTCCGCTGGCCGACATCTTGACCGGGGAGGGCGGGAGCTCGCGGGCAATTTCGCTGAGCTTCTTGGCGGGAATGGTGATCGCCCCCGGCGTTTCGACGTCAGCGCTGACCTCCGTGCTGACGGCGATGTCGAGATCCGTGGCGGAGAAGCGGATTCCCCGGTCGGTGGTCTCGACCAGCAAGTTCGCCAGCACGGGCAAGGTAGTCTTGGCCGGGACGGCAGCGGTGACGGCCAGGAGGCCTTCCTGCAGCTTCTCGCGCGAGATGGTGAACTTCATGCCCGTTGGTGTGGATGGACTGCTGTTAAGAGAACTCTTAGAGAAAAAACAGGTAGTAACAGCAGGGCGTGTGGGCTTGTCTACAAACGCCGTAAACTATGGGTGTGGAACCACTTTCGCCATCACTTCTCATGTGAACTGCCTGTGGGCAGGCGGGTTCACTCCCCGGTGTTGCACAGGGGTGGGGCTTCGTGGTGTGGATTGCTGGGGGGTGCCGGGGATTCACGTCCCCAGTTGACCGGTTGTCCTCAGGGTTTCCAACATGCCCCGGACCTTCAGCACGCGCTCACTGAATCCTGGTTCCGCGGCAGTGTCTTCGGCCACCCGATCAAGGGAATGAATGACCGTGGAATGGTCGCGCCCACCGAAGGCGTTGCCGATTTCCACCAGCTGGAGCGCCAGGAGCTCGCGGCAGAGATACATGGCCACCTGGCGGGGCACGGTGAGCTGCTTGGTGCGCGTCTTGGAGCGCAGCCCATCGGGGGTGACCCCCCATTCGCGCGCCACGACCTGCTGGATGGTGGCCACGGTGATGGCCGTGGGTGGGACATCGGGGAAGTCGGAGGCGGACGCCCCCCGCAGCTTGTCGCGCAGCGCTTCGCGCGCCAGGTCGACGGAGATATCGCGGTGCTTGAGGGAGGCGTAGGCGAGCAGCTTGATGATGGAGCCCTCGAGCTCGCGCACCGACGACTTCACGTGCTGGGCGATGAACTCGATGACCTCGTCGGGGATGGTGAGCTCGAGGTGGTCGAGGCTCGCCTTTTTCTTGAGGATGGCGATGCGATGCTCGAGGTCGGGGGCGTCGATGTTGGCGACCATGCCCCACTCGAAGCGGGAGACGAGGCGGGACTCGAGGCCGGGGATCTCGCGGGGCGGGCGATCGGAGTTGAGCACGATCTGCCGGCCGGCTTCATAGATGGCGTTGAAGGTGTGGAAGAATTCTTCCTGTGTGGATTCCTTCCCCTTCAGGAACTGCACATCGTCGACCAGGAGCAGATCGATCTCCCGGAACCGCCGGCGGAAGTCGCCCATCTGGCCGGTCTGGATGGCGCTGACGAACTCGTTGGTGAACTGCTCGGTGCCGACGTAGGCGAGGCGCAGCGTGGGGGTGCGGCGGAGCAGTTCGTGGGCGATGCCCTGCATGAGGTGGGTCTTGCCCAGCCCGGTCTCGCCGTAGATGAAGAGCGGGTTGTACACCTTGCCCGGCGCCTGGGCCGCGGCCTGGGCGGCGGCGGCGGCCACGTCGTTGGACTTGCCGATGACGAACTGATCGAAGGTGTAGCGCGGGTTGAGTGGCGTGGAGATGCGCGTCTGCTGCTTTGATGGCGGCGCCACAATGGGCGCCGGCGGCGGGGCCACGAACATGTCCATCTGCACCCGCCCCACCCGCTCCTCGTGCACCTTGAAGCGCACCTTCATGGGGTGGCCGAGGGCCACCGGCGCGAACGAGGTCAGCAGGTCGGCGTGCTTGGAGTCGTTCCAGTCGGCCGAAAACTGGTCCGGGGCGCCCACCAGCAGCGTGTCGCCTTCGACGGCCAGGGCATCGATGGGCTCGAGCCAGGTGCGGTACGTCTGCTCGGGCAGCACCTGGCGCGCCCGCTGGCGCAGGCGGTCCCAGATTTCAGCAGGCGAAAGCGACATGATAGCTCAAGCGGTGGCGAACGGACGCGGCGGGGGGGCGGCGAAGGTACCCGGTCTGCTGTGGATAAGTCAATCCGGTCCGGAGATGTGAGTTGCCGAGTCCTGGCGCCCAGGCGCCCGGCCGCATACGTGTGGGCAAGCAAGTGTGGGCGCGGCGCGTCAACTCGTTGTCACGCGACACTTTGGACTCCATCCGCCCCTTGACCGGCCCCCCTGAGTCCGGGTATGTTGTGGGGCTAGTCCGCACTTACAGTTCATCCGATTTCATCGAGCCAGATATGGGCAAGCCCACCTATCGTCCGCGCAACACGCGTCGCATTCGCAAGCACGGCTTCCGTGCGCGCATGGAGACGAAGTGGGGCCGTGAAACCCTTGCTCGCCGCCGCCGCAAGGGGCGCAAGCAGCTGACCGTCAAGCTCCCGTCGAAGTACGCGGGCGCCTGAGTCCCGGGCGTTCCCGCGCCAGCAGCGACTGACGCGCGGGTCCGAGCTCGAACGAGTCCGTCACGAAGGGAAGCGAGTGCGCACCGCGTCACTGGACGTGCGTGCCGTCGCTTCCCTTCATGCGTTCCCCCGCGTGGGGTTCGTCGTGCCGCGCTACAAGCACTCGGCGGTCGATCGCAACCGCCTGAAACGGCGGCTTCGCGAGCTCGTACGACTGCACATGCTCGACCGTCTGCAGGCTGCCCGCGACCCACTCGATGTGGTCATCCGGGCCTTCCCCTCGGCGTACGGCCGCGACTTCGCGGCACTGGACGCCGAGCTTGAGCAAGTGCTCCGGCGCCTGACCTGAGGCAGCCCGCATGACCACGCCACCGCACGGCCTGTCCCGTTGGCCCCGTCTCGCGCTCATCCTGCTCGTCCGGGGGTACCAGCTCACGCTCTCACCCATCTTCGGGGGCGCCTGCCGGTATTATCCTTCGTGCTCCGCGTACGCGATTGAGGCCCTGGACAAGCACGGCGCGTGGCGCGGTGGATGGTTGGCGTTGCGCCGCATCGGCCGCTGCCACCCGTTCCGCCCAGGCGGCTTCGATCCGGTGCCCTGATTTCGCGCTGATCCGGCGCTCCCTCGCGCTTCCCTTTTCTTGCCATGGAACCACGCCGCATCATCCTCGCCGTCGTCCTGATGGCGGCGGTCCTGATCGTCGCGCCGATTCTCTTCCCCACGCCCACGCCGGTACCCGGCGCGGTTCCCGTGGCGACGGACTCGGCGCGCGCCGACACCACCGCCCCGACAGCGGGCGCCGCCCCGACAACAACCCCGACCGCCGCGCCGGCGGCCACGATGGACGCGTTGACCGGCAATGTGCTGGCCACTCCTCAACCGATCGCGCTGCCAATCGATACCGCGCTCGTGAAGACGGCACCCGCCGAGTTCCGGACCACGAACAAGGGCGCGGCGCTGATCGGGGCGGCCATGACGCAGTATCAGGCGTTGTCCAACAAGGGGCGCACCCGTGGTGACGCGGTCGAGCTGGCAGCGCCAGGCGATCGCCTCATCGGCTTTCGGATCGTGGTGCCCGGCGACACGATCGACCTGAGCCAGACGGTCTTCCGCACCACCCAGGAAGAGGAGAACGGCCGCACCGTCGTGCGCTACGACGCCGAGCTGGGCATGGCGTCGCGCACCGCGTCCATTCGCTACTCGTTCCTCCCCGACAGCTACCGGGTGGACGTGTCGGCGGCCATCGCCGGCGTGCCCGACAACAGCTACCTGCTCATCGACCTGCCGCCGGGCTTCCGCAGCGCCGAGGCGGACACGAGCGAAGACCAGTCACACCTGGCGTACGCCTACAAGCCCGAACTCTCGAGCGCCGAAGGCGTAGCGTTCCGGTCGCTCGATCCGGGGGAGCGGGAGATCCAGGCCGGGCCCATCACCTGGGCGGTGGCCAAGAACAAGTACTTCCTGCTCGGCGTGCTGGCGCCCAAGGGGCAGCCCGGCTTCGCCGAAGTGGGCGTGACGGGTGGCCAGCGCATCGCCAAGGAAGCGACGCGCGGTCAGGCCACGCTGGTGGCCCCGCTCAAGGGCGGGAATGTGGCCTTCGAGGTGTACGCCGGGCCGCAGGAGTTCAAGCGGCTCGCCGCCATGGGGCGTGAGTTCGAGACGTCGAATCCGTACGGTGGCTGGCTGCAGGGCATCGTGCAGCCCTTCGCCACCATGGTCATCCGCCTGCTGCTCTGGATGAAGGCCACGCTCGGTCTGTCGTACGGGTGGATCCTGGTGATCTTCGGCGTGGCCGTGCGCATCATCCTCTGGCCGCTCAACCAGAAGGCCATGCGCAGCTCGATGGCGATGCAGCGCATCCAGCCGGAGCTGCAGGAAATCCAGGCCAAGTACAAAGGCGACCCGCAGAAGCTGCAGGCGGCCATGATGCAGGTGTACAAGGAGCACGGCATGAGCCCCTTCAGTTCGCTGTCGGGGTGCCTGCCGATGCTGATTCCGCTGCCGGTGTTCTTCGCGCTCTTCTTCGTGTTCCAGAACACCATCGAGTTCCGCGGCGTGTCGTTCCTGTGGTTCCCCGACATCTCGCTCAAGGACCCGTACTACATCATCCCGATCCTGGTCGCCATCACCGCGATGGGGCTGTCGTGGCTGGGCATGCGCGGCATCAAGGCGAACGAGCAGCAGAAGATGATGATGTATCTCATGCCGGCCATGATGATGGTCATCTTCTTCAACATGGCGTCGGGGCTCAACCTGTACTACTTCGTGCAGAACCTCGCGTCGCTGCCGCAGCAGTGGCTGATTTCGCAGGAGCGGACCAAGAAGCCGCTCGTGCGGGGATAACCCGTGTCGGGGCTCGCGGCGCTGCCGGGCGGTGACGATACGATCGTCGCCACCGCGACCGCGCCGGGGCGCGGGGCGGTGGCCGTGATCCGCCTGTCGGGGGCGCGAGCGATGGAAATCGCTCGCGCCCTTGGTGCATTCGGTGGACTCGGCGGCGCGACACCGATTCCCCGTCGCACGTCCATGGTGGCGCTGGTGCACCCCGACTCCGGCGAACCGCTGGACGCGGTGCTGGTGACGTGGTTTGCCGCGCCCCGCTCGTACACGGGTGAGGATGTCGTGGAGATCGCCACGCACGGCGGTCTGGTGTCGCCGGCGCGGGTGCTGGCGGCCTGTCAGGCCGCGGGGGCGCGCCTGGCGCTGCCGGGTGAATTCACGCGGCGCGCGGTGGGCAACGGTCGCCTCGACCTGCTGCAGGCCGAAGCGGTGGCCGATCTCATCGACGCCCGCACGAGCGCCATGCACCGCCAGGCGCTGGCGCAGCTCGACGGCGGGCTGTCGCGGCGGCTGCAGGCGTTGCGCGAGGAGGTCATCCACCTCGAGGCGCTGCTGGCCTACGACATCGATTTCCCGGAGGAGGACGACGGCCCGATCGCGCCGGCCCGCATCGCCGACGCGGCGGCGGCGCTTCGTGAGGCGCTCGTGGCGCTGCTGCGCACCGCGCCGCGCGGGGCGATGGTGCGCGACGGCGTGCTGGTGGTGATTGCCGGCCCACCCAACGCCGGCAAGTCGTCGCTGTTCAATGCCCTGCTCGGCGACGCGCGCGCGATCGTGACGCCCATTCCGGGTACGACCCGCGATGCCATCGAAGCGCTGCTCGACCGGCAGCCCGTTCCGTTGCGTCTCGTGGACACGGCGGGCCTGCGCGATACCGATGACGAGGTGGAGCGCCTCGGTATCGAGGTGAGCGCGCGCTATCTCTCGCAGGCGCAGGTCGTGCTGGCGTGCGGGGCCACCGCCGCCGAGGTCGCGCACACCCTCGACGTGGTGCGCCCCCGCACGCCGGGCGTGGTGGTACCGGTGCGTACCAAGCAGGATCTGGCCACGTCAGCGCATGGGGCCGATGCCGAAGGCGCGGCCACGGCGGTGCCGGTGAGCGCCGAGCGGGGCGACGGGCTGGACGCCCTGCTGGCAGCCATCGATGCCGCGGTGTCGGAGACGGCGCCGCTGCGCCCCGACGAACCGGTCGTGGTCACGCGCGAGCGTCATCGCGCGGGGCTGTCCGTGGCGCTCGAGGAGATCGACGCGTTCGCGCAGGCGTGGGCCACCGGGGCGCTGCCACCGCCGGTGGCCGCCGTGCATCTCCTGGCCGCGCGGGAGGCGATTGCGGAGCTCATTGGCGTGGTGGACACCGAGGATGTGCTCGACCGGGTGTTCCGCGACTTCTGCATCGGGAAGTAGGCGCGGGCGACGTCCGATGCGCGCGCAGAAGCCTGATCGCGCAGCATCAGCATGGCAACGGCGGATGCCCGATGACGCAGAGGCCATGAGCCAAGGAGGCAACGACTTGGCCAGTTTGGGCGCTGTTTCATTTCAAAAAATGCACTGCGCCAAGCGTTCAATGTCGTTGCCTCCTTGGCTCATGGCCTCTGCGCGATCAGGAAAAAAGCCCCGCCGGCATCGCGCGATCAGATACACGAACCCCGCCACATCGGCCAACACCGTGTGAGGCCCCCGCCGAGGGTGCGCGACCAGTCAGGTCAAACGCACCCGCGCGCTCAGCTGACGACGGTCAGGCGCGGGCGTTCGGTGATCGGTTCGGCGGCCGAGGCGAGCTCGAAGGCGCTGGCGCGGACGGACCAGGCGAAGCCACGGGCGTTGATGGCCGGTTCGACCATGCGGGCGCCGAGGAAGTAGCCGGCGCGCTCGGGGAGCACGACGCGTTCGACGGTGCGGGCTTCGTCGCTCATACCGCCCGAGAGGTAGCGCAGGCGCAGGCCGAGGGCGGCGCGATCGAAGTCGGTGCCGGCGGCACGCTGCAGCACGGGCTCGACCTCGCGGATGCGCGCGTACTGGCGCCGGGCGAAGCCGAAGTACTCCCACGCGGCATGCCCGGGGCTCACGGCGCGTGAGACCTGCACGGCGAGCCCCTCGTTGACCAGCAGCTCGCGCAGCGGCGCCTGACGTCCCGTCTCCCAGTAGGAGTAGTAGCCGCCGGCATCCTCCACGAGCTCGCGCATGCTGCTGCGGCTGGTGGGTGAGGTGTAGCGCACGACGTGCGTGATCTCGTGGGCCAGCCAGAGCGGAATGAGCTCGGGGTCGAGGCCGAGGCCCTGCGTGTCCGGGTTGGCGACACCGGTGAAGTGCTCGAGACAGACGAAGGCGACGCCGCGCCCATTGACGACGAGTTCACCGGCGTTGGCCGCGCCCACGCCGACCATGAGCACGATGTCGTAGGCGACATCGACGTCCAGGAGGGTGCGGACCTTCTCCTCGGTCTGGCGGGCGAGGGCCACGACGTCGGTGGTGGCGAGCAGGGCGCGCAGGTCGCGGCGATCGGCGGCGACGGTGGACCGGACGACCTCCTCGAAGTGAGGGCCGACGGGCTCGAGCACGTAGTTGTCCCAGTACGCCGAGAGGAGCGCCCGGTGGCGCTCGAAGTATTCGAGGTACGCCGCGTGACGATCGTCGGCGTCGAGGAGGGCGAGAAAATCTGGGACCAGATTGATCAACATCAACGACCCGGGATCGGGAAGCCGGCGCGATCGCAACGTAGGCGCATCCCTGCGCAAACCGCTCGCCGAACAAGACGCGGCAAGATAGCCCGCGATGGAGCGGGCAACAAGGCGGACACCGCGCCCGATGTGGATAAGCGCGGGCGCACGGTTCAACTCCGATGCACGGTGTGCCGAGACTGCCCCGCATCACCGCGTCCCTTCGACCCATGACCACGCTCCATCTCATCGAACTGACCTGCCCGATCTGCGCGGTGGACTTCCGCTCGCAGACGGTCGTCGCCACCAACGGGTACGGCGGCAAGCGCACTGATTTCCACGAGCGGGCCACGGGGATGCAGCCGCTGCCCTTCTTCGTGCACCTGTGCACCGAGTGCGGCTATGCCGGCGTGACGCGTGACTTCGGTGATGACGTGGAGATCACGGACGTGCTGCGCGAGCAGGTGTGGACGGAGCTGGCGCCCTCGCTGCAGCACGCGCTGCCATCGGGGTCGCTCAAGTACGAGCACGCGGCCAAGGTCGCGGAGTGGCAGGGGCATGACGCCCGTTATCTCGCGGACCTCTTCCTGCGGGCGGCGTGGTGCTGCGTGGACGAGGGCGACACCGAGGCGGAACGCTTCTTCCGCCGCAAGGCCGCGTGGCGGTTCGCCGATGCGCTGGCCGACTTCGGGGCGGTGCCGCCCGAGGAGCGGGCCGTCCTCACCTACCTCATCGGCGAGTTGTGGCGCCGCATCGGTGACCATGAGCAGGCCGCGGGCTGGTTCGAGCAGGTGGCCGACGAGGTGACCGAACCCGCCGCGCAGGGATGGGTGATCGAGGTGGCGAATCAGCAGCGGGTGGAACCGCGCGAGTGGTTCACCTGACGCCGGCGATCGACGTTCGCGGTCGACGCTAGCGGGTCCCGAACAGCCGGTCGCCGGCGTCGCCGAGTCCGGGCAGGATGTAGCCGATCTCGTTGAGTTCGCGGTCGAGTGACGCGGCGAGCACCGGCACGTCGGGATGAGCCGCGGCGAGCCGCGCGACCCCCTCGGGCGCGGCCACCAGACAGAGGAAACGGATGCGCGTGGCCCCGGCGCGCTTGAGCGAGGTGATCGCGGCGGCGGCACTGCCACCAGTGGCCAGCATCGGGTCCAGCAGCAGGAAATCGCGCTCGCCCGCGTCGCCCGGCACCTTGAAGTAGTAGTCGACCGGCTCGAGCGTGTCGTGATCACGGTAGAGCCCGATGTGGCCCACGCGCGCCGATGGAATCAGCCGCAGGATCCCCTCCACCATGCCGAGGCCGGCGCGCAGGATGGGGACGAGGGTGAGCTTCTTGCCGCGAACCGCCCAGCCGCTGGTGGACTCGAGTGGCGTGTCGACGGGCACCGGTTCGAGGGCGAGATCCCGGGTGGCTTCGTAGGCCATGAGCATCGCGATCTCGTCGACCAGCTCCTTGAACTGCTTGGTGGATGTGGCGCGATCGCGCAGCAGCGTGAGCTTGTGGCGCACCAGCGGGTGGTCCACGATGCTCAGCGTGGGGAATTCGTGCGGCGAAGACATGCCCGAAGCTAGCGCGGCGCTGGTGTGGCTGCACGGCTGCACCGCCGCCGGAGGCGCATCCACCGCCGCCGGACGGGGCGTTAGCTTGTCCGCATGACGAGTCCGACCACCTGCCAGCGCCTCGGCATCTATTGCGCATCGAATGACGGAGCCCGTCCCGGTTACGTGGATCTCGCCCGGCGCCTTGGCACCGAGCTGGCCGAGCGCGGCATGACGGTGGTGTATGGTGGCGGCGGGACCGGGCTGATGGGCGCGCTGGCCGACGCTGCACTCGCCGCGGGCGGTGAAGTGATCGGCGTGATGCCCCATGGCCTCGTGCAGCGCGAGGTCGCGCATCGCGGCCTCACCGCGCTGCGCATCGTGGATTCCATGCACGAGCGCAAGGCACTCATGGCGGAACTCGCGGATGCGTTCATCACCATGCCCGGGGGAATCGGGACCCTGGAGGAGCTTTTCGAGACGCTGACGTGGGCGCAGCTCGGGGTACACCGCAAGCCGATCGGGCTGCTCGATGTCGATCGGTTCTGGGACCCGCTGGAGGCGCTGTTGGCGCACCTGCAGGGCGAAGGGTTCCTGCGGGGTGATCCGCGCGCGTGGCTGGTGCGCCGCGACGATCCTGCCGAGTTGCTCGACGCCCTGCAGGCGTTCGACGCCCCGACGGTGCGACGCTGGATTCGGCTCGGCGAGACCTGACCTCGGCGGCGCGGCCACCAGTCATGGAGGCGGGCGGAGCGATGACCGGACCGCCGCGGGGGGCATCGCTGGCCCGGGCGCTGGCGGCCTGCGCGGTCGCGCTGGTCGTGCCCAGTCTTCTCGGGTGGCTTGCCGATAATCCACGGCTGTTGCAGCCGCTGGACACGTTCGCGCCCGCGCGGCCCGGCGGCACCCTGCTCGTGCCGCTGGCGGCAGGAGGGTTGTTGGCCAAGCTGGCCGGACACCGACGGTTGGCCCGCGGGCTGGCGGCGCTGTGTCTGGGGGGGGCGGTGGCCGGTGCGCAGCTGCCGTGGGGGCGGGCCCTCCCGCTCCTGGCGGTTCCGGTGCCGACGGCCATCGTATTTGTCACGTTCGCCGTGGCGTTGTGGTTGCTTGCCGGCCGCCCCATGAGCGAACGGGTGCTGCTGGTGGTTGGCGCCCTTGCCTCCACGCAGCTGGCCATGGCGGGCGTGTTGTTCGTGACCCAGCTGGCGGGGCTACTCGATGGCGCCGGCGTCGACCGCCTGCGCGCCCCCGTTGCCGACCTACTGGCGGCGCTCGTCCTTGGCGTCGCGCTGCTGCAGCGCATCCGAGTGCGCGAACAGGTGTCCCTGGCGCCGCCGCGCTGGGCACCGGTACTGGCCGGTGTCAGCGCCGCGCTGGTGGTGCTGGTACTGTGGCAGGCGCTCTCGGCGCGGGAAACCGCCCAGGTGCGGGCGCGCGGCGCACTGACGGTGAACGCGCTCGATCGCGCCGTGCAGCGCCAGTACCGCACGGTGGAGCGAGCCCTGGGACGCGCCGCCCTCTTTCTCGCCGACACCCGCCGGCTGGATGATCCCGTGTGGCGGTCCACCTTTCCGCGCCTCGTCGAGGAGACACCCGGGCTGCGCCACGTGGTGTGGCTCGACTCCACGGGGAGCCTGCTGCAGGCCACGGCACGGCTGCGCCTGTCCTCGGCCACGGTGGCGGAGCTGTCGCGGATTGGGCGGGCCCTCCTCGCGGCACCCATCCCCCCGGCGCGCAGTGTCGCCTTGGCGGTGGGGCCGCCGCGGCTCGCGCTCTGGTACGCCGTGGCGTCGCCGGTGGCCGGGCGCACCGTGGTGCTGGGCCTCATCGACGAAGCCGAACTGCTCGATGAGTTCGTGGACGATGTGAGCCGCGAGTTCACCGTGCGGGTGTTCGACGGGACGACACTCGTGTCGCAAGCCGGGGCCACCGCGGCGCGCTCGCCGTACGAGGCGCCCCTGCAGATCGGGGGGCGCACGTTGACGGTGCGGGTGGCTCAGCGGGCGGGGGTGCCGCGCAGCACGCTGCCCGACGTGGTGCTGGCGCTGGGGCTCGTGGTGGCGCTCCTGCTGGCCATCACGCTGTGGCTGCAGCGCCGCATCTGGGAACAGGCGAGCGCCGTGGGTATGACGCGCATGCAGCAGGCGATCGAGCGGGCGACCGACGGCGTGTGGGAGCTCGACGTTCAGCAGGGGCGTACCCACCGCAGTCCGGGGCTGCTGCGCTATCTCGACATCGACCCGATCGTCCTCGATGGGGGCATGGCGGCGTGGTCGGCGCTGGTGCATCCGGAGGATGCTGCCACGGTGACTGCCGCGCTGGAGGCGCACCTGCGCGGGGACGCCGATGCGTTCGAGTGCGAGTACCGCCTGCGCGCCGGTGACGGCAGTTGGCACACGCTGGTGGACCGCGGCCGCGTCGTCGAGCGGCTCGCCGACGGGCGCCCGGTGCGCCTGCTCGGCATCTCGGCGGACATCACCGAAGGCATGCGGGCCGAGGCTGCCCGCGAGGCCAGCGAACGCCGGTTCCGCGCCATGTTCGAGACCGCGTACCAGGTGCAGCTCCTGCTGGATCTCGACGGGACGATCCTGGAGGCCAACCGCGCGGCCGCGGAGCTGGCGACCCTGCCCGTGGACCAGCTGGCGGGGCGGGCGTTCGCGGCGGCGCCGTGGTGGGCCGACGATGCCCTGACCAGCGCCCGGGTGCAGGAGCGATTCCTGCGCGCGCGCTCGGGCGAGATCCAGCGGTTCGAGGTGGAGGTGGAGCGCCGCGACGAGGGCCGTGAGGAGCGCCCGCTCACGATCGACTTCTCGCTCAAGCCGATCTTCGATGGGGCGCAGCAGGTGACGCAGGTGCTGGCCGAGGGGCGCGACCTGACGATCCGCAAACGGGCCGAGGCCGCCTTGCGTGAGGCCAGCGCGCTCATGACGATGGGACAACTGGCGGCGCGTGTGGCGCACGAGATCAACAACCCACTGGCGGGCATCCAGAACGCGTTCCTGCTCATTCGTGGCGCCATCCCCGCAGATCACCCGCACCATCACTTCGTGGGCGCCATCGAGCGCGAGATCGCGCGCATTGCCGCGGTCACGCGACAGCTGTATGAGACATATCGGCCAGACGAACTGATGGCGACGCAGTCGTCGGTGATTCTCGCGATCAGCGACGCCGTAAGCTTTCTGGAGCAGGTCAATCGTGGTCGGCGGGTGCGGATCGTGACGGACGTCACGCGGGCTCCCTCGCTGGTCCCGGTGCCCGACGCACTGTTGCGCCAGACGCTGTACAACCTTGTGCAGAACGCGCTCGATGCCTCGCCGCCGGATGGCACGATTACAGTGACCGCGGAGCAGGTCGGCGACGTGTGCGTGCTGCGGGTGCGTGACGAGGGCCCCGGCATCCCGGAGGCACTCCGTGAGCGCATCTTCGAGCCGTTCTTCAGCACCAAGGATCGCACCGTGCGGACCGGCGGCATGGGGATCGGGCTGGCACTGGTACGCCAGTCGGTGCTGGCAGTGGGCGGACGGATTTCCGTGCAGACGAATGAGCAAGGTGGCAGCACGTTCGAGGTGCGGCTGCCGATGACCCCCCTGGAGACCGGAGTGCTGCGATGAGCCGTGGTCGCATCCTGATTGCCGACGATGAGCCGACGTTTCTGGCGTCCACCGCGGAGCTGCTGCGCCGCGAGGGATTCACCGTGGACACGGTGGAGGAGGGCGCCGCGGCGCTGGCCGCGATCTCGGCGGCTCCGTACGACCTGCTGATCACCGACCTGGAAATGCCGGGAAACGCCGACCTCGACCTGGTGCGGCAGGTCGCGCATGTGAGCGGCGGGCTGCCCATCATTCTCATCACCGGCTTCCCGTCGGTGCGGTCAGCGGTGATGTCGATCGAACTGCCGGTGACGGCGTATCTCGTGAAGCCCGTGCACTTCCCCGACCTGCTTGCACGGGTCACGAGTGCGGTGGCGCGGTTCCGGTCGTACCGGGTCATGCAGCAGGCCGAATCCCGCCTGCGCGCGCACCGGGAGCAGGTGGACGCGGTGTCGCCGCCGCTCGAAGGGACGGCGGGGGTGGATACGTTTCTGGCCCTGACACTGCGCAACGTGATGGGGTCCCTGACCGACCTCGAGCAGCTCAGTCGGGCGCTGGCGGGGCAGCAGGTTGCACAGCCGCACGCCTGTCAGCTCATCAACTGCCCGCGCGGGGCCCAGCTGCAGGCCGCGGTGGAGGAAACGATCGCCGTGCTGGAAGAGACCAAGGGCGCCTTCAAGTCCAAGGCGCTGGGCGACCTGCGGCATCGGCTGGAGCTGCTGCGCAAGCACGTGTGACCGGCAGCCTCTTGCACCCGGTGGTACTTCGGGGAAAGTTGCAGTTCGTCCCAGAGGCGGCGGCCACGACCCGCTGACGCCAACGGGAGCCCCCGGTGGGTCGCCACCGGTGGTGCGGCCCTGCCGCCCGACAATCCGGATCGCTGGCCGATCCACCCTTGACGGACGGGACGCTGGGCCCGGTCAGTCGAAGGCGCGAGGACCCGCTCACGGTGAGCGCGGTCCTCGCGCCTTTTCGTTTTCCGCGACGTGTCCCGCGACGCTTTGCACGACGGTCTCGGCCCGTCGTCCGTACGGAGGATCCGCACTTGAGTCAGCTTGCCCTCGTCAGTAAGGAAGGCCACCCGGCGCTTCCGCCCGGAGATGGCACACCCCTGCCCCGTCGAGCGGGGCTCGTGGACCGGCACCTCCGCATTGCGCCGGTGCACCACGGACTGGTGGGAGCCACCCCGGTCATGCGCGACCTGGTGCAGACGATCGGGACAGTGGGACGCACCGATGTCACGGTGCTGGTGACCGGTGAAAGCGGGACGGGCAAGGCGTTGGTGGCGCGGGCGCTGCACGCGGAGAGCGCGCGGCGGTATCGGCCGTTCGCCACCCTCGACTGTTCGGCGATACCGGCGGCGTTGGTGGAGCAGGAGCTGTTCGGCTACTCGCGCGGCGCCTTCGCCGGCGCCGTGCAGGAGCGGAGCGGCCAGCTGGAGGCTGCACAGGGCGGGACGCTGTTCGTCGACGAGATTGGCGATCTGGGGCTGACCATGCAGGCCGCGCTGTTGCGCACACTGGAGTGCGGCTCGGTGCTGCGCGTGGGCGGTTCGCGGGCCACGCCGGTGGACGTGCGGGTGATTGCGGCCACCACCCGCCCACTCGAGGAGCTGGTGGCCAGGGGGCGCTTCCTGCAGGCGCTGCTGTCCCGCCTCCAGGTGACGACGCTGGCGCTGCCGGCGCTGCGCGAACGGCGCGATGACATCCCGCTGCTGGCGGATCACTTCCTGCAGCGGTTCAGCGAACGCCACGGTGTGCCGGTACGACCTCTGAGCGACGGCGCGCGGGCGCTGCTGCTGACGCATGACTGGGTCGGCAACGTGCGCGAACTGCGTCACGTGATCGAGGGGGCGCTGCTGCGGTGTGATGGCGATACGATCATGGTTGCCGATCTGCCCACCCGCCTGATGCCTTCGGAGGCGCCGTCCTTCGTGCCCGACGATGCATGGGCGGCGCTCACATTCGTGGAAGCACGTGAGCGCGCCCTGCGCGAGTTCGACCGTGCCTTTCTCGCCGCCGCACTGGCGCGCCACGACGGCAACATCGCCCGCACGGCGCGGGCACTGGGTCTGCATCGGCAATCGCTGCAGAAACTCCTGGCGCGGCGGGCGCTGCGATAGCGGCGCCGTATCGCCGCTGGCCGCGGGCGTTTCACCGGTGGCCGAATCGCGCGCCCAGCGCGTTGGACCATGTGCCGCGAGAAGGTGTCTTGCCGGTCCCCGTGTCGTACTATTCGTGGTCGCCGCGGCCAGCAGGTGAGGACCTGGCTGCGGATCGCGGGATGGCCAGTGCGGTACGCGCGCGACGGTGCGTTCTGCAACGGGGAGAAGACCATGATGACAGGACCGCGCGTCCGTGATTGGGTCGCGCAGTGGTGGGCCAGGGTGACCTCGTATCGCGTTCAGCCGTTCGCGCGCTGGCCACAGCAGCGGAACTGGTAGCCGTGCGACGCCGCGCGGCGTAGCTTCGCCGCATGCATATCGAATTCTCCGGTGCCGCGCAGGAAGTCACCGGCTCCTGCCACATTCTGCGCGTGGGCAAGCGCACGGTGCTGCTCGACTGCGGGCTCTTCCAGGGCAAGCGCAGCGAGTCGCGGGCGAAGAACCAGCACCTGCCGGTGCCCGTCGACGAAATCGACGCGATCATCCTCTCCCACGCGCACATCGACCACGCCGGCCGCCTGCCGTATCTGGTCGCGCAGGGATACAAGGGCTCCATCTGGGCGACGTCGGCGACACGCGACCTGTGCGCGATCATGCTCGCGGACTCGGCCAACATCCAGGAAAAGGACGCCGACTTCCTGGCCCGGCACCGTGATGAACACATCGAACCGTTGTACAGGGTGGAAGACGCCACCCAGACGCTCGAGCGCATGATCAGCATGCCGTACCGCAAGTGGTTCGACGTCACCGACGGTGTGCGCGCGATGTTCACCGAGGCGGGGCACATTCTGGGCAGTGCGTCGGTGGCGCTCGAGGTGCGGGAAGGGGATACGTTCCGCCGCGTCGTTTTCTCCGGCGATGTCGGTCGCTGCGGACTGCCGATCATCCGGGACCCGGAGCCGCCGCCCCTCGGGGCCGATGTCGTGATCTGCGAAAGCACGTACGGCAACCGCGACCATGAATCGGTGGAGGGCGCGCGTGACCAGCTCGGCCAGGTGGTGCGCGACACCGCCGCCCGCGGCGGCCGCGTACTCATTCCCGCATTCGCGGTGGGGCGCACGCAGGAGCTGCTGTACGACCTGCACCAGCTCCGGCACGACGGAAAGATCCCCGACATTCCCGTGTACATCGATTCGCCGCTGGCCACCAATGCCACCGCGGTGTTCGCCATGCATCCGGAAGCGTACGACCATAGCGAAGCGCTCGTGCGGCGCGACCCCAATCTGTTCGATTTCCCGATGGTGCAGTTCACGCGCGACGTGAACGAGTCGAAGCGGCTCAACAGCATGCCTGGGCCGATGATCATCATCGCGGCCTCGGGCATGGCGGAGTCGGGGCGCATCCTGCATCACCTGCGCTACGGTGCCAGCGATCCGCGCAACACCATCCTCATTGTGGGGTTCATGGCCGAGCACACCCTCGGTCGCCGGATCGTGGAGCAGCGGCCGGTCCTGCGCATCTTCGGCGAGGAGGTCTCGCTGGCGGCCAGCGTGGAAATCCTGAACGGGTACAGCGCCCATGCCGACCGACACGAACTGCATCGCTGGCTGCAGGCGGTGCGGCAGAACGGCGTCCCCGATGGCCGCCCTCGGCCTCACGTCATGCTTGTGCACGGTGAACCACCGGCCCAGGAAGCCTTTGCCGAACAGCTGCGCGACGACGGGTTCCGGGTGGACATTCCAGCGCCGGGCGACCGAATGACGTTGTAGCGGCATGCCGGGGTGGCGGCGGATGGGATAGTTTGAGCCCGTATGACATCTGTGGCGCTCCGCATGCCCCGGCCCCGTGTCACCACCCTGCTCCGCCGCGCCCTGCTCGTGGCGGTCGGTGGCTGGATGCTGTGCCTGCTGTGCATTGCGGGCTGGTCGCGCCGCACCTCCCCCGAGCAGGCCGATGCCATCGTCGTGCTCGGCGCGGCCCAGTACGGCGGACGCCCGTCGCCGGTGTTGCGCTCACGGCTCGATCATGCCCTGGGGCTGTGGAAGGCCGAGCGGGCACCCCGCGTCGTGCTCACAGGTGGCCGACGCCCCGGCGACATGATCAGCGAGGCTGCGGCAGGAAAGCGCTATCTCGCACGCCGGGGCGTACCCAAGGGGGTCATCCTGCTGGAGCCGGCGGGGCGCACCTCGTTGGCGTCCATTCAGGGGGCGGCTGACTTGCTCCTGGCCCGTCGTGACTCGCTGGAGCGGAGCGCTGATGGTGAAGGTGGCTCCACGCGCCGCGGGGAACGCCCCCGTGTGTTGCTGGTGAGTGACCCGTTCCACATGCTGCGGCTGGATGTCCTGGCGCGCCTGCACGGCCTCACGCCCCTGCCCTCTCCCACGCGCACCAGCCCGATCTCGGCGAACGGCGTGGTGCTGGAATACATGCTGCGGGAGTCGGTGGCGCTGCCAACCGACCTCGCGCTGATGCTGTGGCTCAAGCTCACGCGGCGGCGGGTGTGAGATGGCGGGGAGCCGGAGGCGTTGACGGCTCCACACACCCGGGAGGAATCGCCGGTCAGAGAGAAAAACAGCCGAAACAGGGATGAACACGGAGATCGCGGAATGCATGGATACCACTGGTGGTATCCGTGCCATCCGCGATCTTCGCCACAACCGGTATTCCGGGCGTTTCAGGTCCTGCTGTTCAGATGCTGCGGTTCAGGTCCTGCTCTGTCCGGCCGCGACCGCCGGCCTCACCGCCGCGCCGGCCGCACGAGGACCGTGGCGCCGTTGGGGTGCACTTCGTACAGCGGGATGTTGGCCACGTCGTTGCCGAGTTCCAGCTGTTGCTGACTGCCGATCAGCGGAAACGCATACAGTGACGCGGTGATGGAGAACGGGTCGCCGCCGGCGAGGTTCACCACGTAGCCCATGTCCTGCAGCGAGCCGACGGTGAGGCGACTGAGCGGATTGGCGACACCGCTGTTGAGGCGCGGCGTCATGAGCTCGCGCCCGAGGATGCTCTCGCGCCAGTGACTGTCGCGTGACCCCGGGCCATCGGCATTGTGAACCGGCACCGGCGTGCCGGAATACGTCACGGTGTTCAGGGCCGCAAACTGTGCGCGTCCCGCGGTGCCGCTGAAGTATGGGTCGTCGGTGCCGGCGCCGACCAGCAGACTGCGGCCGTTGTTCCAGAGGGTGCCAATGCCGAACACGTGCCCCATCTCGTGAAGGATGACGTCGTTGAGGTTGCCGCGCGACTGCAGCAGCTCCATGTCGGCCTCGTCGAACTCCATGAGCCCCACGGCGGCCAGACGTGACGCCGAGTTGATGAGGCACGGACCCGCCTGCCCGAGGACCTGGCCGGGACCGTCGATGTTGGTGATGCGGGCAAAGATGACCACATCATTGATGGTCTCGTCGATCGCGGGAATCCACGCGGCGCAGGCCCCGCTCGGCCGCTGGATGCGCGTGTTGTGCACGTCGCCCACGATGATCGAGCGCCACTTGTTCACCGCCGCGGTGAACGCGCTGCGCACCGCCGTCGTGCCGCCGTCACCGACGAAGCGGATGTCGATGTCGAAGAGCGACTGCACCACGCGCGCCGTGAACGTCACCGACGCATTGGGGAGCTGTGAAGTCGTGGCGACGAGCGTTTGCGTGGCCGCCGAGCCCAGTGTCCAGCTGCCCACGAATGCCGAACCGTTGGCGGGGTCCGACACCGTGGTGGCGCCGGTCACGGTGCCCGAGTTCGGCCCCGGCGTGAACGTGATCGGTACGTTGCCCACCGGATTGGCGAAGGCATCCACGACCCGCACACCGGGCGCCACGGTGACGGGAATGCCGCTCACCGCCTGCTGGTCATTTCCCGCGATCCTGACGAGCTCCGCGGGCGCCCCGGCGAGTGCGGTGGCGACAAACGCCGCCGGCTGCGCTCCGAGGGCCGAGGCGCGCACGATCTGCTGGCCGGCCAGGGTGCCGAGACGCCACGAGCCGAGGGTGGCGATGCCGCTGGCGTTGGTGGTCTGCTGGTCGCCGGTGAGGCTGCCGGTGCCCAGGGTGATGCTGAACGACACCGGGACATTCGGGACGGGATTGCCGTAGATGTCCTCCGCGCGCACCGAGGGGGGGGTGCTCACGAGCGTATTGACGATGCCATCCTGTGCCTCGCGGCTGGCACGCGTCAACACGGAGACCGGACCCGGCGAGGCGGTGGCCGTGAATGTCACCACCGGCACCCCTTCCGCGGTCGCGGTGAGCGTCTGGGTGCCGGCGATCGTACCCAAGGTCCAGCCGCCGGAGCTGGCTTCCCCGCTTTGCGATGTGCGTGAGGAATCGTTCACGACACGCCCGCCGCCGGCGGTCACCCGCCAGCGAACGAGCACGTTGCGCATGCCCTTGCCTCGCTGGTCGGTAATGCGAACGGTGGGAATCTGCCCGACGACGCTGGCCACCGGCGCGGCGATGGCGGCGCTGACCGTCGGCGCGAGCGCGGTCGGCACCTGCGGATCGCCACCGCACGCGGCGAGCGAGACGACCGAGGCGACGGTGGCGCAACGAACGAAATAGGACCGGGTGGACATACTGGGGCGGCCAGTGGGAGCGGAGAGGAGTATGGATGGGCTACGAACACAGGACGCGGGGTTCCGGGTTTCGTGACCAGCCCTGAATATTGACCGATGCATATACCTGTCGAGAGTCATCACCTCCCGAATGGCCTGCACGTGGTGCTGTCGGAAGACCACACGGCCCCGATCGTGGCGGTGAACCTGTGGTACCACGTGGGGTCTGCCAACGAGCGCCTCGAGCGCACGGGCTTCGCGCACCTGTTCGAGCACATGCTCTTCCAGGGTTCGGCCAACGTCGAGGCCAACGAACACTTCGAGCTGGTGCAACGGGCCGGCGGCACGCTGAACGGCTCGACGTGGCTCGATCGCACCAACTACT
Organism: Gemmatimonadota bacterium; assembly: GCA_021299375.1. GTDB lineage: Bacteria > Gemmatimonadota > Gemmatimonadetes > Gemmatimonadales > Gemmatimonadaceae > Gemmatimonas. The sequence goes on from JAJTGR010000076.1 coordinate 22,821, forward strand.
ACGAGACGATGCCCTCGCATCAGGTGGCGTTGGCGCTGTGGCTGGAAGCGGATCGCATGGGCCGGATGCTCCCGGCCCTGACGCAGCAGAAGTTAGACACACAGCGGGATGTGGTGAAGAACGAACGGCGCTGGTCGGTGGACAACCAGCCGTACGGCACGTGGTGGGAGCGGCTGCCGGCGCTCACGTTTCCCGAGACTCATCCGTTTCATCACTCCCTGATCGGGTCCATGGCACACCTGTCCGACGCCTCACTCGAGGACGTGGCGGACTTCTTTCGCACCTATTACACCCCGGACAACGCCGTGCTCACCGTGGCCGGCGATTTCGATCGCGCCGAGGTGATGCGGCTGATCGCCGAGTACTTCGGCCCCATTCCGCGCGGGGCCGGGCGCCCGCCGCTGCGTGACATGGCGGTACCGTCCATCTTCGAGAACACGCGACGGGAGGTCGTCCCCGATGCGGTGGCGCTGCCTCGCGTGTTCGTGGCCTGCCGGACGCCGGTGTTCGGGACCGACGGCTACTACGCCGCCAGCCTCGCGGCCGCCGTGCTGGGGTTGCGCACGGGGTGTCGACTGGAGCAGTCACTGGTGCGCCGTCAGCGCGTGGCGTCGCAGGCCAGCGCCTTCACCTACGACCTGGCCAAGGGCAGTGATCTGCTGGTCGTCGATGCCACGGCCCACCCCGGCGTGACCCCGGAACAGCTCGAGGCGGCGGTGATGGCCGAGCTCGACCTCATCGCCGAGCAGGGCGTGACGGAGGATGAAGTCACCCGCGCCCGCGCGCTCATCGAGACCAGCTTCGTGACCAGCATGCAGTCGGCCGCCGAGCGCGCCGATCAGCTTTCGCGTTTCGCCACCTATTTCGGTGACGCGACGCTCGTGAACACGCAGGTGGCGCGCTACGCGGGCACCACCGCCGCTGCGGTATCGGCCATCGCGCGCGAACGCCTCGGCCCGCACAACCGGGTGGTGCTCCTGTACGTCCCGGTCGATGCGCCGCCGGCCGAACAGGCGGACGCGCTTGCGGAGGCGGTGGCATGAGCGGTGTCATGAACGGTATCACGGCATCCGCGTCCGAGGGCGAGCCCATGGCGTTGGCGTCCGACGCGCCGCCGCGTCCGGGGTCGGGCGAACCACGCCCGTACCGGTTCCCTGCCTTCCAGACGCGCATCCTGTCGAATGGCCTGCGGGTCATGGTCGCCACGGTGCCGGCGTATCCCGTGGTGACGACGCTGGCCGTGGTGGAGGCGGGGGCCACGCGCGACCCGCGCGACTTCGAGGGGTTGGCCCAGCTGGTTACCCGCGGCCTCGCCGAGGGCACCCGCAGCATGAACGCTCTCGAGCTCACCATGCGTATCGAGATGCTCGGGACCACGCTCGACACTGGCGCCGACTGGGACTCGGCCATCGTGCAGCTCACGGCCTTGTCGTCGCGCATCGACGACGCGATGGCCGTCCTGGCCGAGGTACTGCGTTATCCGGCGTTTCCGGAGCATGAGCTGGAGCGGCTGCGCGCCGAACGCCGCGCCGATCTGGCCCAGCTGCGCGCCGAGCCGCGTGGGCTTTCGGATGTGTTCTTCTCGCGGCTGCTGTACGCGGCGTCGTCGCGCTTTGCGCGCCTGGCGGGCGGCGACGAGCGCAGTATCGAGCGACTCTCGCGTGAGGAAGTCGTGGCGTATCACGAGCGCTTCTACCGCCCGGACGCCACGGCGCTCATGCTTGTGGGCGATATCGAGGTCGAGCACGCAGTGAAGCTGGCCAGTGCGTGTTTCGGCGACTGGGCCGGCAAGGCACCGCCGGTGACCGAGCCGCCCGCGGCACAACGTCACCTCGAGCCACGGGTGCATCTCGTGCACAAGGCGGAGGCGCCGCAGTCGGAGGTGCGCGTGGGGCACGTGGCCATCCCGCGTCTGCACGAGGACTATTTCCCCGTGGTGGTCATGAACGCGATTCTCGGCGGGCTGTTCTCCTCGCGGCTCAATCTCAATCTGCGCGAGGCGCACGCCTACACCTACGGCGCGCACTCGGCGTTCGACTGGCGGCGCGCAGCCAGCCCGTTCGAGATCTCCACCGCCGTGGAGACCGCCGTCACGGCCGACGCGTTGCGGGAGATCGTGCAGGAGTTCACCCGAATCCGCGAGGAGCCCGTCAGCGACGCCGAGCTGTCCCTGGCCGTGTCGTACCTGGTGGGCGTGTTTCCCATCCGGTTCGAGACCACGGCCGAGGTGGCGGGCGGGCTGGCCAACGTCGAGATCTTCCGGCTGCCAAGCAACTATTTCGATACGTATCGCGAACGGGTGCAGGCGGTGACCACGGCCGACGTCCTGCGGGTGGCCCAGGCGCACCTCGACCCGTCGCGGCTGCAGGTGGTGGTGGTGGGCGATGCCGACGCGATCCGTGAGCCGATTGCCGCCCTGGGGCTCGGACCGATTACCGTGTATGAGCCGACCGACGACGATGTCGTCCCGGCCCCGTGACGGGGCCGGTCCCCTGATCCTCCCCTCCCAAGATCCGTCGTGACCCCAGTGAAGAAGTCCGCGGGACCCGCGGGCACGAAGTCGTCTGCCACGCCGAAGGCGAGGGCGCTCGTGAAGCCGCCCCAGTCCACGCTGTACGAGGTTCGCCGGTCGCGGATCCAGGGGCGCGGCGCTTTTGCGATCAAGCCGATTCGCAAGGGGCAACGCGTCGACGAGTACTGGGGGCAGCGCATCACGCACGAGGAGGCGGACCGGCGCTACGACGACAACGACGGACGGCACCATACGTTCCTCTTCGTACTCGACGACGACACCGTGCTCGACGCCCGCTTCGGTGGCAACGACGCGCGCTTCATCAATCACTCGTGCGAGCCGAACTGCGAGACGGTGATTGACGACGGGCACATCTACATCAAAGCCATCAAGGCCATCCAGCCCGAGACGGAGCTGACCTACGATTACAGCTTCGAGTGGCAGGACGCGTTCGAGCCGGTCGACATTCGCTACTACGCCTGCCGCTGCGGCTCGGCAAAGTGCCGCGGCACGATCGTGAAGGTGCCCGTGTACCTGCGGCCGACGGTACGCGAGTGGCTGGCCGGCAACGATGTGTCCAAGCCGAAGAAGCCGGTGCGGGGGGCGGCAAAGACGGGCGGGAAACCGACGCCCAGGAAGGGGCCCGGAACCAAGCGGGCCGGCGCGGGCGCGAAGCGGCCGGCAAAGGCGCCGACCCACCCCCACGTGGCGGAGCGGCACGCCACGCGGGTGGTGCGGTGAGCGAAACCGGCAAGGTCGGCGGCGAGCGGGTCTACAGCGGGCGCATCATCTCGGTAGACCTGGACGACGTGCGCTTCCCCGACGGCTCGGTGGGGAAGCTGGAGATGATCCGGCACCCCGGGGCGAGCGCCGTGGTACCGCTCCTCGGCGCGCCCGACGATGCGGACCCGGAGGTGCTGCTGATTCGGCAGTACCGATACGCCGCCGAGAAGTATCTGTACGAAATCCCGGCCGGCCGGCTCGATCCGGGGGAATCGCCGGCCGAATGTGCACACCGGGAGCTGCGGGAGGAAACCGGTTACACCGCGGCGCGTGTCGAACAGCTGTTCACCATGTTCACGACGCCCGGCTTCACGGACGAGCAGATCCATCTGTTCCTGGCCACCGGGCTCTCGGCAGGTCAAGCCAACCGGGAAGCCGACGAATTCATGGAGCTGGTACCCACGCCGCTGTCGCGGGCGTTGTCCATGATCGAGCAGGGGGAGATCCAGGACGCCAAAACGGCGCTCGCCCTGCTCTTCGCGGCGGATTTCCGGCTTGGCTGAGCAGACTGTCCACTTTTGTGTCCACTTTTCCGGACGAAAGAAAGGGAATTGGACAGTGACACGGACAGGGTGACGCGGGGTAGAGATGTGCAAGTCATTGCACGTCAACGTTTTCGGCCGGAATGTTCCCGTTTGTTCCCTCCGGCACGCCCCGTGCAATACGACAGAGTGTGCACCGACATGATCTGCCGGATCGTCCGGGAGTCTGGTCGGCGCGCCGCGGGCCCCACGCTCGCGTCACCGAAGTCTGGAGGGGTTCATCCATGGCCGATCTGGCTCGTACGCATCTGACCACCCACACCAGCTCCGCTGTGCCGGTGCGCGAGCACCTGCGCTCGCTCGAGGATGGCGACGTGGTGTCAGTGTTCCTCGGGGGTGAGGAGCGCGCGTTCGAGGAGCTCGTCGACCGCTATCAGGGGCGACTCCTCAACTTCGTGTATCGCACCATCGGCGACCGGGACCGGGCCGAGGATCTGGTGCAGGAAGTATTCATCCGGGTGTACCGCCACCTCGGGCGCTTTGACCGCTCGAAGAAGTTCTCGACGTGGATCTACACCATCGCCTCGAATCTGGCGAAGAACGAGTTGCGCAACCGGTCACGCAATCCCCTCGTGCTGTTCCAGACCATCAAGGCGAAGTTCGAGGATGAGGAGCGACCGCTGCAGTTCGAGGACCTGCACACCCGGCCGGACGACCTGTTCCGTAAGCGGCACCTGCGGGAGATGGTGGAGCAGTCGGTGAGCGAGCTGCCGACGCACCATCGGGAGGTGTTCGTGCTGCGTGAACTGGAGGGGAAGAGCTACGAGGAGATCGCCGAGATCACCGGGGTGAACCTGGGGACGGTGAAGAGCCGGCTGAACCGGGCGCGGACGGCGTTTGCGGACATCATCGCGCCGCTGGTGCGGTAACGGCGGACGTCGCACGCCGGGGACTGCGGTTGCAGGACCCACGCGGCAGGGCCCGGGCATCTGCCCGGGCCCGTTGTGTTGCCGGGCACGGACGGTGGGCACAGATTCCTCGTCGGCGAGCTCGTGGTGCAGGGTCGGGACGTGCCCGGAACCGGCCCGCAGCCGGCGGGTACCTTGCCGTGCACGACGTTTCCGCAGGTCTCCGCCCCGCTCCGATGGACTGCAACTACTTCCGCAAGCACCACCTGGCGTATCTCGACGATACCCTGCCGGGTGACCTCATGGCCGCCGCCCAGCGTCATGTTCTGGTGTGCAATGGGTGCGCCGCACACGACACGCTGGTGCGCCGGTCGCTGATGGTGGCGCGCAGCCTGCCGACGCTGGAGCCGAGTGCCGCGTTTCAGGAGCGGCTGCGGGCGCGACTGGCCGAATGTCGGAGTGAATGCGAGGCCGAGCGGCAGGGTGAGCGCCGTGCCGCCGGCTACCGAGACGAGGCGCTGGATGCCCGACGTGGCACCTCGGCACGGCCGACACGCGCGGTCATCGCGGTGGCGGCCAGCGCCGTCCTGGGTATGATGGCATGGCAGGCATTCGGCATGTCCGGCGCGCCGGAGCTGGTCATGCAGCCCGTGATTGCTTCGCGCCCGGCGCTTGCCGCGCCCAACCCGTATGTCACGCCGGCCATGGTGCAGGCACTCTCCACCGGCAACCCGGTATGGCCCGCCGCCATGCTCATTCAAGACGCGCCGGTGACGTTCGTGAACACCGGGTATTCCTTCGCGGAGATACGGTAGGCCGCGATTAGATTTGCGGCATGCCCCCCCGCGCCGCCGCCCCCGCCAAGGAAGCGTCTCCGCTGCGCGTCGTGCAGGCCGCCATCCAGGCCGGCCAGTTCGAGCCGGTGTATTACCTGTGCGGCGACGATGACTACCTCAAGGACGGCGCCGTCCGCGACCTGCTCACCGCAGCCATCGACCCGTCCACGCGGGACTTCAACTGCGAGATCCGCCGCGCGGCCGATCTCGACGCCGAAACGCTGGGCAGCCTGCTCGCCACCCCCCCCATGCTCGCCGAACGCCGGGCGGTGGTCCTGCGTGACGTCACGGCGCTCAAGAAGGCCGCCCGCGCCCAGCTCGACGCGTACCTGAAGCGCCCGGCGGGTGACACGCTGCTGCTGCTGGTGAGTCCGGCTGGTACCAAGGCCGACGCCGCGCTGGCGGCTGCGTCGACCGCGCTCGACTTCGCGCCGCTGACCCCGGAGCGCGTCCGCAAGTGGATCGCGCATCACGCGTCGACGGCGCTCGCCATTGGCGTGACCGACGAGGCGGCGGCGCTGCTGCAGCAGGCGGTGGGCAACGATCTGCACCTGCTCGCCGGCGAGCTGGACAAGTGCGCCAGCTATGTGCTCGGCGCGCCGGACGCCTCGGCCGATGCCCCGGCCACCATCGACGCCGACGCGGTGGCCGCCGTGGTGGGTATCCGCCGCGGTGAGACGGTTACCGACCTGCTCGACGCCGTGGCGCGCCACGACGCAAAGACCGCCGTCGCTCTGGTGACGCACGTACTGGGACAACCGAAGGTCACCGCCGTGCAGGTGGTGATGATGCTGACCACGCAGGCCTTTGCGCTGGCCTTCGGCCGCGCGCGGCGCGACGCCGGCATCCCCACCAATCGCCTGCCGCAGGAGTACTTCGCCTTTCTCAAGGAGACCGGCGGCTTTCCCGGCCGCCCGTGGGGCGAAGCCGCCTCGGCGTGGACCAAGGTCACCGACCAGTGGAGCGCTGACGCCTGCGAGCGCGCGCTCACGCTGCTGCTGGAAACCGACATGGCGCTCAAGGACACCACGGTGTCGAATGCGGAACAGATCCTGATGTCGCTGGTGCTTGGTCTGTGTGCCACCCCACGCCGGCGGCCCGCATGATGTCAGTCGGCGCCGTTCCACATCGCGCCGTGACCGCTCGCGCCGTGGCCGCTCGCACCCTCGCCGCATGCACCGCCGCACTCCTGCTGTGTGCCGCCCTTGCTCCCGCGCTCGAGGCGCAGCCCGCGACCGTGTCCGCCGCCATGGACCGTCAGGTGAGTCGGGCCCGCGCGCTCGTGGAGCGTGGCGAAGGGGCTGAGGCGCGCAACCTACTCGACTCACTTGTGGTGGCGGCGCCCGCGGCGAGTGACGACCTTGCCGAGGCGCTGTTCTGGCGCGCGGTGTTTGCGGAGCGGATCGCCGAGGCCGAGCGCGACTGGAAGCGGCTGGTGATCGAATCGCCGCTCTCGCCGCGCACTCCCGATGCGCTGGTGCGCCTGGGCGAACTCGAGCTCCTGCGCGCGCACCCCAAGGACGCGCGCGCGTGGTTCGAGCGCGTCGTGCGCGAGTTTCCCCGCGGCACGCAAGGCATGCGCAGCGCCCTGCTCATCGCCCGCAGCTGGTTCGACGAGCAGGATGTTTCGCGCGGCTGCGCCGCGCTTGGTGAGGCGCGGGCGTACAACCTGCCGGATGGCGAGTTGAAGCTGCAGGCGGAGGAGATGGGGAGGCGGTGTGAGGCGGCGGCAGCGAGTCGGAAGCTCGGTGCCGGATCGCGGGCACCGGGCACCGCCGGACCGGCGCCCACGCCGACACCACCGGCGCCCGCGGCACCACCGACCGCGCCGGGTACCCCAGCGCTCAGCGCACCGGACGCGACTGGCCGCTTCAGCGTGCAGCTCGCCGCCTACAACACCCGCCGCGAGGCTGAGGAGGCCGTGGCGCGTTTTGCCAGACGCGGACTCGACGCGCGTGTGGATGGAGACGTGAAGCCGTTTCGTGTGCGCAGCGGGCGCTACGCCACGCGCGCGCAGGCGGCGGGGGCACTGGCGGCCCTGAAGAAACAAGGCGTCGATGGTTTCGTCGCGGAGCTCATGCCGTGAGCGGTGTGGCCACCCCGCTGATGCAGCAGTACCGGGAGATCAAGGCGCGGCATCAGGACGCGATCCTGTTTTTCCGCATGGGCGACTTCTACGAGATGTTCTACGACGACGCCGAAACGGCGTCGCGGGCGCTCGGGCTGACGCTCACGTCGCGCAACAATGGTGGTGCGTCAGAGGTGCCGCTGGCGGGCATTCCGGTGAAGGCCGCGGCCGAATACCTGCGCCGGCTGGTGGGGCAGGGGCATCGCGTGGCCATCTGCGAGCAGGTCGAAGACCCGAAGCTCGCCAAGGGCATCGTCAAGCGTGAAGTCATCGAGACGATCACGCCGGGGGCCGTGTTTGCCGACGATCTGCTCGATGGGTCGCGGGCGAACTACGTGTGCGCCGTGGCCATGGGGCGCGACACCGACAGCCGGGCGTCGGCGCGCGACGGCGCGGGCGATACGGTGGGGCTCGCCGCCGCCGATCTCAGTACCGGTGAGCTGCGGCTGTTCGTGGTGAGCGCGGCCGACACGCCGGCGGTGCTGGCGCGGCTGGCGCCGCGCGAACTGCTGCTGGTGCGGAACACCGCGCACCCCGAGCTCGACGCGGCGCTGGCCACGGTGGATCAGGCGCTCGTCACCGAGCGCGAGGGGTGGGAGTTCGACGCCAACCTCGCCGGCGACGAGCTCACACGGCAGTTCGCCGTGCAGAGCCTCGAAGGCTTCGGGCTCGGCCCCGACGACCGCGCGGCCATCGGCGCCGGCGGCGCGCTGCTGCGCTACCTGCGCGAACTGCAGCCGGGCGGGCTGCCACATCTGGCGCGCCCCATCGTGGAGCGGCCCGGTGGGGTGATGCCGCTCGACGAGATGACGCGGCGCAATCTGGAGCTGGTGGAGTCGCTGCGCGGCGGTGAACTCGCGGGCACGCTCCTCAGTGTGCTCGATCGCACCACCACGCCCATGGGCCAGCGCCTGTTGCGGCAGTGGCTGCTGGCGCCGTTGCTCGAGCGTCACGTCATCGAGGCGCGCCTCGAGGCGGTCACGGTGCTCGTGCGCGACCCCGTGGGGCGCGCGGCGCTGCGCGAGGCACTCGACGGGGTGCGTGATGTGGAGCGTCTCGCCAGCAAGGCCGCCGCGGGGCGCGCCACCCCACGCGAGCTGCGCGCGTTGGGTGATTCACTGGCGCGCCTGCCGCAGGTGGCGAAGGCCGTGCAGGCGGTGCTGGCACACGCCAACCAGGGCGGCGCGTCGGGTGGTGTCCTGGCCGACATCCTGCACGGCTGGGACGATGGTGCCGACTGCGCGGCCACGCTCACGCGCATGCTGGTGGCACGCCCGCCGCTCATGATCGGTGAGGAAGACACCATCGCTCCCGGCGTCGACACCGACCTCGACGCGCTGCGCACGCTGCGCGACGGCGGCAAGGACGCCATCGCCACCATCCAGCAGCAGGAGCGCGCGCGCACCGGCATCGCGAGCCTCAAGGTGGGCTACAACAAGGTGTTCGGGTACTTCCTCGAAATCTCGAACGCCAACCGGCACCTGGTGCCGAGTGACTACCAGCGTCGGCAAACACTCACGGGTGCCGAGCGCTACGTGACGCCGGCGCTCAAGGAGTACGAGGAGAAGGTGCTGAGTGCCGCCGAACGCATCGAGTCGCGCGAGCGCGAGCTGTTCGAGGCGTTGCGTCGCGAGGCCGGTGCCGCCATTGCGCGCTGGCAGGATGTGGCGCGGCGCGTGGCCTCCATCGATGTGCTGGCCAGCTTCGCCGAGGTGGCCGAGCGCGAACACTACGTGCGCCCCGAGCTGCACGATGGCTTCGACCTCGAGATCGTGGCCGGCCGCCATCCGGTGGTGGAGCGCATGATGGCGCGGGAGAAGTTCATTCCCAACGACCTGCGGCTCACCGCCGATGCGCAGCTCATCGTGCTCACCGGCCCCAACATGGCGGGCAAGAGTACCATCCTGCGGCAGGTGGGGCTCATCCAGCTGCTCGCCCAGGTGGGCGCGTACGTGCCGGCGCGGCGGGCGACGCTGCCCATCGTGGACCGCCTGTTCACCCGCGTGGGCGCCAGCGACAATCTCGTGCGCGGCCAGTCCACGTTCATGGTGGAAATGAGCGAAACGAGCGCCATCCTGCACACGGCCACGAAGCGCTCGCTGGTGCTGCTGGATGAAATCGGGCGCGGTACCAGCACGTACGACGGTGTGAGCATTGCGTGGAGCGTGAGCGAACATCTGCACGACGCCATCGGCTGCAAGACGGTGTTCGCGACCCACTATCACGAACTCACCCAACTGGCGAGCGAACTGGGCGGGGTGCGCAACTTCACGGTGGCGGTGCGTGAGGTGGGCGACCAGGTGCTGTTCCTGCACCAGCTCGTTCCCGGCGGCGCCGATCGCAGTTACGGCATTGAAGTGGGCCGGCTGGCCGGCTTGCCGGCGCCGGTGATCGCGCGCGCCAAGGAAGTGCTGGCGCTGCTGGAGGGCGAAGGTGAGCAGATGGCGGCGCGCCTCACCGCCGACGGGATGCAGGCGCCCACCAGCACGAAGCGGCGCGGCCCGCGTCTCAAGCATCAGGTGCACACCGACCAGCTGGGCTTCTTCGGCGAGGCGCCCGTGGCCGCGCCGGACCCGGCACTGCAGCAGCTTGCGGAGGCTGTCGACGCGCTCGAGCCGGAGCACATGACGCCCATGCAGGCGCTCACCACGCTTGCCTCGCTCAAGGACGCGATGAAGGGATCGGCCGGGCGGAAGGTGTCGATGTGACGACGCGCGTCCGCGCCGCCATACGAGGGGGGGCCGCGGCGGCGCTCTCGCGTCCACCGAAGCCCTCCAAGGCAGACCTCGCCGCGGCCGTGCACAAGACGGTGCCCGATCTCGTGGCACCCGATCTCACGGTGCTGTTCTGCGGCATCAACCCCGGGTTGTATACGGCGGCCATCGGGCATCACTTCGGGCGCCCGGGCAACCGCTTCTGGCCGGCGTTGCACGGCGCCGGCTTCACGCCGCGGCAGTTCGCGCCCTGGGAAGAGCGCGAGCTACTGCCGCTGGGTTACGGCATCACCAACATGGTGGAGCGCACCACGGCTGCGGCTGCCGAGCTGTCACCGGAGGAGTACGTGGCCGGCGGCGCGCGTCTGCGGGGGCTGGTCGCCGAGCATCGTCCGCGCGTGGTGGCGTTCCTCGGTATCGGGGCGTACCGCACCGCGTTCGGTCGCCCCAAGGCGGCGCTCGGCCTGCAGTCGGAATCGCTTGGCACCACGGCCCTGTGGGCGCTGCCGAGTCCGAGCGGGCTCAACGCCAACCACCAGCTGTCGGATCTGGTCGGTCTGCTGCGCGAGTTGCGGGCGTGGGTGGAGCGCGCGGGGTGAGTCGGTCGACATGGTGACACAACAGCAACGGCTGGCCGCGGATTGAACGGAAACCGACGGAAACGACACCGATACGGAAAGGGACTTTGGTGGTATCCGTGTGGATTCCGTACGTTTCCGTCGAATTCGCGGTCCACGAACGAGACAATTCTCCGCACGCCACGCCTCATGCCCATACTCTCCTCGCTCCGCCGCTCGCGCGCCGCCATCGCGCTGATCCTGTTCGCCACCGTCGGTCTGGTGGGCACTGCCGGTGCCTTCGGGGCCTGCAGTGACGGTGGTGACGCGGCGGTCGCCGATGCCGGCCGTGACACGCTGGACACCCCGGCGGCGCGCACGCCCACGTACAGCTTCGACGTGGTGAACACCTATCCGCATGACCCCAAGGCGTTCACCCAGGGGTTGCAGTGGCACGACGGTCGCCTGTTCGAAAGCACGGGGCAGGTGGGGCAGTCGGACATCCGCGAGGTGGAGCTCACCACCGGTCGCGTGCTGCGCAAGCAGCCGCTCGAGGAGCCGCACTTCGGCGAAGGCATCGTCATTCTGGGTGATCAGCTCACGCAGATCACGTGGACCAGCGGCAAGGCCTTCACCTACGACTGGAAGACCTTCAAGCGCACCGGGTCGTTCAGCTACGACGGCGAAGGGTGGGGGCTCACTACCGACGGCACGTCGCTCATCATGAGCAACGGCTCGTCCACGCTCATCTATCGCGACCCCCGGACCTTCGTGGCCCAGAAGGCCATCACCGTGACGGATCATGGCAATCCGGTGTCGCAGCTGAACGAGCTGGAGTGGGTAAAGGGCGAGATCTGGGCCAACGTGTGGCAGAGCGAACAGATCGCCCGCATCGACCCGGCCACCGGCAACGTGCTCGGCTGGATCGATCTCACCGGCATTCTCCCCAGCCTCGATCGCACCGGCAGCGAGGACGTGCTCAACGGCATTGCCTACGACGCCGCCAAGGACCGGATCTTCGTGACCGGGAAGCTGTGGAGCAAGCTGTTCGAGATTTCCCTGAAGCGTCGGAGCTGATGCAGCGGTGAGGAGGTCGCGGTGACGAGGCAGTGGAGACGAGGCAGTGCGGGGCCGTGAACCGGCGCGGCCGTCCATCCCCAACCACCGCCTTTGGTCACTCCCGCCACTGGTCACCCCGGCCGCCGTTCCCGGCCGCTGTGGTTCCCGGCCGCTGCGGTTCCCGGCCGCTGCGATTCCCGGCCGCTGCGGTTCCCGGCTGCTGCGGTTCCCGGCTGCTGCGGTTCCCGGCTGCTGTGGTTCCCGGCTGCTGTGGTTCACCGCAGCCGCACGATCCCGTACCGCAACGTCACCGCTGGCACCGCGCCGTTGCTGCTGAGCGTGACCAGCGCCCGCTGTCCACCGGCGACGCTGAAGCGCAGGTAGCTGCTGGTGCCACCGGCGAGCGTGATGCGCTGCGGCACGTTGCTCACCAGCGACCGTGTGGCGATCGGGTACACGCCCAGTGCGGCGCCACCGCTGAATCGGAGCCCGGGATAGATGTTGCGGAAGTTCCACGTCGGATTGGTGTACGACGCGCCGAGCGCGGTCGTTGTCGCGGGGGCATGGTCGTCGGCGATGAGCGCGATCGTCCAGTCGCGCAGGTAGTCCGCGAACTGGCCGCCCGAGAGCACCCCTTGCAGGTTGTTCACGCCGGTGGTGGTGGAGTTCACCAGCGCCCGCAGGAATGCCGATTCGCTGCTCGCGCCCTGCCGGCCGGCCGCGAAGCGCAGGAAGTTCCAGATCGCGCCGCGGGTCGCCAGCGAATCGTTGGGCGCATACGGCGAATTCACCTCGGGCGCGATGAGGAAACTGTAGAAGCGCGAGAAGTTCTGTGACGCATAGTTGCGGAACTGGTCGGAGCGTGTCGTCGAGCTGCCGATCTCCGACAGCGTGAGATTCTGCCGCGTGGTGAAGTTGCTGATGCGCAGGTAGAGCAGCTCCTCGGCCACGTGCGAGAGCCCCTCGTCGAGCCACGTCTGCTCGTTGGGAGCGGCGCCGACGTTCACATACAGACGGCGCGATGCATTGATGAGATGCTGCAGCTCATGGGCGATGGTCGTGAGGTTGAGCAGCGTCACCTCGTCCTTGGTGCGTCGGTTGCTGTTCACCGTGCCGTTGGGGTCGGGCACGAGGAGGTAGAACATCTCGTTCTCGTTCGAGCCCGCGCATGCGGCCAGGTTGTTGCGCGCCGTCTTGGGATAGAGATCGCGCGCGAAGAAGAACCCGCCGATGGTGAAGTTGGCGCCCTGCGGCGTGAGTGCGTTCACGGCGCGCGTGTAGAACAGGATGATCTTGCCGTACTGGCTGATGTTCGACGGCGCTCCGAACGCCGTGGTGTCCATGGGATAGACGAGCGTGTCGAAGGTGGCCAGGATGCCCGTGTACTCGGCGTCGGTGTAGCCGCCGGTCGGGTTGTCGGTGTCAGTGACGATGATGGCGCGGGTGCCCACTGCCGCCACGCGGCCGTTGCGCGTGTCGGCCTGCGTGCACGCCGAGTTGGCGTTCACGTTCAGGCGCAGCACGTCGCCGACCTTGGCCTCGGCCAGCAGCGATGGCAACTGCGCGCGCTCGGCCTGCCAGGTTCGCGCCGACTCCACCAGCGCCGGCAGCTCGCGCCGCTCGAGCTCGCGCCGCGCCACCTCGGCTCTATGCGGTGCCTCGTGGCCGGGAAGCGCCGCCCCCACGGTGCCCAGCGCAGGCGGGAAGGCGTCGGGCAGGGCCCCCTCACCGCCAAGCCGTGAGGCCGTGACGGCGACCGAGACCGGCGCCGCGCTGCCGATGCCGAGCACGTCGGCCACCGTGGCGGTGCCGAACGAGGTGGCGGTGGAGATGAGAGTCAGCGCGTATTCCGCGGTCACGCCGGAGGGCGCCGCCAGGCATGCGGCGACGTTGGAGGTACTGGCGCCTGGCGTGAACACGTCGCCCACGGCGAGTGTGCGGGGCGTGATCGGGCCGCAGACGCCCGACCCGGCGGGGCCCACGGTGATCGGCACCGTGTCGGCGCGGCCGGAGGCGTCGGCCACGATACGGGCCGCACCCTGCGTGAGGGCGGTCACGAGTCCGGTAGTGCTCACTGACGCCACGGCGCCGTCGAGCGAGGTGAAGCCGACCGCCTGCCCCGATATTTCGTTGCCGAACTGATCGCGCAGCGCCGCCCGGATGCGCAGCGTATCGCCGACGCCCAGGAAGGCCGCATCGGGGTTGGCCACGAGCGCCGCGGGGGCCCCGGGGAGCACCGTGGCCGTGAAAGTGGCCGGATTCACGCCGTTCACCTGCGCGGTGACGCGCGCGGTGCCGGCGGTGGTGCCGAGTGTCCACGTGGTGGTCGCGATGCCGCGGCTGTCGGTGGTGGTGCTGGCAGGGGACACGGTGCCGGAGCCCGGTCCCACGTCCCAGTCCACTCGGCGGCTCCCGACTGGCTTGTTGTCCTTGTCGGTAACCAGCACACTGAGTTGCGTGGCGAGGGTGGCGCCCGCCACCCCCGTCTGCTGGTTGCCCGTCTGCGCACGGACCGCGGTGGGGGTGGGCCCGGGGCCGGTGTTCTCACTGGAGGAGCAGGCGGCCGCAAGAAGGCTGATCGCGAGCGCAACAGCGGGCGTGATGCGCTGGACATGCACGCCCCTGCAGGGCATGCGGTGACCGACGCCGAGGGTGGGATGCGGGAACAACGAAGCCATGGGTGGCGCGGAGAGGGGAAGCGAGCCGACCGGCGACAGACGGCCCCACGAGTGATGCTGCCAAAGATGCCGCGTGACACCCACGACGCGAGCCCGGTGTACATTGCGGCATGCGCGTGGGTAGGTGGGTGGCCAGAACGATGCCCCTGTTGATTCCCCTCGGGGTGCTTGGCTGTTCCGAGCGCGTCCGATCGGGACGGGCAGGGGGGGACGGCTGGTTCCGTTCCGTGATGCCGGACGAACGTCCGCAGATGCTCAACGACGACCTGCCGTTCCGGTATCCCGTGGCGATGTACCAGCGGAAGGTGCAGGGGAACGTGATCCTGCGCCTGTTTGTGGACGCCGACGGCCGCGTGGTCCCCGATAGCATACGAATCGCCGAACCGTCCGGCCACGCCGCGCTCGATTCGGCCGCGCTGGCCGGTGCCAGCCAGTTGCGCTTCCGTCCCGCCCGCTTGCGCGGCACCCCCATGGCCGTGGTGCTCCGGTACCCCGTCCATTTCCGGCACCCCCAGGGAGCCCCGCTCCCCGCCGATTCCCTGTGATGTATCGCCGATTTCCCCGTGACCTCCCCCACCATGGCCACCACCCTGCCCACCGAAACGGCCGACGCCCCCGCTCGGCCTGAAGAACACCGCCGACACCGCCGCCCCTACGACAGCGTGCTGGAGACGATCGGCTGGACGCCGCTCATCCGCCTGTCACGGGTGGCGCGCGGCATCCGCACGCCGCTGTACGGCAAGGCCGACTTCTTCAATCCCGGCGGCAGCGTGAAGGACCGCATCGGGATGCCGATGATCGAGGCCCACGAGCGGGCGGGCACGCTCAAGCCGGGCGGGACGATCGTGGAGGCTACCAGCGGCAACACCGGCGTGGGGCTGGCCATCGCGGCGGCGCTCAAGGGCTATCCGTGCATCTTCACGATGCCCGATAAGATGAGCCAGGAAAAAGTGCGGCTGCTCAAGGCGTTCGGGGCCGACGTGATCATCACGCCCACCGCGGTGCCCCCGGATCATCCGCAGAACTACGTGCAGATGGCCAAGCGCATCGTGCGAGAGACGCCGGGGGCGGTGCTGGCCGGGCAATTCGAGAACCCCGCCAATCCCGCGGCGCATGTGGCCACCACCGGCCCCGAGCTGTGGGAGCAGACCGAGGGGCGCATCACGCACTTCGTGGCCGGCGCCGGCACCGGCGGGACCATCAGTGGCGTGGCGCGCTACCTCAAGAGCAAGAACCCCAGCATCAAGATCATCGCCGCCGACCCGCAGGGGAGTGTGCTGGCCGAGCTGTGGCGCACCAAGGGTGAGGGACACCCCACCGGCGCGCCGTACAAGGTGGAGGGGGTGGGGCAGGACTGCGTGCCGGCCACGCTCGACATGAGTGTGATCGATGAATTCATCTCGGTGAGCGACAAGGACGCCTTCGGCATGGCGCGCCGGCTCACGCGCGAGGAGGGGATCTTCGTGGGGGGCAGTGCCGGCATGATCGCGCACGCGGCCCTCACGGTGGCGCGCCGCCTGGATGACCCGAACGCGCTGGTGGTGACGTTCCTGTGCGACACCGGCGAGCGCTATCTCAGCAAGGTGTTCAACGACGAGTGGATGCGGGAGAACCAGCTGCTGGACTCGCCGCACACGAGCATCGAGTCGGTGATCGGCCACAAGGACGCGAGCGCGCCGGCCATCGTGAGCGTGGCGCCGGGTGCCACCGTGCGTCAGGCCATTCGCCTGATGGCGTTGCACGACGTAAGCCAGGTGCCGGTGATGGACGGCGCGGTGTGCGTGGGGAGCGTGGCCGAGTCGCAGCTCACGAGCACGTCACTGGCCGACCCGAAGACGCTCGACCGGACGGTGAGCGACGTGATGGACCAGCCGTTCCCGGTGGTGGAGGCCGACGCGCCGGTGGAGAGCGTGGCCAAGCTGCTGTCGAAGAGCAACCGCGCGGTGCTGATGAAGAAGGACGGCGTGGTGCAGGGGATCGTGACCCGGTTCGACGTGCTGGAGTATCTGATGCATCGGTGAGGGGGGCGCTGCCGGCCGGGCGCGGGTGTCGCGTCCGGCGGATGGGGCGGTGGTGGTATCCATCGACGGTGTCTTCGCGCGATTACCTGTTAGGCTGCGGGGGCTGCAGCCCAATACGACGAGGTTAAGTGAGGACGAATCATTCCATGCCCGTCGGCACGTCGGACACCACGCGCCCCAGCGAATCAGGAGGGCTTGGAGCTGCCGACGGATTCCGGGGAGGGTGACGCGCGGCGTTTCTTTTTCTGCGTAGCCCCTCGAGCACCAGAAACGCGTACGCCATCGAGGCGAGCGTCACGTGATGATGCCACCCCGGCCACGAGCGCCCCTCGAAGTGATCGAGCCCCAGCTCGTCCTTGAGCTCGCGGTAATCCTGTTCAA
>JAJTGR010000074.1 GCA_021299375.1 Gemmatimonadota bacterium
CATGCCGCCGGCGCCGAGCTCGCGCTCGACGCGGTAGCGATCGGCCAGGGCGGCGGTGAGGCGGGACTGGATGTCACTCACGAGGCACCACACTCCGCGCGGCGGTCTCGACGTCATGCCACAGGTTCCCGCTGATCATGGGCACCGTGACTCGCGCCGCGGCCAGCACTGCCGTGTGGCGTTCGGCGAGCGCGAGTCGTGCGCGCTCCAACGACCGGAGTCGGGCGCGCAGCTCAGGTACCAGACGCCGGCCTGCACGGCACCTCGCAGCGCAGGGCGGTCATCACCGTGTCGTCGAAATCGCGCGTCGTTTTTGTCATGGGTAACCGTACCGGCGGTATGGCAGGCCGTCAACGCGCGGCGGTGCGACCGCAACGCTGGGCCGCGCGACAACCGGAGGCATGCCTGAGGCGTGCACGAAGTCAGGCGGCACGGGCTCCACCACGGAGGCACGCAGCGAGCATGAGCGGTCGCTGGCAGCGACAAGCGGTCAGTGATCTCGACCGACGGTTGCATCCCGGAAGACGTGGTGCCATGGCGCGCCGAATCGAGCACCGCTCTCCGGCCACACGCGTGGCTGATGCAGTAAACCGGTGGCCGCGGAAGCGTGTCCGACGGGGTGCTCATCATGACACCACGCGGCTTTCCCCTTTCCTCCCGTTCCATGCCCCGGATACGCCACCTGCTGCTCGCGCTCGCAGTCTCCCAGTTGCCGGCGCCCCTGTTGTCGCAAGCACACGAGCACGCGACCGCTCAATCGACTGCGCAATCAGCCACCCAACGTGCCTCGCAGCCCAGCGGCGCAGCGGCGGCGCCAACCATCGCGCTGTTCGACAACCTCGGTACCCACGGCCGACCACTGGGCAACGTCACCGCCATGGCGCAGCAGTGGTTCGATCAGGGGCTGCGGCTCACGTGGGGCTTCGGGCACGGCGAGGCGGTGCAGAGCTTCAAGATGGGAATCGCCGCCGACTCGACCTGCGCGATGTGCTGGTGGGGAGTCGCGTGGGCCAGCGGTCCCTACCTCAACGACCCCAACTCCGACAGTACACGCCTGGCCGAGGCGCACGTGGCGATTCGACGTGCGCAGGAACTCGCCGCATGGGCGCGCCCTGCCGATCGGGCCCTCATCGACGCGATGGTCACCCGCTACGCGCCCGTGCCGGACCCTGCACGCCGACGCGCGCTCGACACGGCCTACGCACAGGCGATGGCGGTGGTCGCTGCCCGATACCCAGACGACGACGAGGTGCAGGCCTTGCTTGGCGAGTCGCGGCTGATCCTCGCGGGGTGGGATGGCTTGTACACGCACGACCGACGCCCGCGGCCGAACGCCGCCACGACACTGGCACCGTTCGAGAAGGTCCTCGCACGGAATCTCGGGCACCCGGGAGCCTGTCACCTGTACATCCACGCGACCGAGGCCGGCCCCGAGCCGGGCAGGGCCGAGCGGTGCGCCGACCAACTCGGCGACCGGATGCCGGGCGCCAGTCACATGCTGCATATGCCCTCGCACGTCTATCACCGGATCGGCCGCTGGGGAGACGCTGTGCGGGCGAACCAGCGGGCGATCATCGCCGACCAGCACGGCCGGGCGGGCGGGGTCCCGGGTGTGTATCCCATGCACAACGTGGGAATGCTGACCGGCGGCGCGGTCATGGATGGGCAGCGCGCCGTGGCCATCGATGCCCTGCGGGCGCAGGCGAGAGCGTACCCGTCGACTGAGGCGTCGGTCATGGTGGCGCTCGCGCGCTTCGGCCGATGGAGCGAGCTCCGCGCAATGAGCCCGCGCACGGACAGTCCCGTCAACACCGCGTCGTCGGCAGCGGCATACGGTCTGGCGTTGCTCGATGCGGCACAGCCGGGACCGGCGCGCCGGCAGCTCGAGCTGATCGAAGCGGTGCTGGAGGCCACGCGGCGCGCGCCGCCGCCGCTGGGTGCCGGAGGTGCGTCACCGGCGATGGGGAACGCCGCGCAGGACCGCCACACGATTGCCATGGCGCGGGGGGTGCTGGCCGGCGAACTCCTGGCGGCGCGGGGGCAAGTGGACAGCGCCGTGGCAGCACTCGAGGCGGCGGTCGCCGCCGAGGACTCTCTGGAGTACGAGGAGCACGACCGATGGTTGCTGCCGCCGCGCCACGTGCTGGCAGGAGTCCTGCTAGATGCCGGGCGGGCGGCGGACGCCGAGCGCGTCCTGCGCACCGATCTCGTCAAGCGCCCGCACAACGGGTGGGCCCTGCGTGGGCTGCAGCTCGCGCTCACTGCGCAGGGCAAGACCGCGGACGCCGCCCGCACGCAACGGGAGTTCGAGGCGGCGTGGCTGCGCGCCGACACCTGGTTACCGGGGCCCCGATTCCGTCCCGGGGGACCAGTGGCCCCACGTTCGTCCGGCCCGTGATCTCGGCCGCACGAGCGGCGGTCGCGACTGGCACGACGCGCCGTGGCGCCGACGGCGCCACGGCGGCAGGCGCACCCGCTGAGCCGGAGACGATCGTCTCCCGCTCAGCGGGTGCGCACGCGCGTCCGTTCGTCGTACCGGCCAACCGAGAAGTAGCCGCTGGGCCGGCGTGATGGCGTCGTGCGGTTGCGCACGTTGCCCCGGACACTGCTCATCGGCTCCGAGAACGGCCACCCGTCCCGCGCGAGCTGCTCGTTGAGCGCCGCGTGAAAATCGAAGATGGCGCGCGAGATCCCCTTCTGCCGCACCCGCACGGCGGCCCCGATGGGAACAGCCACACCATCGAACGGCGAGAAGCCGAGCACCACGAGTCCGTCGAACCCGTTGTCCGAGGCAATCGGACGACGCCGAAGCGACGCGTCGGGGCCGCCGAGGCGCACCCCGTTCACCCACTGGTCCCAGAGCAGGTAATCGGATCGCCCGGGGGCATCGCGAAAGGCGAGCGTGGCGCGGCCGTCGGCCGAACTCTCCCTCGTCGTGCCGAAGTAGACCGAGTCGATCGGGGCCACGTCCGCGGCCGTGTCCACGGCGACGAAGTGATCGCCGTCCCAGGTGATGTCAAGCTCGTAGAGGCGACCGGGCACGACCGTCATCGGCGCCCCGACGTACTCCCCGCCCGTAGCGGCGGTCAGGGACATCGGCGGACTGACTCCGTCGCGCAGCAGGACGACCGCACCCGTGGCGGGCGCTGCCGGCCCGGCATCGAAGTAGGGTTGTGTCGTCGTGAGCCGGATGCGGGGGGTGTCCGGCGCTCCGCTGTACGGAGACTCGATCCGTGCCTCGACGACGAGACGAGGCGTCTCGCTCGGCGCCGCGATCGAGACCACCCGCTCACACGCGCCGACGAGGAACAGCAAGAGGCAGGCCCCGGCGCAGGCCGCGAGATCGGTGCGCGACCGCATGGTCAGAAGCGCACGGTCCACGAAAGACTCGGCACGATACCGAAGATCGAGGTTTGCACGGCTTCGGTCCGCCTCGAGTCCGCACGACTGGTCCGAAAGGCCAGTGATTGGGCGTTGAAACGGTTGTAGGCGTTCAGGACGCCGACGGCAACTTCGGTGCGGCGTGTGTTGCGGGTCACTGTCAGGTCCAGCCGGTGATAGGCCGGCAGCCGCCCCCCGTTTCGCGGGCCGTACTCCGGCACGATGAGACCGTCGAGCTCGTAGCGTGAGGCCGGCAAGGTGGTCGGCAGTCCGCTCGCGTAAACGAAGGTGCTGCCGAGCGACCAACGGCCCGACAGCGACCGGACCAGCACCACCGAGAGATCGTGCCGCTTTTCCGTCGGCATGGGCATCCAGGCACCGCCATTGATCCCGATGCCACGACCGGCCGGAAAGCGCTGTTCGGCGCGGCTGAGGGTGTAGCTGACCCATCCGTTCGTGCGGCCGGCGCGACGGCGCAGGAAAAGTTCGACGCCGTGAGCCCGCCCGTCGCCTTGTACGAACGCGGTCTCGAGGCGGGGATTGAGGACGAGATCCTGTCCCTCGAGGAGATCGACGACATTCCCGAGTCGGCGCCAGTAGAGCTCGGCCGTCGCCTCCCATAGGCGGCTGCGGGAGACGCCCGCCCAGCCCAGCGCGTACTGGTCACCGACGGGCGGCGCGAGCGTGGGGCCGAAGGGCTCCCAGACATCGGTCGGGATTGGCGTGTTCGTGCGCGAGGCGAGCATCAGGAATTGCCGGGTCCGTGCCCAGCTCGCCTTGAGGCTCGACGACGCCCCAAGACTGACGCGCACAGCGATGCGCGGCTCCAGTCCCCCCGCCGCGGCCACGCGCTCCCCCGCGCCCACGGTCACGCTGTCCCGCAGTCGCCCGGGCACGAATCGGCCGGCCCCGGTATCGAAGACGACGGCCGCATCGCCGACGTACCGATACAGCACCTGCGGACCAAGGCGTCGAGCCCACGCGTGCCGTACGCCGAAGGAGGCCCCCACGCGTTCGCCGAGCGCCACATCGTACGCGAGATAGGCGCCCGCCGTCGCGAGATGGCGGGCGGGTACGCGCACCGGCTTCGCGGCCCCCTGATTGGCGACCGGATCGTCGGCGACGAGGGTGCCGGGCCGGATCTCCGTTCTCGCGCCCTCCGCACCGAACTCGATCCGCTGGCGTGGGTCGAGCTGCCACTGCTCGTCGAGCCGCATCTCCGTGGTCGCGATGCGCGACGTCCACCGCGCGGGGGTCGCGAAGACGGGAGACCCCACCGCGGCGTCGTAGTCGCTCGATGACAGCGTGAACTTGTGGAACAGCCGATCGGCGACAAAGTGGTTCCAACGGAGCGTACCGGTGACGTTGCCCCACGTGCTGGCGACGCCCGGAAAGCGGTGATGATCGCGCCCGGCGTATCCGGAGGCAAAGAGCGAGCCGGTTCGCCCCACCGTTCGCGACCACTTCGCATTGACGTCGTAGAAGTACGCGGTCACGTCCCGTATCGACTCGTCGGGGGAGAAGCGCAGGAAGACATCCGCGTACGTGCGGCGCCCGGCAACGAGGAACGAGCCACCCAGCCCGGGCATCGGCCCTTCGAGCATGAGTCGGCTGGACAGGATCCCCACCGACGCGGTCCCCCCGAACCGGCTCGCGTCACCTTCGCGCTGGCGAACGTCCACCACGGAGCTGAGCCGGCCACCATACCGCGCGGGAATGCCCCCCTTGTGCAGGGTGACGTCGGCCACCGCATCCGCATTGAACGCGGACAGGAACCCGAACCCGTGCGTCGGGTTGTAGACCGTCGCGCCGTCGAGCAACACGAGATTCTGGTCGCCTCCGCCACCACGTACGGTGAACGCCGTCGTGAAGTCGCTGGTGCGCGAGACGCCGGGCAGGAGCATCAGGCTGCGGATGGGATCCACTTCGCCCAGCAGGGCTGGGGCACTCCTGACGACATCGAGGTCGAGACGGATCACACTCATGCTTGGCGAGCGCAGATCCACGTCCGGCGCGTCGGCCTCGGCAAGGACGCGCGCGCCTTCGAGCTGCACCGGGCGCGGTGTGATCGCGAGATCGAGTGTTCCGGGCGCGGCGAGATCCACCATGGTGTCGAGAGGGACAAAGCCTATGGCGGCGGCGCGGATGCGGTGTCGCCCCGAGGACAGGAACAGCGTGTAGCGCCCATCCGCGTCCGACTGGGTGCGGACACTGTCGCCGTCCGCGGAGACCCGGGCATAGCGCACCACATCGCGTGTCTCCGCGTGGCGCACATAGCCGCTCAGGCGCAAGCGCAGGGGCGGAGTCGTTCCCGCTGGCGACGGCAGACGCCGCACCACCACCGCCCCCGTGGCGTCCGCCACGGCAAGAAGGCCGGTGCCCTGCAGCAAGCGGACGAGGTGCCGAGCCACGGACATCGTGTCGAGCGCGACGCGTACACGGCGTATGCGTTCCACCTCGTCGCCGTACGCCAGCGCCAGCCCGGCGCGAGCTCTCAGGGCATCGAGCGCGTCCGACAGCGGGATGCCCTCGGCACCGAACGCGATGCGCGCCGAAAGAGGCGAAGGGATCGGCGCCCCCCTCGCGGCAGCCTCGAGCCACGCCGTCACGGCACGGTAGCCGTCCTGCGCGAGAGCGGGTACGGCAGAAATCCCGAGGGCGAGCGCCATGGCCATGACCGCAGTGATCGCCCCCTGCAGACGGCGGGTCATGGCCGAAGGATGCGGATGGTGTCCCCGTGTTCCGTGAGCGAGGCGCCGAGCACCGCCGCCACGGCCGCCGCCGCCGCATCGACCGAGGTGATCGGCTGGTCGAGCGTGATCCGTCGATCGGCGAGCGCGGCGTCGGGAACGAGCACCGGGCGACCGAACCAGCGGGACAGGGCCACGGCGACATCCCGCGCACGCTCTCGCCGGAAGACGAGGCGGTCGCGCGTCCAACCGAACGAGGCCGCCTCCCCCGATCGCACAGCGATCTCCCCGGTCCTGGAGACCTCGGCCACCTGTCCGCTCACGACACGCACGGCCTCCACACCGGCAGGGGCTGACGCCGAACGCACCCCGACCTCCCCCTCGGCTACCACGATCCGGACGCGCTCGTCCTCGGGGTAGGCGCGAACCGAGAACACGGTGCCCAGATCCTCCGCGACCGTGCCGCCCGCCGTCACGCGGAAGGGCCGGGCCGAATCGTGCCGCACCGTGAAGACGGCTTCGCCGGCGAGGGACACTCGGCGGGATACGTCCGCCGCGAGCCCGAGTCGGCGACGCAGTGCGGCCACCGGCGACGCCAGGGCCACGTCCAGGCGGGTGCCGGGATGCAGGTCGGCGCGCGTGCCGTCGGGGAGGAACACCGTGACCCGTGAGCCCACGGGCGCCGTGTAGGTGCGGTGCCGCTCACCTGGCAGATCGAGCCCCACGACCGTCACGAGCATGGCGGCCGCCAGCGCCGCCACCCTGACCGCCAGACGCCACGGGCGTCCCGGCGGCTCAACGAAGTCGGGCGTGCGATCCGAGGCGTGCAGCCTTGCGCGCATGCGGTGCCAGCCGGCATCGGACTGCGCTGCCCGCAGCAGGTTCTGCGCGCGCGCGGCCGCCGTGAGGTCGCCGGTGAGTGCCCAGATCCGACGGGCCGACTCCGCCGCGGCCGCCCGGCGCGGGTCCTCCCGTATCCACGCGTGGGTGGCGCGCGCGTCCGTGGGGGACTCGTCACCCGCCACATGACGGGCAATGCGCGCCCAGTCGGCGGGCGTCGGTTGGTCGGCCATCATTCCGCCAGAATCGGTCCGAGGGCGTATCGCAGACGGCGGAGGGCCTTGCCCATTTGCGCCTCGACCGTCTTCACGGCAATACCAAGCGCGTTCGCGGTCTCCGCGTACGATAGCCCTTCGCGGCGAACGAGCAGGAACACTTGCCGGCAGCGAGCCGGCAGATCGTCCAGCGCCCTCGCGACGGCGGCGGCCTGTTCCCGCGCATGCGCGGGAGCATCGGCGGCGCCGGGGGCCACGTACCATGCCTGCTCGACCCACTCCGCCATGCGGGAGGCGACCTGGGCCCGGCGCACGGCGCTCGCGGCTGCGAACCGCACCGCGGCGAGCAGGTAGGGCCTGAGCCGGAGGTTCGGATCGAGCGACTGCCGCCGCGCCCAGAGGCCGAAGAGCACGTCGTGCGCCACGTCGTCGGCGATGGCCGGGTGGGCAAGGTGGGCGGCCACTGCGGTGAGACGCGGGCACTCGAGGCGATAGATGTGTTCGAACGCCGCTTCGTCACCACGACGAAGGCGGGCGACGAGATCGGCATCTTCGAACGGCGCCTCGCGGCTGACGCGGCGGTCGGATGGCATGATCAGACTATCGGGCAGGAATGCCGGCACACGCGAGAGTCGCGTGACGGGCCTCGAACCCTTACGCGCCCGGTGGGCGCCTTGCTTCGGACGAACGCAATCGCAGACCAGGGTCCGCACCCGAAGCCCGTCAGGTTCCAGCCGCACGCCCCGCGACGCCGACCTCATGGTGCGACCCGGACCAGTGCCGGCTCTGGTCCCCATCACGTCGCGCCGGAGCGAGGTCATGCCGCGTAGGGGGACGGGGCCACTCACGCGACATGATAGGGCGGACGCTTTGCGCCCGTCTCCCCATTCACTCTCTGCCCTCCGCCCATGTCGCTCCGCCTCCCCGTGCTCGTGTCTGCCGCCGCCCTCGCCCTCGTGGCCAGCGTGGCCACCGCCGCGCCGCGCCTGCTCGCCGACCTCACCGGCAAGTGGGAGATGTCCATCGACTCGCCGGGGGGCCCGCAGCCGGCAACCATGACGGTGACGCACAAAGATTCATCCCTGACCGGCACCTTCGACTCGGCGTTCGGATCGGCACCCCTCACTGGCACGGTAAAGGGCGATTCCGTGAAGTTCTCGCTTCAGATCGACGTGGGCGGGCAGGTGCTCGCCATCCTCGGTGCCGCGGCGGTCAAGGACAACACCATCAACGGCGTCCTCGACGTGTCGGGCATGGGAGGGATGCCCTTCAGCGCTGCGCGCAAGCCGTGACGTCGCGATCCCGCGCGGGCGCCCGCGGGCGGGGTCGGGTCGGGGGAGGGTGAGGCGGTCGCGCGATGCGGATCGTCTCCGCCGTGGGCCAGCACCCAGGGATCGCCGCGCGCCGGCGACCGCCGCCTTGGGCTTCGGGTTCACATCCGCTCGCCCCGCCTGCAATTGACAAAGGCGCCGCAGGGTCTTGGATCCCTGCGGCGCCTTTGCCGTCTGGTCGGGGGCACCGGAGCTGACCGACGTGTGCTGTTGCCTGCCAACTCCGGACGCCTCACCACCGGCTACGGCACCCGTCGCTCCAGTTCCGTATACTCCCCGGCAATGAAGTACCCCACGGCCCGCCGCGACGGCGTCGTGATGTTCGCGACGTTCCCACGCACGCTGCTCACCGGCACACCGAAGGGCGAACCGTTGTTTCCCACCTGCGCGGACAAGGCGGTGTAGAAGCGGAACGCCTGCTCCGAGATCGCCAGCTGCCGCACCCGCACCAGCTGGCCGGAACGCACGAGCCAGTCCGAGTACGGCTGGTATTGGCGCACCGTCGAGCCATTGAACCGATCATCGGACTGCACGACCCGCGAGAACTCCTCGCTGTCGGGCGAAACGAGCCGGCGTCCATCGATCCACTGGTCCCACAAGTAGAAGTTCCGCTGGTCCCCGGGGTCCTTCACGGCAATCGTCGCCCGCCAGTTCCGCCCGGTATCCACCTCATCGAACTCGGACCGAAAGAACAGCGAGTCCATGGGGACGCCGGGCTGCATGATTTCAGTGGCGCGGTAGCGATCGCCTTCCCACTCGATTTCGAGCGTCAGCGTGCGACCGACCGGCAGCGCCATCGCGGCGGCGCGATAGACACCGGGCTCCCGCGGCGATTCGACAAAGGGCGTGGCGCGGTTTGCGTCGTCCAGCACCCGCACGGTCGCGCCGCGCGCAGCCGTCGCCGCGGCAGTGCTGAACACATCCTGCGTGACGCTGAGATGGATGACCTGATCGGCCGAGGTCGCCGCGCGCGCGCGCTCGAGGCGCGCCTCCACGACCAGGCGCGGCTGATAGTCCAGGCCGCTGATGTTGACGACGCGCTCGCAGCCGGACAGCACCAGTGCAGACACGAGACACACCGGCAGGATACCACGGTTCGACATGGAGCGCTCAGAAGTTGAAGGTGTAGGCAACGCTGGGCACGATGCCGAAGATGGAGGTCTGGACCGCCTCGGTGACGAGCGGCTGGTTCTCACGCTGTCGGAACCGTAGGGCCTGAGCGTTGAATCGGTTGTAGGCGTTCAGCAAACCGAACTGCCATTCGCCGCGCGTCCCCTTGCGCGTAGCGGAGAGATCGAGGCGGTGGTACAGCGGGAGGCGGCCGCCGTTGCGCGCCCCGTACTCGGTCACGAGAAGCCCGTCGACCTGATAGCGCGACGTGGGGAAAGTCGTCGGCAACCCGGTGGCCAACGTGAACGTGCTGCCGATCGTCCACTTCGCGCCGAGCGGCCGTAGGGCCACCACGTTCAGGTTGTGCGTCTTGTCGAAGGGGGTCACGTACCAGCGCCCGTCGTTGATGCCGCCGCTACGGCCCCCCGGCGCCGGGATGCGCTGCTCGGCACGCCCAAGCGTGTAGCTGACCCACCCCGTCACCGTACCCTGCGATCGCCGCGCCAGGAGCTCGAGGCCGTAGGCGCGCCCCTGCCCCTGCACCATCTGCGTCTCGATGCGCGGATTGAGCAGGATGTCGGCGCCATCGATGAAGTCCACCACGTTGCGGGCCTGCTTGTAGAACCCCTCAACCGACAGCTCGACGCCGCCGCGGGTCGCGCTGTAGCCTACGGCGTACTGGTCGGCCAGCAGGGGCCGGACCCACTGCCCGGCCGGCTCCCACACGTCGAGTGGGCTGATGGAGTTGGTGTTCGACACCAGGAGCAGGAACTGCTGCGTCCTCGCGTAGCTGGCCTTCACGCTCGATGACGCAGTGAGCAGGAATCGACCGGAGATGCGGGGCTCGAGGCCCGCGCTCGAGGTGAGTCGCGCGCCGGCCCCCAATTGGGTGCTGTCGCGCACAACACCGGGCTCGAAGCGCTCGAGCGCCGCCGAGTAGGCCACCGGCGTATCGTTCACGTACGAGTACACCGTGGCGGGACCGCGGCGTTCATAGCCCGCGACTCGCAGGCCGTAGCGGACCGAGACGCGCGGGCCGATCCCCAACTCCTGGCCCAGCCACGCCGCCGGCATCAGGGTGTTGCGACGCTGGATCTGCCGTGCGTTGAAGGCGTTGCCGGTGCCCACGGGCACGAGATCCCCGGGATTGATGCGCTGACTCGTGAGTTCGGCACCAAATTCGATCGTGTTGGTGGGCGAGAGATACCACGCCTCGTCGACCCGCACGTTGAGGCTGCCGATCCGCGAGTTCCACCGCACGTTGTCGCTCGTGCCGGTAAGAATGTCGAGGCGGTAGTCGTAGTCCCCCCACGACATGGTCAGCTTGGAGAACAGGTTGCTGCGCAGCGCCTGATTCCAGCGGAGCGTGAGTGCCCGATTGCCCCACCCGGCACCCAGGTCGCCGATACCGGCGACACGGTCGCGGCCGAGGTACCCCGACAGCAGCAGGGCCCCCGTCGATCCCAGGCGCACGTTCGTCTTCGCATTGATGTCGTAGAAGAACGCGGTGGTACCCTGGACCGCCGAATCGCTGGCCAGCCCGGTGAACAGGTCGGCCCACGAACGACGCGCGGCGATCATGTACGAGCCGAGCTTCTTCGGCAGCGGTCCCTCCACCAGACCGCGGCCAGCCAGCAACCCGATCGACGCGGAGCCGTTGAACTCATTCGCGTTCCCCTCGCGCTGCCGCACGTCGACGACCGACGACAGGCGACCGCCGAAGCGCGCCGGAATGGCCCCCTTGTACAGCGTCACATTGTCGATCGCATCGGCGTTGAAGGTGCTGAGAAAACCGAGCACGTGACTCGGGTTGTAGACGGTGGCCTCGTCGAGCAGGAAGAGATTCTGGTCGGCGGCGCCGCCGCGCACGCTGAAGGCGGTGGAGGCGTCGCTCGAGAGGGACACGCCGGGGAGCAGCGCGAGACTCCGAATCGGGTCGGCCTCCCCGAGCACCGGGGGTAGCAGCTTGACGGCCGGGAGGTCCAGCCGCACGACGCTCATGTCGGGGGTGCGCGGATCGAGGTCCGGTCGATCGTCCCCCCCACGATTGGCCTGCACGGCCACCGTCGCCAACTGCACTTCGCGCCGTTGCAGCAGGACCGTGAGGGTGATGTCGTTGGTGAGCGAGACGACGGTGTCGAAGGGCGCGTAGCCGAGCGCGCGCACCACCACCCGGTGCGTGCCCGTCGTCAGGAGGAGCGAGTAGAAGCCATCGTCGTTGCTTTCGACCCGCACGGTCTCGTCGTCGGCCGAAAGGCGCGCCCGACGCAGGACTTCTCCGGAGGCCGCGCTTCGCACGTATCCACTCAGGCGCACGCCCTGCCCGGGAGGCACGGAGCGCGTGCCGGGGCCCCCGGCTGGTCCACGGTACGCCACCGCCAGCTCTCCGGTCGGGCTCACCATCGCCTGGAGCGACGTCCCCTCCAGGAGCAGCGCGATCGCTCGGTGGGCGGGCGTGGCGGTGACCTTGAGGGTGCGCCGCATTCCCATGTCGGGCTGCGTGGGATCCGCCGCATACTTCAAGCCGGTCTGGGACGCGATCTGCCGCAGGATGTCTTTGAGCGGGAGCTGCGTGGCATCGAGGGTGACGGCCTTCGCCAACGGGCCACTGATTGCCCTCACATCGGCGAGGCGACGATACCCGGGTGGAAGATCGGGGGTGTCCGGCACGGCACGGGGCTGGGCCATGAGCAGAGAGGCCGAGCAGCAGGTGAGGAACACACTTCGCCAGATGCAGGATGTGATCACGGGGCCGCCGGCGTCAGGTGGACAGTCCGGCCGCTGCGCTCGACGCGCACCCCCAGCGCCAGACGCAACGCGGTGAGCACGTCATCCAGCGACTGCGCCGCGAAGCGGGCCGACAGGCGCCGTCCCGCCAACGCCGAATCCGCCGTGACTGACACGTCGAACCGGCGTTCGATCGCGGGCAATACCTCGGTCAACGGGCTCTCGTCGAACATCAACTCGCCGCGCATCCAGGCCAGCGCCGAGGCGACGTCATCGGTGACGACCACCCCGGACGCGCGCAGGCTCCCGCGCTGTCCGGCGTTGAGGAGGGTTGCCCGCTCCATGGGTGGGCGCAGGGTGTCCATGAGCGCGACCACCCCTTCTTCGACGGCCACATCCACCGCCGGCAACTCGGGCCATGCCCGAACCACGAAGCGCGTGCCGACGTCCTGCGCCACGGCGTTCCGGGTTCGGACGCGGAACGGGCGCGCATCGTCATGCACGACGTCGAAATACCCTTCGCCCTCCAGGGCGACCTCGCGGGCACCGCGGCCGAAGCGTCCCCCCCAGCGCACACGGCTGCCGGCGGCGAGCGTGACGCGGGAGCCATCCGGCAGTTGCGCCGTGACGTCGCGCCCCAAGGGGGCGGCAATCGACCCGCCGCGGGTCGCTTGCCAGGTGGCCACGCCACCAACGGCGAGCACCAGCGCCGCGGCCACCCCGGTGACCCGGCGCGCCCATGGGGCCAGCGTCCCGCGGGAGGCGCGGTGCGCCGCGCGGGCGCGCCGAACGGCCAAGTCATCCTGTGATGCGGCCTCGAGGCGCGCGGAAAGCGCCCGCCACGCCGCATCGGTATTGGCCGCCTGCGCGGCGCCAAGGGTTGCCCGTGGGGCCTCGCGCAGCAGCTGGGCATCACGAGGATGCGCCGCCAGCCAGCGTTCCACTCGCGCCCGTTCGGCCGACGGCAAGTCGCCGGCCAGATAACGGTCGAGGAGAAGGGGGTCGAACTCGGTTTCGTCAGCCATAAAGGGGGGGTGAGAGGTCGGGCAGTAGACACGTGCCTCCGGAAAAACCCCACAGCCCCCCGGCTACTCGCTGCCGAGCGCCGCCCGCAGGGCCTTGAGGCCCCGCCCCAGCTGATTCTCCACACCCTTGACCGAAATGCCCAGCGTGTTCGCGATCTCCGCGTAACTCAATCCCCCGTACCAACGCATGACCATGACCTGGGCGAGGCGGGGCGGCAGGGCGGCCATGGCCGTCTCGAGCCGGGACCTCGCTTCCGCTGTCTCGAGCGCCGTATCGGCGCGCGACGGGGCGGGGTGCAGGGCACGCACGGGCTCGTGGGCCTCGTCATCGGCCCAGCGCTGCTCCACGGCGTCCCGGCGGCGCAGGTTGAGCGCACGGCTGCGAACCGCCGCGAACAGGTAGGCCGGCACACTGCCGGTCACGATCCACTCGGCTCGTCGCTCCCACAGCGTGAAGAAGACGTCTTGCACCAGCTCCTCGGCGCGGGCGGCATCACCGACGTACCGGGTACCGAAAGCCAGCAGCGGCGCGTGCGTGGTGCGAAAGAGCGCCTCGAAAGCCTCGAGATCACCGGCACGAACCCGCTCGACACAGTCTCCGGGGACTTCAATCACGACGGCGTGGAAAGACTGGGGCCGGCACGGCGGGAAGCTATGAAAACCCCGCACGGATTGTCAACGACGCCCATACCTGCCAGCCAGCGCTCCAAGCCCGCTGACCGCCGCCTTCACCGTCGCCAGATCATCACCGAACCCCATCGGCGCGGGCGTGGACGCACGCACGCCGGTCCGGCGCGTATGTTCGGGTTCCACTCCCACCGGCAGACTGCCATGACCATGCGATCGCTTCGGCCGGGTGTGCGCGCCCGCGCCATGGGGCCCACCGTGCTGACCTTGGCGCTCGTCGCTGCAGGGGCCGCGTTCCCTGCACAGGCCCAGCCCCCCGCCTCCGCGCCACGTACGGACAAGGCGTGGGTCACCCGCGCCATCGAGGCACCGCGGGTGGCGCACCGCACCTTCCACAGCGCGGCGGCCCGCACGGCCGTGAGCTACCACCTCTACACCCCGGCGGCATACGATCGCGAGCCACAGCGCCGATTCCCCGTGGTGTACTGGCTGCACGGCTCCGGCGGCGGGCTCCCCGGCATCCCCCAGATGGCTCGTCGCGTGGATACCGCCATCGAGGCCGGGCGCATTCCTCCCGTGCTGGTCGTGTTCGTCAATGGGCTGGCGACGGGCATGTACGTGGACTGGCGTGATGGCTCCGCCCCCGTGGAGACGGTGCTGGCCCGTGAGCTGGTGGACCACCTCGACGCCACCTACCGCACCGTGGCCTCACGCGAGGGGCGCATACTGGATGGCTTCAGCATGGGCGGCTACGGCGCCGCACGCTTCGGCTTCAAGTTCCCCGAGCGGTTTCGCGCCGTGTCCATCATGGGCGCCGGCCCCATGCAGGAGGAGCTGGCGGCCACGCCGCGTGCCAGCCCCGCGCAGGCGCAGCAGCTGCTGCAGGAGGTGTACGGGGGAAGCCAGGCGTACTTTCGCGCCGTGAGCCCGCGGCAGCTGGCGCAGAAGCAGGCCAGCGCGCTCACGGCGGGGTCGCTCATTCGCGTGGTGGTGGGCGATCAGGATGAGACCTATCGCAACAACGTCGCCTTCCACGAGCACCTGCAGCGCCTGGGGATCCCGCACCAGTGGCGTGTGCTCCCGGGGGTGCCGCACAACCCCAACGCCGTGCTCGACGCGCTGGGAGACGACCATTGGGCGTTCTACCGTGCCGCGCTGGCGCCCCCTGCGCCCCCTGCGCCCCCGACCCCCGGGGGCCAGCGCATGCGCCGCCGGGCTCCGACAGGCGTACCGCTGGGCCGTGGCCTCTCGGCAGATCGTGGGGATCACCGCTCCCGGATCTGAGCTGGAGGCGCGCGGCCATGCGCCCGCGTCTGGCGGTGTACTCGCACCTCATTCCACCGCCGACCACCGCCGATGAACGGCGCGTGGCCACCCGCCCCGTCTCCGACGAGCCGCCGGTCACGGCGTTCGAGCTCATGCCGCTCATCATCGGGCGCCACCTCGAAGTGGGGCTGGCGCCGCGCCGCGACGGCGAGATGTTCGCGCAGTCAGGAGCGGCGAAACGGCAACCGGAGCGTTGGCGGGTGTGCCGTGGTCCATGCACCGATGCTCGCGAGGCGGGGGGACGGGAGCCTATACCCATGAGGACCGAGATCGGTTTCCCATTGCGACGTGTTCCGTGCGCCATCGTCGCGCTGACGAGCCTTCGACCGGAGTGCAGCCCCATGCCTGCGATCTGCCACCGCGGTTCCTCGTTCGTACAACACGCGCGCGCGCGCGTCCTTGGCCTGCTTGTCGGTGTACTCGGTGCCGCCGCGCCGGCGCTCGCGCAATCGAGCGCGCCGACCACCGCGGCGCCCCCGGTGCGTTCCGCCCTCACTGGCCTCGACCTGCCGGGCGATGCCAAGATCGAGAAGGGGATCTTTCGTCGCGCCTGGCGCATGAGTACGCTCGAGCAGCAGGCGAAGAATGTCGGCGTCGCGACCGCCGACGAGTGGGAGCTCTATCGGCTTCAGTCCGGAACCGTGGGCGCCGATCCGACACCGCTGATCACTTCGATGAGGAGTGCCGGGTGGACGGTCGCCACGCTTGAAGGCAAGCCGCTCGTGGGCACCATGGCGCGGGGCGGCCGCACCTTCCTCTTCCGCATCGAGGTCGAGCAGCAGACGGCGTGGTTGACGATCGCCACCGTGAGGTCGGGGACGTTGGGGGGCACGCCCATCACGACGACCGCGTCTTCCTCGAACGGCGCCTCGCCAACCACTCCGGCGGCGCCGCCCTCACCGAGAACCCAACCTCCGGCTGGACAACAGCCGCCATCCTCCGCCCCGCCGCCAGCGCCTCCCGTGCAGGGTTCGTCCGATGGGTATCAGTACACGGTCACGAAGATGCGCGACGGATGGGTCTCCACGATCGGACCCGACGCCGTCGAGGGGACCAATGGCGTACTGCGCGTGCTGCTGTTCTGGCCGGCGCCGTTCGATGTCGGCACCGCCGGCTCGGCGCGCGACAGTTACTGGCAGAAGTACGTCCGTCCGCTCTTCGACATGACCGCGATCGACGAACGCCTCGAAACGGTCAGGTACTCGGGGTGGACGTATCTCGAGGGGGAGGGACGCGACCGACGCAACGGCCAGTCGGTGTATGTCGGGATGTACATCTATACCGAAAATGGGGTCGCGACGCCGGTGGTCGTGACCGCGCCGGACCGGGCGCAGTTCTATGCGTTCGTGCCGCGACCTGACGACTTCGAGCCACTTATCGGAGGTATCAATCGGTTCATGGTCGCCCCGAGCGACCTGATCGGCGAGTGGACGGAGTTCAGTGGGGCGTACAACTCGTACTACTACGTGGCGACCGGCGCCAGTGCCGGCATGGCCGGCGCGTCGCTGTCGTCGCGTTTCGGCTTTGCGTCGAATGGGACCTACTGGAGCGAGCACAAGGGGGCGAGTGGATTCGCCGGTTCGCAGTCGACCTTCAGCCAGCGCTACGATGGACGCTTCACCGTCCTTTCCCCGACGCGGATCTCGATGACGAACCGCTTCAACGGCCAGACCGATACCTTCAGTGCGCTCTTCCGCGCCGTGAAGGGGGGGCGCGAACTGGTCCTCGTCAACGAAGCGCGCTCGGGCGACCGCTATTCCCTGGTGCGC
>JAJTGR010000114.1 GCA_021299375.1 Gemmatimonadota bacterium
ACATCGCCATCGCGCAGGAATACCTGGCCCCCGAACTGGGGCTCACCATGGTGCAGATGGGGGTGATCTCCGCGTGGGGGTTCCAACTGGCGTATACGCTCGGTCAGGTGCCCGGAGGCGCCATGGGTGACCGGCACGGGGCGCGGCTCGTGTTGGCGGTGGCGAGTCTGGGGTGGGCCGTGGCCTCACTGGCTTCGGGTGCGGTGATGGGGTCGGGGATGGTGGCCTTCGCCGGGCTCTTTGCGGCGCGGGTGCTGCTCGGCGCGTCGCAGGCGGCGACCTACCCGGTGTCGGCGGTGGCTGTGGCGCGCCATGTGCCCGAGGGCGGTCGCACGGCGGCAAGCGCGATCTATCTGGCGGCCTCCACGCTGGGGGCTGCGTTGGCGCCGCTGACGCTCACGCCCCTCATGGCGCGCGCCGGTTGGCGGGCGGTGTTCCTGGCCAGTGCGGCGGTCGGTGTGGCAGCGGCGGTGACATGGTTCGTCCTCGCCCCACGCGACCGCCCGGCACCGGTCAGTCCTGCCGCCATGCGGGGAGCCCCGTCGCTCTGGCAGCAGACGGGACGCCTGCTGCAGAACGCCTCGCTCCGGCGGCTGTGCGCCGCCTATCTGCTGCACTCGGCTGTGCTGTACGTGTTCTTCTTCTGGTTTTTCCGCTATCTCATCGAGGCGCGCGGCTTCACGCTGCTCGAGACCGGGGTATGGGCCAGTCTGCCGTATCTCCTGGCCACCGTCGCGGCCCCCCTCGCCGGCATGCTGGCCGACCGGTTGGCCCAGCGGGTCGGGTTGGCCACGGCGCGCCGTCGGGTGGCCATCAGCGGGCTCACGCTGGCGGCGCTCCTGGTGCTGACGGGGGCGTGGATCCCCACCCCTACGCTGGCCATCGTCGCGCTCAGTCTGTCGGCGGCGTGCCTGATCAGCTGCGAAGCGCCCTTCTGGACAACCGCGGCGGCGCTGGGGCGCGAGGGGGAAGGGGCCGCCACCGGTGTCCTCAACCTCATGGGGAACGTGGGCGGCATCCTCTCCATCTGGCTGGTGCCGCTCATGAAGGACGCCTGGGGGTGGTTCGCCATGCTGGCCTTCTGGGCGGCGGTGGCCCTCGTGGCCGCCGCCCTGTTCGCCTCCACAGGACGGGACGACCGGATCGGCACAACCTGACGGCGCCCTGCCGCTCGGCCGGCCGTGCGTCCAGCGCCGCCGGCGTCACTGCCCCGCGGTAACGGCTACGCCCCCTCCATCGCGTCCGCCAGCCACTCGACCACGTACGACACGAACGACGGGCGCACCAGCAGGCGCCACGTGGGGGTGGCGTCGACCAGTTGCAGCAGCACCGGCGCTCGCGCAAGCAGCGTCTGCGTGGCATGCCCCACGGGGAAGGTGCGCGGGTGCAGGTCCAGCGTACACACGGCCGCCAAGACGTCACGCGTGCGCGGGCCCGACAGTTCCAGCGTATGCCGGCTGGCCGACAGCACCACCACGGCGCCGTCGGCGTTCGGCGTGCCATCTCCCACGGCCTCCGAGAGCGCGGTCACGAGCGCGTCTGTTGCGCGCGCATCTGTCGCGAGCGCGTCTGCCGCGAGCGCGGCCTCCACCAGCCACTCGTCCGGCCGGAGCCACGTCACGCGCCCCACCGGTGACACCAGCATGGGACCGTGGCGCGGCAGCGCCTCCACACCGAGCACGGCGGCCACCCGGGCGCACGCTCCGCCCCGTGCGCGTACGCTGAACAGCAGGCGCAGCGGCAGCGCCCGCAGCGTAACGGCCGGCGAAGACGCCGCCGCCATGCGGGCCACGAGTGCCGGATCGACAGGGAGGCGATCACTCATTGGCGGTCGCGCCATCCCGGCGCGCTCCCTCGGGATCGTAATGCACGGGGTCCACCAGGGTCACCGATGCCACCCGCCCGTCGAGGAGCGGGGCGTGCAGCACCTCGCCCAGCCGCGCGCGGCCGTCGCGCACCAACGCGAGCCCGAGGGCACACGCCAGCGTGGGACTGTAGCGACTGCTGGACACATGTCCGTCGATGGGCATCGGTGGTTCCCCCAGCGCGCTGGTGAGTGCGGCCCCTTCGGGAATCACCAGCTCCGGGTCGTGGGCGCGGAATCCGACCAGCTGCGCCCGCCCCGCCGCCCGCGGGGCGATGCGTTCGAGCGAGCGGCGCCCCACGAACGCCTTGCGCGTGGGCACCATCCACCCGAGCCCCGCGTCGTGCGGTGTGGTGAGCGCCTCGGTGTCCTGCCCCACAATGAGGTACCCCTTCTCGATGCGCAGCACCTGCAGCGCGTCGAGCCCATACGGGGTCACGCCCAGCGGCGCGCCCTCGCCCATCAGCGCTCGCCAGAGGGCCGGACCATTGTGCCACGGGACGCTCACTTCGAAGGCCAGCTCACCCGAGAAGGAGACGCGTGCCACCTGGGCCTGCGCGATGCCGGCCACCGTCGCACTGCGCACACCGAGGAACGGGAAGGCCTCGCGGTCCACCGCCAGCCCGGGAGCCACGCGGGCGAGCAGCGCGCGCGAGTCGGGTCCGACCACCGCCACGGTGGTGAACTGTTCCGTGATGGGCGTGACCCAGCAGCGCTTGTCGGGCCACTCCGTCTGGAGCCACTCCTCCATCCACTCGGCCACCGCGGCCGCGTGGCCGGTGGAGGTGGTCACGAAGTACCGGTGTGCACCGGTCCGCATGACCACGCCGTCGTCAAGAATGGACCCATCGAGATGACACAGCACGGCGTAGCGTGCCTTGCCCTCAGCGAGCGACGCGATCGGGGTGACATACAGCTGATCGAGCACCCAGGCGGCGTCGGGGCCGCGCACATCGAGCTTGCCGAGTGTGGAGACATCGACCAGTGCGACCCCGGTGCGCGCGGCGCGCACCTCGCGCCGCACCGTGTCGTCGGGCGTTTCCCCGGGGCGTGGATAGCGTGACGCCCGCAGCCACGGTCCTGCGGGCTCGAACACGGCGCCCAGCGCCTCGTGCTCGGCGTGCAGGGCGGTCGTGCGGACCGGTTCGAACCGAGGGCCCTGGGCGCGGCCGGCCACCAGGTGGAACGGAATCGGCTCCACCGGTGGCCGGCTTCCCGATGTGCCCACCACGGCTGCCGGGTGGCCGGCGCGCGCGGCCACCAGGGCAGCCGCGAGCACCTTGGCGGCGCGTCCCTGCTCCACGCCGGTTCCGACGAGCGTGTAGCGCTTCACGTGCTCCACGTGCGTGGCGCCGGCATCCACGGCGCGCCAGAGGCCGGCCACGGTCGCATCGCGATGCAGATCCACGAAGCTGCGCGACTCGTCGCCATCGGGGGCAGGCACCTGCCACATCAGCCCGGGCAGGTCCTCGTCCACGTCGTCGGTTCCCGGGGCCGTCGCTTCG
>JAJTGR010000104.1 GCA_021299375.1 Gemmatimonadota bacterium
CATCGCGGCCGCCCACGCCGAACGCCGTGTGGTGGTGCGTGTCTGGCGTGCGCTCCGCGAGGCCGCCGATGCCACGGGGCGCGTTTCCTTCGACGTGGACACGCTGGTGGCGCGCCTGCCGCCCTCGCTGGGTGAACGACCGATCGGCGCGGCGCTGCGTGTGCTGGAGGCGTCCGCGTTGTGCACCGTGACACCGCCGGCCCTGGGGCGAGTATGGGTCCGGTTGCTCGCCACCCCCGCACGCATTCGCCGCGAGCTGATCGGCGTCCGCACGCCGGAGCGCCGCCTGCTGCGAGCCTTCTGGCGTCTGGCGGGACATCAGGTCGAAACCGGTGCCGTCTTCGATCTCAGTGACTTGCCCAGTGTGCATGGGGGACCGATGGGAATCGTCCCGCTTCTCGAACGTCTCGCGGCACAGCAGTTCGTGACGTGGGTGAAACGCGGCGCCGAGCTGCGTCTGGACTCTCGCCGGATGACCGAGCCCGTACCGCCGGTGGACTGGCTGGCGCTGGATCGGCGGCGGCGCGCCGAGATCCGGCGGCTCGACGCCATGCAGGGATATGCGCAGACTCGCCATTGCCGAAGAGCGTTCGTCCTGCGCTATTTCGGCGATCCCGATGCGCGACCACGTTGCGGTGCCTGTGATCGCTGCCTCGGGACCACGTAGCCGTCATTCCGGGTTGAGCCAGCGGTGCCTGCACGCCCGTGCAGCCTTGCTCTCGAACGGAACCCGCCAGAAACCCCGCCCCGTAGGCAATGGACGACAGTCTGTATTTCGACGAACAGCACCTGGCAGTTCGTGACATGGTCAGCGCCTTTGCGCGTGAGCACGTTGCGCCCGTCGCAGCGACGCACGACGAAGACTCCACGTTCCCCTGGGAGAACGTGAAGAAGATGGGAGAACTCGGCCTGCTCGGTGTGCCGTGGCCCGAGGAGGTCGGCGGAGCCGGCTTCGACACGATCAGCTTCATGATCGCGATCGAGGAGCTCGCCAAGGTGTGCGCCTCGCACTCCATCACCATCAGCGCCCACACCACGCTCGGGACGTCGCCGATCCTCAGCTTCGGCACCCGGGCGCAGATCGAGAAGTACGTGCCGCTGCTTGCCGGCGGTCAGGTGCTCGGCGGCTTCGGCCTCACCGAGGAAGCCGCCGGCAGCGATGCCGGCGGGACCCGCACCACGGCCGTGAAGAAGGACGGCTACTACGTCCTCAACGGCAGCAAGCGCTTCATCACGCACGCCGGTGTCGGCGAGGTGTTCGTCGTCACCGCCGTGACCGACCCCTCCAAGGGCACCAAGGGCATCTCGTCGTTCATCCTGAACAAGGATTCGGTGGACCTCGAGACGTGCCGCGCGCTTGGGATCGGGCACGCGGACGGCCTGACGGCCATGCCGGGCTTCACGGCCGGCAAGAAGGAGGACAAGCTCGGGTGGCGAGCCTCGGACACGCGCGAGCTGCTGTTCGACAACGTTGAGGTCCCGGCCGAGAATCTGCTGGGTACCGAAGGGCTCGGCTTCATCAACTTCATGAAGACCCTCGACGCCGGTCGCATCGGCATTGCCGCGCTGTCGCTCGGCATCGCCCAGGGCGCTCTCGAGGAGTCACTCAAGTACGCCAGCGTCCGCAAGCAGTTCGGCGCTGCCATCGCCAGCTTCCAGGGGGTGCAGTTCCAGCTGTCGGACATGGCCACCGAGATCGAGGCGGGCCGGCATCTCATGTACCACGCCGCATGGCTGTCGCAGAACGGGAAGCCGTTCGGCAAGGAAGCGGCCATGGCCAAGCTGTTCTGCTCGGAGCTCGCCATGCGGGCCACCATCAAGGCCATCCAGATCCACGGCGGGTACGGCTATACGAAGGACTACCCGGTCGAGCGCTACATGCGCGACGCGAAGATCTGTGAAATCGGCGAAGGCACCAGCGAGATTCAGCGCATGGTGATCGCCCGGCACCTGCTGAAGGGGCTGCTGGCCTGAGTTGCTGTTCGCCCGCTCCCGGCCCGTTTGTTGCGGGAGCGGACGCCCCCGGTGTAGTTTCCAATTCGAAGTGTCCGTCAGCCGTCGCATTCGGCGCCGACGGCCCGTGCGACTCACGGGCCGTTTGCGTTTGTGGAACGGGCCGGCCGGGGCCAGCGCGCCGCCGTCCGACCCGCCCACTCGTCCCACCGTCCGACGCACCGCATGTGTGTCGATCGCGGGTGATCGCGTTTTCCCCCGAGGCCTGCGCCTCCCGCCGCCACCGGCGCGGGACGGTCCGCGGTCTTGGGCGCGAGTTGCCCGATCGATCGGTCGAACGGTCTGGGGGTGCCCTGAGACGTCATCCGTGTCGCCGCCGTCCGGCGCGCGCGGGTTGCCTGTTCGATCACCGTGTTGGCCGTTGCCCGGGTCCAGTGGAGTCGCCACCGCCGGGGTAAGCGGCACCTGACAATGAAGCGAGAGCTCCTGGTGAACGCGACGCCGCGTGAAACGCGCGTCGCCATCATTGAGGACGGCCAGTTGGTGGAACTGCTGGTGGATCGGCCCGATGCACGCCGGATGGTCGGCGATGTCTATCTCGGGAAGGTCGAGGCAGTGCTGCCGGGTATTCAGGCCGCCTTCGTGAACATCGGCACCGAAAAATCGGCGTTCCTCCACGCGGCGGATGTCGTCGTCGATGACGCCCAGGTGTCCGACGACGAGGACGACGACGAGGACGAATCCGGCGAGGAGTCGAGCGGGGGAGGGGGGGGACGCCGCGGCCGTCGGGAGGTCCGTCCCATTCAGGACCTGCTCAAACGCGGTCAGGACATCCTGGTCCAGATTACCAAGGAACCCATTTCCACGAAGGGACCGCGCGTCACCGCGCAGGTGTCCCTCGCCGGGCGGTTCCTCGTGTACATGCCCTTCGCGAGCAAGGTGGGCGTCAGCCGCAAGATCGATGAGCGCTCCGAGCGCCAGCGGTTGCGGGCCATGGTGGGCGAGATGCTCCCCGACGATGCCGGCGGCGTGATCGTGCGGACGGTGTCCGAGGACGCCACCAAGGAGACCTTCGAGCGTGAATTGAACACGCTCATGAACAACTGGAAGCGCATCAAGCGCAAAACCCAGTTCCTCCGGGCGCCGGCGCTGGTGCACCGCGAGACGAACGTCACCCGCGGCCTCGTGCGCGACCTGTTCAGCGCCAAGGTCGAGCGCGTCTCCGTCGACTCGAAGCAGGTCTTCAACGAGATCACCGAGTACCTGCAGGGGATCGCGCCGGATCTGGTGGAGCGGGTCAAGCTCTACGAGGACACGGTGCCACTCTTCGACAAGGAAGGGATCGAGACCGAGATCCGCGACCTGTTCAAGCGGCGCTGCGACCTGCCGAGTGGCGGCTATCTCATCATCGAGCCCACCGAGGCGCTGGTCTCCATCGACGTGAATTCCGGGCGCTATACCGGAAAGCGCGACCCCGAAAAGACCATCTTCAAGACCAACACCGAGGCCGCACGCGAGATCGCCCGCCAGCTGCGGCTCCGGGACGTGGGAGGCATCATCGTCTGCGACTTCATCGACATGGAGACGCAGGCCAACCGCGACAAGGTGCTGCATGAGCTGCGCACCCATCTGGGCCGTGACCGCGCCCGGACCAAGGCGTTTGCCGTGTCGGACCTGGGGCTGGTGGAGATGACCCGCCAGCGGGTCCGGCAGAGTCACTACCAGAGCATGACCGAGGCGTGCCCCACCTGCAGCGGCACGGGTCGCGTCTTCACCCCGGAAACCATTGTCCGGCGCACCGAACGGGCCGTCCGGCGCATGGCCGCCGAAGGACGCCGCGACGCCATGACGCTCCGGCTGCACCCGGAGGTGGCCCTGCACGTGCTGGAGCAGGAGCACGACTTCGTGAAGCGGCTGGAGAAGCTGGCCGGTTTCCCCCTCGAACTCCGCGACGATCCCCTGCTCAAGCCGGACGAAATCAAGCTGATCGTCCGGGGGGCCCAGCGGGACGTGACCCAGCAGTACGCCCTCGCCTGAGGGTACTCCGTGGTACACGGCCCCGTTGACACCTAAAGCCTGTTCTGATAAGCTTCTAGGCTACGTTTGGAACGCACACTCCTGGACCGACTCATGAGCTACGCCATCATCCGCACCGGCGGCAAGCAGTTCCGCGCCGAGCCGGGCAAGACCCTTCGGATTCCCTCCTTGCTGGGGGAAGCCGGCACGGCCGTCGAGTTCAACGACGTCCTCATCGGCTCCGACGGCGCTCAGGTTCGCCTGGGTGTGCCAACGCTTGCCGGCGCCAAGGTGACGGCGGAGATCGTCAAGCACGGCCTCGACGACAAGATCATCGTCTTCAAGTTCAAGCGCCGGAAGAACTACGCCCGCAAGCAGGGCCACCGGCAGAAGTTCACGGAAGTCCGCATCAAGGATATCACCCTCGGCTGAGCGCCGGCGGCGCGCCCCACCGGCGCGCTTCCCAACTGGAGTATTCGTCATGGCACATAAGAAGGGCGTCGGCTCCTCACGCAACGGCCGCGATTCGAATCCGAAGTACCGCGGCATCAAGAAGTACGGCGGTGAATTCGTGACGGCCGGCAACATCATCGTCCGCCAGTGCGGCACCAAGTGGCATCCGGGCGCCAACGTGGGCATGGGTACCGATTACACGATCTACTCGCTCGTCGACGGGGTCGTGCAGTTCGCGCACAAGAACAAGAAGGCCTACAAGGTCAACGTGGTCCCGGTGCTGTTCGTCGAGGAGACGGTCGAGGCCTGACCGCCACGCGTTACACGAGCGGGGCAGGGGCACCACGGTGCGCCTGCCCCGTTTCCGTTGCGGCGCGCAACTTCCTCCCGGTCACCAACGTAGGAGCGGTATCGGAGCGTGGCTCCGCCACCGCACTGTCGGCGGCGGTCAGTGCCCACTGCCGGCCACCGATAGTCCACCCGCTCAAGGAATCCAGCCATGGCGCTCTGGGACAAGGTCAAACAGGGAATCGACAAGGCCGGCAAGGCGGCGCAGGACGTCTTCGACGAAGGCAGACTGCGCCTTGACGCCTACCGCGCCCGGGAGCAGGCCGACAAGGCGGCCGAGGCGCTGGGGTATGCGATTTTTCGCGCCGTGGACGCCGGCGGGGAACTCGAAGCTGACGCCCGTTCCCGCCTCATCGACGCCCTCCGCGAGCGCGACGCCGACGCGCGACGCCTCGAGACGGAGCTCGCGACCGCACGAGCCGCAGCCGGGGCGCCGGACGCTGCCCCGGGTGCGTCGCCGGAATCTGCCCAGGCTACCGCTGCCCCCGCGCCGGAGGCTGATGCTCCGGCGGCGCCCCCGCAGCCGCCGCCGTCAGCGCCGCTCTGAGCGCTCCTGGCTCGTCGGTGCACAAGGCATCCACGCCCCACGCCGCGAGCAGGCGCGCGTGGGGGGCGCTGTTTTCCGTCCACGCGATGAGTCGCATGCCTGCCGCGTGAACAGCGGTGACCAGCGCTTCGTCGATCAGCTCCGTATGCTGCCACAGTGCGGCCGCCCCCGACCCCGACAGCGCTGCCCGGACGTCGAGCGGGTAGGACGCGCTCAGCAGGCCGATCGGTGTGGTCGGGCGGATGCGCCGTACCGCCACGGGAATCCGGTGATCGAAGGCGTGAACCGCGGAGCGCACCGCCGGATGCGCCTCGAGGACCGCCGCCACCAGTCGTTCGATCCCGGTCCCTTTTACCTCCACGTAGACAGCCGCACGGTCCCCAACCAGCGTGAGCACATCCGACAGCGTCGGGATGGGGTCACCGCTCGGCAGCCGGTAGGCCGCGAGTTCAGCGGCCGTCACGTCGGCGATGCGGACCGACTCGGCCCGCCCCGCAATCCGACGCAGGGCGAGGGGGTCATGGTGGACGACGACCACGCCATCCCGGGTCGCGTGAACGTCCAGTTCTATGCCATCCGCCCCCTGGTCGATGGCGAGGGAGAATGCCGCCATGGTGTTCTCGAAGGCATCGCGGGAGGCGCCTCGATGGG
This sequence comes from Gemmatimonadota bacterium, assembly GCA_021299375.1. Lineage (GTDB taxonomy): Bacteria > Gemmatimonadota > Gemmatimonadetes > Gemmatimonadales > Gemmatimonadaceae > Gemmatimonas. Next base: position 5,969 of record JAJTGR010000104.1, read on the forward strand.
CGATGATCTCGGGGGGGCGGGGACGTGCCGGCAGCGGGATATCGGCGTAGGGCATGCCGCCAAGCTGGGGGGACTCCCGCCGACGGTCAATCCGGCGCGTTCCTTAACGTCGGGCAACAGGTGGGCGTCCAAGAATCGGGAACGTATGATCGATGCCGCTCAGCAGGAGGACGCCTCGGTTGATGGCGCTCTCATCGAACAGTGGAAGGCAGGAGACCAGCGGGCGGCCACGGCAATCGTGGAACGGCACGCCGAGGCCTTGGCGCGGTTCGCGGCGCGTTTGGGAGGAAAGGGCGACGTCGACGAGGTGGTGCAGGACACGTTCGTCCGGGCGTTTTCGGCACTCGACACGTTTCGAGCGGAGAGTTCGCTGCGGACGTGGCTCTTCACCATCGCCCGGCGCCTGGTGATCGACCGGCAGCGGGCAAGCGCTCGCCAGCGGCAGCTGGTGGATCTCGACGATGGACACGCAACAACCGAGTACGACGCACTCGACGGGTTGCTGGCCGACGAGGTGTCCACGCGGGTGGCGAGGGCCATCGCCCGGTTGACCCGCATGCAGCGCGAGGTCTTCACGCTGCGGGTGCAGGAAGGCAGGAGTTACCGGGACATTGCGGAGATCCTCGATTCGACCGAGGGCGCCGCCCGGGTGCACTATCACAACGCGATGCGCGCGGTGAAGGAGTTTCTCGATGACTGAGTGTCGCAGCCCCGAGCTGCAGGACCTGCTCCCCGATTTCGCGGCGGAGTTGTTGGACGACGAGCGCACAGCTCGGGTGCGATCGCACCTGATCGTGTGCGCGGCGTGCGCCGAGGATGCGGCCCTCCTGCGTGTGGCTCGCCGACTTCGCCCGCCGATCGATGGGATCGATGTGGCGCGAATCGTGGCCTCCCTGCCGGCACCTCCGGGTGGGGGTGTCGTGGCACCCACGCGCGGGCCCGTGCAGGTGGGAGACACCTCGGGACGTTTCGCCCCGGCGCTGCCGTCGAGGCATGAACGTCCCGCGCGCCGCCAGGCGGTCATGGGCGTATCCGTCTGGCGACTCGCGGCGACGCTCGGCGTGATCATTGCCGGCGGGGGGTCGCTGGTCGTGGCCCGGCAGGGGTTGGTGGGAATCGACCCGGCGGCGCGGCCCCCCCGCGTCACGACGGTCGCTGAGAGCGTGACTGAGGTGGGCCAAGGGCCGCGAGCCATCGTGTCGGGATTGCCAGGTGCAGCTGAAGGGGCGCCCGTCGTTGCGGCGCGCACGGTGTCCGTGTCGTACGGCGACCTCGGCGACTACACCGCGGACGAATTGCAGCATATGCTCGACCAGCTGGAGCAGTGGGACGGTGCGACGAACGAAGAACCGCTTCCGTCCTCCCCGATGGCCTCTCCTCGTGGAGGAACTCGCTGATGCGTCTCTCGCTATGTTTCACCGCCGCGGCACTGCTCTTGGGTACGGCGATCGCGCCTGCTGCCGCCAGCGCGCAGCGCGGGCCGCCGTCCGGCGTGCCGACCGGCTTGCCTCGCGGCATGCGCCCGGACGATCCGCGTCGTGACGAACTGGAGCGCCGCTTTCAACGGCGGCTGGATACCATCGTCAAGGCACGGCTCGAACTGAGTGACGAGCAACACGGGCGCCTGCGGGAGGTGGCCTCGCGGACCGAGGACGCGCGGCGGCGGTTGCGCCGTGAGGAGTTGGCGACGCGTCTTGCCATGCGCCGTGAGTTGCTGGCCGGGAGAAACGCCAACGAGGTGCGCGTCGCCGAACTGCTCGACGCGATGCCGGCGCTCGAGCGGCGCCGGCTCGACCTCGTCGATCAGGAGCAGCGGGAGTTGGCCAAGTTCCTCTCTCCCGTGCAACGCGCGCGCTATCTCGCCCTGCAGGACGAACTCCGCCGCAGCATGCAGGAGCTGCAATGGCGTCGCCTGGGCGGAGGTGACCGTGCAGGTCCACCTGACGGTGCGCGACCCATTCGCCCCAGGCCGCCCCGTTGATGGAACGGTCGCCCCGATGCGGCGACCAGTCCCGGTGGCGATGCTGGCGGCAATGGTGTACTCTTGGATCGCGCGTGGCTGGAGGGGCTGCCGCCACGTACGCCCAGATGGCGGAATCGGCAGACGCAACGGACTCAAAATCCGTCGCCCGCAAGGGCATGTGGGTTCGACCCCCACTCTGGGCATCCCCTCTTCCCATTTGACCGGGATTAGGCGAGCATATCCGAAGGAGTCGTCGCGC
>JAJTGR010000054.1 GCA_021299375.1 Gemmatimonadota bacterium
ACCTTCTCGAGGACCGGGAGCAGGTCCTTCATGGCCGAGATCTTCTTGTCGTGGATGAGGATGAGGGCGTTCTCGAGGACCGCCTCCATCTTCTCCGGATCGGTGACGAAGTACGGCGAGAGGTAGCCGCGGTCGAACTGCATGCCGTCCACGGTCTCCAGCGTCGTGTCGAGGCCCTTGGCCTCTTCGACGGTGATCACGCCGTCCTTGCCGACCTTCTCCATCGCTTCCGCGATGAGGTTGCCGATCTCGGGGTCGTTGTTGGCCGAGATGGTGCCGACCTGGGCGATTTCCTTCTTGCCCGTGGTGGGCACGGAGATCTTCTTGAGCTCGTCGACGATCGCGGCGACGGCCTTGTCGATGCCGCGCTTGAGCGCCATCGGGTTGGAGCCGGCCGTGACGTTCTTGAGGCCTTCACGGAAGATCGCCTGGGCGAGCACCGTGGCCGTGGTGGTGCCGTCGCCGGCGAGATCCGACGTCTTGGTCGCGACTTCCTTGACCATCTGCGCGCCCATGTTCTCGATCGGATCGGCGAGCTCGATCTCCTTGGCGACGGTCACGCCGTCCTTGGTGACCGTGGGGGCGCCGAACTTCTTGTCGATGACGACGTTGCGGCCCTTGGGGCCGAGGGTGACCTTCACCGCCTCGGCGAGCTGATCGACGCCACGCTTGAGCGCCGCGCGGGCGTCAACGTTGAAATGCAGTTCCTTGGCTGCCATGGTAGCTGTTTCCGTTAAGGGGTCTGACTCAGTTGATCACGGCGAGTACATCCGACTCGCGCAGGATGAGCAGCTGCTCGCCCTCAATCGTGACTTCCGTGCCGCTGTACTTCCCGTACAGGATCTTGTCGCCGACCTTCACGTCCATGGGAATCCGGGTGTCCTTCTCGAACCGGCCCGGGCCCACGGCGACGATCGTGCCCTGCTGGGGCTTTTCCTTCGCGGTGTCGGGGATGTACAGCCCGCCGCGCATCTGCTCCGCCTCTTCGAGCGGCTTCACGACAACGCGGTCGGCAAGCGGCGCGACCTTCGCGGCACTCTGGGTGGCCATAAGTACTGGTCTCCTGCGTATGTGTCAGGGAATCAAACGAGGACTCACTGGATGCTAGCACTCACAGTGAGCGAGTGCTAACAGGCGGGAAAGTAGAGGTGGCCGTCAGCGGTGTCAAGTCAGCCGAGCACCCTTGTAACACGCTGTAATCAAACGACTTATATAATTGCCAGATCGGCAGGACCTCCCCTCAAACACTGCCAACGTGACACGCTCGGCCAAATTGACAGCGCCACACACGCTACTCGGCCCTGGCGACTAGTCGCTTCCAGCAGGCTGCAGCGAGCCACTCCGCACCGCGTGCACCACGTCATCATCGTCGCGAATGAGCACCGCCCCATTCGGGGCAATGCCTTGCACCACGCCCGCCACGGGGCCGAGAACCCGCTGCGCGCGCCAGGCATCACGCGCGTCCCACGCCGCACACTCGGCGTCGCTGAGCGGGCCGCCGCACGCGGCGGCCGCGCGCAGCACCGGTACGACCTCGACGAGCAGCGCGTCGCGCGTCACGCCGGCACGTACATGGGCTGCCATCGGGAAACCGGCCGGTGCCCTGAGATTGATTCCGACGCCAATGGCAACCCACTCCGGCTGGCCGTCACGCCAGCGCACTTCGATCAGGATACCCGCGAGCTTGCCACCGCCCGCCACCAGGTCATTGGGCCATTTGAGGTGCACGGGGCCGTCGACGAAGGGTGCGACGGCCGACGCCAGCCCCAGCCCGACACGCAGGGCGAGCACGTCCAGTGCCCGCGGGTCCGCCGGCCGCTCGATGAGTGTGCACCACAGGCCGGCATCGGCTTCGGACGCCCACGCCTTTCCGCCGCGCCCGCGACCTGCCTCCTGCACACCGGCCAGGATCAAGGTGCCGGCAGGAGCGCCGTGATCCGCCAGGGCGTGGGCCACATCCATGGTCGAGGTGGTCCGGGTGCGATACTCGACATGCGCGAGCCCGAGTCGTGCGGCGAGGGCAGGCTGCGCTCCGTCCACGAAGCGCCCCGCCGCCCCTGCGTTGCTCAGCGCCATACGCCGCGATCAGCCACGCGCCGCAAGCGTCGCAAACACGACGGCGGCGAGCAGGACGCGATACAGCGCGAACACGCCGAAACTGTGCTTGCTCACATAGCGCAGCAGGACGGTGATGGCGAGCCAGCTGCTCACCGCAGCCGCCGCCACGCCGGTCAGCAGCGGGGCCGACAAGCCTTCGGCGCGCAGGGCCTCCGGGGCCTCGAACACCACGGCCGCCACGGTGATGGGCATGCTCATGAGAAAGCTGAAGCGGGCAGCGCTTGGCCGGTCGAGGTGCAGCAGGCGCCCCGCCGTGATCGTCGATCCCGAACGCGACACGCCCGGCACCAGCGCCAGCACCTGTGCGCAACCGACGACGATCGCATCCCGCAGGGTGATTTCCTCGATCATGCGTGACCGTGGGCTCCGCTTGTCGACCGCCCACAGCAACACCCCGAGCACGATCAGCGTGGTCCCGATGATGTACGGCGACCGGAACGTGCTCTTGGCCAGGTCGTTGAGCAGCAGTCCGCCGAGACCGGCTGGAATCGTGGCGACGATGAGGTAGAGCAACCGCCGGTCGTGCATTGTCTCGATGCGCCGCGTACGCCCGATGCGCCACGCGCTGGCGATCATCTCGAGCCACTCGGCGCGGAAGTACCACACCAGCGCCAGCAGCGTCCCGAAGTGCAGCGCCACATCGAACGACAGCCCGGGATCCTGCCACCCCAACAGGTACGGGGTCAGCGCGAGGTGGGCGGAGCTCGACACCGGCAACAGTTCCGTCAGCCCCTGCACGAGGCCAAGGACGAGGGCCTGGAAGACCGTCACCAGGACGCCCCCGGCATCCAGCGGGTGTTCATCGGGTGGGGGCCGACGCGAGCGTCCGCTCGTAGAGTGCTTCGTACCGAGCGACGATGGCTTCCTCGGCAAAACGAGTCCGGGCGTCCACCGCCGCAGCCCGGCTCATCGTGCGCCACCGATCGGCGTCGCCGAGCACGGCGATGCCCGCTGCCGCCATGGCGTCGACATCGCCCACGGGACGCAGCAATCCCGTGACGCCCTCCGTCACGACCTCCGGTAACCCACCGGCCCGCGCCCCAACCACCGGAACCCCGCTCGCCATGGCTTCGAGTGCGCTCAGCCCAAATGATTCCTTGTCGCTGGTCAGCAGGAACAGATCCGCCCCCGCGAGCAGGGGCGCAATGGCGTCGATCTTGCCCAGGAACAGCACGTGGTCCGCCACCTTCAGCTCGCGCGCTTCGGCCTCGGCGTCCACGCGCTCCGGACCGTCACCGACCATCACGAGCACCGACGGGATCACGGCGTTGATGCCGGCGAAGGTACGCACGATGTCCCGCACCCGCTTGACGGGCCGGAAGTTGGAGATGTGCATGATGACCTTGCGCCCACCGGTCACCTCCTGCGGAATCGGGAAGACGTGCTTCGCGCGGTCATACTGGGCCGGATTGATGAAGTTCGGGATGACCTCCACCTCACAGCCCACACAGCCGAAGGCGCGGTACGTTTCGTCGCGCAGATAGTCGGACACCGCGGTCACGGCATCCGACCGTTCGATCGAGAAGCGCGTGATGGTGTAGAACGACCGATCCTGGCCGACGATCGTGATGTCGGTGCCGTGCAGTGTGGTGACCACACGGATGTCCCCGGCCCCATCCCGCAGCATTTCCCGCGCGATCCACGCGCTCGTGGCATGCGGGATGGCGTAGTGACAGTGCAGCACGTCCAGCTGGTGATCGCGCACGACTTCGTGCATGCGCACGGCGAGTGCCAGATCGTATGGGGGATACTCGAACAGGGGGTAGCGACCGACGTCGACTTCGTGGAACCAGACGCGGGGCAGGAAACTCGGCAAGCGAAAGGGCTGGGCGTAGGTAATGAAGTGCACCTCGTGCCCTCGCGCGGCGAGCGCGATCCCGAGTTCGGTGGCGACTGCACCGGACCCACCATACGTCGGGTAACAGGTAATGCCGATCTTCATCCGGTCTCTCCGTTGGTCGACGATCGTGCCGCCATCCACCAGGCCTCTGCCACCGCCAGCGCGTCCGGCGACGTCGGATCCACGTGTGTCACGGTCGCCGCCGGCAGCTGGTGCCGGAACCACGTGCGCTGACGTTTGGCATACTGCCGCGTTTCGATGATCACCCGCTCGACGGCGTCCCTCCGCGTGCGGAGCCCCGCGAGGTGCTCGCGCAGCACACCGTACCCGCTGGCATTCCACGCGGGGGCCTCGGCTGGCAGACCCCGCTGCAGCCGAGCCACCTCCTCGAGGAATCCGGCCGCCAGCATCTCCTGCACCCGCCGTTCGATACGCGTGGCGAGCACCGCCCCCGGATCGACCAGAAGATAGCGGACCTCGCGCAGCGGCGACGCCGCCTGCCCCAAGGCCGTGCTGAGCCGTTCGCCTGTGAGCAACGCGGTCTCGACGGCGCGACTCAACTGGGTGCGGCCGAGATGGGCCCGCTGCGGATCGAGGCGCTGACACCAGCGCACCAGATCGGAACGCGAGAGGGTGGCCAGCCACGGTGCCAGTGCGGCACGTCGGCTGGCGTCGAGCGGCGGCACCGCATCGAGTGGCTGCACGAGCGTACGGACATACAGCCCTGTGCCTCCCACCACGAGCGGAGGGGTACCGGCGCGCGTCGCGGCCGCGATCCACCCCTCGGCCGCCTCGGCCCAGCGATGGGCGGAGTTGCGCTCGGTGGGCTCGACGACATCGATACCATAATGCGGTACCCGCCCGCGGTCGGACGACGAGGGCTTGGCGGTCCCGATGTCGAACCCGCGATAGACCTGCCGCGAGTCGGCGCTGACGATCGCCAGCCCGTGTCGCTCGGCCAGTGCCATGGCCAGCGCCGACTTGCCGGCGGCCGTGGGCCCGACGACGCAGCACAGTATCGACCGGTCGGGCACTACGCGCGACCGAACCGTCGGTCGAGTTCGTCCCACGACAACCGCACGATCGTGGAGCGACCATGCACGTCGTGCGCTGGCAAGGTGGTTTCGGCGAGGGCGATGTACAACGCCCGCATCTCTCCGGGCGAGAGGGCGTCGCCCGCCTTGATGGCCGCCTTGCAGGCAAACGTGGCGGCGAGCCGTTCATGGCGCGCCGCTTCGCTCGGGCTGCGATCGCCGGTCAACGCCGTCAACGTGTCGCGCAGGCAGCGTTCGGCATCGAAGCGCGGATGCGGCAGGGGGACGGCGTGCACCAGCAGCGTGTGCCCGCCGAACGGTTCGATCTCGAACCCCAGCTGGGTGAATGCCGACCGGCTGGCTTCGAAGGCCTCCGCCTCGTCGGGGCCCAAGTGCAGCGTGAGCGGAAAGAGCAGCCGCTGCGACGGCGCCTCCCCGCGCTGGAGCATGCCGAGGAACTGCTCGTACAGTACCCGCTCGTGTGCCGAGTGCTGATCGATGAGGATGACGCCGTCGTCGTGTTCGAAGAGCAGATAGGTGCGCCGCAACTGCAGCAGTGGCGGCACGATGATGGGCTCGGGGTCGATCGCCACCGCCGGCTGCGTTGGCGCATGGTCCGGGGCGGGCTCGGCCTTCACGGTTCCGGGCTCATCCTCGGCTTCACGCCACGGCGGGCTATCGAAGGCGGGTCCCACGGCTGCCGTGGGTGTCGCGAAGAGCCCGTCGATCGGCCGGCGCGTACGCAACGCCGACGGCTCCAGCGCCAGGCCCTTACTTCGCCACGACGGCGTGGGGGCTGGTGTCCACGTGCGCCATCCGATGCCGGCGGACGCGTCAAACTGTCCGAGCGCCCGACGTACCGCCCCCTCAACTGCCCGCTCGATCGGCCAGCGATCGCGAAAACGGACTTCGGCCTTGGCGGGATGCACGTTGACGTCCACATCGGCGCCCGGGAGTTGCACCTGCAAGACGAGCGAAGGGCGCACGCCGGAGGGAATCGTGGAGCGATACGCCGCCTCGGCCGCGCGCACGAGGCCCTGGTCGCGGATGAGGCGCCCGTTGATGATGAGCAGAACGCGCCGCGTACTTGTGCCCACGTCGGCCGGCCGCTCGACGAGCCCCGACACGTGCACCGGCCCCTGCACGTCATCGACATCGACAAACCGTTCGATGTCCTTGGCGCCCCACAGCGACGCCAGACGTGCGCGCAACGTGGCGACGGCGGGCAGGTCGAGCGCGACACGGCCGTCATGACGCACGGTGAAGTGCACGTCGCGGCGCAACGTGCCGATGGCCTGCAGTATCTCGAGGATGCCGCGCCATTCGGAGCGGGCGCTGCGCAGGAATTTCTGACGGGCCGGCGTATTGTAGAACAAGCGATGCACCGACACCGTGGTGCCACGGCGGCGGGCGGCGGCGCGCGTCTCCAGCACGGCGCCCGCTGCGATCCGGACGAACGTCCCGGCGCCATCGTCGGGCGCGGTCTCGATCACGAGTTCGGACACCGACGCGATTGCCGGCAGCGCTTCACCACGGAAACCGAAGCTGCGCACCCCAACGAGTTGGTCGGCGGTGGTGATCTTCGACGTCGCATGGCGCGACAGTGCCAGCACCGCATCATCGCGATCCATCCCACAGCCATCATCGGCGATCCGGATAAGCGCCCGCCCCCCCTCCTCGATCGTGATGTCGATGGTGCTTGCGCCAGCATCGATGGCGTTCTCGACGAGTTCCTTGACCACTGACGCGGGCCGCTCGACGACTTCACCGGCGGCAATCTGATCGGCGACGGCGTTGGGGAGGATGGCAATGCGCGGCATGCCGAATGCTACCGGGCGACCGACGGCGGCACGAGTGGGGCAAGCTGCGACACGGGCAGCCAGCCGCGCCGCCCGTCGTTGTGCGTCACGCGGGCCCACCCTTCCTGGGTCGTCGTCAGTTGCACGAGGTCCCCGGTCCCGACACCGCCGACGGTATTGGCCGAGAATCCCGGTTGCTGGCGCAAGGCGTCCGGGCGGCGGACGATCGCAAGGCCACGACCATCGAGCGCGCGGGTTCCCCACCACGCCGCACTCCCCGAGACGAGCCCGAGGATCACCAGCAGCCCCCCCATGGTGCGCCGCGTGGCCGAAGCTGGCTTGTCATCACGCGGGGGGCGACGCCAGAGACCGAACAGCAGCGCCCAGCCCAGCGCCCACAGCACCGTGCCCCCGATGGCCAGCGACGACACGGGGACCATGGGGACGTCGCCCAGCGGTCCGCGTGCGCTGGACGGCAGCAACCGTAGGCGTTCCTGAAGGTCGGCCGCCAACGGATCGAGTCGTGCGCCCCTTTGCCACGCCATCACCGCCGACACGGTGTCACCAGCGACCCACGCGGCGGTCCCCCAGTTCACGAGCAGGTCGGTGTCGAAGGGGCGGCCCGCCGCGGCCTCCCCCAGACGTTCAGCGGCCTGCTGATAGCGGCCCCCTTCGAACGCCGCCATCCCGTCCTGCACGAGGCGCTCGAGCGCCGCGTCTCCTGCTCCGCCGGGAGCGTCGTGTACCTCCTGCACGAGCACCGGGAAGGACGCCGACGACTGCGCGGTGAGTCGACCATGGGGCAGGCCGGCGACGGCGAGGCCAGCGAGCGACAGCCAGCCCGCCAGCGTCGTCCCGCCGACCGATGGGGCGCGGCGGGCCCAACGGCGCGCACGCCCGCGTCCGACGGCCTCCGTATGCACGCGTTCGAGCACGGCATCGGCCTGCGCCTGCAGCGCCGTCGCGTCCCCCTCCTGCTCTCCCATTGGCGGCGCGCCGAACCCCCGTCGTGCAAGGTCGTCGAGCAACGTCAGCACGTCACGCGTCGTGGATCGAGTCACGCCGCGTCGGCGCAATGCCTGTTCCACGTCGCGGCGCCCCGTCAGGGCGAACACCGGCATCTCCAGACGGGTCGCCAGATGTTCCAGCGTGAGGCGCCGCACCCGTCGCGCTTCACCGGCAGGGCTCGCGTCGTGCGGCCGCTCGGGGCGCTGCACGCCATCACCGCCAGGCGAACGCGCCGCCGACATCTGCCCGCGACGCCGACGCTGCCAGAGTGCCAGCAACGCCGGGAGCGGCGCCAACAGCCAGAGCGCCCCCCCGCCAACGCGCCGGACCCGCGACCACGACGATGGGGGCGAGGCCTCCTGCCGTCGCCATGGCCGAAGCGGCAGCGTTGCGGGCTCCTCGCCTGCGACGGGCACGGCGAGTGCCCCCTCCGCGATCATGACGTCGGCCGGCATCGTTTCCGCCCACGCGTACTCGCCACGATAGGGGTCGAAGTAACTGTACCGAAGGCGCGGCAGGACCGCCGCTCCTGCCTGTGACGGCGTGAGCAGGTAGTCGAACTCCTTCGCACCGCGCACGCTGGGGCCGCTGCTGTCCACCTGCACGCGCTCACTGCCTGCCACCACCGTTGCCCACGACAGTTCAAGCGTTGGCCGGGGGAGCAGCTTGACGTTGCCTCGGCCCTCGACGCGTACGGTGAGCACCAGTGGATCGCCGACCCGCGCCGCGGCGGCGTCGACGCGGGTCGTCGCGCGCAACACCCCCACGGCGCCCGTGAACTCCGCGGGGCGACCTTCGTCAGGCAAGGGCCGCACCACTACCCGCGCGCTTTCGCCACGCACGACGAATGACTCTTCCTTGCTGAAGTAGCTGGCGGATTGCGGCAGGCTGTAGCTCAGTTGCGGGGCCGGCACCTCGACCGCGCCGGGCTTCACGGCGAACAACGCCCGCTGAAAGACATGGGCCTCGAAGACGCCCTCGCCGTACGTGCGCGGCGCCGCGTGGCGCGGTGTGCCGAGCTCGTAGGCGAGAAGGCCGCGCAGCTCGGGCGGCAGGAACTCCGGATTGCGACGCAGCCGGCTGCGAGCTTGTTCGCTCAGCAATACCGCCACCTGATAGGTGACCTGCTGACCGACGTACACGGTGTCCGGAAAGACGGCCGCGTGGAAGTCAATCGGTCGCCGGGCATCGGCGCGCAGTCCGTCGAGAATGGCCGTCGGTGAGGGTTGGGCGAGCAGCACCCCCGGGCCTGCGGCGGCCCACAACGCGGTCCACACGAGGTACCGCCGCAGGCGCGGGCGTGGCCGAGTGTCAGAACGAGGCTGGCGCCGACCCATCACCAGTCCTTGCCCCCGGGCGGCACCCGACTCTGGCGCTGCTTGCGTCCCTGCACATCACGCTCCTCGCGCGCCGCGCTGTTGAGCAGCGCCTCGGCCTGGGTCTGGTCGAGCCCTCCCTGCCCCTGCGGCTGTTCCTGTTCCTGCTGTTGTTGTGCGTTGCCCCCCCCACCGCCGCCACCGCCGCCGCCACCCTGAGGGGGCGACTTGCGGAGCGCGAGTTCGTAATTCCACTTGGCGTCGGCGTATCCCGGACGATCGGAGAGCAAGGCCCGATAGGCGGCGCGCGCCGCTGCCAGCTGGTTGTCACGGTCGGCGTTGCCCGGTGTACGTGCCATCTCGAGGGCGGCAAGTCCGGCATTGAAGCGGGCACGGAAACGCACCTCGCCGTCGCTGGCGCGCCGCACCTGCTCCAGGCGCTCGGCGGCCTCCTTCAGCGAATCGGCGCCGAGCACGGCAGTGCCGAGGTTGTAGCTCGTGCGCGCCGTCGTGTCGCCCTCCGCCACGAGCGCCCGATAGGCCGCGATCGCCTCGGCGACGCGCCCCTCCGCAAACAGCGCGGCGGGATCGGGCGTCTGGTGGCAGCCCAGCAGCGTCACCGGTACGAGGGCAACGAGCAGCAACGCCGGCACGGAGACCACCGGGGCGGCGCCTGGTCGCGCGGACTGCGCTCTGACGGTGCGACGTGGGCGGCGCACGAACAGCCAGGTATCCCACGCCAGGAGCAGCAGCGCCGGAAGCAGGACCCAGAAAAAGCGCGGCACATGGTCCTCGCGCGCATCCACCTGACGGCGCGCGGTTCGCAATGCGCGCAACGCACCGCGGATGCGGGACGCCTTGTCGGAAACCTCGGCGTCGATGAATGTGCCGTTGGCCGCCGTAGCGGCCTTCTGCAACAGATCAGGCGTATAGCGCGTGATCACGACGTTGCCCTCGTCGTCTCGTTTCTCGGAAACCACGGATCCATCGCGCACGGGGATGGAGCTGCCACGCGTCGTCCCGAAGCCGACGGTGACAAGACTCACCCGCTTGCTCCCGGCTTCGGCGGCCGCCGCTTCGACATCTTCCGGCAAGTCGAACGATTCGCCATCGCTCATCACCACCAGCGCGCGATCCGCACTGCCATCGCTGGCCAGCAACAGCTCCGTCCCCTGCCGAATCGCGCGCGCCAGCGAGCTGCCCGCCTGCCCCACGATGCTCGGGTCGAGGTTGTCGAGAAACAGCTCGAGCGCGCCATCGTCGCCCGTCAGCGGGGTGAGGATGTAGCTGCGGCCAGCGAAGGCGATGAGGGCGATCCGGTCGGCCTGGGACATGGCCCGCAAGCGCCGCACCTCCTGTTTCATGCGCTCGAGGCGGGAGGGCCGCTCGTCCGGCGCCATCATGGACAGCGAAGCGTCGAGGGCCAGCGCCAGGTCGATCCCGCGTGCGGTCATCGGCCCGCGCGTCAGGCCCCAGCGCGGCCCCGCCAGCGCGATGCCGATGAGGCACACGACCGCGGTGAGGCGCCACGTGCGCCCCTGCTCGCCGTCGTCGGCACCTGTCACCAAACGGGCCAGCGCGCTGGACTCCGCGAAGCGGCCAAGTCGGCGCTCGCGCTGCGTGGCGCGCGCGCGACGCAGTGACCAGACCGCGAGCGGCAACAGCACCGCCGCCACGAGGAACCATGGTGCGTCGAACACCAGTGGAGGCAGGGTCGGCAGCGCCATGGTCACGGCAGCACCCCCGCCGCGCCCGGAGCCACAGTTCCGCGAGCAAGGCCAGTACGCCGAAAACCAGCGGCCACCGGAATCGTTCGGTGTACCGAATGTAGGCGCGAGCATCGACCGCCGAGCGCTCGAGCCGGTCGATCTGCTCGTAGATGGCCTGCAGGGCAGCGGCATCGCGAGCGCGGAAGTAGCGGCCACCAGTGCTGGTGGCGATCTCCGTGAGCAGCGCCTCGTCAATCTTCACAGGCCGGTTTTCATAGCGCAGCCCGAACAACCCCCGGCCCACGGGGACCGCCGCCATGCCCTCCGTGCCGACGCCGATGGTGTAGATGCGGATGCCGAAGGCGCCCGCCGCCTGTGCCGCCGTGCGAGGGTCGATGGCGCCGCGGTTGTTCTCGCCATCGGTCAGCAGCACCATCACCCGTGAGCGACCGGGGGAATTGCGGAGCCGGTTGGCCGCGGTGGCAATGGCCGTACCGATGGCGGTCCCATCCTCGAGTTGGCCCACCTGCAGGTTGTCGATCGCCGCCAGGACCACCGGGTAGTCGGTGGTCAGCGGCACCTGTGTGAGGGCCTCACCGGAGAAGGCCACCAGCCCGACGCGATCTGCCTTGCGCCCCATCACAAAGCGCTTGACCTTCTCCTTGGCGACCTCCATCCGGTTCTGCGGCTGGAAGTCCTCGGCGAGCATCGAGCTGGAGATATCGACGGTGAGCGCGATATCGATGCCCTCGCTGGACACGCGCTCCGCCCGCGCCCCTGAGCGCGGCTGGGCCAGGGCGAGGACGACGCCCGTCAACGCCAAGGCCCGCAACCATGGAATCCAGCGCGTCCATGCCAGTGTGGGCCTTGGGCCGCGGAGCAGCACATCGGCCCGCGAGAAGGGGATGGTGCGCTGCTGCGCCTCATGGCGACGCCACCACCACAGCCACAGCCAGACCGGCAACAAGAGCAGCAGCGCCTCAGGGTGCGCGAGATTGAAGCCGAAGAGCGTGACCAGCCCGCCGCGGCCGGCCCACCACTCACCGATCGGGAGCGCCCGCAACCACGCGGTCATCGCGCGCCCGCCTTCGGCCCACGCACGTCGCGTGACGGCCGGCGCGACGCCTTCCGAGCCGATTCCTCGGCGTCTCGGCGCGCCAGCGCTTCCGCGTCAAGCGCCGCTTGCTGTGCCGCCAACTCTGCCGCCCGTCGCGCCTGCTCGGATTGTTCGACGGCGTCGACGAGCGCCTGCGCCTCGGCCGCCATTTCCCGGGAACGCGGCGCCGAGACCACGCGGGCCGCGAACTTGATGCTGTCGGCATCGACCAGCAGCGAGCGCAGACGATCGTGCGGGATACGGTCGTCGTCGGCCACGGCCGCCAGCAGTTCGTCGCTGGTCAGCGAGAGTTGGGCCGCCGGCACACGGGCCACGAGATAACGCCGCAGCACGTCGAGGGCGAGCGCCACGGCCCGCCCCGCTTCGCCCGCATCAGCCAACGCCAGCCGCTCGAGACGCGCGAAGGCGTGCTGCGCCCGCAGGTAGGGATCGAGGGGCACCGGCGGCGTGGCGGCCGCGGTGCGCCGACGTCGCCGCCACCACCACCACATCGCGGCCAGCGCGCCCAGCACCAGCAGCGCCGGCCACCACTGCTGCCACCATGGCACAACACGTGGGAACAGTCCGCGCGCCGGCTTCGGCACATGCAGTGTACTGTCGCCGGGGAGCACACTGCGCACCACGACCTTGGCCTCGGAGAGCGGCACCCGCACCGAGGTGCTGCCGTGGCGCACTGTGGCCTCGTCGAGCCCGAGCGATAGGGCGCCCACATCCCACGCGGCAAGATCGTACTCCGCGCGCTCCCGCCGGGTGCCGAGCGTGGTGCCTTCATCGATGATGCGCACCGGCCCGCGCATGGCCACCACCGCCGTCGAGTCCCTGATCGTCGGCCATTCGACGCGCGCATCAGCGGGCACCGCAACCGTGACGACGAAGGTGAACGGATCACCCACTTCGACGGTATCGGGGCGCACGAGGGTCGCGACCTGCACCCGCGCGCCGGGCGCCGGGGTCCGTGCCTCCGGCGAGGCTGGCGGCTGCCACAGGATGAGCGCCAGGATGGCGCGGGTCACCGCCCCATCTCCGGTACCCACCCGTACTGCGCCGCCGCATCGCCCAGGGTTCCGCGCGGCCCGGTGCGCACTGCGCCGTGCGGCCGGCGCGCCCGTGCCCGGAAGAACGCCAGCAGGGCGTCGACGTAGCCATGCTCGGTGTGCACGATGATCTCGTCGAGCCCGAGGCGGGCGAACAGCTTGCGCCGCGCTTCCTCCTCGGCGGCCACGCGGGCGGCAAAGGCCCGCCGCACGGCCGGGTGCGACGTATCGACTTCGAGGACGGCGCCCGTCTCAGGGTCCTCGAGGCGCGCTGGCCCGATGTCGGGCAGGACCCGCTCCGACGGGTCCTCGAGCGTCACCGCAATGACGTCGTGTTTCTGCGCCAGACGGGCGAGCGGTTTTTCGACGTCGTCACTCAGGAAATCCGAGGCGAGAAACACGACCGAGCGATGTGGTAACAGGCGCATGAGCCGATCGACGGCGGCGCCCATGGACGTGCCACGCCCCTCCGGCTGCACCGTGAGCAGATCGCGGATGAGGCGCAAGGCGTGCTTGCGCCCCTTGCGGGCGGGGAGCGCGTGTTCGACGCGATCGCTGAAGAGCAACAGCCCCACGCGATCGTTGTTGCGCACCGCCGCCATGGACAGCACGCCAGCCAGCTCGATGGCCAGATCGTGCTTGAAGCGCGCTCTCGTGCCGAAGCGTGCCGACCCGGAGAGGTCGAGCGCCAGCATGATCGTGAGTTCGCGCTCCTCCACGTATCGCTTCACGAATGGCCGTCCCATGCGGGCCGACACGTTCCAGTCGATGGAGCGGACCTCGTCGCCGGCCTGATACTCGCGCACCTCGGCGAACTCCATCCCCTGCCCCTTGAACAACGAGCGATACTCGCCGGCGAAGCGCGAATCGACCAGGCGGCGCGTGCGCACCTCGATGCGCCGCACCTGCCGCAACACCTCGGCGGGCGCGATCGCCAGTACGCTCACGGCGCGTTCACCACCGTGAGCAACCGGGCCACGATGGCGTCGCTGGTCACGCCTTCCGCATCCGCCTCGAACGACGTGAGTACGCGATGCCGCAGCACATCAGGGGCGATGCTCTTCACGTCATCGGGAGCGACGAACGCGCGGCCGCGCAGGAACGCGTGGGCGCGCGCCGCCTGCCCGAGCGCGATCGTGGCGCGCGGCGATGCCCCGAACTCGATGAGTGGTCGCAGATCGGGCGCGCCGACCTCTGCGGGATGCCGCGTGGCGTGCACCAGGTCGACGATGTAATCGACGATGCGCTCGTCCATGTACAGGTCCGCGATGCGCCGGCGCGCATCGAGCAGCTCCTCCGGCGAGGCGACGGGGGCCACGGGGATGGATTCCCCGCCTGCCATGCGCCGCAGGATCTCCTTCTCCTCGGCGCGCGTGGGATAGCCAACGCGCAGCTTCATCATGAAGCGGTCGACCTGGGCCTCGGGCAGCGGGTACGTGCCCTCCTGTTCGATGGGGTTCTGGGTGGCCAGGACGAGAAACGGTTCAGCGAGCGGATAGGTGGTGCCGCCGATGGTGACCTGCTTCTCCTGCATGGCTTCGAGGAGCGCCGCCTGCACCTTGGCCGGCGCCCGGTTGATCTCATCGGCGAGGATGATGTTGGCGAAGATCGGGCCGTGCTTCACGCGGAACGCCCCGGTCTGCTGGTCGAAGATCTGCGTTCCGACCACATCGGCCGGTAGCAGGTCGGGGGTGAACTGGATGCGTTGGAAGGTGGTGCGGACGGTCTCCGCGAGGGTGCGCACCGTGAGTGTCTTGGCCAGGCCGGGCACCCCCTCCAACAGCACATGACCACCGGTGAGCAAGCTGATCAGCAAGCGCTCCACCATGTACTCCTGCCCCACAATCCGGCGCCCGACTTCACGCAGGACGCCCTGCACCAGAGCCGCATCGTTCGATGCGGCGACGCTCGTGGTCACGTGTCCGTTGCTCCCGAAGAAAGGTCCCGCAGGGATACCCCAGCCGGCTCCATCTGCTCCATCACCCGTTGGCGATGAGCGCCTCGATCATGTCCCGTTCCGACTTGGTCAAGGCGCGGGCCTCACCGGAGGGCAGGTCGCCCAGACGGACTGGCCCGAACCGGGTGCGCACGAGCCGCTCGACTTCGAGTCCGAGGGCATCGCAGAGGCGTCGCACCTCATGGGTCTTTCCCTCGGTGATCGTGACCTCGAACGCCCAGCGCCGGCCCCCGAGCGGGTGAGCGATGACCTCCCGCGGGACAACCAGACCGTCCTCGAGTTCCACGCCGCGGCGAGCCCGCCGCGCCGCGGTCACGGCATCGCCCTGCACGGTGGCGACATACGTCCGTTCGACCTCGCGGCTCGGGTGCGTCAGCGTGTGTGCCGCCGTGCCGTCGGTGGTGAGGAGCAGCACGCCTTCCGTCATGAAATCGAGGCGTCCGACATAGACGAGCCCCGGCACATCGTCGACCAGATCGAAGACGGTGGGACGCTGCTGCGGGTCCTTGCGCGTCGTCATCACCGCGGCCGGTTTGTGCAGCACGATCCACCGATGGGCGGTGACTCTGGTGTCGATCGCCTGCCCATCGAGGGTGATGGTGTCTCGCCCCGGATGGACCTGCTGCCCGATGGTGGCCACGACGCCATTCACACTCACGCGCCCTTCGGCGACCGCCTTGTCGGCTTCGCGCCGTGAGACCGCACCGGCCCGGGCGAGCGCGCGCTGCACACGCATGGGCCCCTCGTTGCGGGCAGCGACGGTGCCGCCCGCCTTCGTCGTGGTCGGACGCGCACCGCGAAGGGCGGCCGGTCGTCGAGGGCCCGCCGCGGTGCGTTCAGGGCGGTCCGGGGTGGCCCCCCGCGGCCCACCGCGGGGGGCGCTGGCGCCCTTCCGACCACCGTCGCCCCGCGGCGGTCGCCTGCCGCCGGACTCGCCGGACCGTCGCGACGGCGTCACTCCGGGGTGACCGCGACGTTGCCGACACCACGGAGCGCAATGGCCAGTTCGTCGGCGCGCGGCAGCTCCTCGAGGTGACGCAGCGCGAACTGCTCCAGGAACTGGGGCGTGGTCCCATACAGCAACGGACGCCCGATGCCCTCACTGCGACCCACGATGTCGATCAGCCCCCGCTCGTGCAGCGACTTGAGCACGGACCCGACCGCCACGCCGCGGATCTCCTCGATCTCGGCGCGCCCGATGGGCTGCCGGTAGGCGACGATGGCGAGGGTTTCGAGCGCCGCCGCCGAGAGCCGCTGCGGCCGCACCGCGACCTGGGCGCGCTCAATGGCCTCGGCATACTCGGCGCGCGTGAGAATCTGCCAGCCCCCGCCCTGCTCGACCAGTTCGACGCCATGGCCATCGACATCGTAGTGCTCGCGCAGCTCATCAAGCGCCGCACTCACCGCCGCCGGGCTGGCCTCGGGATCGAGCGCTGCCAACGCCTCCAGCGGGATGGGCCGAGGCGCGGCGAAAAGCGCGGCTTCAAGCAGCTTCGCTAATGGCGTCACGTCGGATCTCCACTGAGCCAAAGGCGTCATGCTGCGCCAGCCGGACTTCCCCGAGCTTCGCCATCTCGAGCAGCGCCAGCAGGACCGACAGGATCTGCCACGGTTCGGCATCGCGTGCCACCAGGTCCGACCACCGGCACCCGCGGCGCATGGCGAGCACCGTACGCACCGTCGTCATCGCACCAGCCACGTCGAGGGCTCGCGGCACGACTTCATGCAGCGCGGGCTCCCGGGTGACGCGCAACACCCGGTCCACGGCCGCCAGCAGTTCACCGAGCGACAACGCCAGCGGCGCGTTGATCGGCGCAATGTCCGCGGCCACCGGCACGAACCGGCGGGCGAACTGATGCCGGCGCGACTCGCCCCGGTGCTCGAGCAGGTCGACGACTTCGCGCATCTGCTGGTACTCGAGCAGGCGGCGCACGAGTTCGGCGCGCGGGTCCTCCCACGCCTCCTCGCCGTCGGCCCGCGGCAGCAGCATCTGCGCCTTGATGCGCAGCAGGCGTGCCGCCATCTCGAGGTAGTCGGCCGCCTCGTCGAGCCCGAGCGTACTGATGCGCGCCAGAAACTGCTCGGCGATCCGCGCGATGGGGATATCGTAGATGTCCACCTGCTCATCGCGGATGAGCGACAGCAGGAGGTCGAGTGGCCCGGTGAACTGGCTCAACTCGACGACGAACGATGGCGTCTCGGCCTCGATTGGACGGAAACTGGGAGCGATCACGCAGGCATCACGCGTCGAAAGGGTTGGGCAGCAGATACGGGGCGAACACACCCTGGGCGACCCGGAACAACGCAACGGCCGGTGACATCCAGAGTGTGACCAGCGGGCGACCGAAGGACAGCACAGCAAAGAGGAGGAGCAGCCCGATACCCCCGAGCTGCTGGTACCGCAGCGACCACGCCGGCGGCAGCAGATACTTGAAGACGTGCGAGCCGTCGAGCGGCGGGATGGGCATGAGGTTGAAGGCCGCCAGCGTGAGGTTGAGGATGATGCCCTGCACCAGCATCAGCTGGAGAACCCCAAGCGGACGGACCAGCTCCGGCACCCGCGCCGCGAGCAGGCCAATCAGCACGATGAGCGGCAGGCACAGCACGGCGATGACCACGTTCGTCGCCACCCCCGCCAGCGAGACGATGATGTCGCCCCGCTTGTAGTGCCGATAATTGCGCGGATTGACCGGGACCGGCTTGGCCCCACCGAAGATCGGGCCGCCGACGAACGCCAGGAACACCGGCAGGAGGACCGTCATGAAGGGGTCGATGTGCTTGAGCGGATTCCACGTCAGCCGACCCAGCTGGTAGGCGGTCATGTCTCCCTGCCTGTACGCCGCGTACCCGTGCGCATACTCGTGGGCGACCATCGAGAACAGCAGCACGGGGCCGACAAGCGCGAGTTGCTGGGCGAAGTTCACCGGGCGGCGTGGGCGGATGGAGGCAAACGCGGAGCGGCCGACCAAGCTGATCGGAAACGCGAATGCAAGCAAATCGGAATGGAAAGGTAGCCGACCGTTCCGGGAGAGTCAAAAGTATTCCACAACGAAAGTTTTCCACATTCACTGCGGTCGCGCCTCAGGATCCCACGGATCCACGGACGCCGGGTAACCTGCTGCAGCACCGCCGCTTGACCCGCGCTCCAGACGCGTCTAGGTTTCTAGGTCTGTTCCGCCGTGGCCGGATCGCATCCGACCGGATGGGGTATCCAAGGCGGTTTTCCCAGGTCGGATTCCGGCCACCGTTCAACTGGTTCTCAGGAGCGTTTCGTGCCCAATATTCAGTCCGCCAAGAAGGACCTGCGGAAGTCCCGTGCGGCGGCGGTGCGCAATCGTGCGCAGCGTTCGGCACTGCGGACCGCCGTGAAAAAGGCCAAGTCTGCGGCGGCGGCGGCAGAAGACCGTCTCACGGCGACCTCGCTGCTCGACCGCGCGGCTCGCAAGGGGCTGATCCACAAGAACGCGGCCGCCCGGCAGAAGAGCAAGCTCGCCAAGGCCGCGCAGAGCGTCTGAGCGGCCCTCATGGGTAGGCACGAAGGGCCGGTCTCTGCTGGAGTCCGGCCCTTCGTGATTGTGCGCATCCTCCGCCGCGGCTAGAGGGCGGCCAATTCCCCGCCGCAACGTCCGCAGTACCACTCGGTGGGCAGGTTCATCGTACCGCACTCGGTACAGCGGAGCGACTTCTGCGGATCCGCTCCCTCCGGGGACGAGGCAGCCGGCTGCGGTGACACGGACGAAACGTCCGGGGTGCCCGACTGCCCGGTGACCGATCGCAGGAACGCCAGGTCATCGAATGGATCAGCAGCTTCCGACGGCGCCGCAGCGGTGGCCGCGGTCGCCAAGGGCGCTCCGTCGACGGACGCCGAGACTGCACGATCCTGTGGCATCGTGGCCTCATCCCCGTGGACCTCGATGCCCTCGAGCGATCGGATGAGCTCGGCATCCGGCTCGCTGGGCCGTCCGTCGAACACCGCCGGTGTATCGTCGAGTTCGGGATGCTCGATCACGGTGGCCGAGTCGACCTCGGCGACCACGTGTATCGTGACCGCGTCGCGGTACGACGCCGGCAGCATGTCGGGATCGTACGCGCTCCCCCGCTCATTCGGCGTCACCTCGGAGGATGGCATCGCTTCCGGCGCCGGAATGGCCGGGTTGGACTGTCCGACCGTCAGGTCGAGCAGCTCATCGTCGACAACCGCCGGGGGCCTCGGCACCGATATCGACTCGGCCGCTTGGGACGGGGCATGGCTTGCCGCCGGCTCGGTAGCCGGCTCGGTAGCCGGCTCGGTGGCCGGCCTGGTCGTCACCGTCGCGGCGGCGCCCGGCTCGGCCCGAGCGCTGGCCAGCAAGGCCCGGACTTCATCGACTTCGGTCTGCAGCACTTCGCGTTGGCCGCCAAGCGCCGCGATCTGTGCCTCGACCTGCTCGCACACGGCTTCCCACCGGGCCTGGTCGAACTCACCGACGGCCGTCCGCAGCAGGGCCTCAGCGCGTTCGTCCGCAAGAGTGGTCAGCCGCCCTTCGAGGTTCTCCAGCCGCCGGTCGAGTTCCTGCGCGAAGCCGGAGAGCGGAGCGATGTACCCGTGCAGGCGCTCCAACACGCCCGTGCGACGGCCCACGTAGTCTGCGTACACCCGATCGAACACGCGGGCCGGTGTGTCGGCCCGCCGCGCCTCGAGCGCTTCCAGCCAATCATCGTACTTCAGGCGCTCGGCGACGAGCTCCCGCACTTCCTGAATCGACACGACATCCGGCTCCGTCATGAGGGGCGAGGAATGGACTCCCGGGGAAACTCATGCGCCCGGCGCAGCGAAGCAAGCGCCTCCGCATCGCTGCGCAGGAGCCCCTGCGATCCGCGCTGCAAGCCCGCGACGGCGACGATGCGCGCCGCCTGTTCCACACTCTCCATTCGCACGAGGGCGGCGGTCAACACGGGGTCGAGCGCCAGGCCGGTACCTTGGTCCACGCACATCCTCCCTCCTGGGAACATGGGTCCGCTGGGAGACCCTTCGCGACACCTCGACACGAAGCCTCGCCGGATGCCGACGATGGGCGACGCCGGACGTCACGCGAGTCGGCGTGATGGCCGTCACCATCACCCAGCCCGGACGCCGAACAGGAGCCACCAGGCCGCAATCATCACCCGTGGCGGGTGCGCGTCAGTCGGCGCGATAGACGACGCGCCCCCCGACGATGGTGATGCGAGCCTGCCCCGTGAAGCGGTGCCCGCCGTAGGGCGTGTTGCGCCCCTTCGACTTGAACTGCCGCGGATCGCAGGTCCACTGCCGCGACGGATCGAACAGCGTCACATCGGCGAGGCTGCCGCGAGCGAGTGTGCCGCCAGGCAGGTGGAAGACCTTCGCCGGCTTGCAGCTCATGGCATCGACCAACTGGGACAGCGTGAGGATGCCACGGTGCAGCAGATAGGTGGTGTTCACACCAAGCGCCGTTTCGAGCCCCACGATCCCGTTTGGCGCATCGGCGAACTCGCGCTCCTTTTCGTCGTAATGATGCGGCGCATGATCGGTGACGAGCAGATCGATCGTTCCGTCGGCGACGCCCTGCTGCAGGGCATCGACATCCTCCGCCGTACGCAGCGGCGGATTCATCTTGGCATTGGTGTTGTAGCCGTCCACCGCCTCTTCGGTCAGCGAGATGTGGTGCGAGCACACCTCGGCGGTGACGTTGATGCCGCGCTCCTTGCCCCAGCGCACGAGTTCCACCGAGCCCTTGGTGCTGAGATGGCAGAGGTGGATGTGTCCACCGGTACGCTTGGCGAGCAGGATGTCGCGAATGACGTAGATCTCCTCGGCCTCGGCGGGAATGCCCTTGAGGCCGAGCTTCGCACTCATGATGCCCTCGTTCATGCTGCCGCCGCGGGCCAGCGTCATGTCCTCGCAGTGCTCGGCGATGGGCACGTTGAAGGCGCGGGCGTACTCGAGCGCGGTCCGCATCAGCTGCGCGCTCTCGACGGGCTTGCCGTCGTCGCTGAAGGCCACGGCCCCGGCGCCGACCATCTCGGCGATTTCCGCGAGGGTCTCGCCCTTCTGCCCCACGGAGATGGCGCCGTAGGGATACACGCGCGCAAAGCCTGCCGCTTCGCCCTGCCGCTTCACGAAGCCGACGACGGCCTGATTGTCGGTGACCGGTTTGGTGTTGGGCATGGCGCACACTCCGGTGAACCCGCCGGCCACGGCGCTGTGGGCGCCGGTGGCGATGGTCTCCACATCTTCCCGACCGGGCTCGCGCAGATGGATGTGCACATCGATGAAACCCGGGGCCACCACGAGGCCCGTCGCGTCGACGACCTCGGCGCCGTCAGGCCTCCCGAGGGTCCCGCCACAGGCCTCCACCACCCCGTTGCGCAGCAGCACGTCGCCCACGGCGTCGAGCCCCTGCGAAGGATCGATGATGCGCCCGCCCTTGATGAGCAGGTCGCGCGTTCCGATCGGGTGCGCCATTTACGCGTTTCCTTTCTTGGCCGCTTCGGCCAGTTCGGGCTTGCCACCGGCAAGCAGGTAGAGCACCGCCATGCGGACGGCCACACCGTTCGTGACCTGGTCGAGGATCACCGAGTGCGGGCCATCGGCCACGTCACTGTCGATTTCCACGCCGCGATTCATCGGGCCGGGGTGCAATATGAGGAGATCTCGCGACGCCTTCTCGAGCCGCGCGCTGGTGACGCCGAATACGCGATTGTATTCGCGCAACGACGGGATGTAGCCGGCCTGCATGCGCTCGAGCTGGAGCCGCAGGATGTTGAGCGCATCGGCCCACTCGATCGCGTCCTCGATGCGATTGAACACCGTCACGCCCATCTGCTCGATGGCGTTGGGCAGCAGCGACCGGGGACCGCACACGGCCACGTCGGCGCCGAGCTTGGTGAGTCCCCAGATGTTGGACCGGGCCACGCGCGAGTGCAGCACGTCGCCCACGATGCAGACGCGCCTGCCGGCCAAGTCGCCAAAGCGATCGCGCAGCGTGAGGATGTCCAGCAGGCCCTGCGTGGGGTGCTCGTTGGTGCCGTCGCCGGCATTGATGACGTTCGACTCGATGCGTTCGGCGAGGAACCGTGCGGCGCCGGAGGCCGAGTGGCGGATGACGACCATGTCGATCTTCATCGCCTCGAGATTGCGAGCGGTGTCGACAAGCGTCTCGCCCTTCGACACGCTGGAGCCCGCGACGGCGACATTGACCGTGTCGGCACTGAGGCGCTTCTCGGCGAACTCGAACGAAATGCGGGTGCGCGTCGATGCCTCGAAGAAGAGGTTCACGATCGTGGCGCCGCGTAGCGTCGGCACCTTCTTGATCGTGCGTTCGGAGATCTCGCGGAACGGGACGGCTGTATCGAGCAGCAGGCGCAACTGGTCCGCGGAAAGCGGTGCGAGGCCCAGGAGGTCCTTGCCAAGGGGGCCAGCCATGCGGTCAGCTCTCCCCGTCGCGGTCGGCGATCACCACCTCGTCACGCCCATCGAGTTCCTCGACGAACACGTCCACCCGCTGGCCCGCGGCAACATCGACCCGCCGACCGACGACATCGGCATGGATGGGGAGCTCGCGTCCGCCCCGGTCGATGAGTACAGCAAGGGCGATGCGGGCAGGACGCCCGAAGTCTGCCAGCTCGTCGAGCGCCGCCCGTATGGTGCGTCCGGTGTACAGCACGTCATCGACAATGACGACGCGTTGGTCATCGAGCGTCCATGGGAGCGTCGTGGCGCCGACGACCGGACGCGGCCCCACCGTCTGGAGGTCGTCGCGATAGAGCGTGATGTCGAGGGCGCCCCCCGCCACCGCAACGCCCTCCTGCGCCTTGATGATGCGCCCGATGCGCTCGGCGAGTTGCACGCCGCGGCGCTGGATGCCGACCAGCACGAGGTTGTCCGTGCCGGCGTTGAGTTCGACGATCTGGTCGGCCATGCGACGGAGCGTGCGATCGAGCGCCCGCGCGTCGAGGACCGTCGTGGTCTTCGGATTCATGAGCACAACATAACCGCCGCCGGCCCAAGTGCCGACGGCGGTCGGGTCACCGCGAACGCATCCGCCGGCCTGCCGCCCCGGCGCCGGTCATCACCACTCGCGACGGGTGCGGGGCGCGTCGGTGGCCGCCGGCCGCGGTGTGTAGAGGCTCTGCAGTGGCGAAAGGTGCCGGGCGGCCGTGCGGGCGGCCCGCAGGCGCGCCTTGTCTACAGGCGGAACCGTCGCGGTCGCGGCGTACATGGCGATGTCGGCTGCGGCTTCCATGGTCGCCTTGGCGAAGCCCTGCGACCATTCCGGGCCATAGGGGTGCGCCTCGGCGCGCTCCTCGACCCCACGGCCAAAGGCGAGACACTTGTCAGCCGCGTCCCTCAACGAACCGCTCGCGGCGAGGTGCGCGACCACCACGTGGTAACCGTCGCGCCGTCCCATCTGCCAGGATGGCGAGCGGACCTCGTCCGCGGGCGCCTCGACGACGCCGGAGGCGATCCCCGTGAGCATCACGCACATCTGGGAGAAATAGCCGCGGATGGGGTCGACGGGCGGCTCTTCAAGAATCCTGGACATGGGACGGGTACCGGCTCGGGGGTCCTGCGGCACCGCCCTCCGGCGGGCCGCTCCCCCCTATTTGAGCAAGGTGTGTGCCGCCCCCACCGATGGTCGACCGCCCTGCGCCCCTCTCTGCGACGCCACGGTCGATGGCGCGTTCCGTTGCGCCAATACCACCGCGCGTGCGGCAGCGGCGCCACACCTTCCCACCGCGACGCTACCCGACACGCCTCGCTGGCGTGGTGCCGGGTCAGCCGGCGTACAGGTGCAGGTCGGTGCCCACGAAGTCGGCAAGATCCTTGGTGGTCTGCCAATCGGGGTGCCGCAGCGTCACATAGCCGTCCGACAGTAGGGTGGCCTTCCAGTCGCGTCGGTGGGCCCCAACGGGGAGCAGGTCGATGGCGCAGATGGCGTCGCCGCAGCGAGCCCGGATACGGTCAAGCCCCTCGATACGCTGGATGCGCCCCTGGCCGTGTGCCCGCTTCGTGATGCAGGCGGCGTTGTATT
This sequence comes from Gemmatimonadota bacterium, assembly GCA_021299375.1. Lineage (GTDB taxonomy): Bacteria > Gemmatimonadota > Gemmatimonadetes > Gemmatimonadales > Gemmatimonadaceae > Gemmatimonas. Next base: position 23,965 of record JAJTGR010000054.1, read on the forward strand.
TCCGCTCCACCTTCAGGGAGAAGGTGCCATGCAGCTCCGCCTCGGCCCAGCCGGCGAACAGGTCGACATCGCTGGCGAAATTCATGAGGTCCACCGTGCGTGCGCCTGGAGGCCGGGCGCCGATCTCCCCGAAGACCACCTCGCCATCCGCCTTGCGATACCACTCCATGTGGGTGAAGCCCGTGTCGTAGCCGAGGACCTTGATGACCTGTTCGCCGAGGGCGATGCCGCCGGTCACCCATGGGTCGTCGACGTGACGGTAGCTCAGCGTCTGCGGCGAGATCCACTCGTTGGTACGGGCGATGAGCGGCCGCGGCCGATAGTGGCCGACGTGGAAGTACGTGATGTCCCCGCCGGCGCAGATCGTGTCGTAGGTGAACTCTTCCCCGTCGATGAACTCCTCGACGTCCACCACAGCGACGTGGCCGAGCTGGGCGATCGCGGCGGCCACGTCCTTGGCGTCATCGCAGCGGAAGGTGTCCATGGAGCCGGCGCCCGAGATGGGCTTGATGATGAGCGGATAGCCGACCCGCTCGGCGGCCGCCCACACCTCGGCAGCGGTGCTCGCCACGGCGTGAAAGGGTACGCGCACACCTCCCTCGGCCAGCGCCTGCTTCATGAGATCCTTGTTCCGGAACTTGAGCGCCTGCTCGTACGATTGCCCCGGCACGCCAAGCGCTTCGCGGATCTGCGCCGCCACTTCGACGCCCGGCTCCCAGAGACAACAGACGCGATCGAGGGTCCGGCTGCCGAGCCACCGCTGGATCTGCGCAATGGCCGTCTCGGTGTGCGAGAACAGGTCAGGGACCTGCAGGTAGTCGCTCAAATGCCGGCGGGCGAGCTCGGGCAGGTCGTGCGCCGGACCATTGGCGATCCCGAGGACCGTTGCGCCCTGCTCGGAGAGGCCACGCGTGAAGAGCGGCATTTCGCCGGGATATCCCGGCGTGATCATCAGGACCGTCTTGGACATGTCAGCGGATTCCACGCGCCGCGCCAGACTCGGCGGCGCGACGTCAGGGGAGGAAGGAAGACGTCTCGGCTCGGGGTTGGACTAACCGAGGCGGACGCGCACGGTGGATACGATACGCTCCAGCGCATTTTGCACCACTGCCGTCTCGGGATGGCGGACGATGATGAACCCCTCGCCCTCGTAGCTCCCGGTGGGTACCTGGCCGGGTTGCGGCAGGCGGCTGTCGCAGATGATGGCACCGAAGTCGCGCTGTATCGCGTCGAGACCATCGAGGCCCACGACGCGCCCCTGCCCTTGCCCGCGGAGATAGGCCGTACCCACGGCGAAGCGACGCTCCGGCACCGTGAACGTCCCGTCGATCATGAGGCGCACCCACGCCTGCACGAAGTCGACATCATGGGCACGCGAGATCATCGTGGTCATGTTGGCACCGGGGGGACGGGCGGCGATTTCGCTGATCGCGACCGAGCCGTCGGGGCGGCGGAACCATTCGCAGTGAGACACGCCCGTGGTCATGCCGAGCGCCCGCAGTGCGCGATCCCCGATCGTGCGGATGTCGTCGTAGCGGGCATCGTCGATTTCGCGCGGCAGCAAGACGGTCCATTGAATCCACGGATTCTCGAGCACCTCGAGCGGCGTGGGCGCATAGCGGGTCAATGAGTGCCACACCGGGCGCCCATTGATCGAGACGGTCTCCAGCGAGTGCTCCGTACCGCGCAGGAACTCCTCCGCGAGCATCGGATCGGCGGGCGACGGTGCGTAGCGCGCCAGCATGGCCTCGAGCGCGGCGACATCGCGCACTCGCTCGGTGGCGCGCGCGCCGGCACCGGCCGGCGGCTTGACGACGATGGGGAAGCCCACCTGCGCCACAAAGCGACGGGCGTCCGCCACCGACGTGAGCAGTTGGTGACGCGCGACCGGGACACCGGCGGCACGGAGCACATTCTTCATCCGGGCCTTGTCCCGGAAGTTCAGCGCTGCAGCGCTGGGGAGGCCCGGGATAGCGAGGCGCTCGCGGACAAGGGCCAGCGGCAGTTGGGCCTGTTCATACGCGCCAAAGCAGCGGGCGGCTGGACCGTGTGCGAATTGCAGCGACCGGACCGCCCACTCGAGCTGCTCGCTCTTGGTGACGTCATCGATCTGCCAGTGCGCCGCGAGCCGCGAGGCCAGCGACGGCGGGAGTTGCTCGCGCGGCTGCTGGGCAACCACGCCGAGCTGCACATCGGGGAGGCCAAGAATGGCCTCGATCATCTGCGAGGCCGCGGGGGAAAAGAATGGCGCGACGAAGATCACGAACATCGACAGTGGCTCCTGTGAACGGACCCCCGGCAAGCGAACGCGGTGCCACCCTGTCGGATGACACCGCGATCTGGAGACCCCGCCGCGAGGCGGTGGGGCGCACGCGTTACTGACAGACCCAGGAACCGCCGTCGACGCGGGCGGTGGCCTTCACCCCGGTCGCCGAATCGGCGGCCGTGATGGTGACGGGTGTGCTCTCGCCATCATCGGCGCGATTGGTGGTGCACAAGACGGTCTTGCGGTGCGTGAACTCACCCTTGTCGCTGGCATCGGCCATGCCGAAGTCCTGCGTGCCGTTGGCGGCCGGGGCGCGCGTACCGGTGAGCTTCACACGGGCACCGGCGGGCCAGTTCTTGCCCTTGATCGTGAGCTTTGCTCCCTGCGGGCTTCGCTCGGCCTCGGCGGTAATCTGGGGCTTGGGCTGGCCGCTGAACGCGCCAGCCGCGCTCGCCGAAAGCGTCAGGGCCGACACAGCGAGCACAGGAACCAGCATGCGGCGCACGAGATGCTGCATCGCTTCTCCTCCGTGGTGATATCGCGCCGACGACGCCGGCGCGCGATGGGTTGGCTGGAAAATGGACCGTCGCCGGGGCCGGCGCAATCACCGTTCCAGCTTGAAGCCCGGGTCGATTCCGGGGCGCTTCGGAGCGTTCGCGACGAACCAGCCGGTGAGGTACATCCACTGCGTCATTCGCGTGAGCTTGGGGTAATCGATGCGCTCCGGCTTGTCCCGCGGGGTGTGGTAGTCGTCGTGCAAGTTGGTGGTGTACATCACCGACGGTACGTTGAGGCGTGCGTACGGGACGTGATCGCTGCGGAAGTACCAGCCCTCGGGATGCGTCGGGCGGTCCCAGAGGGAGTCGAGGACGAACTTCCCGGTGAGGGCGTTGGCGCGCAGCGCCATGGCCACGAGTTCCGCGGAGTTGCGGTGCGGCGGCTGGATGCCGAGCAGGCTTGCGGAGTCGGGGTGATTGCGGCCCATCATTTCGCCGTTGAGTACGGCCACGATCTGCGCCAAGGGCACGACCGGGTGGGCGGCATGCCAGCGCGACCCCAGCAGCCCGCGTTCCTCCGCACCATGATACACGAACAGCACGGACCGCTTGCCGGGCTGCTTGGCGAAGGCTCGTGCGGCCGCGAGGAGGGCGACGCTGCCGGTGCCATTGTCGTCGGCGCCGGCCCAGACCGAGTCACCGCCGATAACGTAGCGCACCCCGTCATGATCCTGGTGCGAGCTGTAGAGCACGTACTCGTTGCGCAGGACTGGGTCGGTACCGCGGAGGAGGCCCACGATGTTGGTGGACGGGGTCTCGAAGCGTTCGAGGCGCACGTGCAGCTCGGTAGTCGGCGTCTGCTGCAGGCGGGCGGCCATGACGCCACGCAGCAGGAACGCCGGCGTCCCGGCCTGGCGCGCCGGCACGGGCAGTTCCGCGCGCGTAGGCTGGTTGGCAAAGCGTCGAGCGGCGCGGTCCACGTCGTAGGTGCCCCGTGCCCGCAGGATCGCCAGCGGATCGAAGGCCCCGTCGGCCGTGTTGTCGGCCACGATGAGCAGCGCCGCCGCCCCGCGTCGCGCAAAGCGCTGCTGCGTCGCAGTCACCGCCGCCTGCGCGTAGCGCACCTCGGGGCTGTTGGTGGTGGTGCGGACACTCGCCGGGTTCGGCGCGACCAGCGGGGTGGCCACCACCTTTCCACGCACATCGATCGTGGTATCGGCGCTGTTGGCCACCCACACCACCGCGCCCGTGACGTCGGCACCGGCGTTGCCGAGGGGGATGAAGTCCTTCCACACTTCGAGGGGCTGGCCGGCCAGCGTACCGCTCGTGGACACGCTGGAGACGCGCGTCCGCACCATGGTGAACCACTGGAAGTACGACCCGTCGTCGCCCACCGGCCTGACGCCGATGGCGCGCAATTGCTCGGCCACCCAGACCGAGGCGCGCAATTCATCGGGCGTACCGGCCTCACGGCCACGCATGGCATCTCCGGCCATGGCGTAGAGGTCGCGCTTGAGGTCCGCCTCGCGGATGAGCGCGTAGGCGGCGGGGATCTCGGCGGCGCGCGCGGGGCGCCCTTGCGCGAGAGCGGGGCCCGCGAAGCCGACCACGGCGGCGACGCTGGCAAGGACCGACGTGGAACATGGAAGGCGGGACATGTTGTACGTTACCCCCAAAGTGCCGCCCGTGCTGTATCACGGGCAGGAATCCGGTACCTTGCGCGGCGAAGATCCAACGTCTCCCTCTCGATGGCCAAGTCCGCATTCATCCAAGACATCACCACCGCCAGCTTCACCACGGCGGTGGTCGAGCGCTCCCGGGACCTCCCCGTCCTGGTGGACTTCTGGGCCACCTGGTGTGGACCCTGTCGGGCGCTGGGGCCCATTCTGGAAAGGCTGGCCGAGGAGTACGGCGGCGCCTTCGTACTCGCCAAAGTGGACACCGACCGCGAGCAGGCGCTCGCCATGCAGTTCCAGATCCGGTCGATCCCCACGGTGATGCTGTTCAAGGGGGGCAAGGTGGCGGGCGGATTCCCCGGCGCCTTGCCCGAGGGACAGATCCGGAGCTTCCTGACGCAGTACGGGGTGGTGGCCGGGGGCGGCACGGAGATCTGGTCCGACGACGTTGCCACACGGGTCGTGGAGCTTCGGGCGGCGCTGGCGGCAGACGGTGGGCGCACGGACCTGCAGCTGGCGCTCGCGGTGGCGCTGGCCGACGCGGGACTCGACGACGAGGCCGCGGTGGCACTGGAAGCGCTGCCGGCGGCGGTGTACAGCGATCCGGCCGCCGTGCGCATGCGGGCCCGACTGCGGCTGCGGGCGCTGGCGGCCGCGCGACCGAGCGGCGACGCGGTGGGCGCCGGGCTCGAGGCCATCATGGCGGGCGATGTCGTCACAGGACTCGACCGGCTGCTCGACGCGTTGCGTGAGGACAAGGGCGAGGACAGCCCGCCGCGTCAGGCGCTGGTGGAGGTCCTGCAGGCGATCGCCGACGACAGCGTCGTGCGCGAGGCGCGGCGGCGGATGGCGGCGATTCTGTTCTAGCCCGCGGGGGGCGCGCGCCGGGGCGCCTGCGGGTCGGAGTTGCCAGTTGGCTGCCGTGATGTCAGTTTACTGACATGACCAAGCCCACCGGCCCCTCGGAACGTGAGCGCCTGCGCGCCGAGACGGCGCGTCGCCTCGTCGAAAGCGCCTTCGCCCTGTTGCGCGACACACCGGAGGCGCCGTTCTCGCACGAGGCGGTGGCGGCGCATGCCGGGATGGCGGCGCGGACGGCGTATCGGCACTTCCCCACCCAGGACGATCTGGTGGCGGCCGTCTGGCGCCACCTCCGTGACACGACCGGGACGCGCTGGCCGACGTGCGAAGCGGAGATCCTGCCGCTCCTGCGCGCCCTGTACGCGCAGTTCGAGCGCAACGCCACACTCACGCGCGCGTTTCTCGCCGCCAGACCGCGGGCTGACTATGCGGTGCCCGGCTCGGCCGAGGGGCGGGCGGCGTTCCGGCAGGCGCTGGATGCGCGCCTCGCCCTGCTCTCGCGCCCTGTCGCCGATGAACTGGTCGGCGCCTGCGTGGCCATCTACAGCGCCCCGTTCTGGCAGATGCTGCGCGACCGCGGCCAGCTCGCTCCCAGGGCGGCCGCCGCGGCCGCGTGCCGCACGATGCAGGCCCTGATCGCTGCGTCGGATGCGCCGGCACCGACGCCTTCCCCCCCTTCCCCGAGATCCGACCATGCCAACCCCCGCCGTCGTCCTCGCCGCAGCTGAAGGTCGGACCGAAGCGCCCCTCAACGTGGTCGGCGAGGCCACCCTCGTGAAGTACGAACCGGAGGACTGCGAGGGGCGGATGGCCGTCTTCCACCTGGTGGCGCCGCCGATGAGCGGGCCGCCGTTGCACGTGCACTCGCGGGAGGACGAGTTCTTCTACGTGCTCGAGGGCGAACTCGTGTTCGAGGTGGACGGCGTCTGCCATACGGTGGGCAAAGGCGGTTCGGTGGGGCTGCTGCGTGGCGTACCGCATCGCTACCAGAACTTCACCGACCGCGACGCCCGCCTGCTCATCGTGACCACCCCCGGGGCGTTCTGCGGCTTCTTCAAGGAGATATCGGCCATGACCCCGGCCGGCGGGCTGCCCACGATGGACCAGTTGCTGTCGCTGGACGCCACGTACGGCCTGACCACCCTCGGGCCGCCGCTGTCGGCGGCTGGCGCGGCGTGACCGGCGGCGGCGTGCAGGGCGCTCGGATTGCGACCGTGCCCGTGAGTGCGCCGCAGTGGCTCGCCGCGATCGTCGTGATCACGGTGATCGGCTTTCAGCCGTCGTCGACGCGCACCACCACCCCCATCGACTGGGCGCATGCGCTGCACGGCATCACGGCCCTCGGCTGGTCGACAACGCTTGTGGGGCAGGCCTGGCTCGCCGAGCAGCGCCGGCGCGAGGCGCATCGGCTGCTGGCGGTGGCCGGCGTGCTGTTCGCCGTTGGCCTGGTGGCCACGGCCCTGCCGATGCTGGCCTCACTCGCGTCGGGCGCCTTGGCCACTGCGGGGTTTCGGCCGATCGGCCTGCGGCTGCTGGCGATGGACTGCCTGCTGCTGGCGCTGTTCATGGTGCTCTTCGCGGTGGCGATCGCGTTCGTGCGCACCCCGGCCGTGCACGCCCGCGCGCTGGCCGCAACCGGGTTGCTGGCGCTGCCGGCAGGGCTCGGGCGCCTGTACATGCGCCTGTTCGCCATCGACCCCATGCGCGGGTCGCACCTTGCCCTTGGCACGGCGGCGCTGCTGCTGGTGGCGTTGATCGTGGCGGATCGGCGAGCGGGCGTGCGCGACGTGGTGCATCCGCTGGTGCTCGGGGCCATGCTGGCAGTGGCACTGCTCACGGGCGTCATTGCCGATGCGCCGTGGTTTGCATGGTGGGCGCAGCAGATCGCAGGCGCGTAAGGCGTTCGCGCGGGCGACCGCGTGCCGCCGCGGCGCGATCGGGCACCGTGGGTCAGGCGCGCACAAAGACTCCCCACCTCTGGCGGCTTGTCATTAACGTCGTGAGCGGACTGTGCCTGTCCCCCACCCTCGCGAGCGCCCAGAGCGCCGACGCCGTGCGCATTCGGGAGGTGCGCGCCTGCTCAAACGCGGCGACCGCACAGCCCGGCACTGCCGAGGTCGCGCGGGAGGAACTGCGGGATGGGCGTGTGGTGTCGTCCATCAGCGCGCGAACAGCCGGGGCTGACGGGAACGCCCGCCCGATGGCGGAGACCGTTGCGCGCCGCCCGGACCCGAAGCGGGTGCGCACCCCCAAGCGGATCGCGGTGTGCGAGGCCTGGGGCGTGGCGAGTGAACGGGGCGACTGGGTGGGCACGCGGACCGAGCCGGACGGCGAGGTGCGCCTTGCCGGCACCCATCAGGCGCCGTGACGGCGGGTGGACGGCGGGTGGCGAATCCAGGCGGAGGTCTCCGTGCCGCTGCGGCGGGACGGGAGCGGGTACGGCACGCGGCGGCCGCGAAGTGTGTGCAGCCGAGCAGGCGGTGACTGCACGCTAGCCCCCCTGCCACGGCGCAGACGCCGAGGCGGCGCTGGTGGCGGCACTGCCGTACCCGGACGACGCGGCGCTGGTACGCGAGACGCGGCGGCGGATGGCGGCGGTGCTGTTCGAGCAGAGGCGCTGGCCGCCGACGATGTCGCGGGGAGAAGCCCGAGCGTGGGCCCGGGAGCGATCCGCACCGCCCGGGGCCGTGAGACACGCCCTTCAGAACCTCCCGAAGCGAAACACCAGGGTGCCGCTGGCGCCACTGAGCCGGTTGTCGGCAAGCCGGTCGGTATCGCTGCCGAACGCCGCGCGATAGCCGGCGGCTGCTCCCACACGGAACCATTGGGTCACGTTCAGCTCCAAGGCGACCTGGGGCTCGACGACGCCGAAGGTGTCATCCGCGTCGTTCCGGTCGCGCGGACGCATGGCGTCGGGGTAGGCCGACACCGAGCCGCCGCCGAGCAGCGCGCCGAACGTGGCATGCACGAGTCGTGAGGGGCGCGTGATGAACTCGAAGGTCACACCGCCGTAGCCGACGTCCATTTCGCCGCGCCGACGGGTACCGTCGAACACGACGTCCACCGCCCGCGTGCCGGCGAACCCGGCACCGCCGATGGCGAATCGCCGGTCGATGAGGAACGCACCACCGGCGCCACCCATGACCATGGTCTCACCGGCGACCGTGGTGACGCGCGCCATCGGGCCACCGAACCCACCGAACTGCCTGGTCCCCGGCCGGATGAGCGTCTGGTCCTGTGCCAACAGTGTCGACGGCGAGGCACCGAGAGCGAGCAGGAACGCAATCACCGCGACCCTGCAGCGGGGCAAACGAATGGATGCAACTGATGCCATCATGACAAACCGCTCCGTTTGAGGGAATCGCTCCACCTGGAGTCAACTGCACCGGTTTCCCAGCATACGGAATTTCCTGAGACGGGTTTCGCCGGCTCGACATGCGCGACGCGAAAGGCCCCGCCACAGCGGGGACGCTGCGGCGGGGCCAGCGGATGAGGGGGGATTCGAACCCCCGAGACGCTTTCGCGCCAACACGCTTTCCAGGCGTGCGCCTTAAACCACTCGGCCACCCATCCGGGACAAGCAACGCGCCGCCGCGGCAAGCCACGGCGGCGCGAGACTCGGTACGGCAATGTCACTGCACCTGCAGACAGCGGACAGGGTGAGATTCGAACTCACGATACCGTTGCCGGTATGCCGGTTTTCGAGACCGGTGCCTTCAACCACTCGGCCACCTGTCCTGCGGATTCACCTCAGCCTGTAGGAATACTCGAACACGCTCCTTGCGTCAATCGGGGCGCGGCGCTCGCCGGGCACCC
>JAJTGR010000094.1 GCA_021299375.1 Gemmatimonadota bacterium
CTCGAACATGTCGAGCACATGCGAGCGGAACGCCTGGTCGGTCTTGATCACCCACGAGCCGGCCGGGAACTGCTTGCCGTTGGCGCTGAACGCGCCCGTGGCCTTGTGCACGTCGATGCCCGAGTACTGCAGCGCGCGGATGAACTTGGTGGCTGTCGGGAAGTCGTTTTGGGCGGCGCTCAGCACATAGGCGCGCGGGTCGCGGTTCTCCGGCTTCTTGAGCTCCGCCATGTAGCGGTCGTTGGCCACCGCGTTCATCACGTTGGGGGCCATGCCGCCACCGCGCGGGCCACCGGCGCGATTCTCCGCCGCCACCGTGCCGCGGTCTGCCTGGATCTTCGCCGCCATGGCGGCCACCCGCTTGGGGGAAATCGTCCAGGTGTCCTTCTGCCCCGCCTTGATCTGGTCCATGCCCATGACCCAGCGGTTGAACAGGAACGTTTCGCGGTAGCGCGAGGCCAGGTCCAGGAAGGCGTAATTGGCGCTCACCGAGTAGTCGATGGACTGCCGGAGCTTCCACTCCTGCGGTTCGATGGGCATGGGCAGCCCCGCCGAACGCACCTGCCGCTCGGGCACCAGCGCAATGCGCATGGGCGTCGGGCTGCCGATCGTTTCGGTGAGAATGCCGATCTGGTTGTGGTAGTAGCCCGTGGTGCGCAGGCCGCCGTTCCACCAGGTGCTGTAGTTCGAGCCGGCGCGGAAGGTGAGTCCCGGCTTGTGCTCGAGCACGAAGCGATGGTTGAGTGCCGCGCCCACGAGATCGAGCCCGGTGATCATGGCCGGGTGGAACCAGAAGTTGGCCGGGTCCCGGTACGGCGGTGCGGCCATCACCGTGCCGGTGGGGCCGGTTTGGTGGTGGTTGTACATGATCTGCGGGTGCCACTCGATGAACAGCTGCGAGGACATGTTGCGCGTTTCGGCCAGCGCATTCATGTACGAGTCACGGTTGTTGTCGTGGCCGGCGTACTTCTCGTACAGGCGCGGAATGGTGGCCGTGGTGCGCTTGAGCTTGTCGCTCTCCTTCATGTACCAGTTGGTGACGAGCTCCATGCCGTCCGGATTGGCGTGCGTCATGAGGATGACCACGTCGTTCAGGATGCGGAGCGTTTCGTCATCGGTGCGGCTGGAGAGCTGCCAGAGCGTCTCCATGAGTTGCTGCGCGCCAAGCACTTCGGTGGCGTGCAGGCCACCGTCGATCCAGAAGATGACCTTGCCTTCTTTCGCCATCGCGGCCGCGGCGGCGGAATCGACGCCCTCGGCCTTGGCCAGCCTGGTGGCGATCTCCTTGTAGCGGGCGAGCTTCCGGTGGTTCTCGGGGCTGGTGACGATGGCCATGATCTGCGGCCGCCCCTCCTCGGTGAGCCCAATGGTATCGAGCGACACGCGGTCACTTTCCTTGGCTACCGTGGCAAACCACTGGTGCAGCTTCGTGTAGTTGGGGAGCTCGTAGTCGGCACCGATGCGGTGGCCGAAGAACTGCTCCGGCGTGGTGCGCGGTTGGGCCTTGAGCGCAGGCGGGGCGACGGCCGCGAACAGCAGGGCGGCGGTCAGCCGGGTGGCGTGACGCAGACGGGTCATGCGGGGGACGGGTGGAGAGGACGCGGGGACGGCCCGAGGGGGCCATCGGACACCCCGGCACCGGGGGCGGGGCGAGGGGTACCGTGCGTCTACGATGCGGCCCGGTGGGGCGTTGGGCAAATGATTGTCCCGCCAGCCCGGTCGGGCGAAGTTACGCCCATCGTCGTGCTGGTCCGGTCCGGCAACGTCTTGCCGACTGGTCCCCCGACCCGATCACGGAGCATTCCCCATGAAGATGCGCTCGTCGCGCCTCCTGCCGCTGAGCCTCGCCCTTGCCGCCGTCGCCGCCGCGCCGCTGTCAGCCCAGGCGACCGGCGCCACCCAGCCGCCCGTCAAGAAGGACGATCACGCAGCCATGCACGCCGAGCACATGAAGCAGATGCAGCACGACAAGTCTGCCAAGGCCGAGGCGTGGAAGGAGCTCGACGCCTATCACATGCTCATGATGGCCACCTGGCATCCGGCCAAGGACAAGAACGACCTCTCGGCGACGCGCGCAAAGATCGGCGAGATGGTGACGGCGGCGAAGGCCGTGGGCGCGTCCAAGGCACCGACCGGGTGTCAGAAGCCCGAGCTGGCCAAGGCGCAGGCGGGGTTGACGGCCGAGACCGAGAAGGTGCAAACGCTCGTGGCCGCCAAGGCCGATGACGCGGCGCTCAAGGCCGCCATGAAGGCGCTGCACGACGCCTTCGAAGTGCTCGAAGAGGGATGCAACACGGGCATGAAGCACTGAACGGCGGACGGCGTCACGGCGTACCGCCGTACCGCCGTAACGGCGGTAGCAGTCCACGACGGCACCGATCACCGCGTCATGGGTAAGCGGGGACCCGCGGAACCGCGGTCCCGATCACGCCGTACTTCATGACGCCGTGATCGGTGCCGCCGTGATCGGTGCCGCCGTGATCGGTGCCGCCGTTATCCGTGCCGTAGTTGGCCGTGCCGCCGTTACGGGAACCTGCCGTTACTCGAACGTGCCCCGCCGCACCGCGGCCCCGCGCCGTACCTGCCACGCGCCGCGCGCCATCACCTCGGTCACGTGGAGCGTGTCGTCGAGCACCACCAGATCGGCGTCGGCGCCGACGGTGAGGCGCCCCTTGCCCGGCAGCCGCAACAGGTCGGCCGCGTTGCTCGTGAAGGCGGGCAGCACGGCTTCCAGCGGCAGCCCACGCGCGATGAGCGTACGCACCGTGGCCAGCAGCGACCCTGCATCGCCCACCCCCATGTGCGTCACCCGGCCGTCGGCGTCGAAGGTGGGCAGGCAGCCGCCGCCGTCGCTGCTCACGGTGACATGCGCAGCCGGTGCCCCCGACACGAGGTAGCGCGCCAACGCGTCGGCCGCACTCCACGCGTCCTCATCCTCGGCCACGTCGAAGGCGGTGATATCCACCACGCAGCCGCGACGCGCCAGCTCCAGCGCCTCCTCGAACAGCGGCCGGCGCCGGTTCACATGGGTGGGGTTGAACACCCGCGGCGGCAGCTCCGAGCGATCGAGCGCCTCGCGCACCAGCGACAGGCCACGCGCGCCATCGCCCAGATGCAGGTGCAGGATGCCGGCCTTGCCCGTCATGAGTCCGCCCACGTGCGCATCGGCGGCCACGCGCAGCAGTTCGTCGAGTGTCGGCTGACTCGAGCGATGGTCGCTCACGGCCACCTCACCCACCCCGATGATGCGATCGATATGCACGATGTCGCCGCGTACGCTGCCCGTGAGCGTGGCCGGTGGCAAGTGATAGCCACCGGTGTGGCACCAGGCAGACAACCCCTCGGCGATCAGTCCGCGCGCCGTCACCACTAGTTCGGCCGTGGTGCGGGTGACGTCGTCGGTGCCCAGCACCCCCACCGCCGTGGTCACGCCGGCCAGCGTGTAGCGCGACAGCGGCGGCGCCGGCACCCGCGTGTGCGGTCCCGCCTCGCCGCCGCCGCCGGTGAGATGTGCGTGCCCGTCCACCAGCCCCGGAATCACGGTGCGCCCTTCCAGGTCGGTCACCTCGACCGCCAGCGCCGCCGGGAGCGCGTCCAAACGTGGCCCCAGCCACGCCACGCGCTCGCCAGCCACCAGCACGTCACACACCCCGCGGGGCTCGGGGGCAAACACGGTCGCATTTCGCAGGAGTCGAAGCATCCCCAACGTTACCCGATCATCGCGTTGGCGGTTAGCTTCCCCGTACTCGCCCGGCGTTCGCGCCGTCGGCAGGCGGTTTCCCGTGACCCTCGGCCTCACACCCGCATGCGTGGCTGGATCATTCCCATCGGCGGCAAGTTGTGCACCCCCGCCATCCTCGAGCGGTTCATCGACCTGTCGGGCGGCAGCGCGGCGCGCATCGCGGTCATTCCCACTGCCTCGAGCGAACCGGACATGGGCACCTACTACGAGCGCGAGTTCCAGCGCCATGGGGTGCGCACCGTCAAGGCGCTCAACTTTGAACGCCGCACCGACTGCGATGATGCCGACTGGTTGGAGTGGCTCGGCACCGCCACCGGCGTGTTTCTCACCGGGGGCAATCAGCTCAAGCTCTCGAGCATCCTTGGCGGCACGCCGGTGGCCAAGCTGTTGCGGGTGCGCCACGCCGAGGGCATGCACATCGCCGGCACCAGCGCCGGTGCCGCGTATCTCAGCGAGCACATGATCGCCTCAGGCAGCGAGGGCGCCACGCCGCGGGTGGGCATGGTGAACCTGTGCGCAGGGCTCGGGCTCACCAACCGCATCATCGTCGACCAGCACTTCCGGCAGCGCGACCGGCTTGGGCGGCTGCTCACGGCGCTCGCCTACAATCCGTTCTGCGTCGGCTTCGGCGTGGATGAGGACACGGCGGCCTTCATCGGTCCAGACGAAACCGCCGAGATCCTGGGCACCGGGGCCGTCACGATCGTCGATCCCTCGCAGGTGCAGTACTGCGCCGTGGCCGAGGCTGCGCCCGGCGAGACCATCGACTTCGTGGGGGTGCAGGTGCACGTGCTCGGCACCGGCTCCACGTTCAACCTGCACTCGCGCGTCGTCACTCCCGCCGCGCACGCGGTGCCGCTCACGTATCGCTAGCCCGGTCATGCGCATCCTCGATCGCTCCGTGTATGTGGGGCCCAGCCACTACGCACACTTTCCGGTCATCCGCCTCATACTCGATCTCGGGGCGCTGGAGGCGTGGCCCACGCGCCGCCTCGGTGACGGGTTCGTGCAGGCGCTGCTCGCGGCGCTCCCCGGTCTGCACGAGCACGGCTGCTCGTACGGCGAGCCCGGTGGCTTCATCCGCCGCATGACGGAAGACGAAGGCACCTGGCTCGGGCATGTACTCGAGCACGTGGCCATCGAGCTGCAGAACGTCGCTGGCGCTCATGTCACGTTCGGCAAGACGCGCGAAACCACGCAGCCCGGTGTGTACGACGTGGTGTTCGAGTACGAGCAGGAAGACGTGGGGCTCGAGGCCGCCGACGTGGCGGTCGATGTACTGCAGTCGCTGCTGCCGGCCGAGCTGCGGGCGCCGGATTTCGATCCGGCCTTCGATCTGGCCGAGCGCCGCGATGCGTTTATTCGCTATGCGCAACGCCGCGCCCTGGGGCCGAGCACCGCGAGCCTCGTGAAGGCCGCCGAGGACCGCAACATTCCGTGGCTCCGACTCAACGAGCAGAGCCTCATCCAGCTCGGCTACGGCTGCCGGCAGCAGCGCATCCAGGCCACCATCACCGGCCGCACGTCACACATTGCGGTGGAGCTGGCCTCCGACAAGGAGGAGACCAACCGCATTCTTGCGAACCTCGGCTTGCCGGTGCCCAAGCAGCGCCTGGTGCAGACTGCCGAGCGGGCCGTGGCGGCCGCCGAGCGCATCGGCTACCCGGTGGTCACCAAGCCGTACAACGGCAATCATGGCCGCGGTGTCTCGGTGGCGCTCATGACGCCCGACGATGTGCGGGCCGGCTTCGCGCGGGCGCAGGAGATCTCGCGCAGCGTGATCGTGGAGAGCTTCATCACCGGGCACGACCATCGCCTGCTGGTGGTGAATGGCGAACTGGTGGCTGCCAGCAAGCGCGAACCGGGCAAGGTGGTGGGCGACGGTGTGCACACCATCGCCGAACTCGTGGCGATCGTGAATCAGGACCCGCGCCGCGGCATCGGGCACGAGAAGGTGCTCACGCAGCTCGACCTCGACGCGCAGGCGCTCGGGTTGCTGGAGAAGAAGGGCTACACGCCCGACACCGTGCCCCCCGCCGGTGAGGAGGTCTACCTGCGCCTCACGGCGAACCTGTCCACCGGCGGCACGGCGGCCGATGTCACCGATGTCATCCACCCCGATAACACCGAGATGGCGGCGCGGGCCATCCAGGCCATCGGCCTCGACGTGGGCGGGGTGGACTTCCTCACGCCCGACATCACGCAGTCGTACAAGGACATCGGCGGCGCGATCTGCGAAGTGAATGCCGCGCCTGGTTTCCGCATGCATATGGCCCCCAGCGAAGGGCGCCCGCGTGACGTGGCCGGCAAGGTCATCGACATGCTCTTCCCCGATCGGGCGCCGAGTACCATTCCCATTGCCGCCATCACGGGCACGAACGGCAAGACCACCACGTCGCGGTTGCTCGCGCACATCCACAAGCTGGCCGGCAAACGCGTGGGGCTCACCACCACCGACGGCGTCTACATCGATGGCCAGCGCACGGTGGAGGGCGACATGACGGGGCCCACCTCGGCGCGCATCGTGCTGAGCGACCCGGCGGTGGAGGTGGCGGTGCTGGAGACCGCCCGCGGCGGCCTGCTGCGCGCCGGCATGGCCATGCGCCACGTGGACGTGGGCGCCGTGCTCAACATCCAGCCCGATCACCTCGGGCAGAAGGGCATCGAAACGCTCGAGCAGCTGGCCGAGATCAAGCGCACCGTGGCGGAGATCGCCACCGACACCGTCGTGCTCAACGCCGATGATCCGCACACGCTGCGCATGGCGGCGTTCACGAAGGCCAAGCATGTGTGTTACGTGACGCTGGACCCGGCCCACGACCTGGTGCGGGAGCACATCCGCGCCGGTGGGCGGGCCATTGCGCTCGAGGCGGGCGTGAACGGGCAGATGATCACGATCTACGACAGGGGCGGCCACATTCCCCTGTTGTGGACGCATCTCATTCCCGCCACGCTCGAGGGGCGGGCCACCTTCAACGTGCAGAACGCCATGTTCGCGGCGGCCATGGCCTTCGCCATGGGTGTGCGGTTGGAGGACATCCGCCACGGCCTGCGCACCTTCGACACCACGTTCTTCCAGGCCCCCGGGCGCCTCAACGTCTACGACGAGCATCCGTTCAAGGTGCTCTTCGACTATGGGCACAACGCCCATGCCGTGGGCGCACTGTGCGATCTCGTGAATCGCATGCGTCCGGCGGGGCGTCGGCTCTGCGTCCTGTCGGCGCCGGGCGATCGCCGCGACGAGGACATTCATGCCATCGCGCAGGTCGCGGCGAGCGCCGGCTTCGATCACTACATCTGTCGGCGTGATGACCCGCTGCGCGGCCGTGGTGAGGACGAAGTACCGCGCATGCTCGCGGACCGGCTCCTGGCCCACGGTATCGGCCCCGATTCGATCACCACGATCATCGACGAGCAGCAGGCCATCGAGGCGGCGCTGCGCATGGCGCGCCCCGGCGATCTCCTCTTGATCTTCGCCGATGCGCTGGCGCGCGGCTGGAAGCAGATCGTGAACTTCCGCCCCGACGATGACGCGCTGGTGCTGCCCGCGCCGCGCGCCGCCCGGGCCGTGCCGCGGGCCGCCATCACGGAGTCGGCCCCGGCTGACGATGCCACCCCGCCTCGTGACACCGGCATGCCCGTCTCCCGCTGGCGCACCATGGGGGACGACTTCGTGCTCATGCACGACGGGCGCGGCGTGATTCTCAAGGCCGAGGCCAGCGACTGAGCGCATGCGACTTTCCGCGTGAGCGTGCGCGCATGACGAGGGACCAGTGACGGACGTTGCCGCCGGCGCCGAGCCGGAGTACCCGTCACCCACCATCGTCGATTCACGGCGGCTGATGGGCGCCAACTGGTACAGCGCGCAGCCAGGCACTGTGCTCGAGGTGCGCATGGACGACGAAGCGGCGCGCCGCGCGGTCGATCAATGGCCGTACGAAGCGCGTACGCTCGCGACCGCGCTAGGGTGGACCGATGCGCAATTCGTCTCGCGCCATGGCACGCGCGAGGCCACGTGCTTCCTCACGGCACCGCTCGATGGCCTCATGACGGCGACCGCGGTGGCGGAGCGCGCATGGGTGCGCGCCGAGGCGTACATCGCGGCGCAGGATGACGCGGCACGTACTGTGGCTGACCTCGCGCACGATCTGCCCCCGTTGCGTGCGGCGCTGGCTGAGGAGCGTGCGCGCCTGCAGCCCGTGGTGGCGTTGGCGCGCGAGGCGGCCGCACGTCACCTCGCGTTCCAGCTCGACGACGAGGCGTGCAGTGCGGGGAGTGGGGCAGGTGGCGTGACGTGGCCGCTCGACGCGCTGCCCGGCAGCACCGCGGTACCGTGGGACACGCTGCACGACGTGCCCACGGTGCTGGTCACCGGCAGCAACGGCAAGACCACCACCACGCGGCTCGTGGCGGCGATGTTCCGCGCCGCCGGACGCACGACCGGCTGGAGCTGCAGTGATGGGGTGTTCATCGCTGACAGGCAGGCGTCGCGCGAGCTGGCTACGGGTGACTACACGGGGCCGGCTGGCGCGCGGCTGGTGCTGCGCGATCGCGCCGTGGAGGCCGCCGTGCTCGAAACCGCGCGCGGCGGCATCCTGCGTCGTGGCCTGGCGTCCACGCGCGCCACGGCGGCCGTGATCACCAACATCAGCATGGACCACTTCGGCGAGTACGGCGTGCACTCGCTGCGCGATCTTGCCGAGGTGAAGGCCGTGGTGGCCCGCGCCATCCACGACGGCGGGCGTCTCGTGCTCAACGCCGACGACGCCCAGTTGGTGGCACTGGCGCCGTCGCTGCCCGTGCCGACGATATGGTTCAGCACTAACGATCAGCACCCGCTGGTGCTCGCCGGGGTCAGCACCCACGGCGACGGCGCGGTCCTGCACGAAGGCCACGTGCTCGTCGCCCACGACGGCGTGTGGACCGACGTGGGCCAGGTGCACGACATGCCGATCACCATGCATGGCAAGGCGCCGCACAACATCGCCAACGTGCTGGCCGCGGCGCTCGTGGCATGCTGCGCCGGTGTCTCGCCGGCGGCCGTGCACGGGGCGCTGTGGCAGTTCGGCAGCGACGCCTCCGATAACGAGGGTCGACTGCATCGGCGGCTGTTGGGCGGCGTGACCATCCTGACCGACTACGCGCACAATCCCGACGGCATCCGGGCGCTCGCCGAGCTTGCCGCATCGCTCCCGGCCGACCGGCGCCTGCTGGTGCTGGGGCAGGCCGGCAATCGCGATGATGCCCAGCTGCGGGCACTGGCGCATGCGGCGTGGCGTACGCTCCCCGCCGACCGAATGATCATCAAGGAGATGGTCACCATGTTGCGCGGGCGGGCGCCCGGTGAGATCCCCGCCGTGCTGGCCTCGGGGCTCATCGACGCCGGCGCGCCGGCCGAGCGCATCAGCGTGGTCCCGTCGGAGTTCGAGGCCGTACGTGAAGCGTTGCACTGGGCACGTCCCGGCGACCTGCTGGTGTTGCCGGTGCACGTGGAGCGGAAGCGGGTGGAGTCGCTGCTGGCGCGACTGCAGGCCGAGGGCTGGCACCCGGGGCTGCCGGTCGCGGACTGAGGGCGAGCGGGAAAAGAAACGGGGAGCACCGCGTGGTGCTCCCCGTTTCTCGTTTGCGTCGCTGCTGTTTCGGTGTACGGGAGCGGCTGGCGCCTAGATGATCTCGCAGGCCCCACCGGCGCACGCGACCGTGTCGGCCAGCGTGGTCATGTCGGTGCCTTCCCACAGCGCCGTGTAGTCCACCGGGCGGTAGGTGAGCGCGTTCCACTTGGCCATGTCCGTCTCGGTCATCACTTCTTCGCGCGGGGCCTGGGCGTAGACCTTGTCGCCCGTTTCGCGCAACAGTGAAATGCCGGTGAAGTACGCACGGTTATCCCAGATGAACTGCTGCACCGCGTCCCACTCGTCGTCGCGCACGGTGACGGTGTTGGACACGTTGTGGTGCAGTCCCGGGTTGTACTGCTCATGCCGGCGGCCGGCCACCACCCAATGCTGCTGCACGAGGCGCACGTACTCCAGGAACTGCACCGCGCCCACGTCCTTGCGCAGGATCGCGTCGCTCGGCGCCGTGACCGGGAAGGTGATCACGTCGGTGGTATCGGGATCCCACGCCGACGATTCGGTCATGTGCGGGTTGTTCAGCTTGAACCACTGGTACACCGGCTCCGTGCGGGCCGCCTGCACACGGCGGAAGTAGTGCCGCGCATGGTGCGGATGAATGCCGGAGCCGGCGCCCAGCACCAGGCTGGCGGTGCCTTCCGGCTTCACGCAGGTGATGCGCGCCGCCGCGGGAATGCCGAGCACCTCGGCGACGGCGGCGTTGGCATCGAGGCACGCCTGGGCACCGCGCTCGAGCACCTGAGGGTCGAGCAGCAGCGACGGACGGTCGAGAATGCCGCAGATGCTCACGCCCAGCAGCGACTCGCGCTCGTTGATGAAGCGGGTGGCCGCACCGAGGTACGGAATGTCGGTGTAGGCCGCCTGCAGCGTGCCAAGCAGCGAAGCAGCGCGGCAGTTGGCGAGAAACTCCGCTTCGTCGGCGCAGGCGTTGGCGTTGATGGTGGTAAGGTTGCACATCTGCCACCCGGACACCTTGCTGCCCAGCGGCACATCGGGCATACCGTACTCGGCCAGCTTGGCCTGCGCCGCCTCGTCAACCACGGCAAAGGGGGCGAGACCGATTTCCACGCAGGGGTTGGCGCCGTACTCCACGTCATCCACAAAGTAGAAGCCCGGCTCGCCGAACTCCTTCTGCAACTCGAAGAGGCGCTCGAAGTCGGCCACGTCGGCCGTGTTGCGGACCAGCACGGCGGAGTTGTTGGACTTGCCGCGCTGCGGGTTGGTCTCGAACCAGTTGCCGGTCTTGGCGGCCGCCATCTCATCGTCGTCGGCGGAGAAGAGGCAAATGGTGGCCGAGCGGCGAATGCCACCCGAGAGCACCGCCACGGCGACGTGCATGAGGATGTCGTACACCTCGATGGGGCGCAGGGCGCGCCCCGGCACCTGCTCCAGCATGCGTTCGACGGCGAGCAACGCCTTCTTGAGCGGCAGGTGCCCCGGCGCCCGGCCGCCCGACGTGCGCAGCGGCGCGCCGCGGCGGCGCACTCGGCTGTAGGTGAACTCGATCTTGGTGCCGTCGAGGTAGCTCATGATGAGCGCGTGCAGGGCGTCGGCCCACCCCTCGAGGGTATCCCCGATTTCATAGTGCACCACCGGCAGCTCGTTCTCCGGGGCACGGAGCGGGAAGTGCGGCAGCTGGGCGACGTGCGTCTTCTGCACACTGAAGCCCACGCCCGTTCCCGACATGAGCAGGAAGAACGCTTCGCGGAACGCCTCGATGCGGTTGATGTGCGTGAACGCACAGTTGAACATGCGCGCGTTGTTCGCTTCGATGGCGCGGCCGCCGAACTGGAGCGAGCGCATGGACGGCAGAATGGCCTTGCGCTGCAGCGCCGCCTCGGTTTCGGCCATGAGGGCGCGCAGCGTCTGGCCACCAAGCGCCGCGACCGGCCGGTCGAGCTTGTCGGCGAAATGCGCGCGGTGCATGTCCATGACGCGGGTGAACGCCTCGTTGGGCGTTTCGCGGCGCCCCAGATCTTCCCGGTAACGCGAGTAACGCGAGAGGAAGATGTAGTCCTGCAACCCGTTCTCGGCGTGGGCGGCGAGGCGCACCTTGGCCCGCTCGGCCCGATAGATGACGTACCGCTTGGCCACGTCCCAGTGGCCGCGGGCGGCGATCATCATCTCGACGATGTCCTGGATCTCCTCGACCGTGGGAACATGGTCCTGCGCCTTGCGCTCCACCGTGTTGACGACGAGCTGCGTGATCTCGCAGACGTCGGCGAAGTCGGTAAAGCCAAGCCCGAAACGGTGCGCGGCGTCGTTGTGGGCTCCATGGGGGGCATCGCCGTGCCGGGACGCATAGAAGGCGAGCGCGATGGCGCGGGTAATGCGCTCGGGGTCCCACGGGGCACGGCGGCCGTCGCGCTTGATGACTTCGGTGAGCGTGCGGACACCGACCGGGTCATAGCTGCCGAAGGTGGAGCGAACACCGTTTTCATGGGGCTCAAGGGGGCGCGAGGCGACGGTCGTGGTCATCAGGGTCTCCAAGGGTTGGCCAGCAGGTGCACACCCCCCGAGGACATCGCCCGTCGGTTCTCCCTGGTGACGCCATGGTCACCAACGAGCAGACTCCCTGCATGACCAGCAAGAAGTCCGAACGGGGCCGCGCGCACCGGGCGAACCGGTGCCGCGCAGCTATCCCCGGCGATCCCTCCCTCGAGGGGGCGCGCGGATTCGGGCACGGGCAGGTCTTCTGGCTCGGGATTCGTCCTCGGAAGCGGCCTTCCCGCGCCAGGATGAGCGCAGTGGCGGGTAGCTTCCTTGTCCTCCCTTACAGCGGCGGGGCCGCCCCGGCGTTGCACCGGGTTCCCTCTTCAGCCCGGCACGTCGCGAAGACGTGCCGGGCACCTGTGCCCACGTTGTGACAGCGAACGGTAGGACCTCTTGCCCGGTTCCACACGTGTGGCCGGGCAAGAGGCGGAGAAGTTCCGGGTTTTGGGGTGGGGAGTCAAGAGACAATTTGACCGGCCCTCGCGAGACGGCGAACTCGGCGATTCACCCGTCGAATAAACTGCCGAGTGTGCTCGGTCGCGCTCGTCACCACCGCGCAAGGCGCGGGGGCGGAGCGCTGTTCACGGGCGCAGCCTGACCGCCGGAATCCGCCGCGTTTCCTCGAACCCCGACACCAGATACGAGCGGGACCGGGGATAGGTCGAGTCGTAGGGGCCATCGGTGAGAATAGTCTCGCCGGTCTCCTGGCTCACGAGCCACACCTCCGGCTCGGCGCCGGTCTCGAGCAGCACGCGCCAGCAGGCGAACCGCCCCGAGAAGGTCTGCACGGTGTCGATACCGGCTACGCGCAGATTCAGCAGGGTAGGCTGCCCGATCGCGAACATTCGGCTGTCTCCCGACAGCACCCCGATGCTTCCGCGCCACCCCGGCGCCAGCGGAACCGCGCGCAGCAGCACCCGCAGCGCCGCCTCGCTCGGCACGAAGATGTGCGACGACACGAGCCGTTTGGTGGTGCCGAAGCGGAACGGCACCCGGCTGCCGCGCGGAGTCGGGCCCAGTCGGCCCGCGTCGATGGAGTCGGTCTCGACCAGGGAGGTGTCGGAAAACGACTGGCGCACGTTCAGGACGCCGGCGTCGTAGCGCCGTTGGCGCGGGCGCAGCGTCGCGCCGTCCAACCAGAGCGTATCCACCAACCGGCCGAGCTGCGGCGGCGCCGTGAGGGCACGGGCAAGCGGTTGCTCCACGACCACCCGCCACAGACGGCGGCCCTCCTGCCGAGCGCTGTCCACCGTGATGTCGTAGGTCTGGTGCGGCACGAGTTCGTGGTAGGCATTGGCCGATAGCCGCACGTACGACCGGCGGCCCGACACCAGGCGCGATGGATCGACGTGGGTGATCGGCGGAAACGGTACCGAGGGCGGTGTACCCGGCCGCTGGGCCTGCGCGATCACCGGCCATGGCGTCAGCAGCCCCGCCAGCTCACTCGCGGGATTCGCCGAAGGCGACGCCGCCTCCCCGGCCCGCGATGCCACCGCCGCCGCGGGCTCCGCCACGGTGGCCGATGCCCCGGTGCCACGCGCTCTGGCTCCCGGCGCGCCGTGGCCAGCATCGGGGCCCCAGATCGCCACCGCCCCCATGGCCGCGACGCCGGCGGCCAGCATGCCCCAGCGCCACCGGGTCGTGCCGCCGACATGTGCCGGCGTCGCGGCCGACACCGACGCCGCCCACCCCGACGCGGGCGTCTCCGTCGTGGGCAGCAGGACCCGCGCCCCCTCAGCGCGACTCCGCCCGATTCGCGCCAGTACCCGGTCGTCGGCTGGCAGCGTATCCAGCGCCCGGAGCTCGGCCGCCAGATGCGCCACCGCCGGCGGCAGCGATTCGTAGTTCCCGGTGGACTCCGTGTCGTCGGTCATGCGAGATTCCCGAGCAGGCCGCGCAGCTGCTGCACCGCCCGGTGCAGACGGACTTCCGAGGCGTTGGGGGTGATGCCCAGCAAGGCGGCGATTTCCGCGTGGGAATGGTCGAGCACCACCCGCAGCACGAACACATGGCGCAGCGCCGGCGACAGCGATGCCAGGGCACGGTGCACGCGATCGGCGACCACCACATCGCCCGTGTCCGCGGGTACGGCCACGGTCTCCAGCGCGGCGTCGTCTGCCTCGAAGCGCGAGCCATGTCGCTGCCGGGCCAGCGCAACCCGGGTCGCGATGCGCGCCAACCAGCCACTGAACTGGCCGCGCTCGTCGTACTGGGCGAGCGCCTCGGGCAACCCCACGAACACATCGTGGACCACATCCTCGGCGTCGGCGCGGGACGCGGTGAGCTTGTAGGCGAGGGCGAGCAGCGCCGGAGCGTAAGCGCGGTAGCAGGCGGCCAGCGCGTCGGCATTGCCATCCCGTATGGCCGCCAAGTCGGGCACCGCTCCCGGCGCCGGCCGCGCCGGCGCATGGGGCATGATGGACACAGGCATATGCAAGAGAAGACGTGGCGGCTGCGAAACCTTACATGCGCGCTGGAGCCGTCACGAGGTCCCATCCGAACTCAGCCATTCTGCGGGGCGAAACCCCGCCGGTGTTGCTTGACGGCATCGGCCTTAGGTCCCACTCTCAGAGGCGCACCAACGCGTGAGAACCCCGCCGATCCCGGTCTGGAGGTATCGAATGAACCGTCGTCTGTGCATCGCAACCGTGGTGGCCGCCTTCGCCACCGGACTCGCCGCTCCCCTCGCCGCCCAACCCAAACCTGCCGCGCCCGCCGCGGCGGCCCGTCCTGCCATCGCGACCAAGGTGGAGTACGTGATGGTCGAGGGCGCCGACTACGCCTTCAAGACGCCGCCCACGGTCAGCAACGGTATCGTCACGTTCAACCTGGTGAATGTGGGCGCCGACCTGCATTCCATGACGCTCCTGGAGTTGCCGGCCACGCACACGTTGCGCGAGTTCCTCGACATGTACCACACCAAGGGCATCATTCCGCCCTGGATGCCGACGCTCGGGCAGACGGCCACCATTGCGCCCAAGCAGGAAACATTCTTCACCGCACGCCTCAAGCCGGGCAAGTACATCCTCGCCTGTCTCATTCCGGGCAAGGACGGCCGCGCCCACACCGAGAAGGGCATGGTGCAGCTCATCACCGTGAAGTGACGCGTTGGGGTGATGATGGCATGCGGGGCCGGCCGACGACTGTCGACCGGCCCCGTGTGCATGTCACATCGCGATCTTCTTGCCTTCGAGCTTCTTCTTCATCTCCCGCAGGTGCTCGTCCATCTTGAGCCGCGGGATGCCGTCCTTGAGCCACGTGGGCGCCGGCTGCCCCTTGAGGTAGCTGTCCCAGTACTCCATCAGCCGCAGCGAGTAGTCCTTGCGGTTCTTCATCTGCGCGAGGCCGTGGTTCTCGCCCACGTACTCCAGCAGGATCACGTCCTTGTTCAGCTGCCGCAGCGTATTGTAGAACGTGATGCCCTGATTGAAGTCCACGGCGCCGTCCTTGTCATCGTGAAGGATGATGAGCGGCGTCTTGATGCGATCGGCGAAGCGGTTGGGGGAGTTGCGCTCGTAGGCCTCCTTGTTCTCGAGGAAGTTGCCCTTGAAGCGCCCCTGCGAGCTCTGGAAGATGCCCTGATTGGTGTTGCCGGTGTTCCAGTACACCGAGCTGTACATGCTCACCAGGTCGGTAAGCGGGGCGCCGGCCACGGCACTCTTGAACAGGTTCGTCTGCGTGATCAGGAACGACGTCTGATAGCCACCCCACGAGTGGCCGTGCAGCCCCACGTTGGCCGAGTCCACGATGCCGGTACGAATGGCCGCATTGACCGCCGGCACCACGCTCCACACCGCGCTCATCCCCGGATCGTTGATCTTGTACACGATGTCCGGCAGGAACACCGCATAGCCGCGCGACGTGTGCGCGCCGATCAGCGCATTGGGTGAGCTCGAGAAGTTCGGCGAGTTGAAGGTGTTGAGGTTGTCCGACTGCCGCTCGTAGATGAACACCAGCGTGGGGTACTTCTTGCCGGCTTCGTAGCCCGCGGGCAGGTAGAGCGCGCCCTGCAGCGAGTCGCCCTTTTCCGTCACGTAGTCCACCAGCCGCGAGCCGGCCGACCAGGCCACGTTGTTGAGATTCGGGTTGGCGTCGGAGAGCCGCACCGAGTCGGCGATCGTGCCGCCAGCGAACGACACGCGCCAGTAGTCGGGAAAGCGCGTGGCCGTCTGGATGCTCGCCACCCACACCTCGGCGTTGCGGGCGCGCATGGGGGCATGCCGCGCGTCGCGCCAGCCCGTGAGCACCACCGCGCCCGGCTTCGCGGCATCGATGCGCACCAACGCTTCCTTCTTGGTGCGCTCCTGCATGGCTGCCATGTACACCGGCTTGCCGAGGTCGATGCCCCGCTCGCGCGGGTCGACCGCGATGCGGCGGCTGTAGCGGATGCGCTTCGCCTTGCCGTCGCCGGTGAGGTTGGTCCAGGCGCCGCCTCGCAGGCTCACGCGCCACACATCCCAGTTGTCGTTGATCAGCGCAAAGCGCCCATCGGCGCTCCACCCCACCACCGGCGTGGGTGGCCGGTCCACGTTGTGGTCGTCTTCGGTGTCGATGAATGACGTCGGCGCGCCGCGGGTGATGTTGGTGGTGACCTTGGTGGCCACGTCGTACGCGTGATAGTTGCCGTCGTCCCAGAACAGCACGGTGCGCCCGTCGGGGGCGAGCGACGGCTGGGCGCGCAGCGCCTTCACGACGAGCGTCTTCTCACCGGTCTTCGCGTTCACCAGGTACACATCGCGCTTCTGCAGGCCATCGGTGCTGGCCTGCCGTTCGTACGGCTGGTTGTCGGTGCCCAGCAGCCACGC
>JAJTGR010000061.1 GCA_021299375.1 Gemmatimonadota bacterium
CCCCCAGCGACCACGCGCGGGTGGCGGCGCTGCAGCCGCTCGCCGATGCCGGCACGGCGTTTCTCACGGGGTTCGAGCAGGCGCTCGCTGCCAACCCGGCGCAGGACCCGCAGCTGGTGGCCGATGCGCTGCGCGACCTGGTGAACGCGCCCGCCGGAACGCGCCCATTCCGCACCGTCGTGGACCACATGGGCATGGGTCCGCACGTGGCGGGGTACAACACGCACCTCGCGCAGATCACCGCCGGCATCTTCGGCGCGTTCGGCACCGAGGCCATGCTGGCGCGCCGCGGCAACGCCGCCGTCGCCGACAAGGCAACAGCGTAACGCACGGCGTTTCCATGCAGGGCAACGAGGACACACGGCGCCGGCAGGTGACGGGCTGGTGCCGTGTCTCCTCCGCCACCGCCCTTCACCAGGTTGATTGCCCGGTCTGCCTCGGCCGCTCCTGCGGCCGTCGCATGCCGCCCGCTCGACCCGTCAGCCTCCCCTGAACCACCCCTCCGCTCGCAGCTGCCCCCAGATCTCCCGCACGGCGGCCGCACCGCGCTGCTGCACTCGCGTCTCGTCGTCCACCACCAGCTGCCCGTCGTACAGCTGCACATAGCCCTGCGTGATCACGTGCCGCACGTGGGCGCCGCCGGCATACAGCAGGTTGTTCAGGGGCTCGGGCCCTACCGCGCCACTACCAACCAGCAACCCGCTCACGTCGATCGTGCACAGGTCGGCCTTGGCACCCACCGCGATGCGGCCAAGGTCCGCGCGCCGCAAGCCGTCGGCCGCGCCGTGCGTGGCGCCGTACACGGCATCACGCATGCGGGGCAGGGGAAGCGATGCGCCGGTACGCCCTGCCGAAGCGTTCAGCAGGCGCGCGCGGGCCCGTCCGCAGATCACCGCCAGCTTGAGGTTCTCCAGGTAGTCGTTGGAGTGCGTGTCGATCCCCACGTTCACCGACACGCCGCTGGCGAGGGCTTCGGGGTACGGCTGCGTACCACTCGAGTTGCCCGCCCCGCCGCCACTCGGGCAGTGCGCATACACCGCGCCGTGCCGCGTCATGATGGCCCAGTCACCCGCCGCGGCGGCCGTCATGTGCGCGCCGAAGAGCGGCCCGTCGAACGCGCCCAATGATTCCAGCCACGCCGTCGGCGACATGCCGTACAGCCGCTGCACCGTGCGCACTTCGCCCGCCCCCTGCGCCAGATGGGTGTGCATACCGTTCCCCAGCGCGCGGGCCGCGGCGATCATGGCGCGCATGGTTTCCGGCGTGTGCGTGTCGGCCGCGTGCGGCGTCATCATGGGGCGAATGAGGCCGTCCTCGGCGCCATTCACCGCGCGCGCAAACGCTCCGTTGGCCTCGATCTCGGCCAGCGTGTCGGGCACACTCGCCGCGAGCACCGCGTCGCTGCTGCGCCGCCAGATGGGAAAGAGGCGTGCCGTGCCCGGGACCATCCCCCCAGGATACCCGCGCACATGCCAGCGCCGCGCCACCCGGACGTAGCTTTGCGCCTGCTTGAGGCTGAGGCTCATCTCCACGTGCGTCGTGCACCCCGAGCGCAGCAGCTCCGCCACGTTGTACGCCGTGATGTCGTCCAGCAGGTCGTCGGGCAACTGCTCCAGCAGCTCGATGGGGCGCTGATACGACCGCCCCTCCTCGATGAGCCCGCGCGTGGGGCTGCCACTGGCTGTGTGCGTATGCCCAGAGATGAACCCTGGCAGCAGCAACTGCCCCCGGGCGTTGATGCGCGGCGTGTTGCCCGATCGACTGGGAATGCGCCCCTCGCGCACCTCCACGATGTCGTGGCCCCGCACACGCACCGAGCAATCGCCAACGAGCTGCGGCGCTCCGTCACGCCAGATCAGCGCCGCCGACGCGTCGATGATGTAGTCACGTGTGCGTGGCAGCCGTGCGCGGGGCGGCCGCCTCGGTGACCCTGCCTGCGCCTCGAGGCAGGCGGGTATGCCGAGCAGCGGGAGGGCGCCCACCGCGCCGCGCGTGAGCGCTTCACGGCGGGTAAGGTTGGTGGCATCACGGGCAGTCACGCGAAAGTCGGGCGGTACGTGGTGGACTGGGAGAGCGGCCAGGGGGCAGACGCCGCTTCGGCCTACAGCTGTTGGGTGACGCCGCGCAGGCAGATGGCGTTGCCGTTGCGCCAGTATCGCTGCGTGGAGAAACGCCAGTTCCTTTCGAGTTCGTGGGCACCGAAGGTCGTCGATTCCAGTTCCCACGCGCCATCGAAGTCGGCCATGTAGTCTGCCGGATTGATGACCGTCACACCGTGGAAGCCGCCGAGTGCCGAGTGCCGCGCGTTACGCTGGGTTTTGCGCTGTTCCTCTCGCGCTTCGGCGATTGTCAGGCCCGCGGTATGGAGGCGCCCGCCATGGCCACCCATGTTGGAGTGGGCGACACGACAGGCGCCGGTGTTTGCGATCCGATCCCGAACGAGCATCCGTCCATTCTCGCTGTGAGCACGAAGCGCGCGCCATTCCCCAGCAGCCCGCTCACCGTTTCGTGCTGGGCGTACGGGCACCAGTACGCATGGAACCCCTCCTCTGCTGGATCGGCGGGGGTGCGTGTGTGCAGGACCCACGCGGGCAGGTGGCGTCCTTCCCGTTTGCCCATGGACGCTCCCAGGGACAGGCAGCATTCGTGTATGCGAGCGGATGCCTGGTCCGTCCCGATCCCCGCGTGATTGGGGATGATGACGTTTCCGTCCATGAACCCCATCGGGTCGGCCTCGTCGCGTTCTCGACCCTGGCGGCAGAGAACCGCCGGATCTTCACGCAACGCCGGCCCGGCGCTGGCCCACGCTCCGGTCTGCCCCCAGCGCGTGGCCCCGCCACCCGTCGCGTGGACGCGTGTCGGTCCTACTCGCGTGATCGACCATTGCGCCGTCATGCCACCCACTCCGGCACGTCGTTCCGGCAACCACAACCTGCGGCGCAACCGAAATCTCGTCCTCCTGCTGCCTGTTCACGTCCTCGACGAATTGGAACGACTGCATGATCAGCGCGCACGGCGGCAACGTGAGTGAGAATTCGAGGTGCGGCTCTTCGGGGTTTCGCGTGGGGTGGCGTTCGGTTGGGCGGCGGCCGGAATCGAGCGCCCGCCGGCGGTCGGGGGCGTCAGGCGCCACCCCGGCATCACGCGCCGTGCGAAGCGCGCC
>JAJTGR010000021.1 GCA_021299375.1 Gemmatimonadota bacterium
GAACAGCGCACACGGAGGGCACCGAGGAACGTGGGGGCACCGCGTACACGGAGGGCGCCGAGCAACGTGAGGGCACCGCGTACACGGAGGGCGCGGAGCACGATAAGGGCACCGAGACCGCACCTGCGGTCCTCCGTGCCCTCACTGTGCTCGGTGCCCTCCGTGTGGGCGATCTCGGCAACAGTACCAGCAGTTAAGGAACGATGGCCGCCCTGGACGCCTCGACCTTGCCGCCCTGCTTCACGTGCACGTCCATCCACGCGACCCACCGTGCCCAGAGGTCGAGGTCGCTGGCATAGGTCGCCACCGAGTGGTCCTCGTACGGGTACATGTACAGCGCGGCGGGTTTGCCGAGTCCCTGCAAGGCCGCAAAGAGCCGAGTGGAGGACATGGGCGCGGTGCCGGTGTTTTGGTCCTCCCACGCATGATACAGGAGCAGGGCCCCCGCGATCTTGTCGGCCCGCAGGAACGGCGACATGTCGAGGTACGTCTCCCGGGCCTGGAAGAAGTTGCGGCGTTCGCTCTGGAAGCCGAACGGGGTGAGCGTGCGGTTGTACATGCCGTCGCCCGCAATGCCGGCCTTGAAGTTGGGCATGAGCGTCATGGCGTTGACGGTGCTGAAGGCGCCGTAGCTGTGCCCGCCGATGCCCATCTTGTCGCGGTCCACGAACCCGCTGTCCACCACGGCATCCAGCACGGCATCGAGGTTCTCCTCGAGGTCGCGCGTGTAGTTGTCGTTCATGCGCCCGGCGTCGCCGTAGATGGGGATATCGGGCTGAATGAAGGCATAGCCCTGCGACACCCACAGCTGCATGCTGGACGCCGGACGCGCCGACGGTACGGTCGGGAAGGCGTTGATGTTTACGC
The DNA here is from genome assembly GCA_021299375.1 of Gemmatimonadota bacterium. GTDB lineage: Bacteria > Gemmatimonadota > Gemmatimonadetes > Gemmatimonadales > Gemmatimonadaceae > Gemmatimonas. Next base: position 868 of record JAJTGR010000021.1, read on the forward strand.
TCTGTCTCGACTGCTCGTACTGGGCCAGCGTGCTGTACTCGCGCGGGTAGAACCAGATGATGCCCGGCAGCCGCTGCCCGGGCTTCCAGTCGCGGGGCAGCGTGACCTCGACCCAGTACCTGGTGCCGTCGCGCGGGCGGGTGACCTGAAAGCGCTTGAACTGCGCCTGGCTCACCTCGGGGCCCACGTCCACGTTCTTCGTCAGCTGCTTCGCGTCGGTGGTGCCCGCCGTGTGCAGCCAGGCGTCGGTGATGGTCGTGCGATTTTCGCGCGTCACGATGAACTGCTGCAGGTCGGCATCGAGTGCGGCGACGAATTCCTCGTAGACGTCGGCCGGCGAATCCATGATCCGCGTGCGGGTCTTCGTGGTGATATCCAGACGATCGAGCCAGGGGCGCGGGGCCTGCGTGGCCCACCTGGCCCCCGGTGCGCGGGTGCCGGACAGCGCCACCTGCTTGCCGTCGGTGCCGAGCAGGATGTAGCTGGCACTGTTCACGCGCCGCGCGATCAGGGTGCCCTGCATGGAGTCGGCGGTGGCCCGCGCCGCCGCAAGCGCGCCGCCGCCACCGAATCCGCCCGGCGGAGCGGGCAGCGCCACGTTGCGCCCAAGGTTCCAGCGTTCGGCGGGATTCTTCACGCGCACGGCGATCACGGCGCCGCTGTCGCTCACGAACATGGTGCTGCTGTCGAGGCTGAAGGCCACGTTGGACAGCTGCGGGCCACCTTGATAGAGCACCGTGGTGTCGTTGGGGCCGAAGGGCGCGCGCCAGAGTACGAGCTGGGCGCGTGGCGCCTGCACGCGGATGGGCGCATTCGCCGACGGCCGATTCGCGGGCCCGCCTTCGTTGCCGCTGCGGCCGTTGGTGGGCGGCGTGGGCTGGGCGGCGGCGGGCACGTTCTGGAGGTACAGCAGCCCCGGGCCGATGGGGTTCCACTGCAGGCTGCGCTTGCCGGTGTCGCTGGTCGCGACCTGGCCGTTCGGGGCGCCGCCGCCCGGACCGGTGGCTTCGCGCAGCGCGATCACCGAGAGGGTGCTGACCAGGGCGCCGCTGTTGGTCCACAGCTCCTGTACGCCTCCGAAGCTGGAGACCGGCACGAGGTATGAGAATGGCTCAAGCATGCGCGTGACCCGCAGGTATGCACCATCGTGCGAGGCATCGACGGCCCGGATCATCGTGGGCGCGCCCACCGCCCGCACCGCGCGCGTCCGCACATCGACGAGCGCAAGCTGGCCGCTGGTGTGGTACTTCAGCAGGTCCTTGTCGTGCGGGTCCTGAAGCAGCGAGAAGTGCACCGGCTGGGGCACGGCGCGCGACTCCGTGAGGCGCACCTGCGGGCCGTCCTCGATGCCGCCGTCACCATGCGTCGGTTCGGGACCGCGACCGGTGGGCACGAACACGGCCACCACGAAGCGGCCGTCGGCGGTGAAGTCGAGTTCTGTGACCAACGTGGCCAGTAGCGGGCGCTCGCTCAGGCGCACCGACCGGCCGGTGGCCACATCGGCCAGGTACACGTAGCTCGCCGACGGAAAGTTGGCGATGTACGCGATGTGTGTGCTGCGTGGCGACCACACCGGCGAGGACAACGACGCGCCGGCAGGCACCTGCAGCGCGCGTTCGGTGCCCGTGCGCGGATTAACGACCGTGAGGCCGGTACGTGTACTGGTGGTGAGGCTCCGGGCGCGATTGGCGCGGGTATCGATCTGCAGGCCACCCAGCCAGATGTGCGGCGCGCCGTAGGCCCGGATGTCGCCGCGGTCGGCGCCGGTGGGGCGCAGGAACCAGCGCCCGTCGGGGCTCTGGTTGGTGAAGGAGATGTCGACGCGAGGCGCCATGATCATCCGCTCCAGATTCGCCGGCGGCTTGACGAAGCGCTCGGTACGGAGGATCTGCTGCGGATCCCAGCCGGGCGCGGCCGGGGCGGCATTCTGGGCGGACAGCGGGCTCGCGAGGCCGAGCGCACAGGGCAGGACGAGCAGGCGGGGGAACAGGCGGGACATGCGGGCTCCAAGGGAAGGGGCGTCGCCCAAGATACGCGGGAGATGGGCGCCATGTTCGGCGGACCGCCGACTTTGCGGATAGGATATGGGCATGGATCGCCGTCAATTCCTTGCCTCGGCCGCTGCCGCCCTTGCCAGCCGCCATCTCGCCCCGGACCGGGCGCCCGCCGCCGGCCAGCTCGATCGCATCGGCATCGAGCTGTACGCCGTGCGCAAGGCCATGCGCGAGAGCCCCGAACGAACGCTCGCGGCGCTCGCCGCCATCGGCTACACCGACGTGGAGCTGCTCTGGAGCTTCCAGAACTTCGGGCAGAGCATCAAGGAGGTGAAGGCGAGCCTCAAGGCCACGGGGCTCAAGGCTCCCTCGGCGCACATGGCCCCCGAGACCATTCTCACCGAATGGGAGCGGCGGTGTGCCGAGGCGAAGGACCTCGGCATGACCTATCTCACAGCGCCCAGCCTGCCGGCCGAGGCGAACAAGAGCATCGATGTGGTGAAGCTGTGGGCCACGCGCTTCAACAACGCTGGTGAGGTGGCCCGCCGGTACGGGCTCTGGCTCGCGCTGCACAATGAGCCCAATCACGAGAAGCCGATCATGGGACAGAAGCCCATGGAGGTGTTCCTCGCCGAGACGGACCCCAAGCTGGTGCGCTTCCAGTTGGACGTGGGCAACATGCTCATGGGCGGCGGCGACCCGATGGCGTTCCTGCAGCGCTACCGCGAGCGCTGCTGGAGTTTCCACCTCAAGAACGTGGTGGCCGACCGCACCAAGGACACGGAGCTGGCCAAGGGCACGTTCGACGTGCGGGCGTTTCTGGCGGCGGTACCGCAACTCGACAAGAAGCCGTGCTTCGTGGAACAGGAGGGGAGTGGCGACGAGCTGGCGAGCGCGCGCGAGAACTTCGCGTATCTGCGCGGGCTGCGCTGGTAAGTTCGCGGTGGCTCCGCGAGGAAAGCGCCTCCGGGCGCAGCCGGCCAGACGCCCGCGTGCGCGCGCCTACCAGTCGGTCGGCTTGTAGTCCTTGAGGAACCTGCCCCACACGTGGGTGCCGGTGTTGATCCCGTCGATGATGGGGTCCACGATGCGGGCGGCGCCGTCGACGATGTCGAGTGGCGGGTGGAAGCGGTGCTCCTCCACCTTGCGGGCGGCGATGTGCACCGGATCCTCGTCGGTCACCCAGCCGGTGTCCACAGCGTTCATGTGAATGCCGTCGGTCTCGTAATCCGCCGCACTCGTGCGCGTCATCATGTTGAGCGCCGCCTTGGCCATGTTGGTGTGCGGGTGGCGCGTCGTCTTGAACTTGCGGTAGAACTGCCCCTCCACCGCGCTCACGTTCACGATGTGCTTGTCGCGCTCCGGCGTGCGCAGCATGAGCGGCTTGAGGCGCGCGTTGAGCAGGAACGGCGCGATGGCGTTCACCAGCTGGACCTCCAGCAGTTCCACGCTTGGGACTTCGTGCATGAGCAGACGCCACGAGTTGCGCTCGCGCAGGTCCACCTGCTGCAGGTCCTGGTCCAGACGGCCTTCGGGGAAGAGCTGCGACTGGTCCTGATACTCCTCGGCCAGCAGCGCCACCTGCGACAGCTCGGCGGCATGCGTGATGCCCGCCACCTCGGACAGGGCGCGGGGCAGCGTGGCCGGCGTGATCATCTCGTCTTCACGCGACACGCCCGCTTCGGGGAGCAGGTGATAGCCGCGCACGCCTTCGTACGCGCCGAGCAGTTTGCGGGCCTGCTCGGGCATGGCGCTGAGCGACGCCCGCTCGAGGTCCATCATGTGCTTGTAGAAGTCGGGCGGACGCCGGACCGTCTGACAGGCATTGTTGACGATGAAGTCGAGGCGGTCGTGCGTCTCCATGAGGTGATGGCAGAACGCCTCCACGCTCGGCGTGTGACGCAGGTCGAGCCCGTAGATCTCCAGGCGGTGCTTCCACTGCTCGAAATCGGGCTCGCTCGCGTAGCGCTGGGCCGAATCACGCGGAAAGCGCGTGGTTACGATCAGGTGTGCCCCCGCCCGCAGCAGCTTGATGCCGGCCTGATACCCAATCTTCACGCGGCCGCCGGTGAGCAGGGCGGTCCGACCGCTCAGGTCGGCCAGCTCGGTGCGCTTGCGGTAGTTGAACTCGGCGCAGGTGGGGCAGAGCTGGTCGTAGAAGTGGTGGATCACCGTGAACTGCTGCTTGCACACGTAGCAGTGCTGCGGCTCGAGCGCCTCGCGGAACTCCACCTCGTCCACCGTCTCCTGCGCGTCGGAGCCTGGTGGCAGGTAGTTGGGGGTGGTGAACACCGTCTGCCGGCGCAGCCGGCGGATGCCGGTCTCCTGCAACTGGTTCTCCGCCTCCTGCAGCTTCACGGTACGCTCGGCCTTCTTCTGGCGCTTGGTGGCCTTGACCATCTGACGGCGCAGAATGGCATCGGGTCGCGACACCTCGCCCGCCGCCTTGAGCAGGCGGGTGCGCTGCTCCTCGGGGATGTCGAGCAGATGGGCGCGATCGCTGGCCAGCTTCTCCAGCAAGGCGGTGGCGGCGGCGATCTGCGCGTCGAGCGACGCAGTCTCGAGCGACGGGGTGTCCTTCGGCGTTTCCGACATACCCTTGAAAGGTAATCGGTCCGGTCCGGAACACCGGCAGCGCGAGGGCTACCGCGGCCGCGCCGCGCCGGCGCCCATGGCATCAGCTATGTGACGGATCTTCGTCGTGGAACGCCGATCCCGGATGGCGCGGGAGCCGCCAGTAGTACCAATGCCGCTCGCGGTCCCAGCCCTCGGCCTCGGCGTTGTCTTCGCCCCAGACGCACGATCCGGAAGGAAACGACGCGGCGCGGAATCGGAGGTCGAGGGCCGCGAGGACACCGTGCTGTGCATGCGCGTCGTTGATGACCCGCAGGGCATGCCGCACGTCGAGATCGTTCAGGTAGTCGTCGAACGTGAGCGCATAGCCGCGCTCGACCTCGTCAACGGTGCGTGCCCACTGCGCGAGCCGCTCCATCACGTCAGTCATCGCCGAGGTCAGCTGTGCGGGGCGCGACGGGCCTGCCGACGGAAATACGCCTCACCGTCGTTGGGCTTGAAGAACGTGCGAATGGTGCCGTCCGGGTCGGCGGCGAGGAAGGCCCCGGTGCGCCGGTCGAAGCGTGACACCACGCCATCGATGCCGCGCACGATCTCCAGGACATCCCCGCCGACCGGGGCATCGCGGAGCGTCCGGGCCAGCGCCAGGTACTCCGCGGCCGACGCCGCGCCGAACTCGGCGCCGTGCCGGGCGAAGTGGTCGTCGAGCCGCTCGCCCGTGCGGAAGCCGCGCGGATTACCCGGCGCCGCCAGTGCGACCGACGTCGCGGCGGTGGTGGGCGGCGCCGTTGTCGTCCGGGTGATCGCGGGAGGCGCGGCGGCGGTTGGCGTCGATCCCCGGTCGGCCGGTGGCTCCTGGCGGGGACTGCAGAGGAGCCAGGTGCCGAGGATCAGGCACGCGATGGCGAGCAGGAAGGAACGAAGCGCGCGGTTCATGCCCGTAGGCTACGACCGCCGTTCCCGCCGCACAACATCCCGCCGGGGCGTTCTGGCGGCCGCCGTTCGACCCAGCCGTTCGACGGCGCTGTGAGTGCGCGACATATTCCCCGCATGGACGTCGTTGCCGAACTGCTGTCACTGCTCGAGCTCGAGAAGCTCGAGGTCAACATCTACCGGGGCCGTAACCGGGACCTCGGCACGGGCCGGGTCTTCGGCGGGCAGGTCTTCGCCCAGGCCCTCGTGGCCGCTCGCCGCACGGTGGACGAGGCCCGCGAGGCCCACTCGGTGCATGGGTACTTTCTGCGCCCCGGTGATCTCAAGGCGCCGATCGTGTTCTTCGTCGATCGCCCGCGCGATGGCGGGACGTTCACCAGCCGGCGTGTCACCGCCATCCAGCACGGCGAGGCGATCTTTCACCTGTCGGCGTCGTTCCATGTCGCCGAGGAGGGGCTCGATCACCAGCTCCCCATGCCTGAGGTGGCCGACCCCGACAGCATCAAGCCGGAGCTGGAGCAGATCCGCGAGCACACGGCGATCCTGCCGCCGGAGCTGCGCACGGTGCTGACGCAGGACCGGCCCATCGACTTCCGGTCGCCGCATTCACACCTGCCCGGCGGGTCGCACTCGGTGGAGCCGGAGCGCTACGTGTGGTTTCGTGTCATCGATCGGTTGCCGGATGATCTCATCCTGCACCAGGCGATTCTCGCGTACGCGTCGGACTACGGCTTCCTGCCGACGGCGCTTCGTCCGCACGGGGTTCGGTACGGCGATCCGCGGCTGTTCCTCGCGTCGCTCGACCACACGCTGTGGATGCACCGGCCGTTCCGGGCCGACGAGTGGCTGCTGTATGTGATGGACAGCCCGTCAGCGGCAGGGGCGCGTGGCTTCGTGCGGGGACAGATCTTCACGCGGTCGGGCGTGCTGGTGGCGAGCGTGGCGCAGGAAGGGTTGCTGCGCCTCAAGGATCCGCGCTGAGGGAGCCGCCGGTCATGGGAACCCGGGATCCCCGCGTCGAGGCGTACATCGCCAAAACGGCGATTTTTGCGCAGCCGATTCTCTCCCACCTGCGCGACATCGTACACGCGGCGTGTCCGGAGGCGGAGGAGACGATGAAGTGGAGCATGCCCTTCTTTGTGTACCGTGGCTCGCCGCTGTGCAACATGGCCGCGCACAAGGCACACGCGTCGTTCGGGTTCTGGCTGGGGGCGCAGGTGCTCGGCGATGCGGCTGCCGAGGAGGCGATGGGGCAGTTCGGCCGCCTCACCCGCGTGAAAGATCTGCCGGACAAGAGGCTGCTGACCCGGTACATCCGGAAGGCGATGGCGTTGACCGATGCCGGTGTGAAGCTGGCCCGCTCCAGCGCGGCGGCCGCAGCGCCGGTTTCCGTGCCCCCGGCGCTGGCGCGTGCGCTCGCGGTCGCGCCCGAGGTACAGGCCCGGTTCGACGCCCTGAGTCCGTCACACCGGCGCGAATACTGCGCGTGGATTGCCGGAGCCAGGAAGGCCGAGACGGTGGAACGCCGCGTAGCCACGGCCATGGAGCTGATCGCCGAGGGGAAATCGCAGAACTCGAAGTACGAGGCGAAATAGCCGGCGTGGTGGTCGCGCGCCGTGCGGTCGTGCTCAGTGCCGCTGTACGAACCGCACAATGTGATCGCGCAGCGACGCCGTCTGGCTCGGGGCCACGATGCGGCCGGCAATTACGTGGCCGTCCTCACCGGAGGCGGGCGTGACGCGCACCTGCGCCGGCCGCACGGGCGACGCGGCGGCGACGGCGGCGAGCCACGTGTCGGTGCGTGCGGCGTCCACCACCTGATCGTCCGGGTTGTAGAGCACGAGCGTCGGCACGTCGTAGCCACCGAGCGGGCGGTCGCGCACATACTCCACCAGCGCCTGCATGGGAAACAGGGCGCGCGACGGATAGCGCACGGTCCAGAAGCGCGCCTGCTCCTCGTTGCGCGGGGTCCACTCGCGCGAGGGAATGACGTGCGGCAGCACCACCTCGGCCCACGGCCACGTGAGCACGGTCGCGGCCTTGTCCCTGGGGCCGAAGTTCGGGGAGATGAGCACGAGGGTGTGCAGGCCGACCCGTTCAGCGGAAGGCTGCGTGGCAAGCCACACCCCCAGCGTGCCGCCGGTGGAGGTGCCGATCACCAGCACGGAGTCGCCGAGCTGTCGGCCGATGTCGAGCGCGCGTCGCGCATCACGCAGCCAGTCTCCGGCGGTCACGTGGCCGAGCGAGTCGCCCGGGAGACCGTGACCGCGCAGCCGCGTCTCGAACAGGTTGGCGCCGAGTCGTCGCGCGACGTCTTCGGAGAGCGGCGCCGTCTCCTGCCGGGTGGCGGAGAAGCCGTGCAGGTACACTACGCTCCACGCGGTACGGGCGGGGGCACTGTCACCCGCCGCGAAAACGAGGCGGGCGGCGACGGCGGTGTCGGCTACCCCCGCGTCGCGCTCTCCGGCGGCAAGCCAGGCGGGCAGTGCGCGGAGATCGGCCGGCGGTGGTGCCATGACGAGACGCGCGTCGGCCTCCTGCACGCGTGCGCGCGGGCCGAGCAAGCCCACCGCCAGCAGGGCAACGATCGGGAGGAGCAGACGGGACCGCCGACGCGATATCCGAGGCATGCCGTGAAGCTATGGCCTGGACCGGAGAAGGGGCGGGCGCACCTGCCGTCCGCACCCGATTCTCCGGTGATCACGGGTGTGTCAGCGACCCGCCAGTTGCCGATCGAGCTCCAGGCGCACCGTGTCGAGCGCCCCATGGATATTGCCGGCCACCTTCCACACCACGTGCCCCTGCCGATCGATGAGGTACGTCTCGGGGACACCGACCACACTGAAGCGTCGCTGAATGTCGCCGGCCGGATCGTGGGCGATGGCGAAGCCGAGCCGTTCGCGCTGCGCGAAGCGCACGACCTTCTGCGGGTCGCCCTGATCCACGCTGACGCCGATCACCCGCAAACCGCGCGGCGCATACTGGGCATGCAACTGCTCGAGATCGGCCATTTCTTCGCGGCACGACGTGCACCAGGTGGCCCACACGTTCAGCAGCGTGAGGGAGTCGGGCGACACCACGGGCACCGAGGAGCCCGCTCCCCTCCCGGCGACGAGATGCGCCGTGAAGGCCGGTGCCGCGTCGCCAACTTGCAGCGGTCGGAACGCCTCGTCGTTCACGGCCGCGGCCGTTTCACCCGTTCCGAGCCGGCCGCGCCGCACGAGCACCTGCGTGTTGCCCACGCGTGGCAGCGGCATCACGGCGTTCGGGTCGCGCATGTTCGGCCGAGCCTCGGCGGAGGCGGTGGCAGCGTCCGGTGCCTGTTCGCTCCACGCGATGGTGAGGGTCGCGGCTTCGGGGGACACCGACAGCACCGGAAACGAGGCCGCGCGCGACGGGTCGCTGACCAGGCTCGGGGCGCTGAAGGTTGCGCCGCCGTCCGTCGAGGTGCGCAACACCACCTGCGGCACACGCTTCGTGCCGTCATCCCAGGTCGTGAACACCGTGCGGCCACGCACCGCGAGTTGCACATGCGCGGGCTGCGATGCGTCGGCGACCCCGAGCGGCAGCGCCGGTGTGAACGTGCTGGCCCGGTCACGCGACTGGGCGTAGAACACGCCGGCGGCGCCGGGTTTGCCGGTCCACCACGCCGCGTGGAGCGTTCCGGCGGAATCCACCGCGAGCGACGGCCCCGCATGCGGGCACCCGTCGAAGACCCAGTCGTCGGCATGCACCCGCACCGGCGTGCCCCAGCTGGCGCCGCGGTCGTCGCTGCGGGCCACCACGATGTCGCGAATAGTGCGACGCGCACCGGAGGCGCCGTGTGCCGCATGCGCATCAGCGCCGGGCTTGGCGGGCTCCGGCGCGAAGGCGGTGGTGTCCGCGATCACGGCCCGCCATGCCAGATAGACGCGTCCAGCGGCATCGGCGGCGATGGCGGTGCGGCAGCAGGGGCACGCTTCGGTGAGTGGGGTGTTCATCGGCACCACGCGCACATTGCGCGCCCAGGTCACACCGCCGTCCACCGAGTGGGTGGTGTATACCGCCGACTTCCCGGCCCGACCATCGAGCCAGGCCACGTGGAACGTGCCGTCAGGGGCGCCATGCAGCGCATGGAAGTTGTGCGACCCGAAGTGTTCATCGAGGCCCTTGGTGGTGTCGTCGGTGACCGTTACGGGGGCACTCCACGAGGCGCCGCCGTCGTCGCTGCGCACGAAGCGGAGGGCGCTGGCCGGAAAGCGGCGGCCGGGCACCAGCTTACCCACCACGTAGAGCGCTCCGAGGGTCAGCTGTCCGTTGGGACGCGAGACCCAGGCGAGCTTGGGTGGGGCCTCGCCGTGCGGCTCGATGGGGCCGAGCGGATCGGTGAGGACCCGCTGCAGCCCCTCGGCAGGCGACGCGCCGTCGCGGGTCACCAGGAGGTGCAGCCGACCGTCGGTGCCGCCGTCCGGCGCCGATACCCAGGCCGTGGCGTGTCGGCCATCTGGCGCGAGGGCCAGAATGGGCGCGGCGCCGACCTGCGACACGGCGGAGAGCACATGGGCGCTGTCGAACGTCACGACCGCCGCCGTCGTGGTCGCGGCGTCGCCCGTGGTCGCTCCCGCCGGGGCGTCACCGCCACGACAGGCGAGCAGCACGCCGCCCACCGCGAGCAGCGGCGTGGCGGCGCGGCGACGCGCCCGCTGGATGATGAACGCCGTCATGTCAGCGCCCTCCCGTGGACATCGTGACGCCGGCGTTCACCACGCGCCCGGCCCCGGGGAAGTAGAACCGTCCATTCCCACTATTGGTGGCGATGGCGGCGACGAAACGCCGATCGAGCAGATTCTCCACGTTCACGAAGAGCGAGGCCCGTGACGCCCCGGTACGCGCGCCGCGGGTCTCCGGCAGCGCGTAGGTGAGCGTGGCGTGTGCCAGACCGTAACCCGGCACCGCGCCGAAGGCGACCGGCACAACGCGCGGCGGCGCGCCAGTCTGCGTGACCTGCGTGAAGATCGTGCCCCGCACCGTGTTGGCATTGTCCACGTAGGTTCGACCCTGCGCCTCGCCCCAGAGCGAGATGCCGAGCGACGACGTCGGGCGCAGGCGCACCTCGGCGGCCACGCGCTGCTCCGGGACGCCGGGAATGCGCTTGCCCGCGTAGTTGGCAGGCACGGACTGCCCACGGTCGTTGATCTCGGTGCCGGTGAATTGCGTCATCACATACCGGGCGTAGGTGTACGAGGTCACGACATCCATCCAGGGTGCCACCAACGTCGTCGCACTCAGCTCGAGGCCGGTTCGTCGCGTGCGTCCCACGTTCTCGAAGATCGTGCGCGGAAACTGCACGCCCGGAATGACCACGGTGCGCGACAGGAACTCACCCGTCACGTTCGTGCGGTAGACGGCCACGTCGAGCAGGACACGGCTGGCCAGCAGCGCCTTGGCTCCCACTTCGTAGTTCACGAGCGTGGACGGGCGCAGCGCGGTGTTGAGCCCCTGAATGGTGTCCGGGCTCGCGGTGAGCTCGCTGTTGGTGGGGACTTCGAAGCCGCGGGCCACGCTGGTGTACACACTGACGCCGGGCTTCACGTCATAGCGCAGCGCCATGCGCGGCGAGACCTGATCGAAGGACTGGTTCACCGACAGGGTGGGCCGCACCCGGTCTTCGATGTCGTAGGTGACGCGGTCGTAGCGGGCGCCGGCGGTGAGCGTGGCCTTGCCGCGGGTGATGTCGGCGCTCGTGTACGTGCCCAACCCGGGCAAGGTGATGAACTGATTGGTGCAGGGCACCGAGACGATGTTGCGCACCCGATCATTCACGCAGGGCGTGCTGCGTCCCTGCGTACCTCCCACGTTGGTCCACTGGCGGGAGTCGCCGTACCAGCGGTCGACATCGAGCCCGGTGTTGAGGCGCACCTGCAGCGCGCCGGGCGCCTTGAAGCCGATGGCGTGCCGCAGTCCACCCTGCACACGATGCGTGTTCTGGTCCACCACCCGGAAGATGGGGTGATCGATGCTGCGCGCGGTGCCGAAGGCAAAGGCCTCGACGGTACCGAAGCGGGCACCAAGGCCTTGCGAGGCGCGGGCCCCGAACCGCCAGCGCTGCTCGCGCCGCGCGTAGGCGCCGGTCACGTTGAGCGGATCGGCGCTCCACGGCTCGGTGCGCCAGGCGCCATCGGTGAGGGATCCCGGGATCTGCATGTCGAGGTCACTGTACGAGACGTCGAGGCCGACACGGGTGGCCGTGGCCGCGGGCGCGGGGGCGCCGTCCACCTGTCGCGTGTAATTGAGCCGCAGGTTGGCCCGGTTCATGGCATTGCGATTCTGCACGCGCATGCCGTTTATGCGTGTCCCACTGGCCTGCAGGTAGGCATCGAAGGCTCCGCGGGCGCCGCCGGCCGCGAGATCCACGCGGCGCAGGTTCACGCTGTCGAAGCCGAAGCCGCCGCCGGTCATACGCACCGACAGCCCCTGCAGTTCACGGCCGCTGCGCGTGATCACGTTGACCACACCACCGGACGCCGCGCCGCCGTACATGGCGCTGCCCGGGCCGCGGACGATCTCGATGGAGCGCGCGGCGCCGAGGTCGAGCTGGTCGAGGCGTGTCTGGCCATCGGGTTCGGTGATGGGCACGCCGTCGAGCAGGATGCCCACGCCGCGCACGCCGAATCCACCGCGGGCGCCACTGCCACGAATGGAAAGGCGCACGTCATCGCCGCCGAACAGGTTGCCCGCGATCACGCCGGGCACGGTCCGCAGCGCCTCGCTCAGCGAGACCTGGCTGGTACGACCGATCGTGGTCGTATCCACGACCGTGACCGAAACGGGCAGGGTGCGCAACTCGCGCGCATCACGAGTGGCGGTGGTGACGACCGGATTGAGCGCGCGGGCGCGCGCGGTGGAGTCGGCGCGCAGGCTGTCGGCCCGCGAGGAGGCCGGGCGTGTGCCCTGCGCGGGCAGCGGAGCGACGGGAACGCTGAAAGCGAGCACGAGAGCCGTCGCCGGCGCGCACGATGCCACGCGCGTCCAGGCGAGCCCCCGCGCCACGAGTGGCGGGAACGACATGGATGAGTCCAGTGATGGGATGTGGACCGCGGGGGGCGCACCATCGGCCGCACACAGCACGAGGGCCAGGCGACGTTGACGGGCGCGCACTGCCGCCGCGGAAATCGAGGAACGTTCGATGACGACCGACGCGCCTCAGGCCCGACCGCAGTCGGGCGGAGGCGTTCAGGCCTCGAACATCACTGGCGGGGCCGTGGAAAACGGCAGGACATGATCGGCCCACTCGGCCACCACCGTGTAGGACGGCCGGCCGGGTGGTACCACGGTGAGACGAATGACCGCCTCGAGGGCGAAGGCCTCGTGGCCATCGAGGGCGTCCAGCGAGACGGGGCAGCAGTGCCCGATGCAATGGCACTCGCCGTCGCCGGAACCATGGTCGTGTGACGGCGGCGCGGCCTCATGCGACGCCGTGTGCGTGGCCGTGTGCGTGGCCTCGTGTGACCAGTGCGCCGCATGCTCTGCGGACGCGTCGTCGGGCGGGGCGGCGGCCAGCGCTACCGTCGGAACGTCCCCAGCCCCGGCGTTGCAGGCATGGAACACCCCGGCGTCGCTCTGCACGAGCGACAGCCACGCGCCCATGAAGAGCGCGACCCAGCGGGTGAACCGGGACTTCCGCATCTCGAAATCCTAACCGGCGCGCGGGCCAACGGGCAGGGGAGGTCGATTCGGCTCCCCGCCTGCGACTCTCCGTGCCGTACGGTCGCGGTCTCGTGTGCGTTGTCCGACGCCGGACACGGTGTGCTGCGTCACACCGCGTCCGACAGGCTCGTGAAATTGAAGTCGCGCACCTTGATGGGAGGCATGGCCAGGCCAGGGCCCCCTTCGCCACCCGCGGTGCGCACGCTCTTGCCGATCCCTTCGACGTTGTTGAGCATGAACAGCGGCGAGTCGTTGAAGCGGAAGTTCTTGATCGACCGCGCGATCTTTCCGTTTTCGACAAGAAAGGTGCCGTCGCGGGTGAGCCCGGTGTACATGAGCGTGCGCGCATCGAGCGGGCGCAGGTACCACAGGCGCGTCACGAGCACGCCGCGCGTGGTGCTGGCGATCATCGAGTCGAGCGTGTCGGGGCCGTCGGCCATGCGCAGCCCGGCGGTGCCGCCGGTAGGGGTCTTGCCCTGCTTCCCCGCCCAGAACCGGTTGTAGGCCAACTGGTTCAATACGCCGCCCTGCACCCACGTCTGCCGCGTCAGCGGCAACCCTTCGCCGTCGAAGGGTGAGGCGAGGATGAGGGGATCGGCGGGATCGGAGTAGAGCGTGACCCGCTCGTCGACGATCTTCTCGCCCAGCTTCGTACCGCCCGGCTTGGAGAACGCCGACCGGCCCTCGTCGGCGGCGCGCGCCTGGAACGCGTTGCCCATGAGGCTCACCAGATTCGCGGTGGCCTCCGGCTCGAAGATCACGGTGTACCGTCCCGGCTCCAGCCCCACCGGAGTGCGCGACCGGCGCGCCTTCTCGATGGCCCGGTCGGCGACACTCCGGAAGTCCAGTCGGGCCCAGTCGGTATCCTCGGCGCCCACCCACCCCGACCCGGTGCCGTCGTTGGTGCGCGCGGTGAGGGTGTAGTTGGCGGTGGTGCCGCGATGATAGGCGAACAACCCGGCGTTGGTGCCGATGGCCGTGGCCGACGCATTGCAGATGATGAACCCGGCGACGGTGAGTTCGCCGCCGGCGCGGGCGGGGGCCAGTGCCGTGAGCGCGGCCCTGGCGCGATCGTCGGCGGTGAGATCGGCGGTGGCATCACTCCAGGCATCGACGCGGCCGTACTGCTGCGCGCCGAGCTCGCCGAGATACTCGGGGTCCTCGGGAGCGAGGCGGGCGATCGCTTCCGACTGCTGCACGGCGCGACGCAGTCCTTCGTCGCTACGGTCGTTGGTCACCACGCTCGCCTTCCGCTTGCCGAAGACACTCTGCACGCGAATGGTGGTGTTGGTGGTCACGCCGCTCGTGCTGAGCTGGTTGTCGGCGAAGCGCAGGTTGGTTTCGCGACTGCTGGTCACGCTCACGCGGACCGCATCGGCGGTGCTCAGCTTCACGGCCCGTTCCACGAGCGCCTGCGCGTCCTCGCGCGAGAGCACACTGGCGGCGGCGCGGGGCGAGCGCCCGATGGCGAACAGCGACCTGGGCGCGTCGGGCGATTGGTGGTGGCTCACAGCGCGCGCCCCGTGTTGATGATGTTCGCATTCCTGAAGCGGGCCGGCGGACAGCCGTGACTCACCGCGTTGCTCTGGCCGGGCTGCCCCTTGCCGTCGTTGAAGGTGCCGCCGTGCATGTAGCTCTTCTTGCCGCCGAGCATGTCGAGTGTGTTCCAGAAGTCCGGCGTGCGCATCTGGTAGGCGGCGTCCTTCACCTGGCCCACGATCTTGCCCTTGCGGATTTCGTAGCAGAGCTGGGCGCCGAACTGCGCGTTGTAGCGCTGCTGATCAATGGAGTACGACGCGCGACCGATCATGGCGATGCCCTTGTCGGTCGCGGCGATGAGATCATCCCAGCCGATGTCCTGGTCGCCCGGCTGCAGCGACACGTTGGGCATGCGCAGGAACGCCACGTCGGCCCAGCTCTGCGCGTACGAACAGCCGTGGGAGCGCACGGGCTTGCCCGTCTTCGCGTAGTACTCGCGCAACCACGGCGCCTGCTCGCGGTTGGTCTGGTAGTCCACGAAGATGCCGTCCTTGACGATGTGGAAGTCCTCCGGCACCACGCCGTCGTCGTCGTAGCCGATGGTAGCGAGGGCGCCCGTTTCGCTGCGGTTGCCCACGAGGTTCATCATCGGCGGGCCGAGCTTGAGCGAACCCAGCACCTTCTGCGGCGGGGCGATGAAGCTGGTGCCGGCGTAGTTGGCTTCGTAGCCCATCGCGCGATCGAGCTCGGTGGGATGAGCCAGCGACTCGTGGATGTTGAGGAACAGCTGCGACGGATGCAGGATGAGGTCGTAGCGCCCCGGCTCCACGGGCTTGGCGGTGAGCTTCTCGGCGGCTTCGGCGGCCCACACCTTGGCGTTGGTCACGATGTCGGCTTCGAGCACGTACTCCCAGCCGCGGCCGGCCGGCTGCACCACCTCGGGGCCCCGCACGGCGGTCCCGCTGCGATCGGGGGCCACGGCGGTACAGCTCATGGTGACCCAGCTGCGCACGTAGTCCTGCGTGGTGACGGTGCCGTCGGTGTTGGCGTAGTTGCGCTCTTCCTTCACGAACGACAGGCCGCTGTTCACGAAGCGCACGTTGGGCACCGTGAGCGCCGCAGCATTGGCGCGCAGCAGCAGATCGGCCTTCTCCTCGATGGCGATCGTGAACGGGTCGACGGTGTAGCTCGAGCGCCACGTCTTGTCGGCCTGGGCGGGCGCGGGGGCGAGTTCCACGCGCCGGTCGCGCGCGAGCCCATTGGCCTTCGCGATCGCCACCGCCTCCTGCGCCGCGAGGCCGACCCCGGTCTTGGTGAGCTCCTGCGTGGCGGCGAAGCCCCAGCAGCCGTCCACCAGCACGCGCACGCCACAGCCCATGGTATCGGCGTCCACGACATCGGTGACCTGCTTCTCGCGCGTCTGCACGCTGTTGTTGCGGTTGCGCGAGATGCGGACGTCGGCCCACGAGGCGCCCGCCCGTTTGGCGGCGTCGAGTGCCTCCATCATCAGCTCGCGCGTGGCGGGGTCCGTGTAGAGGGCCGGGAGCGGCGCCGGGGCGGGGAAGGCCTGCAGAAGGCGGGGGCCGACGGCGAGGGCGCCAAGCGCCGCGCCGCCGGTGGCGAGAAAATCGCGACGGGTGGTCATATGCGGAGTTTACGTCGACGCGCAGCGGTCCGTTCGAACACCTTCGTCTCTCTGCGGGCGGACGGCAATACAGCCCACACGGAGGGCACCGAGGACGGTGAGGGCATTGAGGACCTGCTTGGGCCCCCTCCGTGCCCTCACCGTCCTCCGCGCCCTCCGTGTGAGCTGTTCAAGGTCGACCAGCCCGAGCGAGCGCCTTACTTCAGGTTCGCCTTGAAGAAGCCCAGCGTCTTCGTCCACGCATCCTCGGCCGCCGCCTTGTCGTACGCCTGCCCGCTCGGGTTGGCGAAGGCGTGTTTGGCGTTGGCGTAGACGTTGATCGTGACGGCCTGTCCAGCCTTCTTGATCGTCGATTCCATCGCGCGCACGCTGTCGAGCGGGATGCCGGTGTCCTTGCCGCCGAACAGGCCGAGGACGGGCGCCTTGAGGCGGGCGATGTCCTGCGCGTTGGTGATGGGCGCGCCGTAGTAGATCACCACCGCGTTGACGCTGGTCCCGGCGGCGAGGCCGGTGCGCAGCGACCAGTGCCCGCCGAAGCAGTAGCCCACCGTACCCACCGCGGTGGCGCCGTTGGCCAGCAGGTAGCGCACCGCCATGGCCACGTTCTCCTCGCCAGCGGCGATGTTGCGCATACCGGCCTGGTACAGCGTCATGGCGGCGTCGGGCGTGGTGGCCACCTGACCGCCAAACAGGTCGACGGCCAGCACGGCGTAGCCTTCGCCGGCGAAGCGATCGGCCATGGCCTTGATGTTGTCGTTGAGCCCCCACCACTCGTGGACCATGACCACGGCCGGACCACCGCGGTAGTAGGCGGGCTTGGTGAGGTAGCCCGTGATCTGCTGGCCGCCGATGGTGGCGTAGACGACCGACTCGCCGGTGACGGCCATGCGCGGGGCGACGAGCGCCGCGGGTGACGCCGACGGGGTTTCAGCCGCGTGCTCGCGGTGCATGGCAGCGGCGTAGTCGGGCTGGACCGGCTTGTGCTGCTGCGCCGACAGCGACGGCATCGCCAAGACCGTGGCCGCCAGGGCGGCCGGAAGACGAAGCGACAGGGACATGGTCAGCGGGGCTCAGGAGTCGGAACGTGCTGTAGCGGTCGTGTGCTGCGCGTCGCGCACACAAGAACCTACTGAGGCGACGCGTTCCCGGCGCTGCAGGGCTTTGCGGACCGGCGCAACGGTCAGAGCAGCCGCGCCATGCGCACGCAAGGCACCGCGACCCCATCGGCGAGGGTGACCGCCACCTCCTCGTGCGGCGCGAAGCCCAGCGCCCGGTAGAGCGGGACCCCGGGGAGGGTGGCCATCAGCTCCACGCGGGTGAAGCCGGCCCGGCGCGCCTCGTGGGCCACGAGCACGAACAGGCGCTGCCCGAGCCCGCGGCGCGCGTACGACGGGTGCACGAAGAAGGCGCGAATACGAGCCGGCATCACCGACGGATCGACCGGGGTGTCGGTGCCGGACTTGTGCTGGTCGCCGCCAAAGAGCGTCTGCCGCCCGCTCCAGCCACCGCAGGCCACGGGGTGTCCGTCGGCCTCGAGCACGAAATAGGTGCCGTCGTCCACCAATTGCGTGTCGACGCCGAACATGTGGCGCATGGCGCTCTCGATCTGCTGCGGCGTGTACACGGCGGTGCTGAGCCCGCGCACGGAGGCGTCGATGAGGGCGTTGAGCGCGGGAATGTCATCGCGTCGTGCAAGCCGGGCCGTGGGTTCGGCGCCCAGCTGCTCGGCGAGGGTGAGCCCCTCGGGCCACGGGCCGAAGCCCGCGTCGGCGTTGATGTGGCCGGCGTCGCCGAGGTCTACCACGCGGCTGCCCCAGGCCTTGGCCCACGCGGCCGCCGTTTCGAAGGCCACATATTCATCCGAGCGACTGGCGACCACCACCGACGGAAACGGCAGCGCCGCCGTGGGCACCGGCGCAAAGCCCGTTGGCCCCGCGGGATACGATGGGCCGAGCGGATCGGAGGGCGCGACGAGCAGGGCACCGCGCACACGCAGGAGCTGCGCAAGCGATGCTGACTGCACCCAGTGCGCCACCAGCAGGCACGCCGTGCTGTGGGCGACGAGCACCACCGGCGCTCGTGCGGTGGTGATGGCGGCATCGAGGGTGGCCACCCATTCGGCACAGACCGGTGCGGCCCAGTCCCGCTGGCGCACCCGCGTGGCGTGCGACGGGCCGAGCGTGCGTTCCCAATGGCTCTGCCAGTGGTCGGGGCCGGAGTCGTAGAGGCCGGGGAGCAGCAGAACGCGCGGGCGCACAGAAGCTGGAATAGACGATGGTATGCTGGAGGCGATCGTACCCGAGCGGCGACTGGAGGGCTGGACACGGCATCGTGTCACGCCAGCGCCGCGCCTGTCAATGCCGACCGATTCACCGGGTTCACCGCACGATCACGCCCACCTCGTCGACCCGAAATCGCCCGCCCGGTTCGAACAGCTGTCGATACAGAATCGTCGGTCTGCCCGCGCGGAGCGTTGCGGCGAGCGCGCCGTCTTCGATCGTCAGTTCGATATGCTCGCGTGCGCGCCGAGCCGTCGCGCGCACCGGAACGTCGCACTCCAACACCGGTTGATCTGCGTCCTGGCACCGATAGAGCCGGCTGGCGCGCAGCACGGCCCGTTCATCCACAGCCGCAATCGCCGAATCCGGTCGGAGGACCAGCGTAACCGGAGTCGCGCCATCGAATGTCATCTTCCACGCGTAGAACCCGCGGATTGGAGGCTCGGGCCTCCGCATCCCAAAGTAGGTCGGAAGGAGCATCACCCGGATTCGCTCCCGCCAGACTTCGGTTTCTCGATCATAGTCCGGAACGGAGATCCTCGGATGATACAATCCGCTCGTACGGATTTGTGCGTCCACCGTACACGGGGCGACCACCACGAGCGCCAGCGCCGCACCAAGGATTCGACACATTCCGCCGTGACTGGGAACCTGTGCGATGCTCACGGTAGCAGCGTGATCGTGGCGCGTTGTACCGAACTGCGCCCATCCCGTCGTCGCATCTCGACTTCGATGGTGTAGGACCCCGGCCGCAGTTGACCCACGTCCAGCGCCACGGCGCGCATCTGTGCGGGAATGGGTCCCGCGAGCGTGCTCTGGCCGTCACGCCGCTCGTGGTCGTTCCAGCGGACCTCGACCCCCTCCGTCGGATCGTCGAGCAGTCGCAGCCGATTGCCAAGCTCTCGTAACGCTCCCGCCTTCTCGGTGGGCACGACGCGCAGCGCCACCTGCGCACTGTCGGCGGCCGACACGTTGTAGCTCTCCCAATACACCGTGAGTCGACGGTCTTCCGCCGCGAGCGTGCGCGTTGGCCGCAGATTGCGAAGGACCGTGTCGGTAGGCGCCAGCAGAAGGCCGGGATCCAACGTCGAGAGCAGCGCAATCTCCGACATCGCCGGTTCGTCGGCGGCCAAGGCCGACAAGGGCTGCGGTGCCGCGTACCCGAACCGCGTGCGCGCATCCAGCGGTGTCGTTGCGGGGCCGGCCGCTTCTATGGCCAACAGTGTTGCCCCACCGGCCAGGCGCCCGCGCAGGCGCACCGTATCACCGCCGGCGGCCCACTGCCGATCCAGTGAGTCGACCTTGTCCGGGCCGTTGGAGGCCAGCAGCATGACGTCGAACCGCTCAGATGACCGAAGCTGCGCCGGGTGGCTGAGCGTGAGTGCGCTGACCACCTCCACGAACGACTGGCGGCGAACCGTGATGGTCTGTCCGTCCGGCAGGGCGACAAGGCGTCGTGCCGGCTTGAAGTGCTCGGCTGGCCATTGGGTGGCGGAGGGGTGGCCGGTGCTGTCCTCTGCCGCGAGCTGCCAGTCGCCTGGAACTGCGCGGAACGGGTCGGTGACCGCTCGCCAGGTGGGTACGGTGTGCGCGCGGTCGAGGGCATACTCGAAGGAGGTGTAGGGCGGGGTCTGTACGCCGCGCAATTCCTCCTGAACGTACCGGTCGTGTTCCCTGTCTCCGGACCTGCCAAGCCATGTCCGATAGGTCGGCCAACCGTACCGTACGATCATCGCCGCGACACTCTCGCCACCTCGGGCCCGGTCGAAGACCAGTCGTTCATCCTGAGCGGTCGTGAGCCGAAGGGCGATCTCTGTGCGTCGGGCATCATGCTCCGCCCTTCGCGCATTCCCGGGGTCACGCCACAACGGATCCGCGAGCCACCAGCGCCGCTCGGCCATGACGATCCGTTGCCCACAACCGATCGTCCGGTAGGGCTCTTGCTCCGTGGGCGTAAGCAACTCCACCACATCGTCCCACTGACAGCGCGCACTGTCCGACATGGCGCGCCGCATCACGGTAAAGGCGGAGTCGGCGCTCACGATGGCCCCGGCACGGGTGTGGACGAGGCCCGCAAGCGCCGCACACCATGCCGCCGCTGCCCGGCATGTTGCCGCAGCCTCGAGCGCGTGCGGCACATCCAGCGCCTCGAGATGAAACCGCACGGACTGGCCGGCAAGCCACGCGTCCTGCGGCGCCAGGCGGTACGCGGAGTCGAGCACGGACAGCAGCCGCGCTCGTTTCGCGGCAATACCGGCTCGGTAGGCAGGACGGAGCGCCAGGTCACGCCACACCGATTCGTCGTCGGCTTCGATCAGGGATGGGGTCACCATCCAGCGCGGGCACCACGTATGTCCGACGATTCTGCGATCAATGATGACCTGATTGGGTGCGAGAGACGTTGGATTGAAGTTCCAGCGCTGCCGAAAGACCGGGTCCCAGTAGTCCGAATGGCAATGGACGGTGAAGAAGCGTTGGCGGTAAACCTCCTGCGGAATGCGCAGGCGGCGATACTCCTCGCTGTCCCGCCATGCGCGCTGCCACGCTGCCTGAAACTCGCTCACCGCCAGCGCGAGCCGTTCTCGGCCGACCGGAACGGTGGACGGTTGGGCCGCGGCGCGCGTGCCTGCTGCAAGAGAGAGTGCACACACGAGCACGCCCCGTACCGTGGACGATAGGCCGCCTGACGCTTGTTGGCGGTCCGCTGGTGCCGGTCCATCAGAGCCGAGAGTGCTGCGCAGCTCAGTCTCGGTCACGGGACGCTCAGCGTAACGCTGCAAGCGCCGCGATACGCAAATCGAGAACGCGCGGCCGGGGCACGCCCGCAGAGACCTGCCCATCTCGAAGGACTTCCGTGGGGTGCCGGGCGATCCGACTTTGGAACGCACGCTTTGTGATTTCGATCATGAGAATACCTCACTCCGGCTGCGAATTGCGGCCGACGCGTCATCTCCAAACGGACATTCTCCGATCGGTGACTCAGTGAGGGTGTGCCCAGGAATCGGCATCGTCAATGCCCAGTTTCGCCGTGCCTGACCGGGGAGCCCGCTCAGGGCCCGCTTCACGTACGACAGGGTAGCGCCTGGCCGCGGCGCCGTCTCGTCCCGGTCGCACTCCCGTTCACGCGCCGCCCACCGCCCGCGCCAGCAACTGCGGATCGATGTTGCCGCCGGTCACCACCACCAGCGTCGTCCGCTCAGCCGTCTCGACCCGCCCCGACAGCAGCGCCGCCAACGCTGCCGCGCCGCCCGGCTCGACGACCAGCTTGAGTTCGCGCACCGCGAACGCAATCGCCCGCAACACGTCGTCGTCGGTGACGCGCAAGCCGCGCCCGACGCGCGGCTGGTTGATGGCAAAGGTGAACTCACCCGGGATGTCGGTCACGATCGCATCGCAGATGGAGCGTTTCCCCGGCTCGTTCGGCACGCGGTACCCGAGTTCGAGCGACCGCGCCATGTCGTCGAACTCGGCGGGCTCGCAGGGGTGCACCGTGGTGCCGGGTGACACGGCTTCAGCGGCGAGGGCACACCCTGCGGTCAGCCCGCCGCCGCCGCAGCACACCAGCAGCGTGTCGGGCTGGGCGCCAAGCGACGCCGCCTGCGCAAAAGCCTCCAGGGCGAGGGTGCCCTGGCCGGCCACCACGTGCGGATCCTCGAAGGGCGGCACCACCGTCGACCCGCGCTCGGCCGCAATCGCCCCGCCAATGGCCACCCGGTCCTCGGTGTAGCGGTCGTACAGCACCACCTCGGCGCCGAAGGCCCGTGTGCGCTCGATCTTGAGCGCGGGGGCATCCTTGGGCATCACGATCACCGAGCGCATGCCCAGCAGCGTGGCGCTGTAGGCCACCGCCTGCGCGTGATTGCCCGACGAATACGCCACCACGCCGCGCGTGCGTTCCTCGGGCGTGAGCTGCAGAAGGCGGTTCAGCGCGCCCCGCAGCTTGAAGGATCCGGTGTGCTGCAGCACTTCAGCCTTGAGCAGCACTCGCCCGCCGGCGGCGGCGTCGAGCGCCGGCGACGTGAGCAGCGGGGTGACGGCAGCGTACGGGGCGATGCGCGCGGCGGCGGCGCGGATCTCGGCGATGGTGGGCGCGATCAGGGAGGTGTCGGGCATGCACAAGTATCCCGCGCGGGCCCCGATGGGGGAAGACACACCGCGGCCGGACCCGCCTATCAGCATTTCGTCCTGCCGCGCCGTAACCCATCGATGCTGCTTTCTCCCTCCAAACGGCGCCGATGTGCGACCGTGTCGGCGCTGGCGCTTGGCGTCGCCGTCGCCATGCCCGCGGCGTCGCTGCACGCCCAGCCGGACTTCCGGGTGTACCGCACCACGCGGTCCATTACCCTCGACGGACGGTTCACGGAGCCCGATTGGGCCAGGGCCGACTCCATCACCGATTTCCGTCAGCGCGACCCGCAGGAGGGCGCGCCGGGCACCGAACGCACCGTGGTGCGTGTGCTCGCCACCCCGACGGGGATGGCCATAGGTTGGTGGTGCTACGACACGGACGCGGCGCGCATTGTGCGATCGCAACTGCGCCGCGATGCCGAGCTCCGGTCCGACGACTATGTGTCACTGGCCATCGACGGGCTGCACGACAAGCGCAGCGGCTTCTACTTCCGCGCGAACGCCAATGGCGCCCTCTGGGACGGTGAGCATGTCGATGCGGAAACCGGCAACGAAAGCTGGGACGGCGTCTGGGATGTACGGACGCAGGTCACCGAGGCAGGCTATTTCATCGAGATGCTCATCCCGTGGGCCACGCTGCGCTATGCCGAAGGCGACAGCCTGATGGGGATGAACTTCCGGCGCTTCATGCCGCGCAAGAACGAAGAGGTGCTCTGGCGCGCGTGGAAGCGCACCGAGGGCTTCCGCTTTCTGGAGCGGGAGGGGATCGTAGGCGCCCTCGACGGGCTGCCGCGCCGGCCGCGCATCGAGGCGCGCCCGTATGTGTCGGGGGAATCGCGCCTGCCCGAGCGGACGTTCTTTGCCGTGCGGGGCGACAGCGTGCTCGCGCGCTCGGTGAGCGACGCGAACATCGGCCTCGACATCAAGGCGCCCATCACCAACACCATCACCGCGGACGTCACGTTCAACCCGGACTTCGCGCAGGCCGAGGTGGACCGGCAGATCGTGAACCTCACGCGGTTCCCGCTCTTCTTTCCCGAACAGCGGGCCTTCTTTACCGAAGGCTCGGCGGTGTTCGACTTCGGCCGGCCACAACAGGCGCAGATGTTCTATTCGCGCCGCATCGGGCTGGGGGCCAACGGCACGCCGGTGACGATTCCCTTTGGCGTGCGCATGCAGGGGCGCGCCGGTGACCGGCAGGTGGGGTTCCTCGCCGCCAGGACGTCGGGTGATGAGAACACGACGAATGCCGTGCTGCGCGTGAAGCAGGACCTGCTTGGGCGCGGCTATGTGGGGGCCATGGGCACCTTCGCGGGACAGACGGGCCAGCCCGCCGCCACCACCGGCGGGGTGGACTTCTCGTTACCCTACGTCGTGCAGGGTGGCCAGAATCTGGTGGTGCAGGGGAACGCGGCCTGGAGTCGGGATTCGGCGGGTGGCGCGGTGGGCGGTCACTACCGGCTGGTGGTGGACTACCCGAACGACAACGCCGACATCGTCGTGCGCTACGATCGCATCGATGCGGCCTACGATCCGGCGCTGGGGTTCGTGCAGCAACGCGGCATTCACCGGCTGGGTGGCAATACGCAACTCACGCCGCGGCCGGCGCGCCGCAGCGCCATCCGCCGCTACGAGTTCAACCTGCTGGGCTACGACCTCGTCTGGGGCCTTGGCGGTGGCCTGGACAACGCCTCCTTCAGCCTCAAGCCCCTGGGGTTGCAGTTCCAGACGGGGGATCGGTTCGAGATCAATGTCCGCCGGCGCTTCGATGCACCGGATCGCGCCTTCTCGCTGTTCCCCGGGGCGGTGGTGGATGCCGGACAGTACTGGTGGAGTCGCGGCGAGATGCAGTTCAACAGCGCCGAGGCGCGCGCCGTGCGGGTGTCGTTGAACGCGAGCACGGGGGCGTTCTACGATGGCCGCTCCACCGAGGTCAGCGGCAGCATCCGATTGCGCCGGTCGCCGCACATGCTGGCGACCGTCGACCTGTCGCGCTCGGCGGTATCCCTCGCCGCAGCGCGGTTCACCGCCAACACGGTTCGCGTGCGCAGCGACTACGCCTTCAATCCCCGGTTGAACGCGACGCTCTTTGTGCAGTGGGACAACCAGTCGAATCGGGCGTCCACGAATGCCCGCGTGCGGTGGACGGTGAAGCCGGGGAGCGACTTGTTCGTGGTGTGGAACAGCAGTTGGCCCACCGGCCTCGACCGACCGATTCCGTGGGCACGCCCGTCGCGTGGCGGGCTCGTCGCGAAGTACGTGTACTTCTTCCGGCAATAGTGCGGGTCGCCGCTACGCTGCGGTCCATGTTTTCCTGACGCCGTCGCCGGGCGAATTCCGGATGTGCGGCGTGGCGTGGCGTCGCATGCTACCGACACACCCAGCACACCGCGCCACTGATGGCGCAGGAGGAGTCATGTCAACGCTCATCCGGCGGACCCCCAGCCCGATTTCGACCGACGATCCGTTCACGGGGCTGGTGCGCCGCATGTTCAACGAGCCGATCTTCACACCGGCGATGATGTCCGGCACGTGGGTCCCGGCCGTCGAGGTCTCCGAGACCAACGAGGCCATGCTGCTGACGGCCGAACTCCCGGGGATCGAGGAGAAGGCGATCAAGATCAGCATCGATAACAACGTGCTCACCATCGCCGGCGAGAAGGAGGAGGAGCGGTCCGACGCTCCGCCCGCCAAGAACTACTACCTCACGGAGCGGTTCTACGGGGCGTTCCAGCGGTCGTTCGCCCTGCCGCGCACCGTCGACACCGAGCGCGTGGAGGCGGAGTTCGAGAAGGGCATCCTCAAGATCACACTCCCGAAACTGCCGCAGGCGAAGGGCAAGGTGATCGAGGTGCAGGCAAAGTAAGCAGGTCGCCGCGCGGGGAACGCCGTGTAGATTCAGAGGGTCTTTCACTCAAGGATCGTCATGGTCGCGCGTTGTTCCTCGCCTGGTGGCATTGCGGTGATCGCAGGGCGGCTGGTCGCACGGCGTGTGCGGCCAGCTGTTCTGGCGTGTGTGGTACTCCCGGCCGCCGTCTCGCTGTATACTGCGGTCGCTTTCGCGCAGGCGGGACCGGCGGGTGCTCCCCGCGGGACGCTCTTCATCGTCGGCGGGGGAACGCAGCCCCCGGCACTGGTCGAGGAGTTCGTGCAGCGGGCTGGAGGGCGGGGCCGTGCGAAGATCGTGGTGTTCGCGCAGGCGAGCGCGAGTGGCGAGCGCAGTGGCGAGGCCAAGGCCCGGGATCTTCAGGCGCTGGGCGCGGAGGCCCGGGCCCTGTGGATCGACCGGCGACAGGCGGATCTCGACTCCGTGGTGCGACTGCTCGATGGCGTCACCGGCATCTGGTTTGGTGGCGGTGACCAGAACCGGCTGACGGCGGTGCTGCGCGGCACCAAAGTCGAACAGGCCATTCGGGCGCGATACCTGCACGGCGCTGTGGTGGGCGGTACGTCGGCCGGGGCGGCCGTGATTTCCACGCCAATGATCACGGGTGAAGAGTTGGGGGCGCGGCGCGACACGACCGAAGCGTGGACGCGGGTCGCCCGAGGTTCGGTACAGGTGGACAGCGGTTTCGCGCTGCTGACCACCGCCGTCGTCGATCAGCACTTCCTCCGCCGCAAGCGGCACAACCGGCTGTTGAGTCTGGTGCTCGCGGACGCCCCCTACCTCGGCGTCGGCATCGACGAGGGTACGGCGCTCATCGTGGAGCCGGACGGCCTCTGGCGCATCGCGGGGGCGAGCGCCGCGCTGGTGGTTGATGCGCGTGACGCCCAGCGTACCGATGCCTCCGCACCGGTGCTTGGGGCAGCGGGGGTGCGGCTGCACCTGCTGCCGGCGGGGGCTACCTTCGATCCGCGGACGGGGCGGGTGACGTTGCGATAGTGCGGCAATCGGAAGCGCGGCGCGTGGCTGTCCGGGCGCCGCCTTGCGTGCCGTGGGGGCCGCCGGTGCGCGGCCACGATCACCTGCGGGATCGGGACGGGATCGCGCGTCGCGTGCGACCGCCGGGCGGATCATCCGCTCGTCGTGCTTGGGTTCGTGCCTGATGCCCGTCGACAGGTAAGCGCGACGTCGCCCTGATGGGAGTCGAGGCGGCTAGCCCGCCGTCTGCGTGTGCAGCACACGCGCCCCGGACGGCAGCGCCAGCATCACGGCTGCCCTGGGTGGCGCCGCCACGAAGCAGGTGGCACCGCTGCCGCTCATCATTCCGATGGCCGGCACCCCCGCATCCCGGAGCGAGCCGGCACAGCCCCGCACGATTGGCAGCACCGTGCGCACGCCCTCGTGCAGTTCGGCCACCACGCACTCGAAGTCATTGGCGGCGAGCGCCGCGATCGACGCCCAACTGCCGAAGGCGTCGCCCGGATACGCATACGCGCGCACCGTGTCGCCGCGCGCGTCGCGGGCGCGCGCGAACGCCCCATACGCGGCGCCGGTGTTCACGCCCAGGTCGAACACGACGAGCGTCACCTCCATGCAGGGAAGTGGCGGCAACGGCAACAATCGGTCGCCGCGCCCCCAGGCCCACGCCAACGCGTGATCCGTCACGAGAAACGGGACGTCGGCGCCGAGCGTCCCGGCGATCTCGAGCAGGCGCGGCAGTCCAAGCGGGGTCGGGCACAGCGCTTCCAGCGCACGCAACACCGCAGCGGCGTCGGCGCTGCCACCGCCAAGACCCCCGCCCACGGGGATGTGCTTCTCGATGTCGATCTGCCAGCCGGTACGCCATCCGGCAGCCGTGGTGTAGCACTCGGCCGCTCGCCACGCCAGGTTGTGCTCCACGGGGCCAAGGCCGGTGGTGGGCATCATCGGGCCGTGGCAGCTGAGGTGCGATGGTGCCTCGCTCACAGTCACGCGGACGACATCGTGCAGGGCAAGGCGCTGGAACAGGGTCTCGATGCCGTGGTATCCCGACGCTTCCCGGGCGAGGATGCGCAGCAGGAAGTTGACCTTGGCGTGCGCGCGTTCCGTGCGCACGGCGGGGGAGTCCGAAGGACGCATGCGAGGATCAGGAAGATGACGTCGGAGCGCGCTGGGCGCCGCGGACTGAGTCGACACTGAGGCCAAGTCGGGCGAAGTACACGGCTCCGATGACCGTGATCGGAATGAAACTGAGCAGGTGGTAGCTGAGCGCCCAGCTCACCGCAAGGTCCTTGGGCACGCCGTACACCGAGAGGCCGACCGTGGCTGCGACCTCGAACACCCCGAAGAACCCTGGGGAACTCGGGACGGCGACACCGATGGCCAGGACACCCTGCAGGAAGAAAGCGGCACTCAAGGGCGCGTCGATGCCAATGGCGAGGAACCCGAGGTAGAGCGCCAGGGCGTGGGTGCCCCAATGCAGCACCGTCCAGAGAAGGACGGCCATGAAACGCCGAGTATCGGTGAGTACGGCGAGACTGCCCACCCCCAGTTCGACAAAACCCACCAGCGGATCCTGATAGCGCGGCGCAAACCGGCGCGCGATGAGGCGCACGAGCCCCACGATGCGTTGGGGCTGCAGCACCACGACATAGCAGGCGACGAGGGCGCCGATGACGAGCCCGACACCACCGGTCGCCAGTTCGCCGAGTGTTCGGCCAGCTATGTCGACGTTGCTCGGGAACCGGGGGTCGAGCAGTGCCGCGAACATCATGGCGAACACCACCAGCGCGTCGAAGATGCGGTCCACCGCCAGCGAGCCGAGGGCCGTGGTGAGCGCCACCCGGGGCACCTCCCGCGACAGGGCGAAAGCGCGTGCGAACTCGCCGGCCCGCAGCGGAACGACGTTGTTCATCATCACGCCGATCGCGGTGCCCCGCCACAGCGGTCCGAGGGGGACCGGACCGACGACCGGCTCCAGGATCGGCAGCCACTTGCGGGCGCGTATGGGAACGATGGCCGTCGCCACCAGGGTACAGGCGGCGAGCAGGGGGAGGCTCGCGGACCGCACCACCTGCCACAGTTGGTCCAGCGCGACGTCGCGCAGGGTCCACCAGAGCAGGGCCCCGCTGAGCACGAAGCCGAGCAGGGACTTCCAATGCCGAGTCAGCACCGAACCGCGGTGCCGGCCTGGGGCCGGTGCGGCGTCACGCGGTCCCTACGAGGTCGAGCAGGTCGCTCAGTTCCTCGAAGAGGGCGGTGACGGCCGGGTCGGCCAGCGTGCCGCGTTGCCAGTGTCCCTTGAGCAGGTCGCGCACTTCACGGGCCCGGGCAACGGCGGCGCGACCACGGTACAGCATCGATTCAATCGGGACAGCGGCGGACCCGTGCCCGGACAGGGCGCTGGGGTCGATCTCGGCGGCCGGCGGGCTGGCCGTCATTTCCGGATGCGGCGTGGCTGGTGTCGCCGTCTGCGGCGCGACCGCAGCCGGCACGGCGGCGAGGGTCGGCGTGGACGCGCCGGGCCAGGTCAGGTTGACTTGCTTGACCTGCTGGGCGAGCTGCTGATCACTCAACTCCCGATCCATGAGGAGTCGGGCGAAGGCCTGCACCCCCACCCGCTCGCTCGTAGCGGCCAGAGGGGCGCGCGCCATCTTGGTGGCCACCGTAGCGATGCTTGACGCGCCGTAGCTCTCGGCCACATCGGCGAGGCCGAGGAGGGCACGACGCAGGCCGTCGGCAATGGCCAGCTGAGAGGAGCCTGCTGGACTCGTCACGAGCGCGGCCGACTCCCGCGCCA
Organism: Gemmatimonadota bacterium; assembly: GCA_021299375.1. Taxonomy (GTDB): domain Bacteria; phylum Gemmatimonadota; class Gemmatimonadetes; order Gemmatimonadales; family Gemmatimonadaceae; genus Gemmatimonas. The sequence goes on from JAJTGR010000021.1 coordinate 30,248, forward strand.
CGCCGTCCGCGCCCGCGGCGATATCGAGGCGGAAGCGCTGGGCCAGCGTCATCGGCGGCGCCGGATTGCGCTGGAGGATGGCGGGCATGCCGTCGTCGGGGAAGAACCGCGAGATGGGGGTGACCTGACTGGCTGGCGACTCCGCCGGCGCGGTGCTGGCAATGTAGCCTGCGGCCACAGCGGCCAACGCCACCGACTGTGTCCGGCTGCGTCGCTGCTCGGCGTCGCTCCACGCCGGGGCCAGCGCCACGAGGGCCCGCAACTCGGCGAGGGCCGCGCGCACCGCGAGGTGCAGGCGTTGATCCCAGCGCAGTTCCTGGTCGCGCAGCCCGGTCGCGATGCGCTCGACGGTGGAGGCGAAGTCCCCGAGGCCGTCGAGACGGGTCATGGACGCACTGCCGCGCAGGGCCCGAGCATGGGTCAGGAAGGACGCCGCGTCCGGCGGCCCTTGGTCACCGCCGGCCAGCAGAACGTCGAGGCGGTCGAGGTACTCCGTCGCTTCCTTTTGGAAGAACTCGATCAGGGCTGGGGGAGCACTCATGCGCGGTCGCAACGGGCTGAAGGGGACAGGGTGCCGGGAGGTGAACGGCGTGAGGTGGCAGGTGAAGGCGCCGATCAGTACCGGTGGGCGGCGCGCGCCTCGTCCATGGCGGAGCGGACCTCCCGCACGGCAGCGTCCAGACCGACAAAGATGGCGCGTCCGATGATGGCGTGCCCGATGTTGAGCTCCTCGATCTCGGGGATGGCGGCCACCGGCCTCACATTGTCCACGGACAGCCCATGTCCAGCGTGGACCGCCAAGCCCAGCGACGCCCCGAGTTGCGCCGCATCCCGCAAGGCCCGCAGCGTGGCCGGGTCGCTCGGGGCATGCGCATATCGGCCGGTGTGCAGCTCGATGGCGTCTGCCCCGACGGCCAGTGCCACCCGTACGGCTGCCGGATCGGGGTCGATGAACAGACTGGTTCGCACGCCGCCCCGTTTCAGGCGAGCCACGGCGGACCGTACCGCGCCCTCGTGCCCGACCACGTCGAGGCCGCCCTCCGTGGTGACCTCCTCCCGGCGCTCGGGCACCAGCGTCACCTGCGGGGGGCGGAGTGTTTCGGCGAGGGCGAGCATTTCGTCGGTGAGGGCGCACTCGAGGTTCAGCACCGTCGATACGGCGGCCGCCAGACGATGGATGTCCTCGTCCTGAACGTGGCGGCGGTCCTCGCGCAGGTGGGCGGTAATGCCGTCGGCGCCGGCCCGCTCACAGAGCAGGGCCGCGGCCACGGGATCAGGTTCCCGGCTCCGGCGAGCCTGCCGCACGGTGGCGACATGATCGATGTTCACGTAGAGGCGCTGGTAGCGAAGCGAGGTCACTGGGGTATGCCGTTCCGGGTATCCGATCGAGAGATGGAAGGACTAACTTGCACACGATTCGCCGTGAAGGGTTCACACGCAAGACGGGAGGCTGCAGTGCACGCGGTCGTACGACGCAACGGATGGCGCGGGCTGCTGCTCGCCGGTGTACTGGTCCTGCCGCTGGCGGTGAGCGCCTGCGCCCGTCAGGTGGTGTCCACGCAGTCCTCGCTGCCCGGCGCCGCCGCGGCCCCGTCGGTGGTCGACAGCCCCTCGGCGATCGGGGCGTCCACCGGGCGTGGGGCTGTCGAGGCGTTCCTCAAGGCCGTGAACGCCCAGGATCTGCAGGCGATGTCCGGGCTCTGGGGCAACGCCAAGGGTCTCGCCCGCGACCAATTCAAGCGCGACGAGCTGGAAAAGCGTCTGATCGTCATGCAGTGTCTCATGCAGCACGACACGGCGACCTTTCCGGAGGAGCGCGGCCGGCTCCAGACGGGCGGCCGGCAGGAGTTCCTGGTGGAACTGAAGAAGGGCAAGGTCGCCGCCCGCACGACCATCATGACCGTCACCGGCCCGGACGGGCGCTGGCTGGTCGAGGATGTCGATGTGACCAGGCTGAAGGACTTCTGCAGCTGACCATCGGCCTGGTGGGAACTGGCCACGGTCCCGACTAGTATTCAGACAATTCGACAAGCACCCCGCCGGTGCTTTTCGGGTGCAGGAAGGCGATACGCTTGCCCTCGGCTCCCAGGCGGGGGACTTCGTCGATGAGCCGAAGGCCTGCGTCGCGGCATCGCTGGAGCATGCCATCGAGGTCGTCCACGGCAAAACAGACGTGATGAATGCCGGGGCCGCGCTTGGCGACGTACTTGCCGATGGGGGACTCCTCATCGGTGGCGTGCAGGAGCTCGACCAGCGACTCACCGGAAGCAAGGCCGACGATGGCCGCACCATCGGCATCGTTCAGCGGCACCTCGGGCAGCTCCAGCACGTCTCGCATGAAGGGCAGCAACTCGTCGATGGCTCGCACGGCAATCCCGATATGGGCAATACGCGTGCCTCGGCGAACGAAATCGGTCATGGCGGTCTTTGTCGGTCAGGTAGAAGGAACGCCGGATCCACGCAACTTAATCTCAGCGACGGGCCGGGGCGCCGCACAGGGCGTCGCCGATCGTCCCCATGGAGCACACGATGGCCAACGCAGTGGAAGTGAAGGACGAGACGTTCGCAACCGAGATCGAGGGGCATCAGGGGCTGGCGGTCGTCGATTTCTGGGCGACGTGGTGTGCGCCCTGCCGCATGATTGCGCCGATCGTGGAGCAGTTGGCCACGGACTACGCCGGCAAGGCGAAGGTCGCCAAGCTCGACGTCGACAACAACCAGAAGACGGCCGCGCGCTTCAACGTCCGCTCCATCCCGACCATCCTGTTTTTCAAGGATGGCAAGCTGGTCGACCAGGTGGTCGGTGCCGTACCCCGGCCGGCGCTCGAGGCGAAGTTCAAGGAGCACGCCTGACTGCAGCCGGCGAGGTGTCCGGCGCGACCGGTGCCGCGGGGCTGCCCTCGGTACTGGCCCGCCAGGCATCGACGCTCTGGCCCCAGGCCGCGACGCCTGGGGCCTTGCACGTGGTCAGCACCCCGATCGGTCACCTCGGCGATGTCACCCTGCGCGCCCTGGCGGTGCTGCAGCAGGTGGCGGTGATTTGCTGTGAGGACACCCGGCATGCCCGGCCATTGCTCGATCGCTTCGGCATCGCCACCGCGACCCTTGCTCTGCACGAACACAATGAGGCGAGCGTCACCCCGCGGCTCCTCGACCGGCTGCGCGCCGGCGAGGCGCTGGCGCTGATCAGCGACGCCGGCACCCCGCTGGTCTCCGATCCGGGCGCCCGCCTCGTCGCTGCCGCTGTCGCCGCCGGCCTTCGCGTCGTTCCCGTTCCCGGCGCCTCGGCCACCCTGGCCGCCCTGGTGGCGTCGGGTTTGGCGCCTCACCCGTTCACCATGCTCGGTTTCCTCGAGCGCAAGGGAAAGGCGCGCGAGAATCAGCTGGCACTGGCCACCAAGTCGCCGCATGCCGTCGTGCTCTTCGAGTCGCCGAACCGTCTGGTGCAGACGCTCCGGGACATCGCGGGGCTCGCAGGAACGCGGCGCGCGGTCGCCGTGGCCCGCGAGTTGACCAAACATTTCGAGGAGGTCCGTCGCGGAACGCTCGAGGAGGTCGCCGCGTATTACGAGGGCACTCCTCCCCGGGGAGAGATCGTGATCGTCCTCGCGGGCGCCACGGCCGCGGAGCTCACGGAAGACGGCCTGCAGGCCACCGCCGACGCCCTGCGCGCCGAAGGCTTCCGTCCCCGCGACATTGTCCGCATGCTCATGGATGAACACGGCGCCAGCCGCAACCTCGCGTATCGCCTCGCCCACGACACCTGATCCCGATCTCCATGCGGTTGCTCACGCAGCGCTTCGTTCGTGCCGCCGTGCTTGCTGCGTGCCTCGTGCTTCCGCCGGGACTCATGGCCGCCCGTCCGACCGCTGCGGTCACCGCCGCGGCGGCACCGACCGGGCCGGGGCGGCTCGCGATCGCCCGGCTGCAGTACGATGGGGGCGGGGACTGGTACGCCAACCCGTCCAGCCTGCCCAATCTCATCACGGCGATCGCCACCCGGACCTCGTTGCCCATCGAGCGCGTCGAGGCCAAGGTGAAGCTCACCGACTCGGCGCTCTTCGACTTCCCGTTCCTGCACGCCACGGGCCACGGGGAGATCAAGCTCAGCGACGTGGAGATCCGACGCCTGCGCGAGTACCTCACCCGCGGCGGCTTCCTGCACGCCGATGACAACTACGGGTTCGACGAGAGTTTCCGTCGGGAAATCGCCCGGGTCTTTCCCGACCGGCCGCTCGTCGAGGTGCCGTATGCGCACCCCATTTATCATCTCGTGTACGACGTGCCCAGCGGGCCGCCCAAGATCCACGAGCACGACGGCAAACCGGCCAAGGGCTTCGGCATTTTCATCGGCAATCGCCTCGCGGTGTACTACACCTACTCGGCCGACCTCGGCAATGGATGGGAAGACGTGGGCACCTACCCCGATCCGCCCACCTTGCACGAACAGGCGCTGCGTCTCGGGGTGAATCTCTTCAGTTACGCGATCACCAGTCGGGTGACGCCGTGATGATGGCGATCCTTCTGCATCGGAGTGCACACGCATGACGGCACCCGCGGTCCGCTTGCCGGCGTCGGCGTCCGCGCTCGACCAGCGTCTGGCGCGCGAACAGGGTGCCTTGCAGGCTCGGTCGACCGCGGGCGCCGTGCTGGCGGCAGTCGCGGCCCTGGCCGCCGTGTTGGCGCTGGCGGCGCTGGTGCTCAGCGCTGGCCGCTGGATGGCCTGGCCGCGGGCCGTACCATTCGTGGCCTGGGCGCTGGCCGGAGGCGGCGCGGTGATGGTGGCGCGCTGGCGCCGGCGCCGCGATGCCGAGGTGCTCACGGTGCCGTCGCTGGCGGGGGCCATCGAGCGGGAACAGCAGCTGCGAGCGGGCTCCCTGCGTGGTGCGCTCGAAGTGGCCGCGAGTGGTCCGTTGGGGGCTAGGGCCGCCCACGACATCGCACTGCGTCTGGCGCCAGGGGTGCTGGCCCCTCAGGTGGCGGGGCGCCTGCGGCGCGACGTCGCGGTATCCGGTGTGCTGGCAACGGCAGCGGTCGCCGCGCTGGTTCTCACGGCGCGCCTGGCGCCGGACGGCTTTGCCGCCATGCGCCACCCGGTACGCGCCTGGCAGGGGACGCTCTTGCCGGCCCTCGCGTTCGAGACGGTTCCGGCTTCGGTGCCGCGTGGCATGCCGGTGACGCTGCGCCTCATCGCCACGGGGCGCTCGGCGGTGGTTGTCTCCCGCCGGGCCGTGGGCGAAGCGTGGCAGGACACCGTGCTGTCCGTGCCCGCCTCGGGCATGGCGTCGCTCGCCCTCGGGCCGGTTCGTGCGCTCACGATGGTGCGCGTCAGCGACGGCCGCGCTCCCGAGCTCTCGGCATCGCTCGTGGTCGAGGATCGCGGGTGGATCGGCGACGTGAGCCTGCGGGCGCTGTATCCGGCGTATCTCGCCCGCACCGATGAAGCGCTCGAGGCGGTGCCGCCCCTGCGTGTGCCGCGGGGAACACGCGTGCAGGTCCGGGTGATGTTGCGCGGGGGTGCGCGCGATGCCCTGCTGACCAACGGGCGCGACACGGTCACACTCACGAATGGTGAGCCGATGACGGGCGGCGCGGTCGCGGCCGTCGGGCTATTGCCGATCGACCGCGACGGCACGTGGCGCTGGCACGCCGATGCCACGCCACGCGCCGACGGTGCCGTGTTGCCGCCCGAACTGCCGGACGCGCTGCCGTTCACGATCATCCCCGACCTCGCGCCCGACGTCGAGATCGTGGCGCCGGCGACGGACACGGCAATCGGCCAGGCCGGCGTCGTGCCCATTCTCATCGACGCCAGCGACGATCATGGCGTGGCGCGCGTGCAGCTCTCGGTATGGCATGAAGCGAACGGTGGCGACGGTCGTGTGCCGCGCGAGCGGATCGACGTTGCCGCCCCGGCAACGCCGCTGTTCGAGGGCGGTGCGACCATTGCCCTCGATGGCCGCGGCCTCGAGCCTGGCGACAAACTGCACGTCACGGCCATCGCCACTGACGATTCGCCGTGGGCGCAGCAGGCGACCAGCGCCGAGATCGTGCTGCGTGTGCCCACGCTGGCCGAGCAGCGGTCGATGGCGCGCTCGCTGGCCGACTCGCTCGCGGCGCGCGCGGCGCAGTTGGCCCAGCAGGAGCGACGGCTCCAGCAGAACACCAGCGATGCCTCGCGCAGCCGTGAACTCAAGAGCGGCAACGCCAACGAGCCGCAGTCGGGTGGCGCCAAGAGCGATGGCAGCAAGAGCCAGTCGATGTCGTTCACGGCCGCCGAGAAGGCCAAACAGCTGGCCAAGGACCAGCAGCAGCTCGGCGCCAAGGTGGACTCACTCCGGATGAGCGCGAAGGATCTGGAGTCGCGCCTCAAGAACGCCAACGCGCTCGACACCGCGCTCGCCTCGCGCATGCGTGACATCCAGAAGATGCTGCGCGATGCCATGACGCCGGAAATGCAGAAGCAGCTCGAGGCGCTCAACAAGAGTACGGAGCGCCTCAGTGGTACCGAGGCGCAGCAGTCCATGCAGCAGCTGGCCGAGCAGCAGAAGCAGATGCGCGAGCAGCTCGAAAAGAGCGCCGAGATGCTCAAGCGGGCGGCGCTCGAAGGCGCCATGCAGACCTTGCGTGACGATGCGAAGGAGCTGGCGAAGGACCAGAAGCAGTTGGCCGACCGCCTCGACGGGCAGAAGCGCGACGGGACGTCGGGTAAACCCGGCGAAGCGCGTGAGGGCGGGGAGCCGCGCCCGTCGCAGGACCCGAAGGCGCTGGCCGACCGCTCGCGCGACCTCGAGCGGGAGATCCAGTCGCTCGCCAAGCGCCTCGAGGAGGCCGGCGCCAAACCAGGGGCCTCTCGGACGCGCGAGGCGCAGCCGCTCGCCAAGCAGGCGGCCGACGCCATGACGCAGGCCGCGAAAGCCGCCGCGCGCGAGGCGCAAGAGCCGGCGCAGCAGCCGGCGCAGCAGCCGGCGCAGCGCGAAGCCCAGCAGAATGCCCAGCGCGAGGCTCAGCCGGGTGCTCAGCAGCAGGGCAAGCAGGATCCCCGCCAGCAGGGCTCCCAGAGTGCCCAGCAAGGTGCCCCGCAGCAGGGGCAGCAGGGCGCCCAGCAGCAGGGCCAGCGCGGGGCGCAGCAACAGGGACAGCAGGGCAACCAGGCGGGCGGCCAGCAGGGCGGTCAGCCGCAGGGGCCGCAGGGGGCGCCGCCGCAGGGTGGGCAGGGCAATCCATCCGAACAGGCGCGGCAGGCCGCCGACGCCATGGACAAGGCGGCGCAGCAGCTGGCCCAGGCGCGTGACGCGCAGGTCGATGCCTGGAAGGGCGAACTCTCGGACCAGCTCGACAAGTCCATCAACGAGACCATGCAGCTGGCGCGGCAGCAGGCCGACCTCGAGAAGAAGATGCGCCAGCAGGGTGCGCAGGGTGCCCCCGGTATGCAGGGCGAGCAGAGCGCCCTGCAGCAGGGGGTCCAGCAGGCCGCCGAACGGCTCGAGAAGGCGGGGCGTGAATCGTCGCTGCTGTCGCAGCGCTCGCAGAAGGCCATGGGTGAGGCGCAGCGGCGCGTGTCGCAGGCGACGCAGGCGATGCAGCAGTCCGGGCAGCCGGGCGGCAGTGAGCAGGCCCAGAACGCCATGAATGATGCGACCGAGGCGCTCAACCAGGCCTTGAGCTCTCTGGTGCGCGATCGTGAGCGCGTGAACGGCGCGCAATCGGCGTCAGGCTTTACCGAGATGATGGAGCAGCTCAAGCAGCTGGCGCAGCAGCAGGGCCAACTCAACAGCCAGATGCAGGGGCTCAACCTGATGCCCGGCGGTGCCAAGGGCGACCAGGCGCAGCAGCAGGCACGCGTGCTGGCCAAGCAGCAGCGCGAGGTGGCCCGTACGCTGACCGACGTCTCCGATGCCGATCAGACGGGGCGCACTGATGCGCTGGCGAAGGAGGCGCAGCAGCTTGCCCAGCAGATGGAGCGCGGCGGGCTCGACCCCAACGTGGCGGCGCGGCAGCAAGCCCTCTACCGGCGCCTGCTGGATGCGGGGCGCTTCCTCGAGCAGGACGAGCGCGATGATCAGGGCCCGCGCGAGGCCAAGGCGGCGAGCGGCAACGGCGCTGCCGGTCGCGTCGATGGCCCGCAGTCGGGCAAGGCGGGGAGCAGGTATGCGCCGCCCACGTGGAACGACCTGCGCGGGCTTGGCCCGGATGAGCGCCGGCTCGTGATCGAGTACTTCCGCCGACTCAACGGCTCGACGCCCCCGTCATGACCAATCGCTGGCGCAGGGGCCTGTGGCGCGGGTGGTGGGCGATCAGCGTGGGGGTCCATGCCGGCACGGCGGCGGCCTCAGCCCGGGCGCAGGGGGCCGGCGGTGACGCGCTGCAGCGCGCCATGGAGGCCGAGGACGCCAGCGATCGCGCACGCGCGGCGGCGGCCTACAAGGACGTCCTGCAGCAGGCCCTCGTGGTGGGCAGCACCGATGGCAACCGCATCGCCATCGCGCTGCTCGGGCTCGAGCGTGTGTGGGCGGAGGCCGGCGCGCTCGACTCGATGGTGCCAGTGGCGCGACGGGTGCTGCAACTCCGCCCGACCGATCCCACGGCCCATACCGTGCATCTCCGCACCCTCGTCACCCTGGGGCGCGACGATGAGGCCCGCGCGGCCTTTACCATGTGGCGCCGTGTGACCGGCACGGACGGGGCGCCCTATCGCGAATATGCACGGCTGCTGATGCAGCAGGGGCGCGCGCTCGCCGCTGACAGTCTGCTGTCCGACGCGGCGCGGTTGCTGGGCGCCGGGGGCGCGCTGTCCGGCGAAACGGCACAGCTGCACGTCTCGCTGGGGCGCTGGCAGGCGGCGGCGCTCGCCTTCCGTGACGCTCTCCAGGACCAGCCCTGGCTCGAGACGGCCGCGCTGTTCGGACTGCAGCGGGCTCCCGTGGCCGCCCGCGATTCCATTCGGGGCGTCTTGCTCGCCGATCCACCGCGCCTGCTGCCGCGCCGCCTGCTCGCGTCCCTCGAGTTCGCCTGGAGCGAACCGCGGCGCGCGTGGCAGGCCATCGCGACGCTGCCGGCGGACGATTCGGCCACCGCGTCATGGCGCACCTTCGGCGAGCGCGCTGAGATGAACGAGTCGTGGCTGGTGGCTCGTGACGCGTGGACCGCCGTGTTCGAGCGGACGAATGACCTCGAGTCGCAGCGGCGGGCCGCCGAAGCGGCGCTGCGGGCTGGTGATGCCGCCGGTGCCCTCGCGCTGCTGGCGCGTCGCAGCAAGGGCGGCGACGACGCCGCGCGCCGCCGGGCGCTGCTGCCCATCGAAATCGCGGCGCTGGGCGAGGTGGGCCGCGTGGCCGACGCCCAGCGCGCCCTCGACGCCGAGCGGGCGCGGCTTGACGACGGTACGCGTGCCGCCCTTGCCCGTCCGCTCGTCGGTGCCTGGCTGCGCGCCGGCGATCTGGCGCGCGCCAAGGTGGCCATGGACGGCACCGACCTGGCGGACGACGACGAGATTGCCGGGGCGCTGGCGCTGTACGAAGGCGACCTCGTGACGGCGCGCAAGCGCCTCGTGCGCGCCGCCACGCAGCGGCCCGAACTCGTCGACGCCTTGGGCATCCTGGCCCGTACGCGCCTCGACCAGTCACTCGGGATCGGTCAGGCATTCCAACTGCTCGCCAAACGGGACTCGGCGGGGGCGGCCGCACGGTTCACGCGGTTGGCCGATTCCGTGGGGACGGCGGCGCCGGCGTTGCTGGCACAGGCGGCGCGGCTGTCGTCCGCGACGGCAGCGATGCCGCTCTGGGCGCGCATCGTGCAGGACCATGCCAAGAGCCCGGAAGCGCCGGAATCGCTGCTGGCATGGGCCCGTGTGCTGCGTGACCGCGGTGACACGGCCGGCGCCATGGCTCGGCTCGAACAGCTGCTCATCGGGTACAGCGACAGCGCGCTCGCTCCACAGGCACGGCGCGAACTGGAGCGGCTCAAGGGGACGGTGCCGCCTCGCTGAGGGGGCTCCGGAGTACATTACGAGTATGGGTCTGCGACGCACCTTCGCCGTTGGTCTCCTGCTCCTGCTGGGCGCCACGCGCCCTGCCGCGGCGCAGCACCTGCTGCTCCCGATGGACGACGGGCAGCGCAATCACCTCAAGGCCTATGGCGTCACCTATCAGGCACTGAAGAACGGCCAGAAGGCCGAGTGGCTGCTCAACTATCGTGGCGGCGCGTTCCTGCTGCCCGACGTGGCGGACCTGCGCAGGCGGGCCGCGCTCGACGGCGTGACCGTGGAGCCGCTCACGGATGCTGATGTCGCGGCGGCCCGGGCCGAGATCGCCGGCGGCAACATGGATGCGGTCGTGCTCGAGCGGGCGCCGAAGATCGCGATCTACCGGCCGGTGGACCAGCCACCCTGGGACGACGCGGTGACGCTGGCCCTCACCTATGCCGGCATCGAGTTCACCTCGGTGTGGGACGACGCCGTGCTCAAGGGCGACCTCGCCAAATTCGACTGGGTGCACCTGCACCACGAGGACTTCACGGGGCAGTACAACAAGCTGTACCTCGCCTATCGTGACGCGCCGTGGTTCGTGGCCCAGCGTGAGCGCGATCTCTCGACCGGGCGGCAGTTCGGCAAGGCCGACGTGCCGGCGCTCAAGAAGGCCGTGGCCGATGGCATCCGCGGGTTCGTGGATCGCGGCGGATTCCTCTTCGCCATGTGCGGGGCGACGGAGTCGCTCGATTTGTCGATCGCGGCCTTGCTCGTGGATATCGCGGGCCCCTTTTCCGACGGTACGCCGCCGGCTCCCGATGCCGATGCGAAGCTCGACTGGACGCGCACACTGGCTTTCACCGGCGCGCACATCGAACCGTCGCCCTACGTGAACGCCCTGAGCGACATCGACGGGCATCAGGTGAACGTGCCGTCGCGCCGGCAACCGCTTGGTGCGTTCTCGCTGTTTGGTTTCTCGGCCAAGCTCGATCCCGTGGCCACCATGCTCGTGCAGAACCACCGCACCGTGGTACCCGATTTCTACGGCGTGACCACCAGCTTCAATCGCGCCATCGTGAAGCCCGGCGTGACCGTCCTCGCTCAGGAAGAGGGGGCGCCGTGGTCGAAGTACCTGCACGGCGACTACGGCAAGGGCTCGTGGACGTTCCTTGGCGGGCACGACCCGGAGGATCCGCAGCACGCCATCGGCAGTCCGCCGACGGATCTGTCGCTGCACCCGACCTCGCCCGGCTATCGCCTGATCCTCAACAACGTGCTCTTCCCGGCCGCCAAGAAGAAGCCGCGCAAGACGTGAGGCGCTGGTGGACACGCCAGTAATGGGAGAGGCGCGCCTCGCCAGGGCCGCGGCCAGCGCCATTCGCACCCAGATCCGCCTTCACGGTGGCAACGAAGTCTGCTTCGTGTGCACCGTGGACGACGACGGGACCATCCTCACGGCCCGCAAGGTGGCCGCGGGGGACGTGCGCAGTGTGCTGGCGTTGCCGGGCGTGGCCGACCGTGGCGAGCTGCTGCTCCACAACCATCCGTCGGGGGACCTCACGCCGAGCGACGCGGACATGGAGGTGGCCTACCGGGTGCACGGCAACGGCGTGGGGTTCGCCATCGTCGACAACGACGCGACGCGTGTGTACGTGGTCACCGAGGTGCCTCGAGGCCGGGTGATCGTCGCCGTGGACCCGGACACGGTGGACGTGGCGCTCGGCCCCTATGGACTCATTGCCCAGGCCATGCGGCAGGTGCACGGGGCGCGCGATTACGAGGATCGCCCGAGCCAGCGAGCCATGGCCGCGGCGGTCACGGCCACCTTCAACGAAGGCGGCGTGGCGCTGCTCGAGGCCGGCACGGGCGTGGGCAAGTCGCTCGGTTACCTCGTGCCGGCGCTCCGCTGGGCCGCCGCCAACGGCGAGCGCACGATCGTCTCCACCAACACCATCACGCTGCAGGAGCAGCTGGTAGCCAAGGACCTGCCGTTCCTGCAGCGCGCGCTCACCGACCAACCGGTGCGCTTTGCGCTGCTCAAGGGGTGGCGCAACTACCTGTGCCTGTACCGGCTCGAGCAGGCGCAGGGGGCCGGTGCGGCCCTGTTCGAGGACAACGCCACGGAGGCGGTGGCCAAGATCGCCGAGTGGGCCGAGCGCACCACGGATGGGTCACTGGCCGATCTGCCAACGGCGCCCCGGCCCGACATCTGGGATGAAGTCTCGGCGGAGCCGGATCTGTGCGGGCGGCTCAAGTGCCACTTCTACGACCAGTGCTTCCTGTTCAAGGCGCGCAAGGACGCGGCGGCGGCGGACGTCGTGGTGGTGAATCACCACCTGCTGCTGTCCGACGTGGCCGTACGCCGTGAGGTGCAGAACTGGGACGATGCGGCGGTGCTGCCGGCCTACAAACGCCTCGTGATCGATGAAGGGCACCATCTGGAAGATGCGGCGGCGTCACACCTGGGCAGCTCGATCACGCGCCGGGCGCTGTCGCGGCTCTTCAGCCGTCTCGAGAAGCGCGGCAAGGGGCTGCTGCCGGCGCTGGCCACGCGCCTCGGCGCCTCGCGTGATCTGCTCAGCGTGGCCAGCCTCGACCTGGTACGCGAGCGGCTGTTCTCGAGTGCGGTCACGGCGCGTGATCGGGTGCAGCTGCTCTTCGAGCTGCTGGCCGCCGTGCTCGAGATGCACGGGGCGCCGGTGATGCGCCTGGGAGCCGACTTCCAGCAGCACGAGCTCTGGCGGAGTGGTATCGACGGCACGCTGCACGAGCTGCTCACCGAAATCGATGCGCTGGCCGTGGGGCTCAAGGTGGTACGTGATCGGCTCGAAAGCGACGAGAAGCGGAGCGAGGAGCTGGCGCCGCTGCTCAACGAAGTGCGAGCCGTGATCCGGCGGCTGCAGCATGCCGGCGACGCTCTGGCCAAGGCGCTCATGCCACCCGCCGACGGCCCTGCGGTGGTGCGCTGGATGGAGTTTCAGGGCAAGCCGGCCGCGCCCGATCGGAACCTGGCGGTGCACTGCGTGCCGCTCGACCTCGCGCCGGTGCTGCGCGAGGACCTGTTCGAGCGGGTGGACACGGCCGTGATCACGAGTGCCACGCTTTCCACGGACGGCGGCTTCGGCTTTCTCGAGCAGCGACTCGGCATCGACGAAGCGAAGCGCACAAAGCGGTCGGCCGTCTTCCCGTCGCCATTCGACTATCCGCGCCAGGCGCTGCTGGTGGTGCCGACCGACCTGCCGGCGCCCAACGCAGACGCGCGCGAGCATTTCGCCAGCGTGGCGCGGCAGTTGCGCGACCTCATGACCGCCAGCGATGGCGGCCTGTTCGCGCTGTTTACCAGTCATCGCGATGTGCGCGAGATGGCCGACTGGCTGCGGGGACCTGGCGGTGGCACCGGCTGGCCGCTGCTCGTGCACGGCGAAGAGCCGCGCGACGTGCTGCTGCAACGCTTCCGCGATTCGGGACGCGCCGTGCTGCTGGGTACGGCCACCTTCTGGGAAGGCGTGGACGTGCCGGGGAGTGCGCTGCGCGGCCTGCTCATTGCCAAGCTGCCGTTCCGCGTGCCCACGGAGCCCATGGTGGCTGCGCAGTGCGAAGCCATCGACGCGCGCGGGGGCAACAGCTTTGCCGAGTTCCAGCTGCCGCACGCGTCGTTGCGACTCAAGCAGGGCTTCGGCCGCCTGATTCGCACGGGTACGGATGCTGGCGTGGTGGTGCTGAGCGACCCGCGTCTGGTGACCAAGCGCTATGGACGGGCATTGCTGGAGGCGCTGCCACCGGCGCGGCGGGTGATCGGCCCCTGGGGCGAGGTACGGGACGAGGTGTCACGATTCTATCGGCGCGAGTGAGCGCCGCGGTCCCACGAGACGGCCACGGGTTGTCTGGGCGCCGCCTTCGCCGCCAATTACCCCACGTTCGTATCGCATGAAGCACCCGACTCCTCCACCGACCACTCCGACGGGGTGGTTCACCCCATCCGCCATGCGCACCCCCTCCAAGATCGTCTGCGTCGGCCGCAACTACGTCGCCCACGCCCGCGAGATGGGCAACGACGTGCCCAAGGAACCGTTGCTCTTCCTCAAGCCATCCTCGGCGATCATTCGCGAGGGAGAGGCCATCGTGCTGCACCCGGTCTCCACCCACATCGAGTTCGAGGGGGAGATCGCGGTGGTCATCGGCACACGGCTCAGCCGGGCGGCGTCGGAGGATGAGGCGCGGGCGGCCATCGGGGGCGTGGTGGCACTCAACGACGTCACGGCCCGCGACCTCCAGCGCAACGACGGGCAGTGGGCCCGTGCCAAGGGGATGGACACCTTCTGCCCTGTTGGCGTGCCGGCCCCGGCACCCATCGACTTCGATGCCATTGAACTGGTGACGCGCGTGAACGGTGAGGTGGTGCAGCACGCGATGGGCGCGGACATGGTCTTCAAGATCCCATTCCTGCTGCACTACATCTCGCAGTATCTCACACTGGAGCCGGGGGACCTGGTGGCCACCGGCACCCCGGCCGGTACGCGCGCCATTCATCCCGGCGACGTGGTCGAGGTGGAACTGCGGGGGCTGAGTCGGGTGTCTAATCCGGTGGTCGCCGGCTCCTGAGGGCGAATCCCGCGCTCGCCTGAGTATCTTTCGCCCATGCCCCGCCCCCTTCCTCCCACGCCGCCCGCGGGCCGCGACAACGATGCCCGCTCGGGCAGCGGCGGGAATGCGCGTCGCCGACCGGAGCGCGGGGCGCTCGGGAAGAAGCTCGTCGGGCTGCCCAAGGCGGAACAGCGCTCGCCCCGGGCGCTTGCGGTTGCGGTGGGGTTGCACCTCGCGGTGGGGGCCGTGCTTGTGCAGGTGTTGACGTTCGGGCACGGCATGCCCGCCTGGTTCGATTTCGGCGGCCCCGAGCGAGCGGTCGAGGAGCGGCTGACGTACGTGTCGCCAACCCCGGCGCCACCGGAGCCCCCGCGGACTACCGCCACCGAGGCGCCAAGGCGTTCGCGGCCATCCGCGGTGCCGGCGACGCCCCCCGCGCCACCGGAGGCCCTGCCGTCCGGTGTCCCGGCCGGAGCGCCGCCGGCGGCGGTGCCGCGCGACACCGGCAGCGGTGGGGCGCGGGCCAATGGCGTGGGGGCGCTCGATCCCAACGTGCGCGGCGTACGGCCGGGCTACACCGACGAACGCGTCTGGCGGGGGCCGGTCGGTGCTTCCGGCGGGGCCGGTGGCACGGGCACGGGTGACCGCGCCGACAACATCGGCGAGATCATGCGCGGAGCGCTCATGGCGGCGCAGGATTCGGTCGACTCGCTGGCGCGGGTGCGGGGAGACTACGGCCGCCAGCCCGGCGACTGGACCAAGACCGACAAGAACGGCGGCAAGTGGGGGTGGGACCAGCAGGGTATCCGCCTCGGCAAGGTCATGATTCCCAATGCGCTGCTGGGGCTCCTGCCGCTCAATGCCGGCACGGCCGCTTCGATGTCGGCCAATCCGACCGCCATGAGCCGCGAGGCGCGGCTCTCGCAGTCTCGAGCCGACATCATGCGCATGTCCGAACGCGGCATGGGTGAAGCCGAGTTCAAGCGCGTCGTGAAGGAGATGGACGCCCGGCGCGACACCGAGCGCCGCGAACGGCTGCGGGCGCCCAGCGCCAGCGTCGCCGCCCCCGTCAAGTCGAGCGACAAGGGCGGCAACTAGCGAGACCGGGTGGGCTACACCGCCTGTCGCAGATACGACACCGCGGCGCCGATGCGCGCCAGCGAGCGCTCGCGCCCCACGTAGAGCAGCACATCAAAGATCCCGGGGCTCACGGTGAGCCCCGTGAGCGCCACGCGCAGCGGCTGAAAGATCTTGCCGCCCGAAATGCCGCGCTCCTCCGCCAGCTTGCGCAGCCCTTCCTCCATGGCCGCCGGTTCCCACACGTCGAGGCTGGCCAGCCGGTCGTGCGTGGCCGCGAGAATGTCGGAGGTCGTCCCGGCATCACGCCACTGCTTGGTGACCGCGTCCGGGTCGTACTCCACCGCATCCACGAAGAACGGGCGCGCCTGGGCCACGATCTCATCGGTGAGCCGGGCGCGAATGCGCAGCAGCTCCAGCACGCCGCAGAACCAGGTGTGACGCGCCTCGAGATCAGCCACGGTGGCCAACCCCGCGCGCTCGATCAGCGGCGCGACGACGGTCGCCAACTCGTCAATGGGGATGAGCGCCAGATGCTGCCCGTTCATCCACTCGAGCTTCTTCGGATCGAACACGGCGGCCTTCTTGTGCAGGCCGTCCACGCTGAACCGGGCGATGAGCTCGGGCATCGTCATGACTTCCGTGTCGTCGCCCGGTGACCAGCCAAGCAGCGCCAGAAAGTTGAGCATCGCCTGCGGAAGCAGGCCCTGATGCTGGTAGTCACCGACGGCTGTCGCTCCGTGGCGCTTCGACAGCTTCTTGCCGTCGGTGCCGTGGATCATGGGGACGTGCGCGAACTCCGGCACCTCGGCCCCGAGCGCCCGATAGAGCAGGATCTGCTTGGGCGTATTGGAGATGTGGTCATCGCCGCGCATGACAAGCGTGATGCCCATGGCGATGTCGTCGGACACAACGGCCATGTTGTACACGGGAGTCCCGTCGGAGCGGAGGATGACGAAGTCCTCGATGTCCTTGTTGGGGAACGCGATGCGCTCGTGGACGAGGTCGTACCACTCGGTGTGCCCCTCGGGCACCTTGAAGCGGATGGCATAGGGTTCACCGCGCGCCAGTTTCTCGGCGGTCTCCTCAGGGCTCAGCTCGGCGAGTCCCCGGTCGAATCGGAAGGTCTCTCCGCGCGCCTCGGCCTCCGCTCGCCGTTGCTCCATCTCGGCGGGCGGCGTGAAGTCCCGATAGGCCGCGCCCGAGCCCAGGAGCCGGTGCGCGTCGGCGTAATGCCGGGCCACATTGGCTCCCTGGTAGACGACGTCCTCGTCCCACGATAGTCCCAGCCACTCGAGCCCGTCGAAGATGGCACGGGTGCTTTCGTCCGTGCTTCGCTGACGGTCGGTGTCTTCGACGCGCAGCAGGAAGTCGCCGTCGTACTTCTTCGCGTACAGCCAGTTGTACAGGGCCGTACGGGCACCGCCTACGTGGAGGAATCCCGTGGGGGAGGGGGCGAAGCGCACGCGGGGGCGCGTCGCGGGAGACGCAGACGACATATGTGCCACAGTCCGGGTACCGGAGATAGCCGAAACAACTGGACAAACAAACGCGGGCCCGCCGAGGAACCGGCGGACCCGCGGCACGGAGAGAGCGGGATTCGAACCCGCGATAGGGGTTGACCCCCTATGCCGGTTTAGCAAACCGGTGCCTTCAGCCTCTCGGCCATCTCTCCTCGACTTCACGACACCGGAACTTGCTGCCACACCGCTATGTGCCCGGATCGCGCCGCCTTGGTCCGCACCAGCTCGGCGGAAGCCACGACAGGCTGAGAATGTAGTGTGGGGCGCCGCGCTGTCGCAATGGCGGCCTCGCCTGTCAGGCATTCCCGCTCGCGCCGGTGCCGCCCTGACCGGAGATTGACGCGGAGCGCGACGCGTCCGAGCGGGTAACACGACCGGACGCCTGCCTCTTGACCTCCTGGAGACGAACGCCATGACCAGCAACGAACTGCACACCCGTCATCGTACCCGTGTCGACCTGCCCGAAAACACGCGCGCGGCGATGGGCTTGATCCTCAACGAACGGTTGGCCGACTTCCTCGACCTCGAGCGGCAGGCGAAGCAGGCCCATTGGAACGTGCGGGGGCCACACTTCCAACCGCTGCACGAGCTGTTCGACGCCGTGGCCACGCTCGCCGTCGGCTGGGCGGACGACCTTGCCGAGCGCGCCGTGCAGCTGGGTGTGGTCGCTGAGGGCACCGTGCAGGCCGTGGCCGAGCGGAGCGAACTGCCTCGTTGCCCCACCAACGTGGAGCACTCCCACGAGTGGGTGCACATCATCGCCGAAGCGCTCGCCTTCTGCGCCAATGCCGCCCGGGCCGACATCAAGGAGGCGGTCGCGGCCGAGGACGACATCACGGCTGATCTGCTCACGCGCATCACCGGGGAGGCGGACAAGCAGCTCTGGTTCGTCGAGGCGCACCTCGACGAGCGCTAGCGCTCGGGACGCTGGCGCGCCTCAGCGCGCCAGCATGCTGTCCCGCTTGGCCTTGAACTCCGTGCCTGGCTTCCAGGTGGGCCAGGTGGCGTCGGTGGCCACGCGGTAGCCCACCGCCAGCAGCACACGCGTGTCTTCCACCGCGCCGCTCAAGTCCCAATTCGGCTTGATCTCGTCGCTCGGGCGGTGATAGTCGCGCGTGGTGTATTCATCGCGCTGCTGCTGACCGAACGCCGCGTCCTTGCCGATGTACTGCGTACCGGCATCGGTGAAGAGCGCGGGTACCCCCTGCTTGGCGAACTCGAAATGGTCGGAGCGATAGAAGAAGCCCTTCTCCGGCTCGGCGTCGGGGGAGCGTGTACGCCCGGCCGGGCGCAGCACATCGGCGAGCACGTCGTCGAGCGTACTGTTCCCCAGCCCAATGACGGTCACGTCGCTGGTACGCCCCCACTGGTTGATGCCGTCCATGTTGATGTTGGCGAGCATCTTCGTGAGCGGTACCGGTGGGTTCGCGGCGAAGTACTTGGCGCCCAGCAGTCCCTTCTCTTCGGCCGTCACGGCGGCGAACATGATCGACCGCGGTGGCCTGGCGCTGAGGGCCGTAAAGCCCTTGGCCAATGCCAGCAACTGCGCCACGCCGCTGGCATTGTCGAGCGCCCCGTTGAAGATCTGGTCGCCGGCGAGCGTGGTGTCGCGCCCCATGTGGTCCCAGTGCGCGGAGTACACGACGTACTCATCGCGACGCGCTGCGTCGGCACCGGGCAGCAGCGCCACCACGTTGCGTGACTGCACGGTGGCGAGATCCTGCTGCAGGCGCACGCGCGCCTTCGCCCCGAGCGGCACGGGTACGAAATCCTTGCGGCGCGCGGCCGCCTTGAGCACCGCGAAATCCTTCCCTGCCGCCTGCAGCAGCTCCTCGGCCTTGGGCTGGGTGAGCCACGCCTCGATCTGGCTGTGCCTGGCGCCGCCGTCGGCGGACTTGATGTCGAACGCTTCGCGCGCCAGGTTGTCGAGCGCCGAAAACGGGTAGCCGGCGGGGCCCGTCTCGTGAATGATGATCGCGCCGGCGGCCCCCTTGGCGGCGGCGATCTCATACTTGTAGGTCCAGCGGCCGTAATAGGTCATGGCCGATCCCTTGAACATGGTGCTGTCAAGCTTGGTGCTGTCACGCGGATCGGCTACCGCCGGATCGTTGATCAGCATGACCAGCACCTTGCCCTTCACGTCCACGTTCTTGTAGTCGTCCCAGCCGTATTCGGGGGCGTCAACGCCGTAGCCCACGAACAGCAGGTCGGCGTCGACCGCGATGAGCGGCTGCTCGCGTCGGGAGCGAATCAGATAGTCGGCCGGATGCGACAGCGGCAGGACGCGGCTGCCGATGTGGAACGATGCTTCCGGGTGCGGCACCGCGCGCACGAGGGTGACGTGCTGCACGAACGCGCCGTCTGGCATGCCGCCTACGAGTCCCATCGCGCGGAACTGCGCTTCGAGATAGCGCACCGTCTTGTCCTCACCTGCTGAGGCAGGGGCGCGCCCTTCGAGCGAATCGTCGGCGAGGGCGCGGGTGTGCGCCATGAGGTCGTCGGCGGTGATGGCGGCGTAGCCGGGCGCGAGGCGGGCGTCGAGGTTGCCCGGCGATTCGCTGGATGGGTCGCCGCTGCAGGCGGCGCACAGCAGGGCGGCGATGGCGAGCCGGGCGCGGCGCGGCGTTCCCACGCGCCGGATGGTCCTGAAGCGACTTGGCATTCCCCTATGCTGGACGTCGTGCAGCACACTGTCCAGCCGGTGGGCCTCGCTGGTCGGACTGTGCCCTACCAGTCGAGGCGCCAGATCCGGCCGTTGGCCCCCACCACCCACGCGGTGCGGCCGCTGGCCGAGACGCCCGTGGTGACGCGGTCGGTGATGGTCGTCCAACTGCGGGCCTCGTCGAGCGTGAAGAAGGCACCGCCATAGCCGGCGGCCACGGCGACCTCGCGCCCCGCCGCCGGCACCCAGGCGACGCCCGCCAGTGCCCCGGGCAGCGGCGGACGCGCTCGCACGTCCCAGGTGCGACCACCGTCGGTGGTGAGCCCCACCACGGCCCGCGACGTGTCGGTGCGCAGCCGGTTGATGTCGGCGGCGACCACGAGGCCGCGGGTGCCGTCCACGAACGACAGGCCGGTGAGCCCGGCGGCGATGCCACGGGTGAGCGGCGTGTTCTCCACGCTCCACGTGCGGCCGGCGTCGCGGCTGCGAAAGAGTCGGGCGCCGGGGGCGCCGGTGGCCACGTACACCGTCTTGGCGTCACCATGGCCGACACAGAGGCCACTGGCGGCGAAGGCGCCTTCCTTGGCGAGTGGTGCTGGCACGGTCGACGGGGCGAGCAGCCGCCAGCGGCGGCCACCGTCGTCGGTGCGGAGCAGGTTGGTTCGCCCGTGCGAGGCATCCCCGAAGGCCACGCCCTCGGCGCGCGAGCCGAACGAGAGGCAATCGTAGAACGCGGCCGTGTCCGGGTTGAGGAACTGCAACGCCCACGTGGTACCGCCGTCGGTGGTGCGGTAGATGCGCGACTTGGCGCCGTTGCCAGCCGACAGAATCCACGCCGTGTCGGCGCCCAGCGCGTGCACGTCTCGGAACTCGAGCGAGTCGCCGGCGGGGGTGACGCGGCGCTCCCACGTGGTGCCGCCGTCCACCGTGCGCAGCACGATGCCGCCGTGTCCGGATGCCCAGACGACTGTACTGCTCGCGGCATGTACCGCCTGCAGCAGTGGCGTCACACCACTGGTCAGTTCGGTGATCCGCGGGGCACCCTGCGCGGTGCCGGACACGGCAATCGCCACCGTGCAGACGGCGGCGATCACGATCGCCTGACGGGCACAGAGACAAATGGACATAGCGGGGGGAGTGGGATTCGAACCCACGGTACCGTTACCGGTACGCCGGTTTTCAAGACCGGAGCCATAAACCACTCGACCATCCCCCCAGGCGACAGCCGCCGGGGCCAGCGGCCCTTCGCGACGACGATCGTCGGTCGGAAATGTAGTCCGCCGCCCGCATCGATTGAAGCGGCGCCGATGGCGCGCGCGGCACAGGACAATCGACGGCCGCTCGTGAACGCCGTCGTCGGCACGCCATCTCGCCGTGCACCTGTTCGCCGGTCACGCGATCGGTGGTGGAGAGGCTCGGCGACCGCTGCGCACCAGCGTCGAGGTGAACGTCAAGACACCGCTCGAGCGGAACGGCCACCACGAAACGGCGGGCACCTGCTTCCCCATTGGCAGCGGCCTGGCCTGCGGGATTCTCCCTCAGGGAACGCCGGCACGGGCCCCGCCGTCGGATTGGCGGGCTGGGCCACGAGCCTGTACGATTGGGTATGCCCGAACTCAGAAAGCCCTACCTGCTGTATCTCGGCGACTGCCAGCAGCCAACCGACGCCAAGACCGCGTATGGGCTGCGCGACTGGTGCCCGGACAACGTACTCGGCGAATGGAGTCTGCCCTCGGCGACGGTCCGTATCGGCTTGCCGCGCTTGTCGCCCGCCGACGCGGCCGCCCGGGGGGCCGGCAGTCTGGTGATCGGCATTGCCTCGGTGGGCGGCCAGGTCCCCGACCGCTGGATCCCCGATCTCGAGGCGGCAATCGCTGCCGGCCTCGACGTGGTGAGCGGGATGCACACCCGGCTCACGTCATTCCCGACGCTGGTGGCGGCCGCGAAGCGCCACGGGGTGCGATTGGTGGATGTGCGCCACAGCGACCAGGTTTTTCCGGCGGGGACCGGCCGGAAGCGTTCCGGCCTTCGCATTGCCACCGTCGGCACCGACTGTGCCTTGGGCAAGAAGTACACGGCGCTGGCGCTGACGAATGCGCTGCATGCACGCGGCGCGAAGGCGACCTTCCGAGCGACGGGGCAGACCGGCATCATGATCGCCGGCAGCGGCATCGCGATTGATGCGGTCATCGCCGACTTCATTGCGGGGGCCGCGGAGGTGCTGTCGCCGGACAACGACCCGGATCACTTCGATGTGATCGAAGGGCAGGGTTCGCTCTTTCACCCGGCCTATGCGGGGGTCACGCTGGGGCTGCTCCACGGTTCGCAGCCCGACTGGATCGTGCTGTGCCACGACCCGACGCGCACAACCATCGAGTACCGGCCGGACTTCCCCATCCCGCCACTGTCCGAAGCGGTCGCCCAATACCTGCAAGCGGCCCGGATCACCAATCGAGCGGTACGGCTGGCCGGGGTGAGCATCAACTCCTCGTCGCTGTCGGACAACGAATGGGCCGCGTATCGCACCCGGGTGAGTGAGGAGCTGGGGGTTCCCGTCTGCGACCCGCTGCGTGGCGGGCTCGATCCGATCGTTTCCGTGGTGCTCGGTGTATCATGAAGGGTCGACTCCAACCCCTTTGACAGCCATGCGCAGCAACAATCCCGTTCTTTCGCGTTTCGCCGAGACGGCCCGTGGTACGTTTGGCATGACGGGCACCGCGTCCATGACCGTGGCGGGTACCGCCGGCAAGGCGGCCGTCCTGCTGGCCGTGCTGGCGTTCTCGGCCGCCCTGACCTGGTCGCAGGTGGCCGCGGGCCGCACCGACCTGGTGTTTCCGGCGATGCTGGTGGGTGGCATCGGCGGGTTCATCCTCGCGCTCATCACCGCATTCCGCCCGCAGAGTGCGCGCTGGACCGCGCCCATCTATGCGTCGCTCGAGGGGATCTTCCTTGGGGCCATCTCCGCGCTCTACAACCTGCGGTTCGCCGGGTTGCCGCAGCAGGCGGTCCTGCTCACGATCGGCGTGGCGGCGGGCGTGTTTCTGCTCTATCGCTTCCGGGTGCTCCGCGCCACGGAAGGGTTCAAGCGCATGATGGTGGCGTCGATGATGGGTATCGGCCTGTTCTACCTCGGGTCGCTGGTCCTGTCGCTGTTCGGCGTGAACATCGGCTACTTCACCTCGTCCGGGCCGCTCGCGATCGGCGTGAACCTGGCGATTGCCGGGGTGGCGGCGCTCAACCTGGTGCTGGACTTCGATCGCATCGAGGAGGGCGTTCGCCTGGGCGCGCCCAAGGCCATGGAGTGGTTTGCGGCCTTCGGGCTCATGGTCACGCTGATCTGGCTGTATCTGGAGCTGTTGCGGCTGCTGTCACGGTTGCAGGGGCGACGGGACTGAGGAGACGGCGCCGGACGTTCTGCACTCCCGAGCAAAAGGGGGAGGGGATCAGGGAAGACCTTCCTGAGACCCTCCCCCCTGATGCCTCGGGGGGCTGCCGTGACCTACTTTGGCCACCCCGCCCGCGACACGGCCGGCCGTGACGCCCGCAACTGCCGCAGCACGGCGCTGGTGATGTCCACCCGCGCGTCGGCATCGACGACGGCGCCCTCGACCGCGAGATCGAGCACGAGGTCATAGCGCTGCTGCCGGCGCACCTCCCGCACGGCGTCTCGCACACGCTCGCGCATGGGGGCCTGGAGCTCACCGTGTCGGCGCAGGATGACCTGGTCGAGATTTGCCACCATCTCCTCCACGAGCAGTTCCTTGGCCCGAAGGTGCAGCACCGTCGCCTCGCGCTGGCGCGGCGACAGCACCTGTTCGACGCGCGTGAATTCGTCGAGGGCCGCACGCAGGGAGTCTGTCGCGGCCGCCAGCATGGTACGGGCCTTGGTCTGTTCCAGCGCGAACTCCGACTCGGCGGCAGCACGTTCAGGCAAGGAGTCGAACACGACCCGTGAGTCGAAGACGGCGATGCGCATGGGCGGCGCCGACGGTGGCCGACGTTGTGCACTGGCCTCGGTTGCGACGAGGAAGGCCGCACACGCCGCGAACGTCGTGTGACGGCGTGACCAGCCCGATGCGAGGCGCCGCCTCTCGGGTCGTGGCGTCATGAGACCTCCCCCAGCGGCAGCGGCCGCTGCTGCGGTCGACGGGCTGCCAGCTGCACGACGGCGCGTGAGAGGGCGACGAATCGCGTCGCGCTTTCCTGGTCATTCCCGTGAAGGACGTACCCCCGACCCAGCGTTTCCAATCGAACGACCGCGAGGTCGTCGTGGCACAACGCATCGATGCGCCGCACCTTGCTGGCCGGTATCCAGTGCACGCGCGCGCGCAGCCGGTCAGCATCCTCGTCGATGAGGGAGGCGGCGAGGATTCCCTCGTTGGCGACGACCCACACGGGTAGCCCGTCTCGCGTCCGACGGCCTCGTGTATGGGCGAGGATGTGCGATCCGCGGGGCATCCAGATCTCGAGCGCCTCGCGCTCGGTCTCGGTGAGCGGGCTCTCTCGGCGCGGCACATCGCGAGCGGGCGACGAGAGGCGCAGGCGCCCACGCCAGAGGGTGTTCGATTGGTCCGACATCGGCGGCACTCCAGGTGAGGGCCGCGAGGCTCGTGCAAGTCGACACGAGGGCACGAGATCTCACGGCACAGGGTGCGGTGGTCTCGCGCAGTACCACACGGTGACGTGTGGTACGCGGCCGACCGGAGGCGACTGCCTCGTCTTGACGATCGGCCACTCCCGCGGGCCTCGCGGGTGGCTACTCCCCATCGAATGGTGCACCGCAGTCCGCGGTGACCCTTGAATGATCGGACAGGTGGACGGGTGCGCGCAACGGATTCACGGATCGATTGTTTCACCGTGATGCATTGAGTGGGGCTATGGAACGCGCGGGGGGGGGCGGGGTGGCGAGTTCCTCGGACCCCAAGGCATCGGGGGGCTGCCGTGCCCTACTTCGGCCACCCCGCCTGCGACACTGCCGGCATGATCCGCAGCGCATTCTGGTAGTACACCTTCTTCAGCACCGTGTCGGGCAGATCGATGCCGTAGAGCTTCCAGAAGGCATGGTAGTCGCGGTAGTAATCGAAGTAATCGTCGCGCGTTTCGAGCACGCGCCAGTAGTACGGGTACTCCTCGGGCTGGAAGCTGTCCTTTCCGAAAAGGATGCGGTCCTGATACTTCACGAAGAAGTCGTGAGCCGCGCGCGGCTGGCGCCCGATGTCGTACAGGATTGCCCCCATTTCCCCGAGCACATTCGGCATCTCGTCGAACATCTTCCCCAACCGCCCCAGATCGTTGGCGTGCCAGCCGAGGTGTGCAGCCACGAAGGTCGTCTTCGGGTTCGCGCGGAACAGGCTGTCGCGTTCGTTCATGAGCTGCTCGAAGCTCGGAAAGCGATCCTGCGGATAGCGACGCTCGGGGAACAGCGACTGCTCGAGCCAGCGCTCGTTGGTGTAGTCGACGGCGCGGAAGAACTCCTGTGGATCGGCCGTGTGGATGAAGACGGGCAGCTTGAGGCGCGCCGCGGCCTCCCACACCGGCTTGAGTTCGGGGTCGTTGAGCGTGAGGCGTGCGCCGTCGGCCTTTTTCTGGGACAGGCCGAAGCCTTTGCCGACCTCGCCGATGCCGACCGCTCCGGCCTTCACGTCGGCCTCCAGCTGCGCCACGGCCTTATCGGACCAACCGGGTGTGCCGACCCCATTGAAGTTGATGCCGGTGAGGAAGCGTACCCGGTCCTTCATCGTGGGTGAGCTGTTCACGAGGTTCACACCCTGCACGAGCCGGTCGCCGGACACGTTGCCCGCCACGATCATGAGGCGCACGTTGAGCGAATCGAGCGTCGGGCCGAAGCGTGCGAGGGCGTCGGCGCTCCCGATCTGTGCCGCGCCAGGGTGGCCGTGGAAGTCGACCACCGGGAATTTCGCCTTCCAGCGCAGGCCGGTGGCGGGCACCTTGAGCGTCGACTTGGGGCGATAGTCCACGATGCTTGGCACCGGCCCTTCGGGCGCGAGGCAGGTGCGCGGCCGGATCTCGGTCGTACCCGGTGGGCACTCCTCACCGGGCTTGATCTGGGTGCCCCCGCGGAACCCCTGCGCCAAGACGCGCGCCGGCGAGGCAACGGTCAGCAGGGAGACCGTACAGGCGGTGACGACAAGAACGGCGGACAGACGAAGCGATCGGCGCACGGGCAACTCCGGCGGGGTGAAGAAGGACGGACCTGCAAATTGACGCGGCCGACTGATCGGCGACAGGCAGCCGACGTCGACGACATCCGGTTCCGGACGGGCCGCCACGGAGCGCCTCGACCGCATGACATCGCTACGGGGCAGGCACGAAAGGCGTTCGCGGTCCCCGCCGCAGCACGCGCGGCAGGCGCGTGTCGAACCGGCTGTCCCAGGTGCCAGCCAGTGAGTCTCCCTGCAGGCGCCCGCTGAAGAGGGCTGCCGTATCGGCGCTCGAGCGCGTCGCGAGCACGGCCAGTCGCAGGTTGTCCCCTTGGAGCGTCCCGAGGACGAACTGCTCGGGAGCGCTGCGACGCCCGCTGACGGACGCGACGGAGGGGCCCGCCGCGTCAATCCAGAGCTCGAGCGTGACCGGCTGCCCGTCGGCCGTGGTCCCGCGCCATGCTGCATCGAGGGGGGCGCGGTCGCGGTCGGTGACCGTAACCTCGCGCCGCACGAGCCCCACCATGCTGCCGAAGAGTCCGAGGCCGCCGCGGACGCTGCTGATGAGGCCTGTGCCGCCGAACGGATCGTTCCCCGAGCGGTTGTAGTCGTAGAAGTTGCGGTCGACCGCCACCACGCTCACCACCTGACGAAATCCGGGCAGCCACACCGACGGCAGCCCGTCGGCCAGAAAGTTGCGCAGTGACCCGGACAGCGCGAAGCGCGTGCTATCGGAAAACAGCGCCCAGGGGCCGAACGGCGTCTCGACGCGCACGGCGTAGGTGCGGGCGCCGGACACCGGAGTCCACGTGAGCTGCAGGGTGTCGCGGTCTCGCGCGAACGCCACGGGGGTCGCCTGAGTCCCGCCGCCGGGCGTCCACGCGAGAGGCGCCCCAGGCACCTGGGTCTCGCCCGTCACCTCGCGGCCGTCGGCGGTCCGCACACGGAGCCGATAGCGCGTGCCTGGGCGGATGGCGAGCGCGTGCGCTGGCACGACGTACCGTCCCGTACCACGTCCCGACACGCGCGTCTCCTCGGCACTCACGCCGTTGGTGTCCGCGTCGGTGAGGAGCCGGACCGAGGCGCCGGAGAGCGGCTCGCCGCCGGCCGAACGGATGGGGTCGAGCGGGTCGAAGCGCACGGTGGAGTCGATGCGTACGCGCCCGGTGAGCGACGACTCCACGAGGATCACCTGTTCATCGGCATCGGCATTGAGCACGGCATGCACCACCACCTGCGGCGCGGGCGGTGCGACGTTGACGGCGTCGAGTTCGCAGCCGCTCAGCAGCACGCCCACGAGAATCGTGGCGGTGACGCGCGACGGCAGGCGCCACGCATCGGGTGTCGCAGCGCGCCGGGTCACCATGAGACTGTCACGCCGACGGTGGGCAACAGCGGGAACTGCGAGAACGCCGTACGGGTGGGTGGGTTGGCTGCATAGTCGAACACGTACGTGAACACGTTGCGCGCGTTGTAGGCGTTGATGAGCGACAGGTAAGGCGCCCATGTGCGGCGCCCCGGCCGCGCATAGGTGGCGCTGAGGTCGAGCCGCTGTACCAGTGGAAAGCGGGCCGCGTTGCGTACACCGCCGATGGGCTCGCGCGACACCGGGAGGTTGCCGGTGCTGAAGCTGTTGGTGAGCGGATCGTAGCGGCGTCGCACGAGTTGCCCCACCACATCGGTGTACGGCGTCCCGGTGCCCACCCCGAGTCGCACCCCGTAGCTGAGACGCCCACCCGGTCGGAACGACGTCACCACATTGAGGTTGTGTCGCCGGTCCTGCACCGGGGCGAAGCGCCCGTCCGGTCCCTCACGCCAGCTCACCGCGTACGAATACGCAATCCACCCCGACAGCCGCTCGCGCTCGAGTTGCCGCACCAGCAGGTCGGCGCCATAGGAGCGCCCGGTGGTGACGATGAACTCGTCGCCCTGCACATCGGGATCGTTGAAGAGGTTCGAGGACGGCAGGCGGTCGTACGTCTTGAGCCACGTTTCGACCCGTACGAAGCGCGAGCGGGTGAGCCAGCGTTCGGCGCCCGTGCTTACCTGCCAGGACCGAGCCACGGGGGTGCTGCGGTTGCTCACCAGCCAGAAGTCGAACACGCGCACCGGCGCCTGCTCGTTGCGCAGCGCCGGCGTCCACTGCGTGGTCTGCCCGGCGGCCAGCGTGAAGGCGAGATCCGGGGTGGCGAACCACTTGAGCGACGCGCGCGGTGAGAGCCCCTGCCAGCCCGTCCCGGTGACCGTTTCACCTCGTACGCCGGCCCGCGCCGTCACCCGCGAGGCGCGCACCGTGTGGTCCACATACACGCTCGCCGCGCTGGGCCGCAGCGCCAGCCCGAGGATGCCCGGTGTGCCAGCGGCATCGGCGTCCACATCGAAGCGCATGCGGTACGCCGACCATTCGTAGCCGACGAGCGTTTCGTGGCGACCGCGCCACCGTGCCACCTCACCCCAGGCGCGCGTCTCATTGAGATTGTTGACGAAACGCAGCGTGCCCGACCCGAGGTCGAGCGTGGTGCCAAAGCCTGTGAGCGACAACCGCTGCATGACGCGCGCCGAATCGCCGCCGAGCGGTCGTGCGAGCGGTTGGGTGAAAGCAAGGCCCAGCAGCGAATTGCCCCAGTCGAAGCGCAGGCGCCCACCACCGGCCTGCGTCGAGTCGCCGAATGCGGCGAGGGACGCGTCGAGCACGTCGCGCCCCCAGTAGCCGGTGGCGCTCAGCGTTCCGCCCCCCGGCAGCTGGTGCCGCACGTGCGCCTGCAGGTCGGTGAAGGCGTACGGCAGCTGGTTGTCGGTGAAGAGCGCCACGAACCGGTCGGCGTAGGTCCGTCGCGCCGCCACGTTCCAGCTGGTGGCGCCGCGAACCGTCCCGCCCAACGCCACCGTGCTGGCCAGCAGCGACACCCCCACCGACCCGTGCACCCCACGGCGCGCCTCGGCCTTGGGCACCACGTTCAGTACGCTCGACAGTCGCGTGCCGTACCGCGCCGGGAAGCCCCCGGGCAGGAGTTCGAACTCCCCCACGGTTTCGTCAATGAACGTGCCGAACAGACCACCGAGGTGAAACGGGTTGTAGATCGGGAACCCGTCGAGCAGCACGAGGTTCTGGTCGCTTTCGCCGCCGCGGACATTGTAGCCGGCGGTGAAGTCGTTGGTGGCCACCACGCCCGGGAGCAGCTGCACCACCCGCAGCACGTCGGGCTCGCCGATGACGGGGACGCGCTTGATCGTCTCACCGCGTACGCTCACCACGCCCGGACTGCCAGAGAGGCGAAACTGCTCGCGTTCGGCCGCCTCCGCGGCCACCGTCACGGCCGTCAGCTGCGTGGTGCTGGGCGAGAGCGCGACGTCAAGGGTGGTCGGGGTACCGGCGCGCACGTCGACCTCGCGCGTGACCGGCGTGTATCCCACGCGCGCAAACACGATCGTGGCGCGTGCGGCCGGCAGCCCAGTCAGCACGTAGCGCCCGTCCTCACCGCTCAAGGTCCCGGTGCGGGTTCCGCGCAGCACGACCGAGACGGCCGCCACCGGATCGCGCGTGGTGGCGTCTACGACCCGGCCGCGCAGCTCCCCAACAGAATCGGGGCGCGCGGCCGGTGGCTGGCCCACGGCCAGCAGCATCAGCACGGTTGTCCAACTCATGTCGTCGTGAACGCGTCGCGACGTCGGCGGGTTCGTGCGGCGTTACTTGTTGCTGGGGGGCACGAGCAGTTGCTGGGCGGCCGTGTCGGCGCCCGGTTCCACCGGCAACTGCGGCATGCGATCGAATCCGAAGATCCGGTCCCGTCGCATGGCCTTGGCGATAGAACGCGACTGCTGGTACACCGAGTCCGAGATCGCCATGCGCCCCGACTGCGCGAGTGCCTCGGCCAGCGTCACGCCGCTGATGACGTAGAGGTCGGGGATGCCGACGGAGGCATCGTCCACCCAGCCGTCACGCGCCGCGAGCGACTTGGTCGCCGTGAAGACGCTGTTCCAGAGCTCGTACGAGCGCTTGGTGTCGACGAGCCCCTCGCCTTGAATGAGCACCAGGTCGCCACCAGGCACCTGCGGCGTGGGCATGAGCCGCTTGGCCATGCCCTGGGTGACCACATAGCGCTCCAGGCCGAGTTCGTACGGATAGCCGCCCGCGGTACGGCTGAAGTAGATCGGGCGTCCCGGGAAGGCATCGCGGATCATGAAGTAGACCAACTGGTCGGACTTCATGAGCTGCGGCAGTCGCGGCTGGGCGATGAGCTCGCCCTGCTGGAACGCCGCGTTCTCCGGCGTCTGGATGGCCAGTGGCATGGCATCGGCCTCCTCGAACGTCATCTGCACCGGCGGCCCGGAGGGCTTGGTCCACGTGCCGCCCTTGTAGATGGCGGGCCCCTTGTCGGCATCGTACGCGCGCACGGGATTGCGCAGCAGTTGGCGCACGTACCAGTCGGTGTTGAGCAACGAGGTGTTGGCGACGATCACATCCTGCCGGATGCCCTCGACCTCCTGCGCATACCAGAGCGGAAAGGTGTCGTTGTCCCCGACGGTGATGAGGATGCCGTACGGCTCGACCGAGTTGAGCAGGTCGCGCGCAAAGTCGGTGGTGTCGGTCTGGCCGGCACGGGACGCCTGCGTCCAGTTGCCGAAGAGCGGGATGAACGCCACCGCCAGCAGCGGCGAGGCCATCGCGAAGCTGCGGGTGCGCGGCTCCACCACCGTGTCGCGACCCAGCTTCACCTCGTCGGCGCCGAACAGCGTGGCGACCGTCTCCCAGAGATAGAACAGACCGAGGGCTGCCCAGACGCTGAGCGCCGAGAAGCTCCACAGGTAGAAGTAGTCGCGGTCACGCACTTCGCGCGGGACCGAATCGCCCAACTCCGGCGCCTGCGAGTGCCCGTACTTGAAGTTGAGGTAGAAGATCAGCCCCAACGTCATCGTGAAGACGAGTGGCCCGAAGAACCAGAAGCTGCGTCGGTCCTTCTGGAAATGCATCCAGCCGCCGAGAATGACCAGGATGAAATAGAAGACGGCGAGGCCGTTCTGCAGACCCGGGTTCTCGGTGTAGGCGTCACGCAGCCACTGCCACTTGAAGTACAGCCAGTACATGCCGAGCTGCGCCGAGAAGGGCGCCTGGCGCTCGGAGAGTTCCGGCTTGCCGTACTGGCCGCGATTGAAATTGTACATGAACCGGTCGTACGTGAGCTGGCTGAAGGTGCAGTTCATCTTCAGCTCGGTTACGCAGCCGGTGGGTTCGCCTTCGTTGATGGCGGGGAAGTGTGCGGCGCGAATGGGCTGGGTGGCGAACGGCGTGAGGCCGAACACGAGCGCGGCGGCGCAGGCCACCAGCAGCTTCCAGCGCAGCAGCGTCTGCGGCCGGCGGATGAGGACCGCCACACCCACGGCCGGCGCCGCGAGCATGCCGGCCATGTGGTTGGTGTAGCCGAGGCCCAGCAGGTACGCCACCAGCACCAGCAGGCGGTCGGCCAGCGGGCCTTCCGGATCATCGCACCAGCGCACCGTCAGCCAGCAGATCACGGCCAGACCAACCAGCGACACCGTGTACACCTTCTCGTTCACGACCGACTGGTTCCACACGGTGAACGCGGTGGCGCCGATGAGCACCGCGAGCGAGCCCCCCACGATGCGCTGCCAGCGGCGCGGCATCCACTGCACCAGCACACGTTCGGTGACCAGGAACCAGAACATCGCCGACGCCGCGCTCGAGAGGGCGGCCAGCACGTTGATGCGCATGGCCACCGTGGGCGCGATCGGGAGGATGGCGAACACCCGGCCGATGAGCACGAAGAACGGGTTCCCCGGCGGATGCGGGATACCCAGGACATAGGCGGCCGCGATGTACTCGCTGGTGTCCCACATGGACGTCGTGGGGGCGAGGGTGACCAGATAGAGCAGCAAGGTCACCAGCCCCGCCACGGCGGCGGCCAGATAGGACGGACGGTAGTCGAGGTCGGCAGCCTCAGCGCGGGTCGCGCTGGAGAGGCGGGCCGAGGTCGCGGGAGCGGTCGCTGCGACGGTCATGGACAGGACGGAGGGTGTGGCGGCTCCGGGCCGGGGGACGGCTCGGAGGTTGGCAGAACGGATGCAATCACCAAAGGTCGCAGGGTGGGCAGGGGGGCACAACCGCCCGCGGCGGGGATCCCTGGCGGTAGTTTACCCGGCGACCGCCTGAATGAGCCGCCTTCCCGACGCCTGGTTTGCCATGCACACGCGCGACTTCGTCAAGACTCTCGGCGCCATAGCCGCCGGGGCGTTGTTTCCTCCCGGGACGCTGCGGGCGTGGAGCGCCCTTGCCCCCGAGGCCCTGGCGGCGCAGGACGACTTCTGGGGTACGCTGCGGACGCGCTATCGCCTGCCCACGGAGTTCATCCACCTCGAACACGGCTACTACAGCCTGCAGGCCGAGCCCGTGCTGGAGCGGTTCGTCACCCATGTGCGCGACGTGAACCGCCTGAGTTCGCGTTACATGCGCACCGTGCAGGGGGAGAACAAGGCCCGCGTGCAGGCGCGTCTCGCTACGCTCGCCGGGTGTGCGCCCGAGGAGCTCATCATCACCCGCAACACCACCGAGTCGCTGGACACGGTGATTTCAGGCTTCGACTGGAAGCCGGGTGACGAGGCGGTGATGGCCGTGCACGACTATGGCGCCATGCTCGACCAGTTCGCGCTCATGGCGCGGCGGTGGGGGGTGGTGAACCGTCGGGTGACGGTGCCGATCGATCCCACGACGGACGACGAGGTGGTGCAGGTGTACGCCGATGCCATCACGCCGAAGACCCGGCTGCTGATGGTGTGCCACATGATCAACATCACCGGCCACGTGCTGCCGGTGGCGAAGATCTGCGCCATGGCCCGCGCACGCGGCGTCCCGGTGTTGGTGGATGGGGCACATGCCTTCGCCCAGCTGGACTTCCGCATCCCCGACCTGGGGTGCGACTACTACGGCGCGAGCCTGCACAAGTGGTTGGGCGCGCCGCTCGGCGCGGGCCTACTGTACGTGCGGCGTGACCGGGTGCGCGACCTGTGGCCGCTGTACGGCGATGAGGGGTTCGGCGCCGATGACATCCGCAAGCTCAATCACACCGGCACCCACCCGGTGCACACGGACCTCGCCATCGAGGACGCCATCGCCTTCCACGAGGCAATTGGCATCGAGCGCAAGGAGGCGCGACTCCGTTGGCTGCAGCAGTACTGGACCACTCGGGTGCGCGACGTGCCGCGGGTACAGCTGTTCACGCCACGTGATCCGGCGCGCACGGGGGCCATCGCGAACGTGGGCATCGCCGGCATGAAGCCAGGGGACCTCGCCACGGCGCTGATGGAACGCTACCAGGTATTCACGGTGGCCATCGACACCGCTGGCGTGACGGGGGTCCGGGTGACGCCGCAGCTGTTCACGACGACGACCGAGTTGGATGTGCTGGTGCGGGCGCTCCGGGAGATCGCGGGGTAGTTCCCGGGGATACGAGGTGATGTTGGGGATGGGCCACCTTCTCAATCGGGAGTCCGCGCCTTGCGAGACAAGCTGTTTGGCACTACGAGTGTTGGGCTGGATCTGCAACGTGACGCTGGCCGGCTCGTGGCCCTCGTCGAGGATGCAGCCATCGCGCGCGGGGCTGCGGTTTCGGCGGTCATGTTTCACATGGCCGCCATCCGCAGCCTCCATACGGGCACGCCGCACGGCGAGATCGCGGCCATACAGTGCGTGGCGGCTCGCGTCCAGGACCGCAGCGGCACCGCTGGCTACCAGGCGGCGCACCTCGTGCCGGGCGCCATCAGGGTAAACGGCAGGGATGTGTGGGATCTCGTACCGGAGACGGGCAGTGAATTGGTACGCCTGCAACTGCAGGTGAAGGAAGCCTTCGCTGAAACGCGGGTGCTGCCGGCGGCGGTCAACCGGGCGGACAGCATGGCCGAAGGCGATGGATCGCCGGCCAGCGAGATCAAGCTCAAGACGCTGTTTCGCGCGCAGGTTCAGCAGATGTGGATGTCACGCCGCTTCGCTGTCGGTCGTCCGTTGGCGATCGACCGGGCCGGGGTGCTCAACGCCCTGAGCGGTTGGTTCGTCGGACTGAATCGGGCCTACGAGGCCGCCGCCGTGATGAAGCGCCAGAAGGCGCAGGTGGCAGCCGGAGACAAGGCGCGCGAGGGGCGCCTCCAGGAAGCCATGGTGCTCGAGGCGTATGCCCGCAGTTTTCTCATCGTGAATGTGGCGCGTTTCGTGGAGAAGGAGATCCCCGCCGTGCATCACCGTTATGCTTGGGTGTAACGCACACGGTGGCGCCGCGGCACCGCTCCCGTCGTCTCACCCCGGCTTGCTTACGATGGCGAACCGATTGGCGTTGCGGGCCCGCTTCCAGCGTTCCTGCAGCGCCGTCTTGTAGACGTAGGGCGGGCCATCGCTGTTCGATTCGTAGACCTCGCCATTGAGCAGCACCGTGTCGTGCTTGATGCTGCCGTTCGGCGAGCACAGCGCGAAATGATACAGCACGCCAGCCTCCAGCTCGTCCTCCAGTTCCTCAACCGACGAGTACAACCCGGGGAAGACCGCCGCGCCCCCAGTCGGTGCCTTGGTGCCGGGAAGCGGCACATAGCCGTAGCGCGTCTGGCTGAGGTTCGTGAAGTGGCCCACCATCTGATCCGACCGGTACTGTGGGTTGTGCAGGTTACCGTGGTGCCAGATGGAGAGCGCCGCCTGCGCGAACGCCGTGCAGTTGAGCGCCAGCGGGACCTTCAGGTCAAACAGGACCGAATTCTCGCCGCCCGGCTTCGTACAGATGCCCCAGGCCGTGTTGCCATTCATGCGGTACCCCCACGTCATCATTGTGCCGTTGCCGTACTTCTTTCCATCGTGCTCCCAGCCATAAGGGATGCGGAGGGCGACACACGAATCGAAGAAGTTGCGCAGCCCTTTCGCGCCGATGATGCCGCCCGTGAGGGGCATCAGTACGCCCGCAGCAAGCGCGAGATAGAAGAGTCGGTTCTCAGGGTCTCCGCCGGCGATGAACGGCTGCGACCGGAAGACGAGCTTTTCCTGGTATTCCATCCAGGCCGCGGTGGTGTTCTTGCCCCACCCGCCATCAGGGGTGCCGACCGTCGTGTAGCCAGCCATCCAGAGCAGCTGCTGGACGCGCTTGACCGACGCGCCCGACTTGAGGCCACCTTCGCCGATCTTCTTCGGGACGATGGAGAGGACGCCGGATGCCATGGGGACCTGATCGATGCCGGACGGAGAGAGCCTAGCGAGCCGAAAGCATACGAATTCCTGCGGCCGGCGGCAAGCACATGATGGTCGAGTCGCCAAGCCCTTTCCAAGTTTCGGAGTTCGACGGAGGTCGTGCCATGGTCACCTGATGGCTCGCTCCGTCGTTGGCCGTGGGATCGCTCCGGGCCACGCGTTTCGACGGTGACCCCCCCGGTGGCGACATCGTTCGTCGGCACGCCCCCGTGAAGGTCGACAAACGGGGGGCTCACCGACACCACGCGGACCCCGCCTGGCCGCACCCCGCGTCGAACACCAGCGCGCTCAAGACCTCGGCCCGCTGCGACAGGGTGGGCCATCGCTCGTGGGACGCGTGGTGCGGGTTCGCGTCCGCGTTGGCGGTGAACGCATCGGCGGTTGTTTCGCAGGCGGCGGTGGTGATGGGACGCCGCGACCAGGGGGGCGATTCAGCCGGCCCGCTCAATGCCGAAACAGCCGCTCGCCGGTGAAGATCATCGTCATGCCGTGTTCGTTCGCGGCCGCGATCACGTCGTCATCGCGCACTGAGCCGCCGGGTTGCACGATGGCGGTCACGCCGGCTGCGGCGGCCTGATCGATGCCATCCCGGAAGGGAAAGAATGCGTCGGACCCCAGCGCCGCCCCCTTGGTGTCGTGGCCGAGGGTCGCGGCTTTGTGCACGGCCACGAAGCTGGCATCCACCCGGCTCATCTGCCCGGCGCCGATGCCGATGGTGGCGCCGTTGCGCGCGAGCACGATGGCATTGGATTTCACACTCGCCACACTCTTCCAGGCGAACAGCAGGTCGCGCTGCTCGTCCAACGTGGGCTGGCGCGTGGTCACTACCTGCCACTGCTGCGGATCGGTGGGGGCGGGGGCGCGGTCCTGCACCAGCAGGCCGCCCCGCACACGCTTGAGGTCCATGCCGTTGGCGGGCCACGTCGCGCGCCCCTCGAGTACGCGCAGGTTCTTCTTGCGGCCGAGGATCTCCACGGCCGCGTCGGCGAACTGCGGGGCGACGATGCACTCCACGAACAGACTCGAGATGACTTCGGCGGCCGCCGCATCAACCAGCACCGAGAACGCGATCACGCTCCCGAAGGCTGACACGGGATCGCACGCCAGCGCCTTCTTGTAGGCATCAAGGGCGGTGCTGCCGGTGGCCAGCCCGCAGGGCGTGGTGTGCTTGATGATCGCGCACGCCGGCTGCTCCCCAAAGGGCTCGATGGCCAGCAGCGCCCCTTCGAGGTCGAGCAGGTTGTTGAACGACAGGTCCTTGCCGCCCTTCTGCACGAGTGCGCCGAGGCCGGCGCCGGGCCGTTCCACGTAGAAGGCCGCGCGCTGCTGCGGGTTCTCGCCGTAGCGCAACACCTGCTGCTTCTCGAAC
This sequence comes from Gemmatimonadota bacterium, assembly GCA_021299375.1. Lineage (GTDB taxonomy): Bacteria > Gemmatimonadota > Gemmatimonadetes > Gemmatimonadales > Gemmatimonadaceae > Gemmatimonas. Next base: position 66,826 of record JAJTGR010000021.1, read on the forward strand.
GCCAGCGGATAGGAGTCGGGGAACGGTTCGCCGCGCTGCTGCGCGAACCAGGTGGCAATCGCCGCGTCGTAGGCGCTCGTGTGCGCGTACACCTTCTCGGCCAGCAGGCGGCGTAGCGCGGCATCGTCGGTGCCGGCCTCCACATGCGCGAGCACCTGGGTGTAGTCGTTCGGATCCACCACGACCCACACCGCCGGAAAATTCTTGGCTGCCGAACGCAGCATGCTCGGCCCGCCGATGTCGATGTTCTCGATGACCTCGTCGGGGTGCACACCGGGCTTGGCCGCCGTCTCGCGGAACGGGTACAGATTCACCACGACGAGATCGATCAGCCCGATGTGGTGGGCCTCGATGGCGGCCATGTGCTCCGGCAGGTCGCGCCGCGCGAGCAGGCCCCCGTGGACCACCGGATGCAGCGTCTTGACGCGGCCGTCGAGCATCTCCGGGAAGCCGGTCAGGTCACTGACGTCCTTCACGGTGAGGCCGCCGTCGCGCAGCGTCCGCGCGGTGCCCCCGGTGGAAACGAGTTCGACACCCGCGGCGGCGAGCCCCCGGGCGAACGGGACGAGACCGGATTTGTCGGAGACGGAAAGCAGGGCGCGCATGGATCGGGCGAGGGGCAGAGTGAGGAGGGCGGTCAGCGGGGGAACAAGCGGGCCACGTCGCCGGGGAACGAATCGTCGTGGGCCTCGGTGTCAGGCACGAGGCCGAAGCGCCACGCGGGCACGGCCACGCCGATCGGCACGTCGAGGTGGCCATGCACTCGGCCGTCCTCGCCGAGCACGATGGCGTCACTGGCGACCGCGGCGACGCAGAGCGGAAAGAGCCGGTGCTCCACGCGCAACACGCGCGCCGCAAGGTTGGCGACGCTGTCGCCGGGGAGAACGGGCACCGGCCACTGCGCGATGATGGGACCGCGATCGAAGTGCTCATTCACGAAGTGCACCGTCACGCCGGTGATGGTCACCCCATGTTCGAGCACCGCCGCGTGAATGCGCGGCCCGTACATGCCCGAGCCGCCAAAGGCGGGGAGCAGGGCGGGGTGCACGTTCAACAGCTTGCCGTGAAACGCGTGCACCACGGCCGCCGGGATGAGCTTGAGGTACCCGGCCAGCACGAGCGTGTCGGCGCCGGCCCGGTCGAGCTGTGCCAGCAGGCCGTTGCCGTCGGCCGGGTGCTCAACGACGCCGGTGGCCGCCCCCGCCTTCGCCGCGCGCGACAGCGCGCCGGCATCAGCCCGGTCGGAGCCGACCCACACAATGTCACCCACATGTGCTGCCGGCCCGGCGAAGTGGTCGAGCAGCGCCTGCAGATTCGACCCGCCTCCCGAGGCGAGGACGGCGATGCGGGCGCGACGCGGCGCGGTGCGGGGGGCGGGCATGCGACGCAACCTACTCGGTCGGGATCGTCGTTGCCGCGATCGGTGGCCGATGCGGCAGCACGAGCGCAATGGCCCGCTGCACGGCCGCCAGCAGCGAATCGGCGAGGTACACGCGTGGCTCCGTCGACGAGCGCGCGATTTCGACGTCGGAGTGCGGTGTCTCCATGCCTGGCACGAGGATGCCGACCCCGCCGGTGGCAATGGCCGGTTGCACGTCGCGCCAGCGATCCCCGATGTACGCACTCCGGTCAAGTGCCAAGCCATGGTCGTGCGCCGCCTGCCGGTACATGCCAAGGCCCGGCTTGCGGCAGTCACAGGCGCCCGTCACCTCGGCCCAGTGGGGGCAGTGATACGTGGCCAGCACGTCGGCCCCGGCGTCGGCCAGCAGGGTCACGGTGCGGTCACGCGTGGCCGCATACTGCGACGGCGTGATGAGGCCTCGGGCGATACCCGACTGATTCGTCACGATCACCACGGGAATCCCGGCCGCGTTGGCACGCTGAACGGCGACCGCGGCGTCGGGGAGCAGCGCGACCCGCGAGGCGTCGGAGAGATAGTGGGCGTCGGCGATCAGCGTACCGTCGCGGTCGATGAACAGGGCGGGGCGCAACGTAACGGGACCTGCCATGGCGTTACCGCCGCCTCGGGCGCGGTGCCCCGAGTGTGTCGCGGCGCACCGGTGCGACGGCTGCGGAATCGCGCCGGGTGGTGTCGCGCCGGGTGGTGTCGCGCCGCGCCACCGTGTCCCGTCTCGCTGTCGAATCCACTTTGGGTTGCCGGGCCGTGGTGAACCCGCGGCTCGGGGCCTTCTGCACTTCACTGAGGCTGCGCACACCGCGCACTTCCAGCCGGTAGGCCGTCTGCCACCGGAGTGTCGAGTCGAGCGTCACGAAGATCGAGGTGTACACCGGCGGTCGCGACATCTTGGGTGGCGGCGTGGTGTCGGGCGGCACATAGCGCACACCGCGGGCCCGGGCGGCGCGCTCCGCCTCCAGCCGGGCGCGACGCGCGGTGGCGGCGGCGTTCGCAAGACTGTCCTGACGGCGCACACGCTGGATGGAATCGGCCCGGGCGCGCATGGCTGGCGTGGAGTCGATCTTCGGTCCCTTCGCGGCAGCCGCCCGGGCAATCGAATCCGTCGCCGCCTTCTTCGCGAGGGAGTCCGCCAGCAGCTTCTCGGCCGACGTCTGCACCTGGCGCACGAACAGGCGTGACGAGTCCGGCCGGAAGAGCCGCACCGAATCGAGTGGGAACGCCTGCGTGGGGCTGAAGGGCTTGTCGAAGGTCACCTTGAGCACACGGTTGCTGTCCAGCACCTCGACGCCCGCAATACGCAGTCCCACGGTGTCGTGTCCGAAGGCATGGAACTCGGCGCTGGCACGTTCCGTGAGCGTCACGCGTACCGTGTCCCACAGCTCCAGCGGGTCGAGTTCGCCGCTGCTGTTGCGGTCGCCGAAGGCCCGCATGAGGTACGGGCCCGGCGGCAGGTAGCGTAGCTCGTAGCGCCCCGCGGAATCGGCGACCGCCTGATAGATGGTGCTGTCCGGCGCGATCGCCTCGATCACCGCACCGGACAGCCCTTTGCCTGCCGGCCAGTCGAATGCCACGCCGGTGACCTGCGTCCGGGGAATGGGACCGCCGGTGGAAAAGACGAGGCGGATGGTGGTGTCGATGCCGTTGTTGCGCAGGTCCTGAATGCCCGGCTTGATCTGGATGGAGTAGACGGTGTTCGGCTTCCATCCCTTCGAGGGACGGATGGTGAGGCGCGTGCGCCCCCAGCTGACGCGGGGCTGCCCGCTGCGCGGGCTGATGAACACCAGTTCGCGGAGGTCGCGTGCGCCGCCGCGCGGTGATTCGCTGATCACCTCGTCGAAACGGAGTTCCACGTCACGGGGGCGCGAAATGATCGCTTCGTGCTCGGGCGTCACCTTGACGATGACTGGCGAATCGACGTCGGGCGGGCCACCAGGCGGCAGCGCCTGATTGGCGCAGGCGCTCCCGGCCATGAAGGCGGCGACCCCCGCCAGCAAGCGGAGCCGCGCGCGCGACCGGCCAGATACGGACCGGCTCACGCGCCGAGGGTGGTGAGCTTGTCGCGCAGCAGGTCGCAGCGGGACCGCCAGTCCGCCGCCTTGGCGCGCTCGGCGGCCACCACGGCGTCCGGCGCCTTGGCCACGAACTTCTCGTTGGCAAGGCGCCCCTCGAGGGCCATCAGTTGCGTCTCCAGTTGCGTGAGCTCCGTCTGCAGCCGCTGCCGTTCCTTGTCCAGGTCGATCATGCCGGCCAGCGGCACGACGAGTTCGACGCCGCTGCTCAGCAGGACCTGCGCCGCAGCGCCACCCGGGTTGCTGGCATCCATCCGGACCTTGGCCCGGGCGATCGCGCCCACCGTTTCGGTCTGGGCCGCCAACGAGGCCGCCACCTCGCCGTGGGCAACCAGCGTGGCGTCCACCCATGCGCCCGGATTCACGTTGTACTCCGACCGCATCTGGCGGATGGCCTGCACGGCCTCACGCACCAGTTCGAACGCCTGACCGCGACCCACGGGCTGTCCGCTCGCGACCGGCCAGCTGGCCTGGGCAAGGAACGCTCCGCTCGGCGTCTGCGGCAGCTTCTGCCACAGCTCCTCCGTGATGAACGGCACGATCGGGTGCAGAAGGCGCAGGGCGCCGTCGAAGGCATGCGCAAGCACCGCCCGGGCCACCTCCCGGTCGGCCCCTTCAGCGGCCAGCCGTGGCTTGATGCTCTCGAGGTACCAGTCGGCGAGCTCGTTCCACACGAAACGGCGTGCGGCCTCGGCATACTCTGACAAACGCAGGCCTCGCGGGCGTTCGGCGTCGGTCCAGTGTGTCAGGTCGGCCGGGCGAGCAGGGCCCAGCGCCGCGTCGCAGTCGGCGATCGCCACGTCGAGCCGCTCCAGGATCCAGCGATCGGCGGCCGTGAGCTGGGCGGTGTCGAGCGAGGTCACGGGGGCCACCGGACCGGTGCCCACCCGCGACAGCAGGAACCGACCGATATTCCAGAGTTTCGTGCAGAAGTTGCGCCCGGGCGCGAACGATTTCTCGAGATCGTTCGGGTCGAGCATCACGTCCACGCCGAGCCCGAGGCCCGCCACCATGGTCCACCGCAGCGAGTCGGCGCCGTAGCGTTGCACCACGTCGAGCGGATCGATGCCGTTGCCCAGCGACTTGGACATCTTGCGATGCTGCATGTCGCGCACGGTGCCGTGCAGGTACACCGTGTGGAACGGCGCCTGCCCCAGAAACCAGCAGCCGCTCATGACCATCCGCGCGACCCAGAAGAACAGGATCTCCGGTGCGGTGACGAGCACGTCACCCGGATAGAACGCCTTCAGGTCCGGCGTGTCGTCGGGCCAGCCGAGCGTGCTGAACGGCCAGAGCCAGCTGGAGAACCAGGTGTCGAGCACATCCTCGTCCTGCCGCACGGCGCCGCCGCAGTCGGGGCAGGCGGTGATGTCGGTGCGTGAAACGATCGGCGCCTGCCCGCACGAGGCGATGCAATACCACACCGGCACCCGGTGGCCCCACCAGATCTGGCGCGAGATGTTCCAGTCGCGAATGCCCTCGAGCCAGTTCACGTACACGGCTTCCCAGCGCTCGGGGAGGATGCGCAGCTCGCCGGTGCGGAGCGCTGCGAGCGCCTTGTCGGCGAGTGGCCGCATGTGCACGAACCACTGGTCGGAGAGCCGCGGCTCGACGACGGTGTCGCAGCGGTAGCAGTGACGTACACTGTGGGCATGGGGCTCGATTTTCACGAGGGCCCCCGCGGTCTCGAGCAGCGTCACGATGGCCTTGCGGGCGGCGAAGCGGTCGAGCCCCGAGAGCTCGACGGGGACGCGGCCGGCCGCGCCATCGCTCTCCCGCACGATCCCTTCGGCGTCGATCACCACCGGCATGGCGAGGCCGTGGCGCTTGCCCACCTCGAAGTCGTTGGCATCGTGCGCCGGCGTGATCTTCACCGCCCCCGACCCGAAGGCGGGGTCGGTGTAGCTATCCCCGATGATCGGGATGCGCACGCCGTTGAGCGGCAGGATCACCTCCTTGCCGATCCACGCCTGATAGCGCTCGTCCTCGGGATTGACCGCCACCGCCACGTCGCCGAGCATCGTCTCAGGGCGCGTGGTGGCCACCGTGATGGCCTGCGTCGGGTCGTCGGCGAGCGGATAGCGCAGGTGATACAGCTTGCCGTTGGTGTCGGTGAACTCCGCTTCCTCGTCGGACAGCGACGTCCCGCAGCGCGGGCACCAGTGGCTGACGCGGTGGCCCTTGTACACCAACCCATCCTCGTGCAGGCGCACGAACGTCTCGCGCACGGCGCGGGACAGCTCGGGAGAGAAGGTGTACGCGGTGCGCGTCCAGTCGGCGCTCGACCCGATGGACTTGAGCTGATTGAGGATTTCGCCGCCCGTCTTGTCCACGAACTCGGCCACCCGCTGCACGAACGGCTCCCGCCCGAGGCCGAACCGCGTCTGCCCCTCGGCGGCGAGCTGTTTCTCCACGACGTTCTGGGTGGCAATGCCGGCGTGGTCGGTGCCGGGCACCCAGAGCGCTTCGTCGCCGGCCATGCGCCGCCAGCGAATGAGCACGTCCTGCACGGTGTTGTTCAGGCCGTGCCCCATGTGCAGCACCGCCGTGACGTTCGGCGGGGGGATGACGATGACGAATGGCTCGCGGCTGCTGGCGCCTGCCGGATCCGCGGTGAACACCCCGTGCTCGGTCCAACGGGGGTACCAGGCGGCCTCGGTAGCCGCGGCGTCGTACGTAGGGGGCAGATTGGTGTCAGGCGCAGTCATGCCGGAAACTAACCGGGGCTGCCCCCCCCGAACCACTCACATCCCGGTAGGCTTCACCGCGAGCAGGCTGACCACCGTGTGAATTGCCGGCACACCGCGTGCGAGCGTGATGGCCTTCGAGATATCGGCCTCGCGGGTCACCCAGCCAGCCAATTCGACCACGCCGTCGTCGCTGGCGCTGATGTCGATGGCACATTCGGCCAGCTCGGGGTCGTTGCGAAAGACCTCAAGGACACGCGCCTCCAACTCCTCGCCCGTGAGCGGACTCGCCTGCGCAAGGGCGACGCGGTGGCGCCGCGGGGCCGGGGCGTACTCGGCCTCGTCCTCGTCCTGGTCCCCTGCCGCGTCCCTGTCGTCGTCCCAGTCCTCGGCGAATTCATGGGCACTGAACTCGTCGAGTCCATCGGGGCGACCGTACTCCTCCTCGGTGTGGGGGGCGAGCCGATGGCCGGCACGGCCCCGCAGGCGCCGGCGCAACCCATCAAGGCCGCCGAGCCGGTCGGTCACGAGCAGGCCAAGGGTCAGTCCAGCCAAGGCGCCGAGGGCGAGGAGTCCCAGGGACTTCCCCGCCGATGATCCCGCTTGCCGCCGCCCCTCTCGCATCTGCCGTGCCTCGCGCATCCTGGTTGCTCTCGTCTTGGCGTACCTCGCCGGCGAAGGATAACTTGAGGGGCTGTCTTGAGGGAGGATGTCGCTCCGGGGTCCTCCCTGCCGCCCGTTTCTTTTTCGCTGGTCGCCACTTCGATGATTGCCGGTACGCCCTCCGTTTCCGCTGACCACCCGATCGTCCTGACGCTCCCTGATGGGTCCACCCGCGAGGTGGCCGCTGGCACTTTGGCGCGTGAGGTGGTCGGGTCGATCGGTGCCCGCTTGCTGCAGGCGGCGCTGGCCGTGGCCATTGATGGCGAGGTGCAGGACCTGATGACGCCGCTGCGCAAGTCGGGCGCGTTCGTGGTCATCACCGACAAGGATCCGCGGGCGCTGGCGGTGTTGCGGCACTCGGGGGCGCATATTCTGGCCACGGCGGTACGCCGCCTCCGCCCGGATGCCAAGATCGGGTTCGGACCCGCCATCGACGACGGGTTCTACTATGACTTCGAGGTCGAGAAGCCGTTCACGCCCGAGGACCTCGCGGCCTTCGAGGCCGAGATGCGCAAGGTCGTCGTCGAGAAGTTCCCGTTCGTGCGCGAGGAGGTGTCGCTGGCGGAGGCGCGGGGGCGCTTTGCCGACGACCCGCTCAAGCTCGAGCGCCTCGCCGACTTCGAGGGCACGGACGAGGTGATCAGCACCTACACCGATGGGCCGTTCATCGACCTGTGTCGCGGCCCCCACGTGCCCGACACCTCGCACCTCAAGCACTTCAAGCTGCTGCATACGGCCGGGGCGTACTGGCGCGGTGACGTGAAGCGGCAGATGCTGCAGCGCATCTACGCCACGGCCTTCTTCAAGAAGGACGAACTCGAGACGCACCTGCACAATCTCGAAGAGGCCAAGAAGCGTGACCACCGCGTGCTGGGCAAGTCGCTGGGGCTGTTCCAGCTCTTCCCGCAGGCGCCGGGCGCTGCCTTCTGGACGCCCAAGGGCACCACGCTCTACAACACGCTCGAGGCCTTCGTGAGGGAGCGACAGCAGGAGGCGTTCCGGGAGATCAAGACGCCGCTGCTGTATAACAAGAAGCTGTGGGAGCAGTCGGGGCACTGGGGCAAATACAAGGAGAACATGTTTCTCGTGCTCGACAACGAGACGGGCGAACACGACATGTCGCTCAAGCCCATGAACTGCCCGTCGCACCACGTGCTGTACGCCGCCGACAAGCACTCGTACCGCGAGCTCCCCGTGCGTTATGTGACCTTCGATGTGCTGCACCGCAACGAGCTGTCGGGGGCGCTGTCGGGCCTTACGCGCGTGCGGCAGTTCTCGCAGGACGACTGCCACGTGTACCTGCGCGAGGATCAGATCGAGAGCGAGGTGAAGTTCCTCATGGACTTCATCCTCGGCTACTACGACACCTTCGGCCTCGAGGCGAAGCTCAAGTTCGCCACGCGCCCCGAGCAGCGCATCGGCAGCGACGAGTTGTGGGATCGCGCCGAGGGGGCTTTGCGCGCCGCGCTCGAAAGCACGGGGCGGCCGTACGAACTCAAGGAGGGCGACGGCGCCTTCTACGGCCCCAAGATCGATTTCGACGTCACCGACAGCATTGGCCGGGCGTGGCAGCTCGGCACCATCCAGCTCGATTACAACGCGCCGGAGCGCTTTGACCTCACCTATACCGGCGAGGACAACGCGCCGCACCGGCCGGTGGTCATCCACCGCGCGGTCAGCGGTTCGTTCGAGCGGTTCATTGCCATTCTCATCGAGCATTTCGGGGGGGCGTTCCCGGTCTGGCTCGCCCCCGAGCAGGTGCGCGTCATTCCCATCGCGATCGACTACAACGAGCACGCGCAGGCGCTGGTGGCGCGTCTCAAGGCGGTCGGGGTGCGGGCCACGCTCGACGCGCGCAACGAGACGCTGAACTACCGCGTGCGTGAGGGCGAGGTGGAGAAGATCCCCTACATGTGCGTCATCGGCCGGCGCGAAGCCGAGGAGCAGACGGTGGCGCTCCGCTCGCGAGGGGCCGGCAAGAAGCAGGACATCCTGACGCAGGATGCGTTCGTGGCGCGTGTGCTCGAGGAGATTCGAACGCGCGCCTTGCCGGTGGCCGCGGTGGCGCCAGCCGAGGCGTCGGCGTGACGCCGGAGGCGCTGCTCGACCTGTTCCTGCTGTCGCCGGTCGGTCTGGTGGAGATCGACGAGGTCGGCCGGGTCGAGGTGGCGAACCTCGCCGCGCGGCGCCTGCTCACGCCGTTCACGCGGACCGGGTCGCTCGACGAGCTGTTCGACGCACTCGGCGCCGTGGCGCCCGACCTGTCGGCGCGCGTCCGCGGATTCGGCGGGCCGCGCGGCGTGGTCGTGGACAACCTCCAATTGCTGGCGCCCGGCCAGCAGCAGGGCGTATTCCTGTCCATCGTGAAGGTGGCCGCCGGACGCCTCGTTGCCGTGGTGACCGACGCCGCCGAGCTGGCGACGGCGCAGGGGGTGATCGCTCGGTTGCAGCAGCGGCTGCACGCCATCGAGGGCGCGGTCCGGGAGTATGCCATCTACACGCTGGACACCGCGGGGTACATTGACAGCTGGAGCGTTGCGGCTGAACGGGTGCACCAGTGGCCGGAGTCGGCCATCATCGGGCAGTCCATGTCGACCCTGCTGCCTCCGGACCAGGTCGGGCTGGCCCACGTCGACGACACGCTGTCGCTGGCGGCGCGCAACGGGTGGTGCCAGGAGGAGGGGCATCGGCAGCGGCAGGATGGCACGACGTTCTGGGCCAGCACCGTCGTCACCGCCCTCCGTGACGCGGCAGGGGAGACGATCGGCTTCTCCGTGGTGTCGCACGACGCGTCCGAGCGCCGCAAGCTCGAGGAGCGGCTGCGTGATGACGCCTCGAGTACCACGGATTACCTCACCGGGGTGTCAGCGCGACGGGCGTTCTTCGATGTGGCGCAGTCCGAAGTGGCACGTGCCCGGCGCTACGGGCAGCCGCTCGCCATGCTGCTGGTGGACCCGGACCGTTTCCGCACCCTCGTCGACGAGTCCGGGGAGGCGTTCGGCAACGAGTGGCTGCGGGCGATTGCCTGGGTGTGCCGGCAGGAATCGCGCACGACCGACGTGGTGGGGCGCGTGGGCGGCGAGGCGTTCGCCGTACTGCTCCCCAGCACCGAACTCTCGGGCGGCCTGGTGCTTGCCGAACGCATTCGGGAGCGCATGCAGCGCCATGTCTTCGGTGGGGAGTTCCAGATGGTTCGCTGCACGCTGTGCGTCGGGGTCGCCGAGGTGTCCGAGGGCATCACGAGCGTGGACGGCCTGCTCACCGCCGCCGGCACGGCCCTCGACCGCGCCCGTCAGGCGGGGATGAACCTGGTGGTCGGATACGACGTCTAGCGCCCCGCACGGGCGACAGGTGCTGGTGCGAACCCGTGGTGCCACGATCGACCGCTGCACGTCCCGCTGCCTCGTGGCGGGGCACCCGTCCGTAAACCGGAGCGCGCCGAACGAACGGTCACGTGCACGCTGACGGACTCAGGGGGGCGGTCGCCGCGCTCCCGTCCAGATCACGATCGAGCCGCAGCCGTTGCGGCTCTGGTACTCGATGGGCATGCTGCCGAGCCGCGAATAGACCTCCACGGCGCGGATGTCCTGCGGCTGCACGAGATTGTCGACGATGCCGTCCGGCACCGGCGTGCGCATGCCGTTCACGAACACCTCGGGGACGCAAGTGCCGGCACCGGCGCTCCCGCGCATGGTGACGCGGTCGCGGCCCGCCCCCCCCGGCGTGATCGTCACCCCGGGCACACCGCGCAGGATATCGGCACTGAACTGCGCGTTGCGGCGGGAGAGCGCGGCATCGTCGAGGAAATAGCCGCCCCCCATCTTGCGACGCGACTCGAAGCCGGCCATCTCCTGCGTCCACCGGTCCGCACGGACACGCACCGTGTCGACGGTCGGGGTCAGGCCCGTCATCGCCACCTCGGCCACCGTTTCCGCGCTGTCGAGGATGTCCACCGCGACGCGCTGCGGTTCGAAGCCCACGGCGCGGGCCTCCAGCATCCAGGAGCCTCCGGGCAGTCCACCGAGGCTGAACTGGCCACCCGACGCTGTGGCCGTCTCCGCGGCGCTGCCGGGGAGGCTCACCCGCGCACCCGCCAGTGGCTTGCCGCCCGCATCCCGCACGGTGCCCTTCACGCGGCCCGTTCCGCGCAACACGGTGCGGCCGCGCGCGTCGGCTCCACCCGCGTCTGTCACGCGCTGCGGGCTGCTGATGATCAGGTCGCGCACCAGCAGTCCGTGATAAGGCACGCGCAATTCGACCACGCCGGAGGAATCGCGGCCGGCGTAGGCGCGCGTCGTGATTGTCGCGTCGGGCGGGACGCCGCAGACCACGAACGCGCCGGTGCTGTTGGCATCGGCGAAGCGTGCCGGGAACCGGCGCTGCACGCCTGCCGGCGTGACGGTGGTTTCGTTGTACTGGGCCCGCACCCGGGCCGGACCTTCCAGCGGCGTACCGCGTGCGGTGCGCACCAACCCCATGAACGCGCCCCGAGCGAGGCCGGGGCCCGCATCGTTGCAGGCCATGGCCAGCAGCGTGGCCGGCGATGGGGTGCCCAGCGGCAGGGTGACGTCGCCGCTGGCAGCGACGCGGACCTGCACGACCCGGTTCTCCAGCCCCAGCCGGTCGACCTGGGGGTGGATCACGCCCACAAGGTAGGTGCCGACCCGCACCGAGTCGAGCGTGAACTCACCCAGCGAGTCGGTACGAATACTGCGCACCTTCGCAGGGTCGGCGGTCTCGACGAATTGCACGGTGGCGTCGGCCAGTGGCGCCAGTCCGACACTGTCGAACACTTCGCCACGCACCCGTGCGAGTGGAATGGCGAGGGCCGGCAACGCCGCGGCAGGGGCAGGCGCCGGTTTCGGCGGCGTGACGGGTGGACGCCGTACCGGGCGCCCCTGCGCGGCGAGCGCCACGGGCAGAAGTCCCGCCAGCAACGGCAGCACACGAAGGAGAGGGGGGCGCATGCCTGCAACTTCACGAATTCGGCGCTGCGGCGTCCAGACCCGCCCCCTCCGGGCTTCGCTCGCCACGGCACGGAGGCGCAGCCCTCAGCCCCGTTCGACCCCGAGCCACTGGGCCGTCCTTTCCACGAGCATGGCCTCGTGGTCCTCGATCCACCCGTCGGCACTCGCCACGTCCCACAGCAGGTCGGCGAGCACCTGACACTGGTCGTCGTCGTACCCGGCTCGGACCTGGGCGGCAAACGCCTGTTCGTCGGTCGCCGCCTCCCACTCGCGTTCAGCGGCTGCCATCAGCGCCATGGCGCCGCGTTCATCCACCCCGAAATACGTCACCAGCGAGCGGGTGATCACGCTCCGTTCATCGCGGGAGAGCCGCTGGTCGGCGTGAGCCATGGCGAGCAGCAGGGCGCAGGCGGCGACCCGGATGTCGCCCGGTTCGATGGGCGGGTCGGGGTCAGGGACCGTCGGCAGGCTGTCGGCGATGAGTTGGCGCAGGGTGTCCAGCATGGCAGGCTCGGCGTGGGTCCCTTCAGCTTGCACCCTGCCTTGCCATTCGGCCAGTCGTGCTGCACGCTCTTCGCGTCGCCGCTCGCCCCACCGTCCCCCTCCCTGTGATGCCCATGCCGCTGCCCCTTCGTCATCATCGTGCCGCGTTCAGCCTCGCCCTGGCGGCCGTCGTCGCGCCGACCTCAGGCGGGGCTCAACGCCCAGGTGCCGCGCGCCCCACGCAGCCCAATATCGAATTCGAACTGATGACCTGGCCGGAGGTGAAGCAGGCGCTGGCGGCTGGCAAGACCACCGCCCTGTTCTACACCGGGGGGACCGAGCAGCGCGGCCCGCAGAATGTGAACGGCGGGCACAATCTCATGGGGCGCGAGATCGCAAAAGCGATCGCGCTCGGGCTTGGCAACGCGCTGGCCATGCCGGTGTTGCCATACACCCCGAACAACGCAAGCGCGGCCCTCCCGGGCACCATCGGCCTCACCCCGGAGATTCTCGGCATGGTGCTCGAGCGCCTCAGCGAGCAGGCCATTGCGACCGGGTTCAAGCACGTGGTGCTCATGGGCGACCATGGCGGTGGCCAGCCGAACGTCTACGCCGACGTCGCCCGGAAGCTCACGGAGAAGTACGCCGCACAGGGCATCACCGTGCACTACTGCGACGCGGTGTACGCCACCGCCAACGACGACTTCGGCACGTACCTGGAGACCATCGGTCTGCCGGCCGGTGGCCACGGCAGCATCAGCGACACGTCCATCATGCTCTACTTGGGTGGGGCGGATTGGGTGCGGCTGGATGAATTGCCGAAGGCTGAGGGCGACCCGATCCTGCCACGCGGGGCGCGCCCCGACCCGTCGGTGCCGCGCAAGGCCAATGGCATCAGCGGCGATGCCCGCAAGGCGAGCGCCGACCTGGGGAAGCGCGCCTTCGACCAGAAGGTGGCCTACGCGATTGCCCAGATTCGGGGGATGATCCCCCGGTAGATGGCCGACGAGGCGCGGTGGGCGGTTCCCGGGCGGTCACCCCGTTACTTTTCGGGGCCGCTCCGTGAGGGCAACCCGTGAGCGCTCCCCGGAGGACGCACACGGGTGGCTCGCAGCGAGCGGTCGCCGGTGACCCGATGCGTTGATTCCCACTGCAGTTTCCCGGACTCTCATGACCGACCTTTCCCGCCAGCCCGTCATTGTCGGGGCCGCTCGTACACCGATCGGGCGGTATCTCGGAGGCCTCGCCTCCCTTTCGGCGCCGGAGTTGGGCGCCATTGCCATCAAGGCCGCGCTCCATCGCAGCGGCGTCGCTCCCGAGCAGGTCCAGGAGGTCATCATGGGCCACGTGCTTCAGGGCGGCACGGGACAGGCGCCGGCCCGGCAGGCCATGCTCAAGGCCGGCGTCCCCGCCACGGCGTCGGCGCTGACCGTGAACAAGGTGTGCGGCTCGGGGCTCAAGGCCGTCATGCTGGCCGCGCAGGCCATCAAGGCCGGCGACACGCAGGTGATCGTGGCGGGCGGGCAGGAGAGCATGAGCAACGCGCCGCACTACGTTTACGGTATGCGCGGCGGTGTCAAGCTGGGCGACCAGACCATGGTCGACGGCATGATCAGGGACGGGCTCTGGTGCGGCACGTGCAACGTGCACATGGGTTCGCATGCGGAGTACACGGCCACCAAGGCCGGCATCACGCGCCAGCAACAGGACGAATTCGCGGCGGCCTCGCACGCCAAGGCCATCGCGGCCCAGCAGGCGGGGAAGTTCTCGGCAGAGATCGTGCCGGTGGAGATTCCCGGCCGGAAGGGGCCACTGGTGGTCGCTGTTGACGAGGGCCCGCGTGCCGATACGACCGCCGAGTCGCTGGCCGGCCTGCGCCCCGCGTTCCCCACCAAGGGGGCGGACGCCGGCACCCTGTCGGTCACGGCCGGCAACGCCTCCACGCTCAATGACGGTGCCGCCGCGGTGGTGGTGACCAGTGAGGCGTATGCTCGCGAGCACGGACTCGCCGTGCTGGCCCGCATCACCGGCTACGCCACCGGTGCCGGCGATCCGCAGGACCTGTTCTTCGCGCCCATCACGGCGGTGAAGAACCTCATGGCCAAGCAGCGCACGAGCATCGGCGACTACGACCTGATCGAGGCCAATGAGGCCTTCGCCAGCCAGGCGCTGGCTGACGGGCAAGGACTTGGCTGGGATCCGAGCCGCGTGAACGTGCACGGCGGTGCCATCGCCTTGGGGCATCCCATCGGGGCCAGCGGCACTCGTGTGCTCGTGACGCTGTTGCATGCCCTCCTCGACCGCCATGGGCGCACCGGGCTGGCCACGCTCTGTCTTGGCGGTGGTGATGCCGTCGCGCTTTCGGTCGAACGCGTCGCCTGACACGCCCACGGGGGACAGGCGCCGGTGTCTGCACCGACGGCCGCTGACAGGAACGGGACCGTCCCGTCGTCGAGACTGGCGCGGCTGGCGCGCGTGCTCTGGCGGCTGGGCAGCTTCACGGTTGCCTGGGTACTCGCCCAGGGCATCTTCGAGTCGCTGGCCGGACCGGCGTTTGGTGCGCTGTCGCGCCGGCTAGGCGAGCCGGTACCGATGTACCCGTTCAGTATGCTCGCCGGCGTGCTCGGCGGGTGCTGGGCGGGGATCCGGTTCATGGACGTCGCCCCCTGGTCGGTGCTCGGGATTGGCGAGGGGGCGTGGCGCGTGCCTCGGCTGGCCATGGGTGCCGCCATGGGGACGGCAGCCATCGCCGTCACCATGGCGCTGTTGTGGGTCACGCGGCAGGTGCGCGTCGAAACCGTGTCGGCGCTGGCGTTCGTGGGCGACACCTGGACGGGGACGGCGCTGCGCCTGCTGCTCGTGCTCGGGCCGGCGGCCCTGTGGGAGGAGCTGGCGTTTCGGGGGTACCTCTACGCGGTGGCGGAGGAAGCGGGGAGCCGCCTGTTGGCACGGAGCACCACGAGTGCGGCGTTCGGCCTGGTGCATCTCACGAATCCGGGGGCCGGACTGCGCACCACGCTGGTGGTGATGCTGGCCGGCTGGTGCCTGTGCATCGTGCGCGAGCGCGTCGGGTTGCCGGGGGCGTGGACGGCGCACCTGGCGTGGAACTGGGTCATGGCCGCGGTGCTGCACGTGCCGGTGAGTGGCCTGCCGTTCGCGACCCCTGGGTATCGCGCTGTGGTGGATGGCCCGGAGTGGCTGAGCGGCGGCAGCTGGGGGCCGGAGGGTGGCATGGTGGCCGCTCTGGTGCTCACGGCGGCCGTGGGACTGTCCGAGTGGCGAGGCCGGGTGCCGCGCCCGGGGCAGGCAGCGACAGACGTTTCGTAAGAACCCACTTTGCTCTCAAGGAGCGCTGGCGATATGTCGGACACGATGGATGGCAGTGCAGGAACACGGGCGGCGGTGATCGGCGCCGGACAGATGGGCAACGGCATCGCGCACGTGTTCGCGGCGAGCGGGCACGCGGTGACCATGATCGATGTCAGCGCCGACGCGCTTGAGCGCGGTCGTGACACGATCGCCAGAAACCTCGACCGTCAGGTCAAGAAGGGGGCGCTGGAGGCCGCGGCGGCCGACGCGGCACTGGCGCGCATTGCCACGGCCACGTCGCTGGACGCAGTCGCGGGCGCGCAGATCGTTGTCGAGGCGGCCACCGAGCGCACCGACCTCAAGTTCCGGATCTTCGAAGATCTCGACCGCCTGGCGCCGGCCGGCGCGATCCTCGCCACCAACACCAGCTCGATCTCCATCACCGAGATCGCCGCGCGCACGAAGCGCCCCGAACTCGTGATCGGCATGCACTTCATGAATCCGGTGCCGGTCATGCAGTTGGTCGAGGTCATTCGCGGCCTCGCCACCAGCGACGAGACCACCCAGCGGGTCGTGGCCCTCGCCAGGGCACTCGGCAAGACGCCGGTCGAGGTGAACGATTACCCGGGCTTCGTGGCCAATCGCATCCTCATGCCGATGATCAACGAAGCGATCTACTGTGTCATGGAGGGGGTCGGGACGCCCGAGGCCATCGACACCGTGATGAAGCTTGGCATGAATCACCCCATGGGCCCGCTCACACTGGCGGACTTCATCGGGCTCGACACCTGCCTGGCCATCCTCGAGGTGCTGCACGAGGGGCTGGGCGATCCCAAGTACCGCCCGTGTCCGCTGCTGCGGAAGTACGTCGCCGCCGGCTGGACCGGCCGCAAGTCCGGCCGCGGCTTCTACCAGTACTGACGCCATGTCGCTCATCGCCCTTTCGGAAACCCAGCAGGAGATCCAGCGCCTCGCGCGCGACTACGCGCAGCGCGAGCTGGTGCCGCTGGCCGCCGAACGTGACCGCGAATCGCGCTTCGACCGCAGCATGGTCACGCAGATGGCGGAGCTGGGCTTCTTCGGGATGCTCATCCCCGAGGCATACGACGGGCTCGGGCTTGACGCCCAGAGCTACCTGCTGGCGCTCGAGGAGATCGCCGTGGCCGATGCCTCGGCCGCGGTGCTGCTGAGTGTCCACAATTCGCTGCCCACGCAGATGATCCTCAACTTCGGCACCGAGGCCCAGCGCGCGCAGTACCTGCCGGGGATGGCACGCGGTGACTGGCTCGGCGCCTTTGCGCTCTCGGAGCCCGAGGCCGGCTCCGACGCGGCGTCGCTGCGGACGCAGGCCGTGCGCGATGGCGACCACTGGGTACTCCACGGCACCAAGGCGTGGGTGTCACACGGCAGCGAGGCGGGAGTGCTGCTCTGCATGGCACGCACCGACGTGCCGGACGCACGCCGGGGCAGCAAGGGGATCTCCACCTTCATCCTCACGCCCGATCTTCCCGGCTTTCACCTGACCAAGAAGGAGAACAAGCTCGGGCTCCGCGCCTCGCCGACGCTGCAGATTGTGCTGGACACCTGCCGCGTTCCCGCCGACCGGCTGGTGGGCGAGGAGGGCAAGGGGCTCGGGTACGCACTCGGGTCGCTCGATCACGGGCGACTCGGCATTGCCGCGCAGGCCATTGGCATTGCCCGCGCTGCGCTCGAGGCCAGCGTCCGTTATGCCACCGAGCGCAAGCAGTTCGGCACGCCCATTGCCGACTTCCAGGCCATCCAGTTCAAGCTGGCCGACATGGCCACGCGCATCACGGCCGCCCGCACACTGGTGCACGCGGCGGCGGCCGCCAAGGAGCGGGGCGAGAAGGTCACCCGCTACTGCAGCATGGCAAAGCTCTTTGCGACGGAGACCGCCATGTGGGTCACCACCCAGGCCGTGCAGGTGTTCGGCGGCTACGGCTATGTGACCGACTATCCCGTCGAACGGCATCTGCGCGACGCCAAGGTCACCGAGATCTATGAGGGTACCTCGGAGATCCAGCGCATCGTGATTGCGCGCGAGACCCTGGCCGCGGCCGCGGCGCTCGACGGTTCACTTCCCGACTGACACCCACGCATTCATGCCGTCTTTCGAAACCATGGCCGAGATGGGCCACGAGCAGGTCGTCTTCTGCCATGACAAAGCCTCCGGCTATCGCGGTATCATCGCCATTCACGACACCACCCTCGGCCCGGCCCTTGGCGGCACGCGCTTCTGGCACTACGCCACGAGCGAGGCGGCCTTCATCGACGCCCTGCGCCTCTCGCGCGGCATGACGTACAAGAACGCCGTGGCCGGCCTCAACCTCGGCGGCGGCAAGGCGGTCATCATCGGCGACAACAGGACGCCGCACCGCGAAATGCTGTTCCGGGCCCATGGCCGGTTCGTGGACTCGCTCGGTGGCCGGTATGTGACGGCCGAGGATGTCGGCACGACGGTCGAGGACATGGACTTCGTGCACATGGAGACGACGCACGTGGCCGGCATCGGGTCCCGCTCGGGCGATCCGTCGAGTGTCACCGCGCGCGGGGTCTTCCGGGCCATCCAGGCCTCGGCGTTCCAACAGTGGGGCGGGAAGGAGCTCGCCGGGCGCACGGTGGCCATCCAGGGGCTCGGCAACGTGGGCTTCCATCTGGCCCGGGAGCTGCACGCCGCCGGGGCCCGGCTCGTGGTCACCGACATCGACACGGCGCGCATCGCCCGCGCGGTGGAGGAGTTCGGGGCCACTGCCGTCGGCCTCTCCGAGATCTATGCCGCCCGGGCCGACATCTTTGCGCCGTGCGCCCTGGGCGGCATCATCAACGACGAGACGCTCCCCCAGCTGCAGGTGGAGATCGTCTCCGGCGCCGCCAACAATCAGCTCCTCGAGGACCGTCATGGCGACGAGCTCGAGGCGCGTGGCATCCTGTACGCGCCCGACTACGTGGCCAACGCCGGCGGGGTGATCAACGTGTACAGCGAACTCACCGGCTGGAGCCGCGAACGCTCGCTGCGCAAGGCCGACGAGATCTACGAAACGGTGCTCAGCGTGTTCAAGATCGCGCGCGAGCAGGGCATCCCGACCTATCAGGCGGCCGACCGCGTGGCCGAGCAGCGCATTCAGGCCGTGCGCGGTATGATCAGGACGTGGCCGCAGTACCCGAACAAGGAATCCTGAGACGCCGCGCGTCTCCGTCGCACCGACCCATGCCCAGCGAGTGGACTTCATGGTGGACATAGCCCAACCGGGAGAGCGCATCCCGATCGCGTCCGATCACGCCGGTTTCGAACTCAAGGAACGGCTGCGCACCGTACTGGCCGATCTCGGCTATGCGGTCGACGACATCGGGACGCACAGCACGGCCAGCACCGACTATCCGGACTATGCGCACCCGCTGTCGCAGCAGGTGTCCGACGGCGCGGCGGCGCGCGGTGTGCTGCTGTGCGGCACGGGGCTCGGCATGTCGTACGTGGCCAATCGCTACCCGGGCGTGCGCGCGGCCGTGGTGTGGTCTCCCGAAATCGCGGCGCTCGCCCGCAAGCACAACGATGCGAACGTGCTGGTGCTGCCGGCCCGCTTCGTATCCGACGAAGATGCCATCGCGATCCTGCGCACGTGGCTCGACACGCCATTCGAGGGTGGGCGGCACGAGGCACGCGTGAGCAAGATCGAACAGACCAACGAACGCAACGGGGCGGATGCCACGGGGAGTCCGGCATGAGTGAGGGAGCCAGCGCCGACTGGTCGCAGTGGGATCGCCTGCCGCCCGGAGATGCCCTTGTCGCGGCAGATCCCGAGGTCGCGCACCTGATCGCCGAGGAGACGCAGCGACAGAGCGACGGCCTCGAGCTGATCGCCAGCGAGAACTTCGTGTCGCCGGCGGTCATGGAAGCCATGGGCTCGCCACTCACGAACAAGTACGCCGAGGGCCTGCCCGGCAAGCGCTATTACGGCGGCTGCGAAGTGGTCGATCGCGTGGAGCAACTGGCGATCGACCGCGTCAAGCAGCTGTTCGGGGCCGATCACGCCAACGTGCAGGCGCACAGCGGCGCCTCGGCCAATGCCGCGGTGTTCCTCGCCTTCATGAAGCCGGGCGAGACGTTCCTCGGCATGGACCTGTCGCAGGGCGGCCACCTCACCCATGGCTCGCCGGTGAACTTCTCCGGGCTGCTGTATCGGGCGGTGTCGTATGGCGTCACCGCCGAGGGGCTCATCGATTACGACCAGATGCGGGCGCAGGCGCGAACGCACCGGCCGAAGATGATCATCGCCGGCTACAGCGCCTATTCCCGGGTGATCGACTGGCAGGCCTTCGCCGACGTGGCCAAGGAGGTCGGCGCGCTTTTCTGGGTGGACATGGCCCACTTCGCGGGGCTCGCGGCCACTGGCGTGTACCCTTCACCGGTGCCATACGCCGACGTGGTCACCAGCACCACGCACAAGACGCTGCGCGGCCCGCGCGGCGGCATCATCCTGTGCAAGGCCGAATACGCCAAGGCCATCGACAAGGCCATGTTTCCCGGTATGCAGGGGGGACCGCTGGAGCATGTGATTGCCGCCAAGGCGGTGGCCTTCCGCGAGGCACTGGAGCCGGCCTTCACGGCATACTGCCGCCAGGTGGTGGAGAATGCGCAGGTCCTCGCGCAGGCGCTTGTCGATCGCGGGTATCACATCGTGTCGGGAGGCACCGACAACCACCTCATGCTGGTCGACCTGCGGAACAAGGGGCTCACCGGCAAGGTGGCGGAGAAAGCCCTCGACGTGGCCGGCATCACGGTGAACAAGAACACGGTGCCGAACGAGACGCAGTCGCCCTTTGTCACGAGCGGCATCCGCATCGGCACCCCGGCGGTCACCACGCGCGGCATGGGGGCTGAGGCGATGCACCGGATTGCCGCGCTCATCGATCGGGTGCTGGTGGCGCCGGAGCACACGGCGACGCTCACGGCGGTCCGTGCCGACGTCAAGGCGCTGGCCGACCAGTATCCGCTGTATCGCGCCGTCGCGCGCGTGTGAGAGGCGGTCGGGGACGCTGTCATCGGGGTCCGAGGTCGCCCGGGAACCCGATGGCGGGCTGGCGGTCGTTGATATTGTGTCCGCCGCGCTTCCGCTCCAGTATTCACGGCGCTTCGCATTCCGCGCGGGGCAGTTCGTATCTCTCGAGGAGCAGGGCAGTGACCGAGTTGGCGTTCCGTGAGGGCATCATGGACCAGATCCGACTGCGCGAGCAGCGGTTCGACGAGCGCGCGTATCTGTTCGTGCTGTCGTCTCTCGAGCACTGCCAGGGCCGGCTCACCGAGCGTCGGCACATCAGTGGGCCGGAACTCGCGCATGCCTGTCGGGAACTCGCGCTGCAGCGCTTCGGCGTGATGGCAAAGCCGGTGCTCGAGCATTGGGGCGTCCGCTCCACCAGCGACATCGGCGACATCGTCTTCACGCTGGTCGATCTGGGGCTGCTTATCAGCCAGGCGCACGATTCGCGCGACGATTTCTTCGGCGTGTTCGATTTTGCCGACGCTTTCGAGCGGGAATACCCGTGGAGTGCGACGCACGTCTGAGCGTGACGTGGTGACGGGCGCCGCGTCGGCGCCTCGGGCGGGAGCCTGACGGTGTTCCGCGTCACCACCGCGGCCGAAGCCGCCGCCCGCGACCGGGCCGCCATCGCGGCCGGGATCTCCGCGTTCGACCTCATGCTCGCCGCCGGCACCGTCGCCGCCGCCGAAGTCCTGCGCCGGTTCGGCCATCAGCTGGGACACGGCGTGGCCCTGTTTGCGGGTACCGGCAACAACGGTGGCGATGCCTATGTGGCGGCGGCACAGCTCGCCCGCGCCGGCGTCACGGTGCGCCTGCATGCCGCTGGCCCACCGCGTACCCCCGACGCGATCCGCGCTGCCGCCCTGGCGGCGCCTGCGCTCGTTCACGGTGCACCCGGTGGCCATGAACGGGTGGTGATCGACGGGCTGCTTGGCACGGGACATCAGGGCCCGCTGCGCCGCGAGATTGCCGCCGCGTGCGTGCAGCTGCGGCAGGCATTCGAGCGGGGAGCCGTGCTCGTGGCGCTGGACGTGCCGACCGGCCTCGATGCCACGACCGGCGCCATCGCGGCCGGGAGCATGCCGGCGCACGTCACCATCTGCTTCGGTACCCTCAAGCGCGGCGTGCTGCTTCAGCGTGCCCACGCGGGCGCCATCGTGGTGGCCGACATCGGCCTCGACGGCGTTGCCGATCGCCCCGGTGACGACGACGCCGCGTGGCGCTGGGCGCACGGCCACGCGCTCGCCGCGCGCGTTCCCGCCATCGCCTGGAACGCACACAAGGGGACACGCGGGCGGGTGGGGCTCGCGGGCGGCCACGAGGGCATGGCGGGTGCGGTGGTGCTGGCGGCGCGTGCCGCGCTGCGAGGCGGGGCCGGGCTCGTTCATGCCCTCGTTGATCCGGCCAGCGTGCCGGCCGTGCAGGCGCTGGTGCCGCAGGCGCTCGTGCATCGGTGGCCCATGGCGTTCGAGACGGCCGACGACGGTCAGCACACGCGGCTGCGCCTCGACGCGCTGGCCATCGGCCCGGGGCTCGGGCGTTCGGCACGGTCGGCCGCCACTTTGGAGTGGCTGCTCGGCGCGCATCGGGGAACGCCGTTGGTGCTCGACGCCGATGCGCTCTGGCTGGCCGCCGATGCCGCGCAACGCCAGGGCGCCGACGCCGCGTCGGCGCTTCGCCGCTGGACGCGCGAAGTCCCGCACGCGGTGTGTACCCCACACGCCGGTGAGTTCGCGCGCCTCACGGGTGCACCGTGGCCCGACGCGTGGCAGGCGCGAGCCGACCGCCTGCGCCATTTCGCCGACACGGCCGGCGTCACCGTGCTGCTCAAGGGCACGCCGACGCTCGTGGCCGCACCGGGAAGCGCGTCGCTGCAAGTGGTGCCGCACGGCACCGCGCTGTTGGCCACCGGCGGCAGCGGTGACTGTCTCACGGGGATCATCGCGACGCTGCTGGCCCAGGGGGTGCGGGCCGAGGATGCGGCGGTGGTGGGCGCCACGCTGCATGGGGTGGCGGCGGAGCACGCGACCGTCGGTGCTGGAGTGCGCGGTGGTACGCTCGATGACATGCTGGAAGCCATGCCGGCGGCATGGCGGGCGCTGGAGCGGCCGGCGATGTACCCGCCCGGCGTGTTGGCGACACTCCCGGCACCGGCCTGACGCAACAGGTGTCGGTCGCTGCGGTGTCCAGCATCCCCGTTAGTACATTCCGGGCATGCTGGACATCTCCTTCCTGCGCTCCCTCGTGCGCGCGGCTATCGCCATCGGCTGCCTGACTGCCTGCGCACCGGTCTCCGGGACTGGCGGCGGTCTGGGCGGCGGGTCGGCAGGCTTCAGCCGCCGCGACGAACGGCAGCGTATCGGCAGCTTCAGCACGGTGCAGGCGGTCGCGGTTTCCCGCCGGTTCGTGTACGCCGCCAGCGGCGGAGGCATCGCCGTCTACGACCGGGTCATGGAGGCATGGCTGCCGCCGCTCACACGCGATCAGGGGTTGATCGACCAGCAGATCACCGTGATCGCCGGCGACCCGGTCGAGGAGGCCGTGTGGTTCGGCGTACCCGGGGCCGTGGTGAGCTACCGGCCGCAGACCGAGCAACTCCAACGCACCATCGTGACCGGGGTGCCGGAATACATCGCCTTCGACCGCGGTGGCACCGGAGACGCCTTCGTGCGCAGCGCGGGCCAGTGGACCCGCATCTCGCGCATCGGCCTCAGCGCCCCGCTCGCGCAGCCGCCGGTGCCAGCGTCGGTCATCGCGCCGTCGACCCTGAACGATCTCTACACGCGCTTCCCCACGCTGCGGACACAACCCCAACTGCTGCTGCGCGAGCAGGCGGCCAATCGGCCGCTGCGCCAATTCGCGCTGCTCAGCGGCGCCGCGTCTCCAGAACGCGTGAGCGACGTGTGGCTCGGTACCGATGGCGACGGCCTCTATCGTCTCGATCCCACGTTGCTGCAGGCGCAGGCGCTGCGCTTCGGCCTGCTCGAGCCGGGCGTGGGCGCGTTGGCCCTCGCCGCCGATGGCGTCTGGGTGGCGGGGCTGGGCGTGCCGAGCAGCCGCGGCGGCCTTACGTTCGCCACCAGCGATCTGCAGCAATGGCGGTGGCTTGAAGGCACCATCAGCACACCGCTCACCGGCCTGCGGGCATACACGTTGGCGACCCGTGCCGAACGCGCATGGATGGGCACCGACCGCGGGCTCGTGCGGCTACGGCTCGACGGGGAAAACGACGTGGCGGCCTGGACGACCCTCGACGGGCTCCCCGACGACCGGGTGCTGGCCGTGGCGCCTCGTGACGAAGGCGCCTGGGTGGGCACACGGCGTGGCATGCAGTTCGTGAGTGACAGCGCGCGGGTCAGGTCCACTCGCACACGCGGACTTGGCGCGCGGCTGCTCGACAACACACCGGTGTATGCCTTGCTGTTCACGGGGGACACGCTCTGGGCGGGTACGGAATCCGGGTTGCTCGCCATTCCGCGCCCGGACGCCGTGGCGGGAGGCACACTCGCGCGCCCCCGCGCTCAGGATCCGGCGCTGCGTCGGCCCGTACGCAGCCTCGCGTGGAGCGACACGGTGCTGTTGGCCGCCACCGACGACGCCGTACTGCGTCTCGCCCCGCGCGGCGGCGTCGAACCGGTCCGCATTCCGGCGCTCGACGTGCTGCAGGTGGGGCAGGTGACGCGGGTGGCCATTGACAATCGTGCCATGTGGCTGGCCGGGACCACCGGCGTGGTGATGCTGTCGCGGCAGACCGGCGCGCTGCGTGTGCTGCGGGTGCCGGCTGATGTGCCTGGCCCCGTGCTCGACCTCGTGGCCAGCCGCGATTGGCTTTGGCTCGGTACCCCGCAGGGGCTGGTGCGCTATCGCCGTACCGGCGACGGCCTCGTACCATAGCGCGCGCTGATGTTCACTCCCCACGGTGAGCCCCGGGGCGTGCCCGACCCGCACCGGTTGCGCGCGCATCAGGCCATGGGACATGGCCGCGAATTCGACACCATCCGCATGCTCAGACAGCGGTGGGGGGACCTCGCCGCCGACATCGGCGACGACGCGGCCGTGCTGCCGGTGCTCAGCGCCGGTCAGCGAGTGGTCAGCACCGATGCGTGCGTGGAGGACGTGCACTTCCGGCGGGCGTGGGTCACGCCATACGAGGTGGGCGTCCGCGCCGCGGGCGCCGCCCTGAGCGACCTGGCGGCGATGGGAGCCCACGCCGAGTTCGTCCTCGTGGCCTTCGTGGTGCCCGCCTCATGGGAACCGGATCTGGGTGAGGTGGCCGATGGCATCGGCGCGCAGGTGCGCCGGGCCGGGGCGCGCATCGTGGGCGGCAACCTCAGCCGCGGCGCGGCATTCGGCATCACGCTCACGGTCATCGGGCACACGACACACCCCGTTGCGCGCCGGGGCGCGCAGGTCGGCGATCTGGTGGTCGTGACCGGCCGGCTCGGTGGACCTGGCAATGCCTTGGGTGCCTGGACGGCCGGCCGTGAGCCGTCAGCGTGGGCGCGGGCGCGGTTCGCCAGCCCTGTGCCTCGGTTGCCGGAGGGGCGCCTGCTGGCCGAGGGCGGGGCCACCGCGATGCTCGACATTTCCGACGGGTTGGCCGCCGACGCGCGCCACCTTGGCGCCGCCAGCGGCGTACGGGTGGCCATCGACCCCGCGTTGGTACCGGCGGGCCCAGGCATTTCGCCGCACGACGCCCTGGGAAGTGGCGAGGAGTACGAACTCCTGGCCACCGTCCCACCTGAGCGTCTGGAAGCCCTTCGGGCGCGCTGGCGGGCCGCTACAGAGGTCCCGCTCACGGTCATCGGCCAGGTCGAGCGCCTCGAGGGATCCGCCGCCACTACGGCCGAGCCCGTCGGTCACGATCATTTTCGGTGAGGTCCGCGGCCTGATCGCTTGCCGCGGGTCCGCGATGCGTTGATCTCACGGCCGCTTCCGGCGAACTTTGAAGCAATGTTCCGGACCGCCCTCACCTTTCTGGCCCTGCTGGTGGGCACTGTCGTCTTCGGCGGCCTCGTCCTGCTGGCCAAGCTGTTCGGCGTCCGCAAGGCGCCGGACAGTGTGTACGAGAAGGCGCCGCGCTGGTGGGCCGCCTGGCTGCTGCGGGCGGCCGGTGTGAAGGTGGTGCTGCACGGAGACGATGGTCTCGCCGCGCGCGCCCCGCGGGTGTACATCGCCAATCACGTGAGCTGGTTCGACATTCCGGCCATGATCGAGGCGCTGCCGCACTACGGCTTCGTGGCCAAGCGCGAACTCGAACAGATCCCGCTCTTCGGGGCGGCCGCGCGCGAGGTTGGCGTCATCTACATCGATCGCGAGAACCGCAAGGCGGCGTTCGGCGCCTATGAAGACGCGGCCCGGAAGATCCGCGAGGGCAACCCCGTGCTCGTTTATCCCGAGGGCACGCGCGGCCATGAGTACGCGCTGCGGCCGTTCAAGAAGGGGCCGTTTGTGCTGGCCATCGGGTCCGGCGCGCCGATCGTGCCGGTGGTCATTCACGGCACGATCGCCGTGAATCCGCGCGGGGAGTTTCGCGCGTCGCCGGGCACGGTGCACGTGCACCTGCTCGAGCCCATTCCCACCGCGGGGCTCACGTACGACGATCGCAACACCCTGGCCGATCAAGTGCGCGAGCGCATGGCGGCATGCCTGCGTACGCAGTACGGCGTCGATTCCGCCAGTGCTTCGCCTGACCTTGCCGAGTCGCGATCCCGCGCCGTGATCGCTCCCACCTCGGCTTAGATTCCCTCGCGATCATTTCGCGCTCGCCTTTCACCGTTCCCGACCCCATGGCTCCCATCGTTTCCATCTCTGCCCGCGAAATCCTCGACTCCCGCGGCAACCCCACCGTCGAGGTCGACGTCATCCTCGAGACCGGCGCCGCGGGCCGGGCGGCCGTGCCCAGCGGCGCCAGCACGGGCGAGCGGGAGGCGGTCGAGCTGCGCGATGGCGACCCCGAGCGCTACTTCGGCAAGGGCGTACAGACGGCCGTGGACCACGTCAACACCGAGATCGCCGAAGCACTCGACGGCATGGATGCCACCGACCAGATCGCGATCGATCGGGCGATGCTGGACCTCGACGGCACCGAGAACAAGGGGCGTCTCGGCGCCAACGCCATCCTGGGGGTGTCCATGGCCGTCGCTCGCGCCGCGGCGGTGGAAGTCGGCCTGCCGCTCTATCGCTACCTCGGTGGCCCCATGGCCCGCACGCTGCCGGTGCCCATGATGAACATCCTCAACGGCGGGGCGCATGCGACCAACACCGTGGACTTCCAGGAGTTCATGGTCATGCCCGTTGGCGCCGACTCGTTCGCCGACGGGTTGCGCATGGGTGCTCAGGTGTTCCATCAGCTCAAGAAGGTGCTGGTGGCACGCAAGCTGTCGACGGGGGTGGGCGATGAAGGCGGGTTCGCGCCGAACCTGGCAAGCGACGAAGAGGCTCTCATGGTCATCATGGAGGCCATCGAGGCGGCCGGATTCCAGCCCGGGAAGGACATTGCGCTCGCCCTCGACGTGGCGGCCAGCGAGCTGTTCCAGCACGGCCAGTACCACTTCAAGAAAAGCGGCGGTGCCTCGCGCAGTCCGCAGGCCATGGCCGAGCTGTACGCCGGATGGCTGGAGCGCTACCCGATCGTGTCCATCGAAGACGGCATGGCCGAGAACGACTGGGACGGCTGGAAGGCGCTCACGGAGCTGATCGGCGACCGGTGCCAGCTGGTGGGTGACGACCTCTTCTGCACCAACAGCGAGATTCTCGCCAAGGGCATCGAGCAGGACGTGGCCAACGCCATTCTCATCAAGGTCAACCAGATCGGCACGCTGACCGAGACGCTCGAGGCCATCGAGCTGGCCAAGTCGGCGGGGTACAACTCGATCATCTCGCATCGCAGCGGCGAGACCGAGGACACGTTCATCGCCGATCTGGCGGTGGCCACGCAGGCCGGGCAGATCAAGACGGGGGCGCCATCGCGCAGCGATCGGGTGGCCAAGTACAACCAGCTGTTGCGCATCGAGGAGCAGCTCGAGGCACACGCCGAGTATCCGGGCGGGGCGCTCTTTGGCATCTAGGGCGGACGGCGCGGCCAAGCCGGGGCGCGTCTGGCTCCGGCGCCTCGCCTGGGGTGCCGGCGCGGTCGCCGTGCTGACCTTTGCCATCGAGGGGGGCGAGTACGGCACCAGCGACCTCGTGACGCAACGGCGGCAGCATCGCGAGCTCGAGGCCGACGTCGAGGCGCTGCGAGATTCGGTCTCGGCGCTGCGCGCGGAAATGCAGGCGGTGCGGACCGATCCTGCGCGGCTCGAGCGACTGGCGCGGGAGAAGTACGGGATGGTGCAGGGGGAGAAGGAGCTGTTGTATCGGATGAGTGGCCCCGCGCGCTGAGCGCCGGGGCCATCGGGCTTGACGGATCAGGTGATATAGTCATATATAGCACCTGTGTTCGTCGCCATTCAGTCCGGATCGGATCTGCCCGTCTACCGCCAGATCATGCGGCAGGTGGTCGACGCGATTGCCGCGGGCCGGCTGGTCGCCGGGGACCGGATACCGTCGCACCGCGAGCTGAGCGAACAGCTGGTGGTGGCGCCCCTCACGGTGAAGAAGGCGTACGACGAACTGGAGGCGCTCGGGTATCTCGAGACCCAGCGTGGGCGCGGCACGTTCGTGACGGCCCACCCGACCCACGAGGCGCAGCGCGCGCAGCAGGCCGCGCTGCAGCAGATGGCCTCGGCGCTGGTGGCGCAGGCCATGGCCGCGGGCCTCACCCGCGACGCGGTGCTGCGGCTGGTCCGCGACGCCGCCGATTCTCTCCCCTCATCCCGCCGGTGACGGTGACAATGTCCGCCTCTCTTCTCGATGTGCAGCAT
The DNA here is from genome assembly GCA_021299375.1 of Gemmatimonadota bacterium. GTDB lineage: Bacteria > Gemmatimonadota > Gemmatimonadetes > Gemmatimonadales > Gemmatimonadaceae > Gemmatimonas. Next base: position 95,343 of record JAJTGR010000021.1, read on the forward strand.
GTGATGCGTGGGTACGGGGCCCGCTCCCCCGTCCTCACCGACGTGAGCCTGACCGTGCAGCGCGAGGAGATCGTGGCGCTGCTGGGGCGCAATGGCGCCGGCAAGAGCACACTCGTCTACCTGGCGCTTGGGTTGCTGGCGCCCGAGCGAGGCACGGTGCGCACCTTCGGCCTCGACCCGGTGCGTGACCCGGTTGCGGTGAAGCGGCGTATCGGATTCGTGGGGGAGCAGCCGACCGCGCCACCAATGATCTCGGGGGCGGATCTGTTGGCGTTGCATCGCACGCTGTATCCGGCGTGGGATCGGACTTTCGAGCGCGATCTTGTCGAACGCTTCGCGCTCGGGCCACATCTCGGAAAGTCGATGGGGTTGAGCAAGGGGCAGCGGCAGCAGCTGGCGCTCCTGTGCGCCGTGTGTCACCGGCCGGAATTGCTGGTGCTCGATGAACCGGCGGCGGGGCTCGACCCGGTGGCCCGTCGCGAGTTTCTCGAAGCCTCCATCCAGTTGCTCAACCGCGAAGGCACCGGCATCGTGTACTCGTCGCATCACCTCGGCGATGTCGAGCGGCTCGGCGGGCGGATGCTGCTGCTGGACGAAGGGCGGATCAAGGTGGACGCCGCCCTCGACGTCCTGCGCGAGGCGCGCTGCCTGGTGACCGTGCCGCGTGATGCCGTGAGCGCGGAGCGCATGCATGCGTTGCCCGGCCTCGTGCGCCTGCGCGCCGTGGGCGATCGCTGGCACGCGCTCATCACCGGAGAGGCGGCGATGATGGAGCCGCAGGTGCAGGCGATCCTTGGCACGCCAGCCGCGTGGTGCACCGCGTTGCCGCTCGAGGACCTGTTCATCGAGCTCACCGCCGGGACCTCGGCGGAGCGCGCCGCATGATGCGGGCGCTGGTGTGGCTCCACCTGCGCGACCGGCGGCTGTGGATGGGGCCGGCGCTGGCGGCGCCGCTGCTGCTACTCTGGCGCGACCTCACCGCCTGGCTGGCGTTGCCGGTGCTGTTCATGGGCATGAGCGTCGTGCCGGTGCAGCCCACCCTGTTCGACGCCACCCTTCCCGTGTCGGCGCGTACGCTGGGCGTGAGCAAGCTGCTGGCGCGACTGCTGCTGGTGGGTGGGGTGCTGGGCGCGTGGCTGTTGGCGCAGCCGTGGCGAGACGTGGACGGTCGTCCGCTGCAGTCGCTCGTCGTGCTCGCCTCGGCGACGATGTCCATCACGTTGGCGCCGTTCGCTTTCGCGCGGTCATCGGTGCGCCGCGCGGGCTACGCGTGGGAGACGGTCCCGAGTGTGCTGCTGCTGTTCGGACTCGTGGGAGTCGCCGTCACCGCCCGGCCCACCACGCAGCTGGTCCTGTCGATCGGGGCGTTGCTTGGCACGGCGGCGCTGGTCGCGTGGCGCCTGCCGCGCTCGTACGTGCTGCCGGTGACGACTGCACCGCGTGAGGCGACGGCGGAGGGCTTGTCGGCGCCGCGCGCCGTCGGGTCGTACGCCGCGGGCGCCGATACGCTGTCGCTCGTGCAGGTGGCGGGGCTCATTGTGCGCGCCATCGGCCCGGGGTGGCTTATGGGCGTCATTGGCATGGCGCTGGCGGTCGGTGTACTTGGCTCGAGCACGCAGTGGTGCATCTGGCTGGTGCTGTTGGTCCCGTTGATCGTGCAGCGTACGGCGTGGCTGGCCATGCTGCCCATTCCGCCGGTGCGGCGTCTGCTGGGCATCATGCTGCTGGGGCCGGTGGCGCTCGCGGCCGCGTTCGGTGTTGGGGCCAACCTCCCGGTCCCGTATCTGCGCGATCAGGTGTTCCTGTCCCGCAACGCGCCTCTCTCGCCTGCGACCGGCGACTATACGAATCCCACGCGACTCTCCATCGCGTACTGGAGGTTCGCACCGGGAGGTCAGGCACCGCTGATCGTCAGTCCCCGCGGCGAGACGGTCGAGCCGTTCACGCTGCGGGTGCTCGGCCTCACGCTCTACAACCCGTACTCGGTGCGCGAGACGAGCAGCCGACACGTGGTGGGCTGGCAGATGGGACGGGCCACGCAGGCCGCGTTCGGCCGTCCGATGACGGCGCGGCAGATTCGCACCGAGCGTCCGCGTTTTCGCACGCAGAGCTGGCCAATGCAATTGCTGCAGGGGAGTGTGCTGCTCACCACGGCGCTGCTGATGCTGCTGGCGGTGTGGAGCGGGCGTTCGCCAGCGCGGCCGTTCTCTCCGTGGCAGTTGCGTGGCTGGGTGCTGACCATACCGGTCTGGCTGTCGGTGCTCGCGTCGGTGATTTCGGTGGACGCCGGCTCCGAGCCGCTGCAGTCGCTGGTGCAGGGGGCACTGCTGCGCGCGGTCGAGTGGATTGGCGGTTCGCCGACGCTCGTGGTGTTGGTGGCGGCTGCCCCTGTGGCGCTCAGTGTGTGGCTGCTCGTGCGGCGCGCCAATCACCCGGCGCCCGAGGTGGCGGCGTTTCCGGTGTCGAGGTGGTCGCGTCCTTCGACGTGACCGCCGTGCGGGGTTGACTCCCGCCTGTCACCGGCTATTATCCCAAGACTGCCGCGGGGTGGAGCAGCCTGGTAGCTCGTCGGGCTCATAACCCGAAGGTCGCGGGTTCAAATCCCGCCCCCGCCATAGTGCACTCGGCCAGTCCGCAAGGGCTGGCCGTTTGCGTCCCGGACCTGCCGCCGTTCTCCGCGGCGTGGTGCTTTGGGGCTGGGTAGCTCAGCCGGTTAGAGCGCACGACTCATAATCGTGAGGTCGAGAGTTCGAGTCTCTCCCCAGCTATCGCCGTACCTCTCAAAAGAGACCACGAAAGCCGTTGACTCGTAACGAGTTAGCGGCTTTTGTGTTTCTGCCCGTTCCTTCTCCAGTAGGTCCCGCGCACCCGGGTCATAGGGCGCCGTATGCGCTTCTGTGGCCCGGTTAGATCATACGCTTGCTCATACGGTACCGCATACGGCAGCACGTCGCCACGGCGAGTACACTACCGCCTACGGCGGTACCCACCGCGGTGGTTTTGCTCCGGCATGACTAGGTGGCCGCGACCTGCGCCGGTGGAGCCGCCACTCCCGCCACTCCCGCCACCCCCGCCGCCTGCGCGGCGAGCCGCACCGCGATCTCGTGCGCGCGATCATCCGCGTGGCGGTGCAGCCGCTTCGCTGCGAACAGGCTGAGCCCGAGGTGCGACGCGACGTCCACCCACGACGCCTTCGGGTCCCGCATCGCCTCCAGCATCTCGCGTTCCGGGGCCGTGAGTTCTTGCAGCACTGCCGCCACGAGCGCGTCACGCTGCGCGCGCGGAATCGGCAGCGTGTGCAGGGCCCACGATGCCGACACCTGCGCCGTCGCGGCCGGCGCGGTGGGCGACGGCGGCCCGTCTTCCGGGGTGGCGTCGACGGCATCGGCGATCTGGCGTTCCAGCCAGCGCTCGAAATCATGCACGCTGCGGCTCGCGCAGCGGGGCAGGGCCGCCACCACGCGCGCCGTGGCCTGTGCAATCAACCCCTCGGCGCTGATGGGTTCGACGGTCGGGTCTCCGCTGGTCGCCCAAGTGTCGGCGTTGGCATGCGCACCGGCATACTGATCGACATAGGCGCGTACGCGCCGCGCGATCAACGCCTCGAGCGACTGCTGTGCCGCGCGGGCCTGCGAATACGACGCGTCACGCGATGCGAACAGGAGCGTGAGGCCGCCGCACCCGTTCTCGAGCAGCAAATCGATAGCGGCACGCGCCGCCTTCCGACGATTGGTGTTCCTCTTGGCCATATAAACCTCGGTGAGGTGGTGGTAGTCCCGGCCGTCGTGACCGGGACCCCAGCGTGGGTGGATGTGGCGGGGGGCGCCGCGTCAGGCTGCGGCGGGCGTCTCGTCGGAGGCGACGGACATCGTGGTCACGTCCGTCTGCGGGGTGACCAGCGCACGGCTGAGGCGCGGCCCCAGCTCGCGCGGAACCGTGTCGATCTCGCCGATGGCGGGCACGGGCTCACGCGTGCGCACGCCGAGTTCCTCCATCCGTCGGGCGATGGGGAGGAGTCGCGACTCCAGCGAGGTGGTGAGCGCGTTGTACGCCGCCACGCAATCGCTCACGGCGCGCTGCACGTGGTTCACGTGACCGAGCACCACGCCCAGGCGGCCCAGCAGGTCGGCCCCGATCTTCTCGATCTCCGCCGCCCGCTGATCACGCCCGTCCTGTCGCCACAACTGCTCCACCGCACTGAGCACGATCAGCAGCGAGGCCGGCGACACGAGATGCACGCGCTGACTGGCCGCGTGCTGCAACAGCTTCGGATCGCGGCGGTAGGCCGCATCCAGCACCGCATCGGCCGGCACGAACAGCAGCACGCCATCGAGCATCACCCGATCCGGTACCACCGCCGCCATCCGTGCGGGGTATCCCTTGCCGGCGAGTTGATCGATGTGCCCACGCAGCGCCCTGGCGTGGCGGTCGAGCAGCGTGGTCTTCTCGCTTTGCGACGACGCGTGCTGAGCATCCAGCAAGTGCTGAAGCGGCGCCTTGCTGTCGATGACGATGGCCCGCGCTTGCGGCAGCAACAACACCGCGTCGGGTCGGAACAGGCCCTGATCGTCGCGCAGCGCGGGCTGCATCACGTAGTGTACGCGCTCTTGAAGGCCGGCCGCCTCCAGCGCGCGCTGCAGCGTCCACTCGCCGTACCGACCGCGCACCTGCGACACCCGCAGGGTGTCCTGCA